>CAMUZU010000014.1 GCA_947165295.1 uncultured Selenomonadales bacterium | reverse complement strand
CCGTCGAAAATTCGCTGGAAGGCTCAATCAACGTCACGCTCGACACGCTTGCACGTTCGGACACGTTGACCGTCGCACGCGAACTTGTTTGGCCGGTGAAAAATTTTCTGTTGACCAAGCCGACCGCCGACGTTCACGCCGTGACAAAAATTTTTTCGCACGCGCAACCGCTCGCTCAATGCCGAAACTTCCTGCGCAAAAACTTTCCCGAAGCCGAAATCGTGTCGACCGCCTCAAGTGCACGCGCCGCCGAAATTGTCACCGCCGCAAATGAAAATTTCGCCGCAATCGGTACCGAACGCGCCGCAAAACTCCACGCTCTTGCCGCGACGAAAATTCCCGCCGACGCGAACAACTTCACGCGCTTTTTTGAAATTCGTCACCGCCCGCGTGACGCCGCGCCGATTGAAACTTTCGACGGCGATAAAGTTTTGCTCATCTGCCAAATTGACGGCTCCCGCGCAGGTTCTTTGTGCGACGTGTTGACCGAATTCGCCCGCCGCAACGTGAACTTGACGCGAATCGAATCGCGACCCGCACGCACGATTTTGGGCGCGTACATTTTCTTTTTCGAGTTGGACACCGACGCCGGCGACGACAAACTCCGCGACGCAATCCGCGCCGTGTACGACAAAAGTATCTGGCTGAAGAACTTGGGCACGTTCCCCGTGATAAATGCGTAAAAAAAATTTCCCCCGACGACTGCGGGGGATTTTTTATTTCGTGAGCGCAATGAACGTTTCTTCAAGCGAACGTCCCGCGCAAAGATTTTCAACCGTGTCAAGCGCGACGAGTTTGCCGCAGCTGAGTATCGCCACGCGGTCGCACAGAAATTCCGCCTCCTCGATGTAATGCGTCGTCAGCACGATTGTTATTCCGCGTGACTTCAAGCTCTGCACAAGTTGCCAAATTTTGCGGCGAACTTGCGGGTCAAGCGCAACCGTCGGCTCGTCCAGGAACAAAATCTGCGGCCGGTGAATCAGCGCACGCACAATCAGCAAGCGACGTTTCATGCCGCCCGACAGCTCCCGCACGAAAGATTTTCGGACATGCGCAAGTTCGACGAAGTTCAGCAATTCGTCAATGCGTGCGCGACGTTCGGCTTTCGGCAGATGATGTAACCGTGCGTGCAGTTCCAAATTTTCTTCGACGGTCAAGTCCTGATCGAAGTTCAAATGTTGCGGCACGAGTCCCAACGCGCTTTTAACGGAAATTTCATTGCCGCGCACGCTTTGTCCGTCGAAAAGAATTTCGCCCGCCGTCGGTTTAAGTTGAAGCGTCAACATTTTAATCGTCGTAGTTTTGCCCGCGCCGTTTTTGCCGAGCAAGCCGAAGACTTCGCCGCGACGAATCTTCAAGCTGAGTTTGTCGACCGCCCGCGTCGTGCCGAAAATTTTTTCGACGTTGCGAAGTTCAATCATGTGCGCACCTCTAAAGAAATTTTTTCGTGACGTTGAAACGCAAATGTTTACGGTGTACAATATAAACAGCAGTTATCGAATAATTTTTATCCTGAACGAAAGGAAGTGACTCACTTGGAGCTGAGGCAACTTGAATATTTTCAGCTGGCAAGCCGCCTGAAGAATATCACCCGCGCCGCGCAACGACTTCGAGTTTCGCAACCGAACATCACCGTCGCGATAAAAAAGCTTGAGGCCGAACTCGGCGTGCAACTTTTCGACCGCAGTCAAAAGCAGTTGAGTTTGACGCCCGAAGGCCGCGTTTTCCTGAAACGAATCGAAATCGCTCTGCGCAACATTGAAGACGCCGTGCTCGAAGTCAACGACTACAAGCAGTTGCAAAAGGGCACAATCAAAATCGGAATTCCGCCGATGATGGGCGCGTACCTGTTCCCGAAAGTGTTTTCCGGCTTCAGACACATTCACCCGCACTTGGACGTTCTGCTTTACGAAGAAGGTTCAATTTCGATACGCGAAAAACTCGAAAGCGACGAACTCGACTTCGGAATCATAATCGTGCCCGACAATGCGACCAATCTCAACGTGCTGAAGATGAGCCGCAATCAGTTGATGGTTTGCGTGGCGCAGACCAGTCCGCTTGCGTTGAAGAAACAAATTGCCGCCAAAGATATTGCCGCGTCGGATTTAATCATGTTCAAGGAAGGCGCGTACCTGCGCGAAGTCGTTCAAAAAAAATTGGTCGCAATGAAAATTTCGCCGCGCACGGTGCTTGAATCAAGCCAAATCGTCACGATTAAAGGCCTCGTCGCGCACGACGTGGGCATTGCGTTCCTGCTTGACTTTATCTGCAAAGACTCGGCGGAAATAAAACCGATACCGTTCTGCGACCCGATTTTCGTCGACATCGGGCTTGCGTGGAAGAAAGATCGTTACGTCTCGAAGGCGGCGCAGGCGTTTATAGATTTTTGCAAGAATCCGCTGTGACAAAAACTTTTTGACCGAAACAAGTGCCCGACTCCGCGTGGAATCGGGCATTTGTTTTTGCGTCGGCGAATTACTTCGCGGCTTTGAGTTTTTCGGTAATGGCGTTGAGGACGTCGGCATAAGCCTCGAAATTCTGCTTGAACATGTCGGCTTCGCTCTGATACTTCGCCTTTGCGTCGGCGGACAAGTCTTTGACAATCGCGTCGGAATGAACAATCGCTTCCGCGAAGAACGAACGCCCGAACTTAATCAACGCCTGCTGAACTTCGGGATACTTCTGCGCTGCCTCGAAACGTTCAAACGCGTCTTTGTCTTCGGGCTTGATGTCCTGCTTCATCATTTCGCCGAAGACTTCGTTCGCGTGCTCCATGACGTATTGATTCTGCGCCGCCTCGTCAAGTTGAATGTATTGGCGAAGTTGCGGTTCTTTGGCCTTGAGCGTTTCGTCTATAACTTCGTTGGCGACCGTGTATGTGGCGTAAACCATGTACGCGACGAACAGGACGACGACGCCGATAAGAATGTTCTTGATCATGTTGACGACCTCCAAACTTTTTGAACGTTATACGTTCGGTGAATCGGTTTCGTTACAAAGACCGACAACGCGTCGGAAGTTCCGGCCGTCATGGATGACGGCCGCAACGCTTGCGCGTGATACACGATGTATCACAGCAAGCGCAGTTTCTTTGGTTACTTTCTTTGCTGCCAAAGAAAGTAACACAAAAACAACGAATTCAATCGAAGCGACGACCGCAACCTCGTCAAGTCAGTGACCGCAATTTGTAACCGCCCGCGCCGTCAAGATTTAATTCCGTGTCGTGCAAGTCAAACAGCGTCGACCTGTGCCCCACGCTTACGACCGTCAACTTCGGCAAGTCTTCGCGCAGAATTTTGTACATTTCGACTTCACGCGGCTCGTCAAGCGCAGAAGTCGCCTCGTCAAGGAAAATGTAATCGGGCGCACTCAACAACACTCGTGCGAAGGCAAGCCGCTGTTGTTCGCCCAACGAAAGAATTCTGCTCCAATCGTCGGTAATGTCGAGTTTGTCGACCAAGGCGGGCAAGTCCACCCGTCGAAGAATTTCTTTTAACCTGTCGTCGGGCGGCGAATCTTTTTCGGCGAACGGGTAAATCAGCGCACGTCGCAAAGTTCCCAGCGGCAGGTACGGCTTTTGCGGCAGGAACATCACGCGGGCATTCGGCGGCAGGGAAATTTCGCCCGACGCGTATCGCCACAGTCCCGCCAAAGTCCGAAGCAGTGTCGACTTGCCGCAACCCGACGCGCCCGTCACCAAAAGCGACTTTGCGTTTTGCAATTCGAGTGAAAGTTTCTTGAGCAATTCGCGACCCGTCGGCAAGTTGACGTTGAGCGCGGAAATTTTCAATTCGGGAGCCGTTGCCCGCGTGACGGAACTTTGAACTTTTCGCGCCTCGTCCATGTGTTCGGTGAAGCCGTAAAGACGATTGACAACCGCCGCCAAATTCGCCAACGTGTCGTAAGAATCGACGAAGAAACTCAACGCGTCCTGCACGCGCCCGAATGCCGACGAAATTTGCATGAGTCCGCCGAGCTGAATTTCTTTGGCGAAATACCTTGGATACGCCATGATATATGGCACGAGTACCGCCAGTTGTGCGTAGCCGTTGACGTAAAAATTCAAGTGCTTGGTCTTGCGCATGAGTTGCCAATAATTTTTGATGACGTTGCTGAACTTCATGTCGAAGACTTCGCGTTCGGCCGGTTCCCCGCGATAAAAAGCAATGCTCTCCGAATTTTCGCGAACGCGCATCATGCTGAAACGGAAATCCGCCTCGAACTTTTGTTGATCGAAGTTCAGCCCGATTAACTTGCGTCCGACTTTGTGCGCGATAACCGTTCCGATTCCGGAGTAAATCAACGAAAACCAGAACATGTAACCCGCAATGACGATTTCGACGCCGCCGACCGTGAACGAGAATGAACCGCTCAAATTCCACAGCACCACGCCGAACGCCGCCAGAGTCGTCAGCTGCTTGAGGAAGCCGATTAACAGCGCGAGCGACAAGTTGACAAATTGCCCGATGTCTTCGGAAATACGCTGGTCGGGGTTGTCCGTCGCGTCCTGCAACCGATAATAAGTTTGCCCGCCCATCCACGCGTCGAGATAATTTTTCGTCATCCATGTGCGCCATTTGATTTGCAACATTTGCCGCAGATAAACCGCGTAAACCGCAATGATTATGTAAATGAAGGCAATCGCGCTGAATCGCCCGATCAGCGGCCAAAAACTTTCTTCCTCGTAATTTTGCAACGCGTCCCAAAAAATTTGGTACCATTCGTTGAGTTGCACGAGCAGATAAACCATCGCGAAATTCATTGCAATGACGACAGCCAAAAGCCCGCGTGCTTTCCACTTTTCTTCGCTTGACCAGTAACCTTTGAACAGTGACCAGAAGCCGCGAAATAAATTTCTGTTTTCCACAGGCAAAACCTCCCGCGCAAGTATACTTGTCGCAGAAGACTTTTTCAAGACTGTAAAAAAAATGAACGGTCGCTTTAAAAGCGACGGAACTATTGGTGTGACACGTGACGTTTCGCAAACGAAAACAGCCGCCTAAGTCCCTAGCTTAAGCGACTGCTTAACGTTTTATCTATTTTGCAAGCGTCAATCGATAATCGCGCCGCCGAGAACTTCGTCGCCGTCGTAGAAAACAATCGACTGCCCCGAAGTAATCGCCCGTTGAGCTTCGTCGAACGTCACGCGCAGAAAATTTTCGTCTTCGGCAACGGTGCAGGCCGCGACGCGTGAGCCGTAACGAATTTTCGCGTGAAGAGTCTTCGGCAACGTCGGCTTGTAAATCCAATGCGCGTCGTGAGCGGTCAATTCGTCGGAAAAAAGTTTGTCGCCCGCGTCGACAAAAACTTTTCGACCTTCAACGTCGAGGCGCGTGACGTAAAGCGGATGTTCGGCGGCAATGCCAAGACCTTTGCGCTGACCGATTGTGTAATTGGCAACTCCGCAATGATGTCCCAAAACTTTTCCGTTCGCGTCGACGATGTCACCGGTTTGAAGTGCGTCGGCTTCGGGCTTGCGGGCGGCGACGAAACTTTTGTAATCGTCATTGGGCACGAAACAAATTTCTTGACTGTCGGGCTTGTGTGCGACGGGCAATTTCATTTCGTCGGCAAGGCGTCGCGTTTCGGCTTTGGTGAATTCGCCCAACGGCAAAATGATTTTCGCGAGCTTGTCCGCGGTCAAATTGTACAGCACGTAAGATTGATCTTTGCGAACGTCGGCGGCCTTTTTGAGCTTGAAACGTTCGTCGTCGAAGACAATTCGCGCATAATGTCCCGTCGCAAGAAAGTCCGCGTCAAGTTCGTTCAACGCGAAATCAAACAGCGCGCCGAATTTTATTTCGCGGTTGCAACGAACGCAAGGATTCGGAGTTCGCCCGCGCAGATATTCCGCGACGAAATAATCTTCGACCTTCGCACGGAAAATTTTTCGGAAGTCCGCGACGTGATGATTTATTCCGAGATGTTCGCAGACGTTTCGGGCGTCGGAAAGATTTTGCGCGTCGGCAAGCAACATGGTCACGCCGACAACTTCAAAGCCGCGTTCAAGCAAAAGTGCCGCAGTCAACGAGCTGTCGACACCTCCGCTCATTGCCACGGCAACTTTATTGTTCATGTGAATCGCTCCTGTTAAGTTCGTGCGGGTTTAGGCGTTTCGTAAACGTCGGTGTGCAAGTATTCGTCGCGGATGACTTCGCCGCCGTTTCGCCACACGCGGTAAAGCGACGTGCCTTCAGTCTCAAGCGAAATGTCCGCGCCGTTCAAGTCGGCTTTCGTGCCCAAAACCGAAACGGTCAACGTCGAGCCTGATGCTTCGGCAATCAAGTAAACGTTGTGCAAAAGGTCATTGCGGAATTTGAAATCGATCTGTCCGTCGGCAACAGTCGCGTCACGAGCAAGCCCGATATACGATGACGCGAAGTAATGCGCCGTGCGTTCGGTCGGCGTCAAACCCGCGAGCAAAACCGCGTTGTACAGCGTGGAACTGACTTGACAAACTCCGCCGCCGTAATCAACGTCGGGTCGCCCGTTGATGATGACGCCCGCAACTTTGTAACCGTTGTCCCACGTGCGCGGCCCGACGGTATCGTTAAAAGAGAACGTCCACGAAGGTTTGACGATTTTGTTCGAGATGGAGTTCGCGGCAATCCAAATATTGTCGCCGCGGTCGCCGGGATAATAATAAGTGCTGTACGTGCCGAGCACCGTGTCAATCTGCGCGATGTCTTCGGTCGTGATAAACGGCGCGATGTCTTCGGGCACAAGTTCGATAACGCCTTTGGGCAAGTCAAGCGTCGTCAACGGTTCGCGCAATTCTTCGGCAAGTTTGGCTGTGTCAAGCTTCTTGCCGATAACGCCGGGAATTTTTTCAATCGCGCCGTTTGCGCCGAATTCGCACAAAGCATTGACGGGGTCGCGGTTGACTTTGGCGGCAATTTCGTTGAGCTTTGCGTCAAGTAAGGTCGTGTCGTATTCGGCGGAAAGTTTCACGTCGCGGCCGTTGAGCGCGCATTTAATCTGCCCGTTGAAGTTGTCGAGAGCCGAGCCGCCTCGTCCGTAACCGAAAGCTTCGTTGGTCGCCTTGCTGACGAGCGGCTTCAAGCTGATGTCTTCGGGCGTGACGGTGAATTCTTCGTTGCCGTAACGAAAAGTCAACGTGTGGATTTTCTGCGCGGCAACGTTGGTGAAAAATTTTTCCGCAGACGCTTTGTCCATGCCGCCGATTGGTTGACCTTCCGAACGCACGCCGAGGACAATTTTGTCGCTCGACGCCACGGAGTTTGACACTGCAAAAGCCACACCCACGCCGACGAGTGCGCACGTCGCCGCAATTGCCGTTTTGGTCGAGAGAAAATTTTTTAGGTTGAACTTTTGAACTTCCGAAGTCTCCACAAAAATTTCGCCTCCATATTTTATTCAGACCATTATACCCGAAAAAACTTTTTAATCAACTGAATTGACGCCGGAAATTTTCAACGCAAAGTCTTCGACGAGCCGCAAGACAATCGAGCGCGATTCTTTCGGCAACGCGTCAAAAGCTTTGAGCAAGCGACGTTCCTGCGCGGACAACTTTTCGCACGCCTTGACTTTTCGGGCGGATTCTTCGTCCGCATGGTTGGCAATGAATTCTTCGACGCCGAGCTGAACCAAGCCCGAAATGCTGATGCCGAATTCGTGTGCCGCCGAAGTGTACGCGTCGCGCTTGCCTTCGGGAAGGTTGACGGTCAAGCGGTCGGGTTTTTCTTTCAGGCGATAAAGCATGTGATTCACTCCCCGTGCGAAAAATTATTCCGGTTCGACGCGGCGGATTTGTTGACTTCGTTGACCGTCGCATTGTTCGTGTTCGGCAATGAATTCATGTGTCGCCGAGGTGTACGCGTCGCGCTTGCCTTCGGGAAGGTTGACGGTCAAGCGGTCGGGTTTTTCTTTCAGGCGATAAAGCATGTGATTCACTCCCCGTGCGAAATTATTTCAAGTCGACGCGGCGCACGTTCAAATCGTTGTGCCAATG
Organism: uncultured Selenomonadales bacterium; assembly: GCA_947165295.1. Taxonomy (GTDB): domain Bacteria; phylum Bacillota; class Negativicutes; order Selenomonadales; family Selenomonadaceae; genus Quinella. The sequence goes on along the minus strand of CAMUZU010000014.1, from coordinate 48,384 downwards.
AACGTAACCGCCCGGCAAGCTCAAGTACGGATTCGGGCTCACGACGTTGAATTGAAGCGCACACGGCACGAAGTCGCACATCTCCGAGTAATTCAAAGTCTCTTCAAGCGGCGTGGAAATGACGCAGGCAATGTCGTAAAGTTCCTGCCGCAGTTCGACCTTGAACGTCCAATCGATAACGTAAACTTCGCCCGCCTTCGCGTCGAAAATCGCCTTAATATCGTGGAAGCGCGAGTCGGTGTAAATTAAATCGATGCCCGTCGCGTTGCGAATGTGGTAGCCCATGCCCAGGCACGCGACGTCCTGCATGAAGCGGACAATCATGCGCAGGACGACCTTTTGACCGAAGATGACTTCGTCGACAAGTTCGCCGTCGAGATTCAGCAGCTGAACGTTTTCAAGGACGGCACGCTTGTCGCCCGTGCGCTGATACGTCGCGTTCTTGAGGAAAGTTTCTTTGCCGCGAGCGAGACTTTCGGCGGAAATTTTTTCTTCGGCAAAAAACTGTTTGCCGTCGCGCAGATTGTCGACCAGATTGTTTTGACGTTGCGATTGTTCTTCGGTGAGTTCGCCGCGAGATTCAAGCAACATGTAGCGGTAGCGTTCGACAACGTCGCGGGCGGGCGCGTCCATTAAAATTTTCCCCGACTGCATGAGAAACGCACGTTCGCAAAGATTCTTCACGGCAAAGGTATCGTGGCTGACGAAAAGCACGGTCACGCCGCCTTGAATCATTGAGCGCATCTTGTCCATGCACTTGCTTTGAAAAAACGCGTCGCCGACACTCAACGCCTCGTCGACAATCAAAATGTCCGGCTCAACAAAAGCGTTGACGGCGAAGGCAAGGCGCGCAAACATGCCCGACGAATAAGTTTTGACGGGCTGATTTATGAAGTCGCCGATGTCCGCAAACGCAATGATGTCGTCGACTTTGGCGTCCATGACTTCGCGGCTGTGACCGATTAGCAGGCCGTTCATGTAAATGTTTTCGACGCCGGTCATGTCGGGATTAAAGCCCGCGCCCAATTCCAAAAGCGACGCAATTCGCCCGTTGACTTGCAACGTGCCGCTGCTCGGCGTCAAAACGCCCGTGATGACTTTAAGCAACGTGGACTTGCCCGCGCCGTTCTTGCCGACAAGCCCGACGTTTTCGCCGCGGTGAATTTCAAACGACACGTCGTCAAGCGCGTAAAAGTCGCGGCTGTATCTTTTGTGGAACGGGTGAAACGTTTCTTTCAGGCGGTCAATGTCCTGCGCGTAAATCTTATAAATCTTCGTGAGGTGTTCGGCTTTGATGGCAATGTCGCTCAAAATGTTTCCTCCGAATCACAGCTTGAACAGGTTTACTTCGTCGTGCATTTCGTGCGCAAGGTCGGTGAGCTTTTGGCTGGCGTGCGCAACTTCCTGCATGCTTGCGGTTTGCTCTTCGGTGACGGCGTTGACGGAAACTGCATTTTCGCCGGTCTTGGTTGCAATTTCGCGAACGCGCCCGACGGCCGTTGTGATTTCGCTGTTGCTCATGTAAACCGCGGCAATGTCCGCCAAACTTTTTTCGACGTTGACGGTGAGTCGATTGGATTGCTCCTCGATGCCCGCGAACGCTTCGCCCGTCTCGATAACGGCTTGCGTGCCTTCCTTGACGCCTTGGTTGCCTTGGTCAATCGCTTCGACGGCGGACTCCGTGTCGGCTTGAATGGTTGCGATAAGGTTTGCGATATTCGTTGCGGCTTCGGCGGACTGTTCGGCGAGCTTGCGGACTTCTTCTGCGACGACTGCAAAGCCGCGACCTTGTTCGCCCGCACGTGCAGCTTCAATCGCCGCGTTCAAAGCAAGCAAGTTCGTTTGACCCGCAATGCCCGAAATTGTCTCGACGATCTGTCCGATTTCGTCTGAACGTTTGCCGAGTTCGCCGACGACTTTTGCGGAAGAATTAACTTGTTCTTCGATTTTCTTCATCATGGCGATTGCCGCGTCAACGCGCTTTTTACCTTCGGAAGCATTGGCGGTACTGTCGTTGGCGACTTCCTGCATTTGAAGCGCGGTTTCGCTCAGGCTGTCCATCTTCTCGAACATGTCGTTGATTTTTTCTTCCAGCGCGGCAATGGTTTGTTCCTGTTCGGCGGTACCGTGCGTCAAAACCGACATGCTCTGCACGACGGAGTTAATCGAATCGTGCGTTTGTTGCGTGCCTTCGTTGAGTTCTTTGCTTGAGGCGGCGACGCGTGCGGAATATTCCAGAATTCGGGTCAACAGGTGTTTGAGCTTGAACTTCATGTTGTTTAAGCTGTTCGCCAACGCGCCGATTTCGTCGTCGGTCACAACGTTTAAATCGGGAATGCGCAGGTTGCCTTCCGCGACGTGTTTCATTGCTTTGACAACGGAGTCGAGCTTGTCAATCATCTGCCCGATAAAATAATTCGACAGGAAGATACACACCAAGACGACGACGAGCACACCGACGATTGTCGTAAAGATGAAGTCGTTTGTTATCGAATCCATTTCGTGCACGCTGACGCCGACGAACAACATGCCGATAGTTTTGCCCGTCGCGTCGTTGAGCGGTTGATAAGCGGCGTAATGTTCTTCGCCCGCGACGTTCGCCTTGCCGAGGAATTTTTTGCCTTTGTCGAGGACGACTTGCGTGACCAGCGGCGAACCTTTCGTGCCGACGGAACGCTTGCCGCTTGCGTCTTTGACGGTTGTGGAAACGCGTTCGTCGCCTTTGAAGATTGTAACTTTGCCTTCACAAATTGCGCTCAGCGAGTCGACGATTTGGTCGGCGCCTTCCATCTTCGTATCGCCTTTGTAAAGCACGCCGTCGCGCAAATGCCAATCGCCTTGGTAGCGGTAATTCAAAATCTCCGCAAGCGATTGCACGTTCGATTCGGCTTTCATCTCCAAAGCTTTGGCGAACGCATCTTCGACGCGAATGTAGCCGATTACACCCATCATCACGCACGCGACGACAACAATCGCGGTGACTGCCAGAATCGCTTTGTTCTTAAGACTCATTGACGAACACCTTCCCGAAGAAAATTTCTTTGCATTGTATCACAGATTAACGGGCGCGCAAAAAAATTTTCGTCGGCGATTTGTTGACGGTTAATGTTACTTTTCTTTTGGCGCAAAAGAAAAGTAACCAAAAGAAAACAGCCCGCAGGTGAAACATCCTGTTTCAACCGCGGGCGGCGGCCGTCATCCATGACGGCCGGATTACCGCTGCTGTCGGTTGTCGGCGAAGAATTTTTTCAGCAGGTCGCGGCTTTCGTCTTCAAGCACGCCGGCGGTCACTTGCAGTCTGTGATTGAGCGCGGGATTGTCCGTCACGTTGAACAAAGACTCCGACGCCCCGAATTTGGAATCCGTCGCGCCGTAAACCAGTCGTTTCACGCGGCAAAGAATCAACGCGCCCGCACACATTGCGCACGGCTCCACCGTCGAATACAGCGTGCAATTCGTCAGCCGTCGACGGTTTAAAATTCGACTTGCCGCACGCAACGTCAAAATTTCCGCGTGAGCCGTCGCGTCGCCAAGCTGTTCGATTCGGTTGTGGTCGCCGCAAACCAAAATGCCGCTCTCGTCAATGAGAACGGCACCGATTGGAACTTCATGTTCGTTGAACGCCCGCTTTGCCTCGTCGAGCGCGAGCTTCATAAAAATTTTGTCGTCCATAACATGTCTCCTTCATGCAAGCAAACGGTCGAGGCTAAGCCCGCTCATGTAAAAGAGCGAATGCGTTCCGCTTGAGTTAATTTCGAGTTGGTAAGCTTCGGGCACGGGTGTTTTGTTGACGGGCTTGACTTTTTTGGGCAAGTTCATTGCGCGGCGAAGTTCGTCGGCGAAAGTGCCGGTCTCGTCGCGGCGTCCGCGTCCGCTGTTGAAACGTTGGCGGTTGTCGTTGGTGACGCCCTTGACGCGGTCAATCCGTTCGATTTTTTCAATGTGGTCAAACATGTTGATCTCCTCCTTGGAAATAAACCTGTCGTTTCCTTCACCTGCAATATCGTCAAATTCGGTCACCTCCTTAAATCAAAAGAACTCCGCCAATTACGGCAGAGTTCCTGTGTTCGTGTTGTAAATGTGTCGGTTCGGTTACGCGAGTGCTTCGCCGAGCTTGCTGTTGACTTCGCGAGCCGCCGCGACGCTTTCGGCGAATTTGGCTTTTTCGGCTTCGGAGAATTCGACTTCGACAATCTTCTCGATGCCGTTTTTGCCGAGGATGACGGGCACGCCGATACAAAGATCTTTTTCGCCGTATTCGCCGTCAAGGTAGACGCAGCACGGGATAAGTTTCTTCGCGTCAAGGGCAATGGCTTCGACGAGAGCCGCAGCCGCCGCACCCGGAGCGTACCACGCGGAAGTTCCCAAAAGTTTCGTGCAGGTTGCGCCGCCGACTTTGGTCGCTTCGACAGCTTTTTGAATGGCTTCGTCGCTCAAAAGTTGCGTGACGGGAATGCCGCGGTAAGTCGCCAAGCTGACGAGCGGAACCATTGTTTTATCAGCGTGTCCGCCGACAACCATGCCGTCAATATCGGTCGGAGTCGCGGGATAGCCGGCTTCTTTAAGCGCAAGTGCCAAGTAGTAGCGGAAACGCGAGCTGTCCAACATGCCGCCTTGACCGATAATGCGGTTGCGCGGGAGCTTCGTGTCTTTGAGCGTCAAGTAAGTCATTGCGTCCATCGGATTCGACACGATAATCAAAATCGCTTCGGGCGAATGTTCGAGAATTTGGTCGACGACGCTTTTGACGATCTTCGCGTTCGTGCCGATAAGTTGTTCGCGAGTCATGCCGGGTTTGCGGGGAATGCCGCTGGTGACAACGACGACTTGCGAGCCTGCCGTCGCCGCATAATCGTTCGTCACACCCGTAACGGTGGTGTCAAAGTTGAGCATGTGCGCCGTCTGCATGATGTCCATCGCTTTGCCTTCGGACAGACCTTCTTTGATGTCGATAAGGACGACTTCACTTGCAAAACCTTTGGTCGCCAAGACGTTCGCCACGGTCGCGCCCACGTTGCCGGAACCGACTACAGTAACTTTCATTTAAAAATGCCTCCTCAAAAGATTGTTCGCAATTATTGTAGCATAACGATTCGCGCTTTGCCACACTTCGACGAAAAAATTTTCACTCTGCCTGCGAGAAATCATCTTTGCCGACGCCGCACAGCGGACAAACGAAATCTTCGGGCAAGTCTTCAAACTTCGTGCCTGGCTCAATGTCGTTGTCGGGGTCGCCCAACTCTTCGTCGTACTCCCAGCCGCAAACGTTGCAAACCCACTTCATGTCGTGTCGCCTCCTCGAATTGTTTTGCGCCGATTATAACATGCGCCGAAAATTTTTCAATCGACGCACGAACTTTTTGCCGTCTGTAAAAAAAATGAACGCCGCCTTGAATTCGGGCGACGTGCCTGTTATAATTCGTATTGCTTGTCGCCAACGCGGCGAAGGGCGGTTTCAATCTCCAAAGCCCCCGGAAAGGGGGTGAGATTATGCGCGTGATTAAAATCATAATCCGTGTAACATTGCTTACGGGAGCGATTCTGCTTCTGCTCAGCAAAACAGCCGCCTAAGTCCTCAGCTTAAGCGACTGTTAATCACTTTAACCTGATGTCGTTATACATGAGGGGCTAAACCGCCCGGCAAGCATCTTCGCCTCGTTCACGCGAGGCATTTTTGTTTGCGACGAAATTATAATCTGCGCGAAACTTTTTTGCAAGCGTCAATCGACAACTCAGCGGCGATAAATTTTGTCGAAGGTCGCGCCGTCGGCAAAGTGGTCGTTGTGCGCTTTAACCCAGCTGCCGAAAGCTTCATCAATCGTGAATAAATCAAGCGGCTTGAACACGTCGACATAACGCGCCAAAACTTTTTTGTCACGCGGGCGATAGAAATTCTTCGCGGCAATTTCTTGACCTTCGGGCGAATAAAGCCACGTCAGATACTCTTCGGCAATTTCGCGGGTACCTTTCGCGTCAACGATTTTGTCGACGATTGCAACGGACGGTTCCGCCAAAATACTCAAACTCGGCGTGACAATTTCGTATTGGTAAGGCATTTCGTTCACGCAACGCAAAGCTTCGTTCTCCCAGGCGATTAACACGTCGCCGATTTTTTTGTGCACGAAACTGTTTGTCGAGCCGCGAGCACCGCTGTCAAGCGCGACGACGTTGGCGAAAAGTTTGCGCATGAAGTCTTCGATTCGGTCGGTGTCGCCGTCGAAATTCCTGCGGGCGAATTCCCACGCGGCAAGATAATTCCACTGCGCGCCGCCTGAAGTCTTCGGGTTCGGCGTGACGATTTTCACGTCGGGGCGAATCAAGTCGTCCCAATCGCGAATATTTTTCGGGTTGCCTTTGCGCACAAGGAAAACGATAGTCGAAGTGTACGGCGACGAATTGTCGGGGAATTCTTTTCGCCAGCCGCCGCGAATCAAGCCCGCCTTTTTAATTTGAATCACGTCGTAAGCAAGTGCCAGCGTGACAACGTCGGCTTCAAGCCCGTCAATGACTGCGCGAGCCTGCTTGCCGCTGCCGCCGTGCAAATGTTCGATAACAATTTCGCCGTGCCCCAAGTCGTGCGTCCAGTGCTCAAGAAATTTTTCGTTGTACTCGGCGTAAAGTTCGCGGGTCGGGTCGTAAGAAACGTTCAGGAATTCTTTCGGCGCGGAAGATTCATTGTCGACGCAACCGCTCAACGTCAACGCAAGGACAATCGTCAACAGCGCGAAAAGTTTCTTCGGCTCGAACATGTCAATCAACTCCCCGCGACGAAATTTGCCGCCGTCGAAAAAATTCCTGCCGCGAAGTGTCGACGCATGATATAATTTGCATACCAACGTTTCGGAGGTGATTCAACATGAAGATTCAAGGCGCGGTCATCATCGAACAGGGCGTGACTTTCGCGGTCGTCGCCGTCAATCGCACGGTGACCAATTACACGACGCGGGCACTTCGCGTGCGAAATCAGCTGTCGCAATTCTTCCGCAACATGCCGATAATTTTAATGTCGCAGGACTCCAACGGCACGCCGCATTATTACGGGCGACGCGACATCGTGGAATTTTTGCGTTCGATTCACCTCGACCAAATTCCGTGGAAAGAATTTCACATCTATTGAGGACTCCCGTCATGGAAAAAATTTTGTTGCACATGTGTTGCGGACCGTGCGCGTGTTATCCCGTCAAGCGTCTGCACGAAGAAGGCTTCGAGCCGGTCGGATATTTTTTAAACCCGAACATTCACCCGCACCAGGAGTGGAAACGTCGACTCAACACGGCACGCGAATTCGCCGAAAAGGTCGGCATTGAATTTTTCGCGGACAATCATTATCGCCTGCGCGAATTTTTGACGCGGACGGCTTTGGTCGTCGAGAGCTTCGACTCGGTTCACTTCGCGGACGGCTTCCACAAACGTTGCGGAATTTGTTACGCGTGGCGATTGAGTGAAGTCGCACGTTTCGCCGCCGAAAACAATTTCAAGTTCTTCACGACGTCGCTGCTTTACAGTCGCCACCAAAATCACGGGCTGATTAAAAAATTCGCCGAGCATTATGCCGAACGCTTCGACGTGAAATTTCATTACGAAGACTTTCGCGTCGGCTGGCAGGACGGCATTGACTTGAGCACGGAGCTTGAGCTTTATCGGCAAAATTACTGCGGCTGCATTTTCAGCGAAGAGGAACGCTTCAGCAACGACATTCGCAAGGAGCGTCGAAAATATTTCCGCGCACAAAAAAAACCGTCGGTCGAAAGTTGATTCAACCGGCGGTCTGTGACGCGTCGCTGGAAATTATTTCTCTGCTGCTGCGGCTTTGTGTTCTTCGATAATCTTTTCGGCGAGTTTGTCGGGCATCGGTTCGTAATGCGAGAACTTCAGCGAATATGACGCACGGCCTTGAGTCTGCGAACGCAAGTCGGTCGCGTACTTGTAAAGTTCGCTCGACGGAATCAACGCTTTGACTTCGGTCATGCCTTTGCCTTTCGGGTCCATGCCGAGAATTTTGCCGCGCTTGCTGTTGAGCTTGCCGATAATGTCGCCCATATAATTTTCGGGCGTCAAAACGGTAATTTCGTCAATCGGCTCAAGCAAAATCGGATCTGCGGCAAGGACGCCTTTTTTCAGCGCGATTGACGTTGCAGTCTTGAACGCCGCTTCGCTGGAGTCAACCGCGTGATAAGAGCCGTCGTACAGGTTGACAGCCACGTCGACGACGGGATAGCCCGCGATAATTCCCTGCGCCAAAGTTTCGTAAGTGCCTTTTTCGACGGCGGGGAAATATTGACGCGGAACGCTGCCGCCGAAAATGCTTTCGGAGAACACGACGTTAAACGGCTTGTCGGACTTTTCTTTGTTCGGGGAAATTTTCAGCCAAACATGACCGTACTGCCCGTGACCGCCCGATTGTTTCTTGTGCTTGCCTTCGACTTCGACGGCCTTGCGAATCGTTTCGCGGTAGTCAACGCGGGGTTCGCCCAAAACCATTTGCACGCCGAATTTGCGCTGAAGTTTGTCGCTCAAAATGTCCAGGTGAACTTCGCCGATACCGCGCAGAATCGTCTGTTTCGTTTCGGCTTTCTTTTCAAGCCAGATTGTCGGGTCTTCGTCCTGCTGACGGATAATCGCGCCGAAAACTTTATCTTCTTCGCCTTTTTTGGCGGAGGTGACTGCCATTGCAAGCATCGGTTCGGGATATTTGATTCGCTCGTATTTAATCGGCGCGGCTTTTTCGCAGAGAGTGTCACCCGTTTTCGCGTTGGCAAGTTTCGATGTGACGACAATGTCGCCCGCGTGCGCAACGTCGACGGGAATTTGTTTTTTGCCCTGCATGGTGAACAGGCCGCTCAAACGTTCCTGACCTTCGGATTTTTCGCCGAACAGCTGATACGTCGCGTCGCCTTTCATGTCGCCCGAAATGACGCGCACATAAGACATTCTGCCGACAAACGGGTCAACCATCGTTTTGAAAATTTGTCCGCTGAACGGCTCGGAAATTTTGCGTTCGACAAGCTCGTCGCTCTTCGGATTGATGCCGTTGTAAGTTTTCGCACTCGGCGCGGGGAAGAATTCGACAATGCTGTTGAGGAATTTTTTGATGCCGACATTTTTCAGCGCGCTGCCGACGAACACGGGGAAAACTTTCGCTTCGGCAAAGCCCGTAGCCAACGCTTCGGAAATTTCGTTTTCGTCGAGGTCTTCAACGTCGCCGTCAAGATATTTCATCATCAGTTCATCGTTGAATTCCGCGACAATGTCCAGCATGTCAAGGCGCGCAGTTTCGACTTCGTCGGCAACTTCCGCGCCGTCAATTTGCTCGTCGTCCGCTTTAACTTTCGCGAAAGCTTTAATCAAGTCAACAACGCCTTTGAAGCTGTCTTCCTTGCCGACGGGAATTTGCACGGGAACGACGCTACTGCCGAACTTGTCTTTGAGTTGACCCAAAACTTTCTCGAAGTCGGCGTGTTCGCGATCCATCTTCGTGACGAAAAACGCACGCGGCAAGTTCAAACTTTCCGCCAACGCCCAAGATTTTTCGGTTTCGACTTCGACGCCCGCGCTTGCCGAAACGACGATAACTTCAGCGTCCGCCGCCGCCAAAGCTCCGTGCATTTCCGCGACGAAATCGGGGAAGCCGGGCACGTCAAGCGCGTTGATTTTGAAATTCTTCCACTCAACCGCCGCCAAAGCCGTGCTGATTGACATCTTGCGTTTGGTTTCTTCCGGCTCGAAGTCCAAAACGCTCGTGCCAAGGTCGACATTGCCCAAGCGCGTCGTCGCTCCGCTGTTGAAAAGTGCCGCTTCAAGCAAAGTCGTCTTGCCTGAGCGGCCGTGACCGCAGAACGCGACGTTTCGGATTGATTCGCTGTTGTAATTTTTCATGGTTTAACCTCCGTAACTGTTTTCGCACAATGATTCTAGCAGTTTGGCGATTTTCCTGCCTGCGCGACGATTTTGCTTGACGCGGGCGACAAAATCAATACAATGCTTGCAGATTGGAGGCGAATATCTTGGACGAAAACAAATTTTCCGACGCCGAATCGGTTTTTGACGAGCATTTTGACGCGTTGGGCGGTCAAATTCTCACCGATGCGCAACTTGAAGCCATTGCCGACGGAATTGTCAGCCATTCTTGCGTTGACGTCGATAAATATCTGCAATGCGTCAAAGATTCGGGCGACGTTTACGCTTGCACGCTTAAAAATTTCGTAAAAGACGATTCGCAGGACGAAATTTCCAATTTGGAGGCCGAAAAATCATGACGAACGATAAAAAACTTGCGAATGAAGCCGAATTTTCGCTTGACGACATTGATTTTGACATGCTTGAGCGAATTGCAAGCGGAATTGACAATCCCGCAGAAAATTTGTCGAAGGTTGAAGCCCTTCAGCAGCCCGAAAAAGTTTTGAGCGACAAAAAATCCGAAGTCAAAGCCGATTAAATCGACAAAAATCCCCACGACATCGCGTCGAGGGGATTTTTTTTACGTTTTGAGCGCGTTTGCAAGTTGTGCGAAGTCTTCCAAACTCAAATTTTCGGCTCTGAGCGACGGATTGACGCCCGAATTTAAAATTTTTTCGCGTCCAAAGCTTGCCAACGAGTTCAAAATCGTTTTTCGTCGTTGAGCGAAGGCTGTTCGCACGATTTTGAAGTAAAAATCTTCGTCGACATTGAACGGCGGCTTTCTTACGTCGCAAACAACGACTGAACTGGTCACTTCGGGCGGCGGCAAGAAACTTTCGGGCTTTACATCGAAAATTTTGCGTGCATTTGCCCGAAATTGAACCGCAACCGACAACGCGCCGTAAATTTTTGAATTTGGAACGGCCGTCATGCGTTCTGCGACTTCGCGTTGAACCATTGTGACGATTTTTGTCGCCTGAAGTTCGCGATTCAACAGCTCCAACAGGATTTGCGTCGTGATATAGTACGGCAAATTCGCCACGACCTTGAATTTTCGCGGCATAAGCTCCGACAAATTCAAATTCAGCACGTCGCCGACGATTAAATTGAAATTTTCGTAGCCCGCGAGCGTCTCTTTGAGCACTGCGGGTAATTTTTTGTCGATTTCGACGGCTGTAACGCGTGCTCCGGCCTCCAAAAGTCCTTGAGTGAGCGATCCAATGCCCGCGCCGACTTCCAAAACGTCATCTTCGGGCGAAATTTCTGCCGCATCGACGATTTTTCGGACGATTTGCGGGTCAATCAGGAAGTTTTGCCCGAAATTTTTCACTGCACGCAACTTAAAACGCCGCAAAATGTGTTTTGTGACCGCCGGGTCGGCAATTATCGGGTGCAACATGCCAAAGCCTCCAAAAATTCGGCGCGAGTGACGCCGTAAGCGTTCAATCTGCGGACAAAAGTTTTCGTATTGCAATATCCGACGCCCAAAATCGCTGAAATTTTGTCGCGAAGGCGTGAACTGTCTTCCGAACCCGAAATTTTAAGCGAAATCATCTCCGCAACGGTGAATTCTTCGCGAAAATCGGCCGTGAGCGTGTGAATTTTAGCCAAAGCGTTGCGAATTGCTTCCGGAGACGCGTTTTCGACGCCAATATCGTCGCCGAAAGTGCCTTCGTCGCGTGAAATGTGCGCGTGTTTGGCATTTGGGAAGTTTTTCGACAGGAAATTTCGGATATTTTCGCCCGCGGAGTCCGGATCAGTCAAAATAATTATCCCGCGACGTTTATACGCGCCCGAAACAGTCCGCAAAACGTTTTTGGTCAAATGAAAACCGCCTGTCGCGATACAATCGGCGTCGATTGCACGTTTGACGGCGGCAATGTCGGATTTTCCTTCGACAATAACAACTTCTTTGAGCAAAAAACTGCCTCCTTAAATCAAAATCTCTTCGACGAGGCGAAAAATGTCCTCGTGAATGTCTGTTGTACTGCGTGCGAAGCTTTTATTCGCACAATTTACGACTTTCCAGCCGTATTTGACGGCAATTTCGCGATAAACGTTGTAAGTTTTGCGCATGTAAGCCGCATCTCGCTCGTGAATGTCTTCGCGACCGCGTTCACGACGCAAAATCGCCGAAATTTCGGGCGGCATGTCCAGAAAAATCGTCAAATCGGGTCGCGGCAAGCCGAAATGTTTAAATTCCAGGTCGTCAAGCCACGCCAAAAACTTCGTGCGGTCGGATTTTTTGTCAATTTTGGCGGCTTGATAGGCCATATTCGAGCTGACGTAGCGATCACTCAAAACAATTCCGCGTTCGGCGCGATAAATGTCCTTCCAATCGAAAAAACCGGCGAATCTGTCAACCGCGTAGAACGTTGCGGCGGCGTAAGGGTTGACATCTTCTGCCGAACCGCCGAAATCGCCGCGAAGATACATTTTAATCAGCGCGGACGATTCAGATTCATAGTTCGGAAAGCTGATTCGCATGACTTTGTTCTCCAAATCGCGTAATCGCTCGAAAAGTTTGCGGGTTTGCGTGGCTTTTCCCGACCCGTCGCCGCCTTCGATGACAATTAACTTGCCCAAAACGTTACACCTCCTCAAAAAAATTTGTATAACGGCGGAAATATTTGACGGGCGGGCAAATTTTCCTGCCGCAAACAAAAAAACGCCCGACTTTGCGCCGGACGTTGCGATTTTTCACAGTGCTTTGATGAACGAATACGAATTGATTCGGTAACCGTGCTCCGCAGCAAGAAATTTCAAGCCGTTGAAGAAGTCTTTGCCTTCGACGAGACCCATATCCGAAAAAATGTGACGCATAATCGTGAAGTTTTCGACCATCGAGAAGAAAACTCGCTTCGATTTAACTTTTTTCAGCGCACGAATCAGTTCGTGAAAGTCCAAAAACGTTTCAATCACGATTAATTCGTTGTCGGCGGCGTCGAAAATGTCTTTAATCGCGTCGACATAAGCCGCGAACGTGACAAAAGCGCGTTTCCTGCCGTTCAAGCCCGCCGAAAGTTTTATCAGCTGAGTTTTTATTTGCGCGTCGTAATTGCTGAACTCTTCGTAAAGGTGCCCGAAGGTCGTCGCGTCACACCAGCCCGAACGCAAGAAATTTTCCAGCCACAGCGCGTTGAAAGCGTCGGACGTGTCCAAGCCCAAACTGTGCGACGCGTAATGATAAATCTTTCGTGCGACGGGACGCTTGCAAAATCTTTCCGTGGACACGAACGCGTTAAACTTGCCGTCGAGCTTGAGATAATTGTCGGCGAAGAACGCGTTGTAAATGTCCTGGTCGACGGATTCGCACGCGGGATTTTTCGCCAAGAAGTTCACGCCGTCAGCAAAAAAACTTTCGTCGACGCGGGCGAGATTGAACAGCACGGCTCCCGAATTGAAATAATCTTCGACGGCGACGAGCCCGACTTTGAACAGAAATTTGTTCGTGCTCAAGCGTTCGCCAACCGCAACGACTTCGGGCACTGCGGCAAGCGGATAATCGCGCAAGTCAATTTGCCAAAGTTCGTTGATGTCGAGATTGACGACGGTGTCCGAGTCAAGGTAAATGATTTTGTCGAAGTCGAAAATTTTATTCGCAAGCAAACGATAGAACGCGCCCGCCGTGAACCGCGAATTTATTTTGTCGGCAAGCTTGTCGTGCAGGAACTTCACTTCGTCGGGACAAAGTTCGTCGACGTTGTAAAAGTTCACGTGCTGATTGTGACGGTCGGCAAGCCGCATAAACTTTTCGCGGCTGTCGGCGGTCAAAGTCGCGTCGTGCAAGATGTGCACCGTCACCTGCGCTGAAGTATTCGCGAAAATTGACGCAAGCGTCGTGCCCGTGAACTTCGAGAAGCGGCCGTCGCCGTCGTGCAGTCCGAAGCAAACGTGAATCATCTAATCACCTCACAGAGCTTTGATAAATTGATAAGCGTTGAAGCGGTAGCCGTGCGACGCGGCGAGAAACTTCAGCCCGTTGAAGAAGTCCTTGCCTTCGACGAGTCCGACGTCCGAAAAAACTTTGCGCATCAGCGGGAAATTTTCAACCATCGACAAGAACACGTGCGTCGAACGAAGTCTTTCAATCGCACGAATCAATTCATCAAAGTCCGCGAACGTTTCGACAACCAACAGCTCATTGTCGGTCGCGTCGAAGATTTGTTTAATCGCGTCGACGTAAAACGCGAAGGTGACGAAAGCGCGACGCCTGCCGTTAAACGCACCGGTGACCCGAATCAACAACGTTTTAACTTGCGCGTCGTATTCGCTGAACTTTTCGTAAAGCCGATTGAGAGCCTGCACGTCGCACCACGGCGAACGCAAAAAATTTCCCGCCCACAGCTGCCAAAAGCCGTCGCCGACGTCGAGACCGAGACACTGCTCCGCGTAATGATAAATCTTCCGTGCGACGTTGACAGGTTCGTTACGTCGTTCAGACAGGACAAACGCGTTGAACTTGCCGTCGAGCTTGAGATAATTGTCGGCGAAGAACACGTTCAAGATGTCCTGGTCGGGATTTGTGTACGACGGATTGTGAGCAAGAAATTGCGCGCCGGCTTCAAAGACCTTGTCGGACAGGCGAGCGAGATTGAACAGCACCGTGCCCGAATTGAAATAATCTTCCGTGCGGACAAGTCCGTTGCGGCAGGCAAGAGCTTTGCGCGTGTCCAAGCCGATTGAAACTTCCGGCACGGCGGCAAGCGGATAATCGCCAAGGTCGACGCTCCACAGTTCGCCGACGTCAAGGTTGACGATCATGTCCGAATCAAGGTAGATGATTCGGTCGATGTCGAAAATCTTTTTGACGAGCAAGCGATAGAACGCGCCGACGGTGAAGCGGGCGTTCACCTTTTCGGCAAGATTGTCGTTCAGGAACTTTATTTCGTTCGGGCAAAGTTCGTCGACGTTGTGAAAGTCCACGCGTTGATTGTGACCGCTTGCAAGTCGCACAAACTTTTCGCGGTTGTCGGTAGTCAATGTCACGTCATGCAAGATGTGCGCCGTCACCTGCTCCGACGTGTTCGCGAAGATTGACGCAAGAGTCGTGCCCGTGAATTTCGAGTAGCGGCCGTCGCCGTCGTGCAGTCCGAAGCAAACGTGAATCATAACGTCACCGCCTCACAGAGCTTTGACGAACGGATACGAGTTGAATTGATAACCGTGCACCGCCGCAAGAAAATTCAGCCCGTTGAAGAAGTCCTTGCCTTCGACAAGCCCGACGTCCGAAAAAATCTTGCGCATCAGCGGGAAGTTTTCAACCATCGACAGAAAGACGCGTTTCGAGCGAAGTTTTTTAATCGCACGAGTCAGGTCGTCGAAGTCCTTGAATTTTTCGATAACGAGCAGTTCGTCGGCGGTCGCGTTGAAGATTTGTTTAATCGCGTCGACGTAAGCCGCGAACGTGACGAAAGCGCGACGTCTGCCGTTTAATGCCGTCGAAAAATTTATCAGCAACGTTTTGATTTCCGCGTCGTATTCGCTGAACTTTTCGTAAAGACGCCCGAAGGCCGCCACGTCGCACCACGGCGAACGCGAAAAATTTTCCAGCCACAGCCGCTTGAGCCCGTCGCTCATGTCCAGCCCGACGGAATGCCCGACGTAATGATAAATCTTTTTTTCGGCGGGGAAGTCGCGCACTTCTTCGCACGTCACGAACGAATCAAAGCGATTATCGAGCTTGAGATATTTGTCGGCGAAGAACGCGTTCAAGATGTCCTGGTCGGGCGACGCGCATTGCGGGTTGTCAACGAGAAACTGCACGCCGTTTGCGAAAAAGTTTTCGTCGACGCGGGCAAGGTCGAACACAATCACGCCCGAATTAAAATAATCTTCGACGGCGACGAGCCCGGCATGAAGCAGAAATTTATCTTTAATCATGTGGTTATGCGTCGCGAGAATTTCGGGCACTGCGGCGATCGCGAAGTCGCGCAGGTCGACGCTCCACAGTTCGCTGATGTCAAGGTTGACGATTATGTCCGAGTCAAGATAAATGATTCGGTCGATGTCGAAAATTTTCTTGACGAGCAGGCGATAAAACATGCCGATACCGAAGCGCGTTTTGATTTTGTCGGCAAGCTTTTCGCACAGAAGTCGAATTTCGTTCGGGCAAAGTTCGTCGACGTTGTGAAAATCCACGCGCTGATTGTGACGTTCGGCAAGCTGTTGAAACTTGTCGCGGTTGTCGGCGGTCAAAGTGTTGTCGTGCAAGATGTGCGCCGTCACGTCCGCTGAAGTGTTCGCGAAAATTGACGCAATGGTCGTGCCCGTGAACTTCGAGTAGCGGCCGTCGCCGTCGTGAAGTCCGAAGCAAACGTGAATCATCTAATCACCTCACAGCGTGCGAATGAAATCATTAATCGAAAGTTTCTTGTTCGGTTCGGGAACTTTTTCGTCGTCGCGAACGGGCGTTTCGAGTTCGTCGAGCGGCTTAAACTCCATGCCGTCGGGCGTCTTCAAGATGACTTCGAGCTTGTCGCCGTTCTTGACGGGGTCGGCAAACTCCGCAGGCAGACCGTTGACTTTGATGACGAAACTGACGCGGCTTTTCGGCGGCGGCGGTTTGAAGTTGACGGCAAGCAACGCGTCGGACACCATGACGGTCGATTTTTCTTCGCGTTCGCAAATGATGTCGGCTCCGTCGTCAATAATCGTGTTTTCGTTCGAGATTCGCCCGTTGACGCTCAGCAGCATCGTTATCGACGTGGGAATTTTATACTCTTTGTCGTTGTAAAAAATTTTAATCGCGGCGGCGGTCGATTCGTCCTTGAGAATTTCGGACAGCTTGAGCGCGTCGTTGGGCACGTATTCAATCGCGTCGCCCGCGTGAACAATTTCGTTGATGTCGGCGCGTTCCCCGTTGCAGAAAACGTCGGGCGTGCAGGTGAAGTGCGACTTCTTGCCGTTCAAAGTGTAATGAATTTTCTTGCCCGCGGGCGGATAACCCGACAGCCGCAAAACTTCGCCGATTGTGCGCTTGGACTTGCTGTTGAGGTCGTCGCCGTCCTGAAGAATTCGCGTCGGCAGGCTGACTTCGTCGTTGACCAAAAGTTTCGGCGTGACGGAAAAACTTTTACCGTTGACAAGCACGGCAAACGTCGGGTCGACGGCGATAACGTCTTCGATTTTCAGTTGCGGAGTTATGCCGTCTTCGCCGCGTTCGATTTTGATTTGACAGTTGTTTTCCAGCGGCGTTTCCAACGTGGCGGGCTTGTCGTTCATTGTGATTCGGGCGAACGTGCCCATTGAGCCGGGGAAAAATTTTTTCTCGCCGTTGAGCGAAATCATCACGCCGAGACCGGGCTTGCCGTTGAATTTTTTGTAGTCGAGTCCCGCGCTTAAAATTGCGTCGCTCACGGTCAATTCGCGGAAGTGGAACAAGTTCAAGTCTTCGCCGTTAATCGTCACGTTGAAGAAGTGGAAGCTGTCGGACGAAGCGATTTTCAAAATTCCCAGCGGCGTGGCGGCGTCGGGCGACTGAAGTTCTTCGGGAATATTCTTGATGCCTTCGACGTTTGACGGCGTACGAACGGCGACGCGGTCAAGCGGCAAGTTCAATTCCTGCGCGACGTATTTGTCCAAGTCGGGCGTCAAAGCACCGCCGCCGACGAGTAACAGTGCTTGCGGAGGTTCGTTGCCGTTGAGTTCCAAAATCGTGCGTGAAATTGCTTTGGCGATGTTTGCGACGTTTTCGGCGATTGGCGCAAGAATTTCTTCGGCGGACAATTCGTAGCCGCGTCCCAAAATGTCGCTGAACAGCGCGCCTTCGCCGTTGGTTGCCTTGCGTTTGATTTCTTCGGCGACGTTGAAGTCGAGCAGAAACTTTTGCGAAATTGCTTCGGTGACTTCGTCGCCCGCAAGCGGAACCATGCCGTAAGCGATAACCGAGCCGTTCTTCGTGATTGCAACGTCGGAAGTGCCCGCGCCGATGTCAACTAAAACAATATTCAGATGTCGCATTGACGGCGGAACCAAAACGTTAATCGCGGCTATCGGCTCCAAAGTCAAAGCGCGCACGTCAAGTCCGGAATAAGTCAGCGCGGTTTGCATTGAGTCGACGACTTGTCGCGGCAGAAACGTTGCGATAACTTTTGTCTTGGCGATCTTGCCGCGTTGTCCGATTAAACTTTTCAGGCGGATACCGTCGAGTTCGTAGCTGATAATGCTGAAGCCGACGCAGTAATAAATCTTCGCGTCGATTTTCTTTTCGCTGGTGAGTTGCGATTGTGCGAGCTGAACGGCGGCGAAATTCAAGCTGCTTTGAACTTCGTCGGTTATCAGTCCGTTGACTTCGAGCGTTGCCTCGGCGGTCATGGTGTAGAGCGCACGACCTGCCGCCGCGATTGCCGCGCTTTTGAGTTCGCCGACTTGATTCGCAAGAAAATTTTTCACGCGGATAATTACTTCGGCGACTTGGGGGACGTCGTGAATTTGTCCGTCGAGCATTGCGCGGCTTGAGTGTTCGAGCCGATACGTGGCGATAACGTTCATCAAACCGTCGTCGTCCTCTTCGGCGACAATGCCGATAACCGAGCGTGTGCCGATGTCGAGCGCAAAAATTTTTTCGCGGCCGTCGTTTTTGTAATTCTTGCGTCGCCCGCGAGGTTTCGGGGCCGTTGTGCCGACCGAAGGTTTTCGCCCGCGACGAACGGGTTTTTTGTCAGCGTCAAGTTTTTTGTCGGTCATAAAGTTTTCTCCTTGTCGATAAAGGTTATTGCGCTTATTTCGCGAATCAACAGGATAATCCTTTCAACCTAGTAAAAACTTGCAAAGGCGGTGCGGACATGACGGGCAGCAGAGAAGTTATCACCGGCGGAGATTTCAAGCGCATGGTCTCCGGCGCGTACAGCGAATTTCTTTTGGAATACGAAACGATTAATGCGCTAAGCGGCGCGGGTACTTTGGCGGGCACGCACATTTTGCGAACGATGGGCGCGGCTGTCATGCCTCTTGCCGACGCGAAAGACGATTCAATCGGCGGACTCAGTCGGCGTGTGGCAACGGGTGCCGTTTTCGGTGCGCGTGGAAATGCTGGTGTCGTCCTCGCGCAGATGTTTCGCGGGATAAGCGCGGGACTTTCGGGCAAGTACGACGCGACGGGTTCGGAGTTCGGCAAGGCGTTTCAGTACGGCATACTTTACGCGCAGCGGGTCATTCCCGAAGAGCCGGAACGACCGTTTATCGTCATTGCCAAAGCTGTCGCCAAAGGTGCTTATCACGCCGTGCGCGACGGCATGCCGATTGTCGAGATTCTGCTCAAGGCGATTCATGCGGGTGAAGCGTCCGTTGCCGAATTGGGCTTGACGGAGGCCGGCGCACAAATTATGCTTAGTTTCCTGCGCGGCTGTTTGAAAGGTCTTGACGGGAATTTTGTTTCGCCCGCGGTGAGTTTGTCGCT
The DNA here is from genome assembly GCA_947165295.1 of uncultured Selenomonadales bacterium. GTDB lineage: Bacteria > Bacillota > Negativicutes > Selenomonadales > Selenomonadaceae > Quinella. Next base: position 29,087 of record CAMUZU010000014.1, on the reverse strand, counting down.
TGGTTTGGGCACGCATAAAAACATGCCCGACCCGCGCAATGACCGCGTTCGTCCGTATTGCGTGCGACTGCGCGTGAAAAATTCCAAAGCAAGCTTGCCCGAACTTGAACGGCAGATGCGCGACTTCAGCAGCTTTTCAATCGTCGAGCGCTCAAGCGGCGGGCTGGACATTCACCTTCACACCGACCACGTCGGCAAGACGCTTGAACAGGCAATCGGTTGGGGGCCTCTCAAAGAAGTCAAAATCACGAACATGAGCGAAGCGCACGTTTTGCCTGCACATGACGCGTTGATGAACGTCGCCGCGCTTGCCGTCGCGAAAGATTCGGTTGAAGCGCAGAAACTTCAGGACGCGGGCGCGTCGATTTTGGTTTCGGGTTCCGAAGAGTCTTCGCCGTCGTTGGCTGAAATAATCGGCGCGGCTCATTCGGACTTGGCGTCAAGTTACGTGCTTGTCGCGTCGAGCCCCGATTATCGGTTGGTGTTCCGTCAAGCGAAGCGGCTTTTGGGCGGGCGCGTCGAGTTGGTTTTGGCGGACACGTTCGAGCGGACGGTTGCGGCGTTGAAAAAATTTTCTCCCGCGCTTACTGCCGCTGAGAACGCCAAAGTCATGTCGGCGGGAATTTAACCGTTGTGGCTCGTCGCTTCGATTGAACGCGTTCGTTGAATTTGAGTTTGTAGGATCTACTTTTTCTTTGCGTGCCCAAAGAAAAAGTAGCAAAAAGAAAAGGCACCTCGCGGGGGCGTTGCTCACTCGTCGCCGAAACGTTGTCGGTACCGCGTGCCGCTCGTGTTCGCGTTAATGCATCCTGCATTAAGCCGCGAACAGCGGCCGTCATCCTTGACGGCCGGTTACTTACATTACACGAAGGATGTGATTCAGTTGCTCGAAGACAGAAAAGTTGAGCTTACGGCTCTGCGCGACAAATTGAACGAAATGGGGAATTCACTTTGACGTCGCTCGCAAAGAGGAGAAAATCGCCGAACTTGAATACAAGATGGGCGAACCGACTTTTTGGGACGACCCCGACTCCGCGCAAAAAATCACGCAGGAATTAAACGCCGTCAAATCGGGCATCGAAACTTACAAAAGTTTGCAGGCGAAGTTTGACGACGCGCAGATTCTGCTTGAACTTGCGCTTGAAGAAGATGACCTTTCGCAGGAAGCCGAAATTTCGTCGGAGATTGCGGCGATTGAACGCGGGCTTGAAAATCTGCGGCTTGAAGTCATGCTCAGCGAACCTTACGACGGCAACAACGCGATTTTGACTTTGCACGCGGGCGCGGGCGGCACTGAAGCTCAAGACTGGACGCAGATGCTTTTGCGCATGTACACGCGCTGGGCGGAACGTCACGGCTTTGAAATTGAAACGGTTGACCTGCTCCCCGGCGACGAAGCGGGCGTTAAATCCGCGACGCTGTTTGTCAAAGGCCACAACGCTTACGGCTACTTGAAGTCCGAAAAAGGCATTCACCGACTCGTTCGCATTTCGCCGTTCGATTCAAATGCGCGGCGGCACACTTCGTTCAGCGCGTGCGACATCATGCCCGAAATTGACGACGCGGTCGAAGTCGATATTAACATGGCGGACGTTCGCGTCGACACTTACCGTGCGTCGGGCGCGGGCGGGCAGCACATCAACAAAACGTCGTCGGCCGTTCGCATGACGCACATTCCCACGGGCATTGTCGTGCAATGTCAAAACGAACGTTCGCAGATTCAAAACCGTGAACGTTGCTTGAAAATGTTGCGCGCCAAATTGTTTGAACTTGAACTCGAAAAGAAAGAAGCCGAAATTGCCGGGCTTGAAGGCGACCTCAAAAAAATTGAGTGGGGCAGTCAAATTCGCTCGTATGTCTTTCAACCGTACAAGCTCGTTAAAGATCTGCGCACGGGCGAAGAGACCGGCAACGTGCAAGCTGTCATGGACGGCGACATTGACCCGTTCATTCGTGCGTTCCTTGCCGCGAAAGCCAACGTCAAGATTTAGGGACAAGAGCGAAGGGACACGGGACAAGTTCAAAACACTTGTCCCTTACCACTTGTCCCTTGTCCCTTACAGGAGTGCTTAACGTATGAAAAAATTTTTGACCGCGATAGTCGTCGTGCTTGTCGCCGCGGGTGCCGTCGTTCAATTCGCCGTGCCCAAAGCCTTGACGAACTATCTTAAAAACTTGGTGACCGACTTCACGCACGCGCAGGAAGTTTCGTTGACGTTGGACTCGTTGCCCGCCGCGAAAATTTCTTTCGGCTACGTCGACAAACTTCACTGCACGGCAGCCGACGCGACGATTGGCGACTTGAACTTAAAGCAGGTTGATCTTTCGGGCGACACGCTCAAAGTCGACGTGAAAGAAATTCTCTTCCCGACCGAAGGCATCAGCAGTCAAGAACACACGAACCGCTGTTTGTCGTCGGCGGAAAGCCTTGAACTCAGCGGCGTCATTACGGCGGAAAGTCTTCGCGACTTCCTTGCGCGCAAAGTCGACGCCGTGAAAAATCCGATGGTTGCCATGTCGCCCGAAGGTATCGCCGCGTCGGGCAAAGTCAAAATTCTCGGCCGTGAAGCGGACGTTCAACTCGGCGGACAGATTGTCGCACGCGACGGCGACTTGTACTTTCAGATTCTGCATTTGAACTTGGAGAACGCTGTCTTGCGCCGAATTAACCTCGACAAATTCTTGGGCGACATCAACCTCACCGAAGCCGTCAAAATGCCGTTCGGGATGCAATTCCGCACGGTGGAGATGCGCGACGGCGAGGCGTTCGTCAAAGCGACGCGGTAACTGCCCATGAAAAAATTTCTTTACAACCGCACGTTGCTGATTGTTATCGGCATTGGACTTTTCGCCGCGCTGATTATCGCCGGTCAACGTTACGTCGTCGAAAGCGACAACATGCAAGTCGACATGGCGACGGACTTCCGCTCTATTGCCGAACTTGCCGCGATTGAAGGCCTTGAACTTGACGACGTGTTGAAACAAGTCAAAGACGCGGGCATTACGTCGCTTGCCGTTTACGATTCGACGCTCGAACGGCTCAATCGTGCGGGCAAAGTCTTCGCCATTGACGGCAGCGAAATTCTGTCGAACTATCAGAGCGGCACGCTGTCCAACGATCTTTGGCGGCAGACGATTGAATTCGGTTACATCAAGCCCAATCGCGTTTACGTTATCGGCGGCGACCTTCAAAGCTACAACGACACGAAGGAAGCTTTGTTTCAGCGGCTCGGCGAAGAGCGCGTGAAAGTCTTTGCCGTCGGCGGCATTGAAGTTATCGAAGTCAAAGGCTATTACGGCGAACTCATGAAGATGCCGCTCGGTTTGCCCCGCGACGAAATGGACAAGGCTCGCGCCGCAGGTTTCATGATTCTTGCCCGACCGATGAATTTTCACAAGTGCACGTCGGACAACATTCAGTTCGTTTTTGACAGAATCAAACATTACCCGATATCCGAAGTCGTTTTCGACGGCCCCGAAGTTCTCGGCGCGTCAAACTTTTTGGACATGACGGCTCAACTTTTCACGCAACGCGAATTGACGCTCGGCGTGATTGAACACTTTACGCAACTGCAATTTTATCCGCAGACGGGCATGTATTACCTTGCTCAGCGAATCGGCGAAAACCACGTGGCGCGACTTTATGCAATTCCGAAGGACGAACAGCCCAAACTTGCAATGAGTGCGGCGGTCAATCGCTGGTCGACAACCGACAGAGAACGCAACATCCGAATCAACTTGTTGCGCCCGTACGGAAAACCTTTGCCCGACATGACGCTTTTGGAGACGAACCTGAAGTATTTCCGCGACGTGCACGACGTGCTTGAGCGCGATGGTTTCACTTTCGGCAAGGCGGGCACGTTTGAAAATTATTACCCGAACGTCATTTTGCGTGCGCTGGTGATTGTCGGCGTCGTTGCGGCGGGCGTGCTGTATCTGTCGCTTATTTCGCGCAGGCTCAACCGCAACCCGCGTCGTCAACTGCAAATCTTCGCGGTACTTGCGTTGCTTGCGGCAATTCCGGTTTTGATGGGCGCGGGCGGCAAAGTTCGACTGCTGGCGGCGTTCTTCAGCGCAAGTTTGTTCCCCGCGTTGGCGATAATCTGGCAACTGGACTTGTTGCGCGTCATTCAATACAAAATCAAAATCCGCAACCGCGTGGCTCGGCTCAAAGAAAATTTGTCGACGTTTCAGCTCGTGTGGACTTCGGCTTTCGCGCTGTTGGTGACGGGCGTGCTGTCAATGACGGGCGCGGCTTACCTGTCGGGCGCGTTGTCGGACGTGTCGTATTTCCTGGAGTTTGAAATTTTCCGCGGCATCAAGTTGACGTTCGTCCTGCCGCCGATTTTGGTCGCGGTCGCCTTCCTGCAACGATTCAACGTCGTCGACGAAGTGCGCAAGAACGTTCCCGCCGCGACGCAGATAAAAGAGTTGCTCGACAGACCCGTCAGCGTGAAAACTTTCCTCGTGCTGTTGATTGTGCTTGGCGGATTGGTCGTGCTGGTTTTGCGCAGCGGTCACACGTCGGGCATGCCGGTTTCGGGCGTCGAAATGAAAATCCGCGCCATGCTCGAACAAATGTTTTACGCACGGCCGCGCTCGAAAGAAATTTTCTTCGGACACCCGGCGTTCATGCTGGCGTTCGCGGCGTTCCTGAAAAAGTTCCCGAAGATGATCTGCTTCGTGCTGGTTTTGGCGGCGACAATCGGTCAAGGCTCGATGGTCGAAACGTTCGCACACATGCGCACGCCGATTCTGATGTCGTTCATGCGCGGGCTTGACGGGCTGATTCCCGGCGCGTTAATTGGCGCGGTGTTGATAATCTTCCTGCAAGTCGTCTTCTTCGCACGAAAACAACAAGCGTGACGTTCAAAAGTCCCCGTCGACAAATTTGGCGGGGATTTTTTGTTGCGACAGAATTTCTTCGACGCGTTTGCGATTGACGACGGCCGCCGTGCTCAAAATGTCCGCGACGGTTGCGCAAAGTTCACAGCTGCCGTCAACGACGACGGTCACGGAAAAGTTTTCGCCTTCGACGGGCGCGCAGGTTTTCGGGTCAATGATGTGACTGTACCGCCGACCGTTCGCGACGAAAAATTTTTCGTAGTCGCCCGAAGTCGACAGCGCGGAATTTTCAAGTTCGACAATCGTTGAAATTTCGTCGGGCTTGCGCGGATTCTTGACGCCGATTCGCTTCCGACCGACCGCAAAAATCGTGCTTGTGCCGAAGTCAATCAAGCCGTCGTCAATGCCGTGCGACGCGAAAATCTTTCGGACAACGTCGACGCCGTAACCTTTGCCGACGCCGCCCAAGTTGAGTTTGACGCCTCTGTCGACGTGAACTTGTCCGCCGCGCAGGTGAAGACGTTCACGCCCGACAAAACTTTTCACCGCCGCAAGTTCGTCGCTCGTCGGGACGCGTGGCTTGTCCGTGCCGACAGCCCAAAGGTCAACCGCCGCGCCGCAAGTCACGTCGAAAGCACCGCCCGTCATCTCGGAAAAAATCTGCGCGGTTTGCAAAATCTTGTACACGTCGGGCGACACGTCAACAAACTCGTCAGTTGATTCGATTTTGGCAACGTCGGCGGAAATGTTTTGTTCAAGTTCGGCAATCGCGTGAAAACTTTCGTCGACGGCGGCTTGAGCGTTCAAACCGTTCGCCTTGAGCGTGACGACCGTGCCCATGAAAATTTCCGTGCGTTCGACGCTTGAACTGCAGCCCGTCAACAGCAACGTCGCGAACAAAATCGTCGCCGCGAAAAAATTTTTCATGCGCAAACCTCCTCGATATGCTATCCTGCCGAAAACGATTTGATTGGAGCGATTCTTTTGGATGCCGCAGAACTTTTCGCCAAGGGCGGATTCGTCATGTACCTGCTGTCGGCTTGCTCGGTCGCCGTCGCCGCAATCGGCATTGAGCGTTTCAGGTTTTATCGTCACGCAACCCGCGACGCCGAAAATTTTTTGTCCGCGCTGAACGAACGTTTGCGAACTCAGCAGGCGGGCGAAGTGTTGAGCTTTTGCCGCAACGAAAATTCCTGTGCGGGACTCGTGGCACTTGCGGGCGTCAAAGCGTCGGTTGCGGGCGACAACGTCGAACTTGCGCTTAACGTCGCTTACGACGAAGAGGCAATGAGACTTCGCGCACGGCTGAATTACCTGTCGACGATCGTCACGCTTGCGCCTTTGCTCGGCTTGCTCGGAACAATTTCGGGCATGATTGATTCGTTCAACATTTTCAGCTTGCAGACGGGTCAGCCGCTTGCGATAACCGGCGGTATCGGCGAAGCGTTAATCGCGACGGCGGCGGGCTTGTGCGTGGCAATTTTCGCGCTGATTGTCCACACGTACTTCGCGCAGAAACTCGACGAAAGTTTAACGACGCTCGACAAGGCGGTCAACATTGTGCTTGCGAGATTGGGTGGTCGACATGAAAAGGCGTGACTTCCGCGAAAAAACTCAGCCGCTCGTCATGATAATCCCGATGATTGACATCATGCTGTTCTTGCTGGTGTTCTTCATGCTGGGCACGATTTACATGACGCAGACGAACACGCTGCCCGTGAGCCTGCCGCAATCGTCGACGGCCGCCAAAGAGACGCGCCCGAACGTCGTCGCGATAACCGTCCTCGAAAGCGGCGAAGTACTTTTCGGCAAAGACAGTGCGCCAAGTCAAAAGCTCGACGAACAAATTCATGCGGCGTTGTCGGCGGACGCGGAAACCGTCTTCGTGTTGCGCGGCGACAAAAATTCGCGTTACGAAAATATTGTTGCCGTACTTGACTTGCTGAAGAAATCGGGCGCACGCAAAGTTTCAATCGCCACGGAGCCGAAACGCTGAACGTTATCGCAACAAAAAATCCCTCGACACACGTCGGGGGATAAATTTTTTGTCGTCAACCGTTAAAGCCAAGTTCTTTTGCCTTAGCAAAGTCGGCTTGAGCTTTGGCGGCGTCGCCCATTGCCTCGAAACATTTGCCGCGATGCCAATAAGCATAGCCGTAATTCGGATCAAGTTGAATCGCCTTGTCAAAATTCACGAGAGCCGGCTTATAATCTTTCAGCGCGGTCAACGCCCGACCGAGATTCGCGTAAGGATATTTGGAATTCGGGTCAAGCTGAATCGACTTGTTGAATTCCTCAATCGCCCGCGTGTAATTTTGAAAGCCGTCAAGATAGGCAAGACCGCGACTGTTGTACGCGTTGCCAAAACTTGGTTCAAGTTCGACAGCCTTGGTGTAGTCGGCAAGGGCTTGTTCGTAATTTTTCATACGGCTGTAATTTAATCCGCGATTATGATACGCATACGCATAATTCGGATTGAGTTCCAGTGCTTTGTTAAAATCGGCGATGGCTTTGTCATAATCCTTCAAGTTGTCGCCGTAAATGTTGCCGCGATTGTTCCAAAGTACGGCGTTGTTCGGGCTTGTTTCGATTGCCAGGTTGTAAAGCGCAATGGCACCTTGATAATCGCCGTTTTTGCGCAGGGTATCCGCCTCGTTAATCGCTTTGTCGTCTTTTTTGTTTGAACGACGGAGTTTGTTCGCCCGTTCAAAATCTTCGCGAGCTTTTTTCGTTTCGCCCAACAACTGATAAACATTGCCGCGATTTTGGTAAGCAAGCGCATAATTCGGATCAAGTTCGATGGCTTTTGTGTAGTCGCGAACGGCGTCTTTCCAGTTGTTGAACCAACTTCGTGCCGCGCCGCGATTGTTCCAAAGTACGGCGTTGTTCGGATTGATTCGAAGTGCTTTGTTGTATTCGGCGAAAGCTTCGGGTTGTTTTTTCTGATTGAAATACACTTGCCCGCGCCCTAAGTAAGAATACCAGATATTCGGGTCAAGTTCGATTGCTTTGTCGAAGTCGGACATTGCTTCCTTGTACTTTTTCAGCTCGACGCAAGCCCAGCCGCGATTGTTCCAAGCAATAACGTTTTTGGGGTTGATGTCGATTGCATCGGTAAACAGTTCCGCCGCACGATTGAAGTTGCCTTCGTCGCGAAACTTGTTGCCTTCGCGCAGTTTGAGATTCGACAGAAAGGCGTTGTCTTCGTCGGCGATTTGCTTAACGATAACTTCTTTTTGTTCGGGAGTTTCGGCGCGAACATATTCCTGCTTGAGTTGCTCAATCTTCTGTTCCTGAACTTCTTCTTGACGCTTAAGCTCTTTGTCCTGCTCGACGATTTTGGAAAGTTCTTCGGCGTCTTTGTACAACCACTTTTCCAAGTCGGCAGTGTCGATGTTTGCCTTGACGGTCGCCCGAATCGTAAAACCGTTTGCTTCGGGCAAAGGCGTCGTGTCGAAATGAACTTCGATGACGCGCAAAACTCCGCTGACGATTGAAATAATTTCGTCCTCGACAAGTTCAAGGTCAATCGTCCTGGAAAAGCTGTGGATATAAACTCCGGCTTTTTCGCGGGCATTGCGCAAGGCTTTTTCTTTGGCGCGTTCTTTCGCAACGGCAAGATTTTCCGCCTCGTTCATTATGTATTCGTCGGTGCCTTCGTAAGTTTGAACTTCGGCGTTGACGGGCGAAACGATGAACAAATTTGCCGCGACGAACAGAGCCGTCAGCGTTTGTCGTATAAATTTCCTCATGCGGACACCTCCTTGAAATTGTTGCGCAATAATTTTACGACTTTTGAACTTGCGACGCAAACAAAAAATCCCTCGACACACGTCGGGGGATAAATTTTTTTGTCGGTGATGAATTTATTTCTGCGCGAGACCTTGAAGAATTTTCAACGCCGCGTCAAACATTTGCGGGACGCCGTCGGGATTTTTGCCGCCCGCTTGAGCCATGTCGGGCCGTCCGCCGCCGCCGCCGCCAACAAGTTTGGAAATTTCTTTGACGATTTTGCCCGCGTGAACGCCTGCGGAAACAGCTTTCTTGTCCGCCTTGACGACGAGCGAAACTTTACCGTCGTTGACAGCCGCAAGCACCACAACTCCGCCGTCGAGTTTGTCGCTGAGAAAATCCGCCGTCGTGCGCAATTCGTCGGGTGTGTTTGCCTTGACGACGCCTTTAACGTACTTGAGACCGTTGACTTCTTCGCCGCCGACCAAAAGTTTTTGAGCTTCGGCTCGTTCGCGCAGGGCTTGAGCTTCGGCAAGTTGTTTGCGCATGGTTTTATCTTCGGCAAGAATTTTTTCAATCTGCGCGGGCAAGTCGTCGGCACGAACCTTCAACAGCGCAGAAATTTCGTTGAGCAAGTGATTTTGGTGAGTCGCGTCCTTAATCGCCGCACGTCCCGTGACAGCTTCAATGCGACGAACGCCCGCCGCAATTCCGCTTTCGCTGATAATTTTAAAACGACCGATTTGACCGACGTTTTTAACGTGTGAACCGCCGCAAAGTTCGCAACTGAAGTCCTCAACGTTGACGACGCGGACAATTTCGCCGTATTTTTCGCCGAAAAGAGCCATCGCACCCAGTTTTTTCGCTTCGGCAAGCGGCATTTCACGAATTTCAACGTCGACGGCCTTCAAAATCTCTTCATTGACGAGTTCTTCGACGTCTGCGAGCTGTTTTGCGGTCACAGGCTCCAAATTCGTGAAGTCAAAGCGCAAACGTTCGGGTGTTACGAGCGAGCCCGCCTGATTTACTTGATTTCCGACGATTTTTTTCAACGCAGCTTGCAATAAATGCGTCGCAGTGTGATTTCTGGCCGATGAAAGCTTCTTATCGCGGTCAATTTTAATCTCAACGGCGTCTCCGACCGAAATTTGGCCTTCTTCAACGTAAGATTCGTGATAAATCGTGCCGTCGGGCAATTTTTTCGCGTTTGAAACCGTAATTCGACCGAATTCGCCCAAAATCAAGCCCGAATCGCCGACTTGTCCGCCGCCTTCAGCATAAAACGGCGTGCATTCGAGGATAATGCCCGCATTTTCGCCGTCGTGAAGCTCTTCGACAAGTTTTCCGTCCTTCCACAACGCAAAAACCTTCGATTTCGTGCATTTTTCGTCGCGAATAAGGCGTTCAGTGTCGACTTTCGACAAATCCGGCACGTCAAGGCGTTCATTTGCGGCACGAGCAGCCCTTGCGCGTTGTCTTTGAGCCTGCATCGCCGCTTCAAAACCGTTTTTGTCGGGCAAAATGTTGTTTTCGGCCAAAATTTCCTCCGTCAACTCGAACGGAAAGCCGAATGTGTCGTAAAGTTTGAAGCAAATGGCTCCGTCAAGCTCATTTTTGCCCGCTGATTTCGCAAAATCAATCTCACGCGTCAAAACTTCCATGCCTTGAGCCAACGTAGCGGCAAATTTGTCCTCTTCAAGGCGCACAACACGCTTGATATACGAAATATTTCGCGAAAGTTCGTCGAAATCGGGCATGTCGGCGTAAATTTTCGCCACAACGTCAATCGCGCCTTCGAGAAATGCGTTTTTTATGCCCAAAATTCGCCCGTGACGAACTGCGCGGCGCAAAATTCGTCTCAAAACGTATCCGCGACCCTCATTTGACGGCAAAATCTTGTCCATAATCATAAAAGCCATCGAACGAGCGTGATCCGCGATAACTTTCATCGAAATATCCTTGCGAACGTCGCTTCCGTAAGCAAAACCGCTGATTTTTTCGACGTATTCGATGATTGGGAACAGTAAATCGGTCTCGAAGTTGGATTTTTTGCGTTGAAGGACGCTTGCAAGGCGTTCAAGACCGCATCCGGTGTCAATATTCTTGTGTTCGAGCGGTTTGTAGTCTCCGGACTCGGTTTTGTCGAATTGCGTGAAGACGAGGTTCCAAATTTCCAAAAATCTGTCGCAATCACAGCCCGGAGCGCACGTTTTTTTGCCGCAACCGCGTTCTTCGCCCAGATCAATGTAAATTTCGCTGTCGGGACCGCACGGACCGGGGCCAATTTCCCAAAAATTGTCCTGCAAACGCACGATATGCGCCGGATTTAAGCCCGGTTGCGCAATCCAAATGCGTTCTGCCTCGTCATCGTCGGGATAAATCGACACCCAAAGCTTTTCACGCGGCAATTCGCACACTTCAGTTAAAAATTCCCACGCCCAAGGTATCGCTTCGGCCTTAAAATAGTCTCCGAACGAAAAATTTCCCAGCATCATGAACGCTGTGTGGTGTCTGGCGGTTCTTCCGACGTTTTCAATGTCGCCTGTGCGCACGCAACGCTGATTTGTCGTCACTCGCGGGCACGGCGGCTTGATTTTTCCCGTGAAAAACGGCTTGAGAGGTGCCATTCCCGCGCCAATCATCAACAAAGTCGGGTCATTTTCGGGTATCAGCGACGCGCTCGGCATGATTAGATGGCCTTTGCCCTCGAAAAAGCGCAAAAATGCCGCCGAAATGTCCTTGCCTGTCATGAATTTCAAAATATCGCCTCCAAAAGTTTATGCGACGCGCATTATAGCACAGCAAATTGCGTTCGTCACGCAAACTTTTATGCAGGAACTTCGCAAACGTCGTCGAAAACGCTTCAACAAACTTTTTACGAGGTGATTCAGCTTGAAAAAAACATTTTTTGCACTCGCGTTGGTCTTGAGCGTGCTTTTCGGCTCGAAAACGTTCGCAGAACCCGCTTGGCAACTCCCAAATTCGGGAAAAATCTTCTCCGACGACGCAAAACAGGCTTACGTCGCCGAAAAAATGGCCAAATTCTTTCGCGGCGAAGAAAAAACGTCGTTTAACGTGCCCGACGGCTGGTTTTACGAAAAAATCACCGTCGACGGCGTCAAAGTTGAGCATTTAACCAATCCCGCGAACAAAAATTCGCCTCGAATCGTCCTGCAACTGCACGGCGGCGGCTATATTGACGGTTTGGGCGACCTTTACCGCGATTTTGCAGTCAAACAAACCGTTTTGAGCGACGCTCGCGAAGCTTTTTTGGTCGATTATCGCCTTGCGCCCGAAAATATTTATCCTGCGGCCTTGAATGACGCCGTAAAAGTCTATCGCGAACTCATAAAACGCGTCGATCCGAACGAAATTGTCGTTTTCGGCGACTCTGCAGGCGGAAATTTGGCCATCGAACTCGCTCTTTACCTCAAATCGAACGATTTACCGCAACCAGGACTGCTGATTTTGCTTTCACCGTGGACAACTTTTGAAATTTCGTTGCCTTCGCGCTCAAAAAACGCCGAAAATGACCTGATTTTGGGCGTAACGAACCCGAAAATGTACAACGAAGTCTGCAAACCGACTTACAACGGCAAAATTTCGCCCGATGACCCGCGTTTGTCGCCGATTTACGCCGATTTATCGGGTCTTCCGCCGATTTTGATTCAAGTTGGCGGCTTTGAAATGTTCGTTGACGACGGAATTGAGCTTTTGCGCAAGGCTTCGGCCGATAATTTGGACGTTACGCTGTCAATTTACCGCGGAATGTCGCACGATTTCGCACTTTTGCTGCCCGAACTCGACGACAGCATAAAATCTTTCGCCGAAATTAAAAGTTTCGTTGCTTCACGTCTCCAAAAATAAAAAAAAACGTCCCTCGACAACGCGCCGAGGGATTTTTTTTGCCCAAAATCAGCCGATTTCAAACTCAACATGCACATTTGCAGAGCAATTCACCGTTCCGGACTCAATTGGAGTCTCAAAATCAGCCGAATCAGCCGCCGCACGTGCCATTTTGTAATTTCGCGGGCTTATCGAACTCGAATTCAACGAAATATTGCGCACGCCAACGATTTTTTTGCCCAAAACGGCCGCCGCAACCTCCGCTTTGTGCTTCGCATCAAGAATTGCAAGCCTAATCGCTTCATCTTGAGCCGAATTTTTGTCGCGCAATCCGAAATTCACGCCGTCAACGTGATTCGCACCGCTTTTTAACGCCGAATCAATGATTTTTCCGACCAAATTCACGTCATCAACGGTTATCGTGACCAAATTCGTCGCTTCGTAGCCCGAAATTTCGTTTTTCACGCCGTTTCGCGTCGGATATATGCTGAAATTGCTCGTCGAAACGTTTTTTCGCTCGATTCCAAGCCCGATTATCGAATTAATCACCGATTTTGCCGCCTGAGCGTTCAAATTTTGCGCTTCGGACGGATTTTTTGCGTTTGTGACCACTCCGATTGAAATTTTCGCTCTGTCGGGCATCATTTCGACGAATCCATCGCCGTTTACTGAAATTATCGGCGGTGAATTCACATTTTCGGCCGCAAAACTCGTTGAAAACGTCATTAACACCGCTAAAATCGTCGCGAACATGATTTTTCGCATGTAAATCACCTCGAAAACGATTTTATTACGTTTGACACGCCGAATCAAGCAAAAAAACCTTTTGCAAAACGATTTTTTATGCTAAAATCGCGTCCGCAATGCTATTTTTTTTTGTTTAAGGAAGTGAAAACATGGATTCTGCGTTAAAAAAGATTCTCGACGTGTCTTATGGTGAAAAATTCGACTTCGACACGTCCGAAACGTGGCTTAATCTCTTCAAACGGCAGGTTAAGGCGCGTCCGAATCAAATTTCAGTCGCTGATGACCAATTTTCGATGACTTACGCCGAGTTGGATACGATTTCCGATAAAATTTCGGCCTGGTTACTCGAAAATGGCGTTCGCGAAGACGATTTCGTTGCAATTCGCATGTCCAGGACGAAAAATTTCATTGCGGCGGCCATCGGAGTGCAAAAAATCGGCGCGGCTTACGTTCCAATCGATTTGGACTATCCCGCAGAGCGAATTTCGTACATGATTTACGATTCTGAGGCGAAAATTACGCTCACCGACAAACTTTTTGCCGAAATTTCGACCAAAAACGCTCCGAAACACGAAATTTTGACCGCAAAACCCGAAAATCTCGCGTATATGATTTACACGAGCGGCTCAACGGGCAAACCCAAAGGCGTCGTGATTCAACACAAGGCTTTGTTGAACTTTTCTTACGTTATCGCGAAGAAATTCGGGCTGAATGAGCAAAGCCGAATCAGTTTGCACCCGAATTTTGCTTTCGACGCGTCGATTGAGGACTTATTTCCGACGTTGACGGTCGGCGGAACGGTTTTTATCGTCCCTGAAGAGGCTCGACGCGACGTTTTTGAGATGAGAAACTTCATTTCGCGCCATAAAATCAACGGCGGAAGCTATTCGACGCGTTTTGGACAGCTTTTGACCGACGAAAACCACCAAATTGACGTGAATTATATCGTTTTGGGCGGCGAAGCGATGATTTCCGTGCCAAATGTGCGCGGAAAAGTCTTCAACGCCTACGGACCGACGGAATTTACCGTTGATGCGACGTATTTTGAGCTTGAACGCGGAAAAAATTACAATCCGATACCGATTGGGCGTCCTTTGGACAATTGCGCGGCTTTTATCGTCGACAAAAGCAATAAATTGCTCCCGCTCGGCGAAATTGGCGAACTTTGTCTTGCCGGACCGCAAATTTCGGCCGGATATTGGAAAAAACCCGAACTTACGGCCGAAAAATTCGCCGATATTGAGCTTTTCGACGGAAAAACGGTCAAAATTTATCACACGGGCGACCTTGCGCGCTATAATTCCGATAATCAGCTTGAATTTTGCGGCCGAATCGATTTTCAAGTCAAATTTCGCGGCTATCGGATTGAATTGGGCGAAATTGAGACTCGTGCAGCGCAATTTTCGGGCATTTCGGAGGTTGCGGCGGACGTTAAACGCGATTTTCTCGTGCTTTACTACACTTCGACGCAAAAAATTGACGAAAATGCCTTAAAAAGCTTCTTGAGCGAGACTTTGGCGGATTATATGGTGCCGTCGATATTCATTTGCCTCGAAAAAATGCCGATGACGCCCAACGGCAAGCTCGATAAGAAACTTTTGCCCGATCCTGACGTTAAAAGTACGAAAAAATACGTCGAACCGCGCACGGAAACCGAAAAAATCGTTGCAAATTGCATGATTCAGAGCCTCGGCGGCCAAATTCAAGTCGGAGCGACCGATAATTTCTTTGAACTCGGCGGCGATTCGATAAAAGCGATTCGTTTGGTCAGCATTTTGCGCGAAAAAGGCCTTTTCGTGAAGGCAAACGACGTTTTGCGGCTTAAAACCGTCGAAAAAATTGCTTTGAATTGCAAAATCGGCTGTGAAATCGAAATTTCGCAAGAATCTTTCGTCGGACAGGTCGAAGACAGCGCGATTTTCCGTTTTTACAAGGATTTACAGCTTCCGGACGCAAAATATTTCAATCAATCGACGCTTTTGGCGTGGAAAGGCAAAATAAATCTTCCGAAACTGCAAAATGCCTTCGATAAGTTGACTTTTCAGCATGATATGTTGCGTGCGGTCATTGTTGACGGTCATTTGTTCGTAAAATCGGCCGATACGCGCATAAAAATCGAAGAATTTGCCCTTGAACGCGACAATCGCGAAGAAATTCGGGCTTTGTGCGAAGAAATTCAGTCGAATTTGACGATTGAGGCCGCTTTGGTGCGTTCAGCGGTCATTCACGCGGGAAAAAATCGCGATTTGTTCTTCATAACGGCTCATCACACGATTATTGACGGCATCAGCTGGCGAATTTTGCTTTCAGACCTTGAAACGGCGTTAAACGGCGAAAATCTTCCGCAGAAAACGAATTCTTATCAAGATTACGCGCTTGCGATGAAAAAATATCGTGACAGCTTCGCTTTGTCGCGTGAAATTCCGTATTGGCAGGCCGTTGAACGCAAAATGCTTGCGCTTGAGACCTCAGAAGGCAAAAATTACGCTCGGAAGTTCAATTTGCTCAACGTTTCGCTCGAAAAATCGTCTACGGAGCAATTTTTGGCGGCAAAATTGTCGATTTACGGCCTTGAAGTCAATGATTTGCTGATTTCGGCCGTCGGACGCAGTTATCGCAAGATTTTCGGCAAAAATTCGCTGTCAATTCAGCTCGAAGGCCACGGCAGAGAGCATATCGGCGCGGAAATTTTGACGGATCGCACTGTCGGCTGGTTTACGTCGATTTATCCCGTCGTAATTGAGGATTTAAGCGGCGATTTGGTGTCGGATTTGCTAAATGTCAAAGAAAATCTTCGTCGCGTGCCCAATAAAGGCGTCGGATACAACATTTTGGCGTTCATTGACGGGCAAAACCCGCTTGAATTTGAAAAAAATCGCGTTCCGAAGGTCGTTTTTAACTATCTCGGCGACGTTTCGGGCGAAAAAACGCACGGAAAGTACTTTGAACCCGACATTGAGGACGGTTTTTCAAGCGGTTTGGACTATCAATCCGAAAAAAACTGCGACGGATGCGATTTGGCGATAAATTGTTTGATTGACGACGGAAAATTTTCGCTTTGGCTCGGTTACAACCTCGAAATTTGCGACGAAACGCTTGCAAAATCGTTCGCGATGGAGATTTTAACGCAAATTAAGCAGTTGACGGCACATCTTGAGGCCGCAAAACCGATAATTACGGCTTCAGACCTTGGCGAAACGCAGTGGAGCGCGTCAGAATTCCAATTTGTGACCGAAAAATTCGCCGAACGCGGCGAAAAACTGCAGAGAATTTACCCGTTGACGCCGATGCAGGCCGGAATGTTGCTCGAACACGTCACGAATCCGAAAAAACCGGCTTATCGGCTCGTCGACATCTACAAATTGGACTTTTTGCCGACTGAAAGCGAACTTCGGCTTGCGATTGACGCTTTGGCGGAGAAAAATGAAGTTTTTCGGACGGCAATTATTCATGAAGGCGTTTCGATTTACCGTCAAGCGATTACAAACCGAAAAATTCCGCTGAAAATGGTCGATTTGAGCGATCGAGACGATAAATTTGCCGCCGCGCAAGAAATTCGCGACGAAATTTTGATTAACGGCTTCGATTTGCAGGAAAAATCGCTCGTTCAGTTCGTTTGCGCGAAAATTTCAGCCGAAAGTTGCTATTTGATAATCGCAACGCACCACATAATCGTTGACGGCTGGTGTGTGGACACTTATTTGAGCGATTTTGAGCGATTTTTGCTGTCTGCGCGTGCGAATCAGGCGATTTCGGTCGAAAAAACTGCCGACGGAGCTTACGAAACGGCCGTTCGCGAACTTATTTCAAAAGATACGCCCGCCGCAGTCGAATATTTCCGCAGATTGCTCGACGGATACGAAAATAAAGCCGAAATTCCGAGTTACGGGACGATTTCTGCCGCCGAACAGTGCCCCGACAGTCAAATTATCGTGAATTTTGACGCCGAAACGCTCAAAAAGCTCGAAAAAGTCTGCCGAAACGTCGATGCGACGCTTGCAAACGGTCTCGAATTGGTTTGGGGCATGGTTTTGCAAACGGTTTGCCGCCTTGACGATGTTGTTTTTGCAAATGTCGTTTCCGGAAGAGACAAATTCGCCTTCGACGTGTCAAATTTGGTCGGTTTGTTCATAAATTCCGTGCCTGTGCGCATAAAAACGGACAAAAACTCCACCGCAAGCGAAATTTTGAGCGATTTACACCGTCAATCGACAGAGAGCAACGAATTTGACTTCTGTCCGCTCGCTGAAATTCAAAAATCGGTCGGAATGAGCGACGGATTGATTTTTTCGGTCGTTTCGATTGAAAATTACGGCGATGACGCGCCAAAATTGTCGATTTTGCAGCCAAAACTCGTTCGCGAAGAACATTTCGGCGGTTTTGGCTTCGATGCGACGATAAAATCCGACGACAGCGCGGAAATTGTCTTTTCTTTCGACCCGAAACGTCACAGACCGGCCGAAGTCAACCGAATTATCGCGTTGATGAGGAATTATATCGTCGAAATTGCCGAAAAACCCGACGCGAAGTTAAATTCTTTGCCGCATATGACCGTTGAGGACGCAAAAAACGTAATTTCGCTGTCGCAAGGCGAAAAATTCGACTTCGACACGTCCGAAACGTGGCTTAATCTCTTCAAACGGCAGGTTAAGGCGCGTCCGAATCAAATTTCAGTCGCTGATGACGAATTTTCGATGACTTACGCCGAGTTGGACACGATTTCCGACAAAATTTCGGCCTGGTTGCTCGAAAATGGCGTTCGCGAAGACGATTTCATTGCAATTCGCATGTCAAGGACGAAAAATTTCGTTGCGGCAGTGCTTGGCGTGCAAAAAATCGGCGCGGCTTACGTTCCAATCGATTTGGACTACCCCGCAGAGCGAATTTCGTACATGATTGCCGATTCTGAAGCGAAAATCACGCTCACCGACAAACTTTTTGCCGAAATTTCGACCAAAAACGCTCCTGAACACGAAATTTTGACCGCAAAACCCGAAAATCTCGCGTATATGATTTACACGAGCGGCTCAACGGGCAAACCCAAAGGCGTCGTGATTCAACACAAGGCTTTGTTGAACTTTTCTTACGTTATCGCGAAGAAATTCGGGCTGAATGAGCAAAGCCGAATCAGTTTGCACCCGAATTTTGCTTTCGACGCGTCGATTGAGGACTTATTTCCGACGTTGACGGTCGGCGGAACGGTTTTTATCGTCCCTGAAGAGGCTCGACGCGACGTTTTTGAGATGAGAAACTTCATTTCGCGCCATAAAATCAACGGCGGAAGCTATTCGACGCGTTTTGGACAGCTTTTGACCGACAAAAACAGCCCGCTCGACGTAAATTATATCGTTTTGGGCGGCGAAGCGATGACAAATCCGCCAAATATCAGCGGAAAAGTCTTCAACGCCTACGGACCGACGGAATTTACCGTTGGCGCGACGTATTTTGAGGTTGAACGCGGCAAAAATTACAATTCGATGATACCGATTGGCCGTCCGAATTACAATTGCGCGGCTTTTATCGTCGACAAAAGCAATAAATTGCTTCCTCGCGGCATGATTGGCGAACTTTGCCTTGCCGGAGCGCAAATTTCGGCCGGATATTGGAAAAAACCCGAACTTACGGCCGAAAAATTCGCCGAAACTGAGATTTTCGACGGAAAAACGGTCAAAATTTATCACACGGGCGATCTTGCGCGTTATAACGAAGAAAATCAGCTCGAATTCTGCGGACGAATCGATTTTCAGGTCAAATTGCGCGGTTTTCGGATTGAACTGGGCGAAATTGAAAATTGCGCCGCAAAATTCCCCGAAATTGTCCACGCGATAGCCGAAGTCAAAAAAAATACGCTCGTTTTGTACTACACAAGCGCGAAAATCGTCGACGAAGCCGCTTTGAAGCAATTTTTGAGCAAAACTTTGGCCGATTACATGATTCCTGCGGTTTTTGTGCGTCTGGAAGCGATGCCGATGACTCCTTCGGGCAAAATCGACAGGAAATTGTTGCCGACGCCGAATTTTTCCGTGCGTCAAAGCAAATATGAGCCTCCGATCAACGAAATTGAACGAAAAATCTGCTCCGCATTCGCAAAAGTCCTCGGTTTGGACGAAAAATCCGTCGGCAGGAACGATGATTTCTATTTTCTCGGCGGCGATTCGATAAAATCGATGATTGTCATGCTTACGGCGGGCGTTGACGGCCTCAGCGCGAAAGATATTTTCAAAAACAAGACCGCACGGTTGATTTCGGAAGAAATTTCCGCTCGCAAGCGCGAAAACATTGCAGAATTCGAGTTTCAGGCGCGAAAAAAAGAAATTCCGGCCACCGCAGCGCAAATTCAGATGATTGATTACCAATTTTTGAACGTGAACTCGACGATGTACAATCTTTCGGGCTTTTATCGGCTCGATGCGAAGTTAAACGCCGAAAAATTGGCAG
Organism: uncultured Selenomonadales bacterium; assembly: GCA_947165295.1. Classification (GTDB taxonomy): domain Bacteria; phylum Bacillota; class Negativicutes; order Selenomonadales; family Selenomonadaceae; genus Quinella. The sequence continues at coordinate 9,479 of CAMUZU010000014.1, read as the reverse complement.
CAGCGGTCGAAAAAGTCGCAAATCATCATCCCGCGTTGAATTCGGTCTTTGATTTCGACGACGAAGGCAATATCGTGCAAAAAATTCGTTCAAACAGCCTTCCGCCCGTCGAAATTGAGGAAATTTCTGCCGCTGACGTTGAAAAACTGTCGAAAACGTTGCTCAAGCCGTTTAATCTGTTCAATGAGCCGCTTTTCCGTGCGAAAATCTTCAAATGCGATGAGACGTTGTATCTGTTCGTCGACATGCACCACACAATTTCGGACGGAACATCGCTGGGCGTCTTGTTGGAAAACATTTCAAAGGCATATCACGGCGAAACGCTTGCCGACGACCATTTTTATGCTTATCTGGCGAAGGAAAGCGCGAAATTTCATTCGGATGAGTACGCGGAGGCGAAAAAATACTTCCAAAACCTGTTTGAAGGGCGAAATTGGTGTGAGTTTCCGACTCCGGATTGCGATTCTTGGGATTCTGACCTCGGCGAAACGGATTTTGACCCCGAAATTAGCGTTGAAAGCATGTCAAACGCCGAAAAACGTCTCGGATTTTCGCGAAACGTCATTTCGATAGCCGCTGCCGTGCTTGCAATGCGCGATTACTGCCAAAAAAGCTTTATACGCGTCGATTTTCTCAATAATAACCGCGTCGAAGCGTATATTCAGGATTCTGTAGGCTTGATTTTCAAAATTTTGCCCGTCGCGGTCAATCTGGACGATTTTCCGTCGAATGAACGCCTTTTGCAGGAAATTAGCCGTCAAGTCGCCGAAAGTTTCGCAAACAGCATCTGCGATTACAGTTCTGAGGACAATATTGCCTTGCGCGACGCGATTTTGGTCAATTACGTGGCCGATTTGGGCGATTCGCAGTCGCTGAAGGGCTTTTTGCCGACGGAAATTCCTTTGACGAGCGAAAATCCGGCCGTTGCGGGTCATTTCGACATTTATTTGATGGAAAATGCCGATTCAGTGACGATTTCCGTCGAATATCAGCGCAAAGCTTACGAATCAAGCAGTGTAAAACGGTTTTTGAAGCTGTTCGTCGAGCATTTGAAGCATTTTATCGGCGAAAATTGACGGAGAAACGCTCATGAACTTAAAAGAACACTTCACATGCGCAAAAATTTTTGTTTTTGCGTTGCCGAACATCGGAACAATGCTTGCGATAACGTCATTTCAGATGATTGACGGCTATTTTGCGGCAAATTTCCTCGGAGTGAACGCGTTTGCGGCGATAAATTTGGTTTTTCCGCTGATAATGGTCTTTTCCGCGCCCGGATTCATGATTGGATCGGGCGGAAACGCGATTATTTCCAAAACAAAGGGCGAAGGACGCCTCGAACAGGCTCGAAAATACTTCACAATGCTGATTTTCGTGCTTTTTGCGGACGGAATCATTTGCGGCGTGCTTATGTGGCTGTTTTTGCCCGAAATTTTGGTTTTAATCGGCGCATCGGACGAATTATTGCCTTACGCGCTGGAATTCGGGCGAATTTTGTTCGTTTTTCTGCCGTGCATACTCACAAGCACCGCATTTCAGAGTTTATGGCTTGCTGCGGGCAAACCTGAGCTCGGTTTTCGGCTTTCTTTGCTTGAAGGCGTGATAATTGTCGTTTTGGACTGGCTTTTAATCGTTCAAATGAACTTTGGAATCGACGGAGCGGCACTTGCGACGGCTTTGGCAATGACAACGTTCACAATAATCACGCTGAGATACTTTTTGCGGCCGAATTCGTCTGGAATGCACTTCACGCGCTTTAATTTTGACGTTGAAAAGGTGATTTTCATCTGTTACAACGGCATTTCGGAGATGGCGGACGCAATTTCGGTCAATATCGTCGAGCTTTTTATGAATTTACGGCTTATGAAGCTCTTCGGAGAGGTCGGAGTAGCTGCTTTCGGCGTTTTCAGCTACGTGAACGAAGTTTTTTTGTCGATTTTCTTCGCGTTGAGCACTGCAACGGTGACTTTAGTCGGTTTTAACTACGGTCGACGCAATGTTTCGGAGATCAAAAGCCTCACAAAGAGATTTTCGGCCATGACAATCACGTTCGGCGTGCTGATGACGGCTTGCGCAACGATTTTTTCGGAAGAAATTGCGAAAATCTACGTCGGATACGACGAAAACGCTTGCAAAATGACGATTACGGTCTTAAAAACGTGTTCGCTGATGTTTTTGCTATACGGATTCAATCTTTTTGTATCGGCATTCTTCACGGGCATGGAAAAAAGCACGTTATCGGCGATAATCGCGTTCATGCAGTCGCTAATCATGCCGATTTTCTTCATTTTGCTGTTGCCGGAGCTGTTTGGCGCGAATTCAATCTGGTTTTCGACGTTTTTTGCGACGTTAATGACCACAATTTTAGCGTTGAGACTGCTTTTGAAGCATTTTCGGCGCAAAAAACTTGCTTAATCACGATTTATAGGCGTCGAGAAGCAATTTCGGATCTGCAAACGTGATTTTTTCGGGCAGAAAGGCTTTTTCGGTACAAATTCCGACGACCGCGCCTTCAGACAAGTAAAAATTTCGTCCGCCGATGATATTTTCGGCAAAAAATTGCTCAATATCGGTTCGCAAAAGCTCTTCGGACAATCCGACGCCCGAAAATTTCGCAAAACTCTCTTTCAGCGTCCACAAACTTAAAAATTTGCGTGCAAAATCGTTTCCGCGAAGTTTTTTAAGCAAAAAATACTCATTCGGCGCGAAAAATGCCTTTGAAACGTCGATTGCGGCGGAAAAATCTTCCTCAACGTCAATTCCGCTCGAAATTTCGCCCAAACTGCACGCGCAAACGCTTTTACAATGCGAAATACTTATCTGCAACGGGTTTTTTGCGATTTTTGGCTTACCGTTGGCGTCTCGTTCGATTGAAATGTCTTCGATCGGGCGAGATATTTTTTTTGCGACGACAAAACGCGTCAAAAGTTCCGCCCAAAGCGTCCTAATTCGGTCTGAATCGTGTTTGTAGCTCAAAATTTTTTGTTTTCGCGCCTCGGAGAAGTGTTTTAAGTAATTTTCGTAAGGCAAATTGAACATCGGAGCCAATTTCAGAAGATAAATTTCGATTTTCATGCTTAACACCTGCCGAAAATTGATTTTAGTACGTTTAACACGCCGATTCAATCGAAAAAACGGTTTCAAACGCAATTTCAGGCGTTCAAAACCGTTTTTGACAACAAAAATTTCGCTCCGAGGAGATTTTTTACCGTTTTATCAGCGTAAAAATGTGTCGATTGTAATTTTGCGTCGTCAAATAGCTCCTTTCGGTCGAACTGCCGTCCAAAAAGCTGTATATGAAGAAATTTCGGAAGGATTTTACCGTTTCGTCGGTCAAATCGATACGTTTGCCGTTGTCGCGGATAATAATTCGTATTTCGTCGCCAAAAATTATCGTCAGCTCGGCCAAAGGCTCGATTTCGGGGTTATTTTCGACGATCAACATGCCGATTTCCTCGATTATCAGCGAAATTTTCATCACAAGCTTTGAATCGAAGCCGCGTTTCAAAAATTCGCCTTCAGACCAGTCTCTGAGCGACAAAACGCGCTCCAAATTTAATTTTGCGTCCCGCGAGACAATATCTGCCTCTTCTAACATCAACGGAAAGCGTTTTTTGTGCCGAACACGCAAGAAAATCGCAAAAAGCACGCAACTGATGACCGATGTAAGCATCATTCCGACAAAAAAGCCGTTCATGCCGAAAAATACGCCGAAAATCATCGGTATCAGCAGGTAAAATCCAAAATCCTTGAAAAATGACAGCGCAAATGCGATTTTCATGTGTCCGCTTATCTGATAATACGTCGTGAACAGGTAAATCAACGCGATAAACGGCATTGAAAAGCCTATTGCGCGTATTGCGAAGACCGTTTCGTCGAAAATTGCTTCGTTGATGCCAAAAAGTCCCGCGACACCCTCGCCGAACAGCAAAAATATCGGAATTATCGCCGCTCCTGACAAAAACGCCGCTTTTATCGCGATTTTCATCACTTTTTGCACGCCGTCAAGGTTTTTTTCGCCCAAATAGACGTTTATTGGCGGTTCTGCTGCCTCAGCTACGCCTTTAAGGAAAATTGCCAGCTGTATGATACTTACAACGACCGATAAAATAGGAAAATTTTGCTCGCCGAACGTTTTTAGGAAAAATATGTTCAAAATCATATTGCCAAAACCGATATAAAGATATAATGACGCGCTAACAAAGCTGTATTTCATTACTCTGACCGTTTCCGACAACGAAATATATAAAACCGGCTTCAAAGTCTGCGAATCAAAGAAAATCCACTTTGCAAACACCGCCATTGCCGCCAAATATCCCAAAAATGTTCCAAAAGCTACTCCCACTATTCCAAATTTCATTCCGAGTACGATTGACGATATAATATTTACTAAAAGTTTTAAAAAGATAGCGATAACACCGTTTTTCCCGCCGCCATCCGCGTAAACCATAACATAAATCAGAAAATATATTGGATTTATTGCTATAGACAGGAAAAATAATGAATAATATTCTCGTGCATAGGTTTCTATCTCACCCGTAACGTCAAAAAACGAAAAAAATACCTCTCGACCGAAAAAAAATATCACCGCAAGCAAAATTGATAACGTTACAGCTAAAATTGCGCCTTGACCGACAAGTTTATTTGCTTTTTCTTGCCGAAATGCTCCGATTTCAAAAGAATATAGATAAGAAGTGCCGGTTGCAATCAATGCCGACAAAAAACATACAAAATATAAAAGCGGCGTCACCAAATTGACCGCCGCCATTGCATTATTGCCCAAAATTTGAGCCGCCAAAATGTAATTAATGATGTCTGATAAATTTTCCGCAAACATCATCAGCAATGATGCCAAAAGCATTTTTTTGAATAGAAAACCGCAAAAAGTATCGTTCATCAATTAAAAACCTCGCCATAATATTTTTTTATCTTGAAAAGAGGGTAATAAGCTTCTTTTGAGCGTCGCAAATTCAAAAATCCCAGGTCTTCTTCCAAATTTATGTACTCATAAGTTGAATTTTCTTCTGTTGAGGCTATAAAACGATATATTGCCGGATATATTCCGCTTGAAATGAATTTAGGGACAGCATGTACTATATAAATGACAATACATTTGGTATTTACGGCAGAAAAAAATGCCATTGCTGCCGGTTCACCGCCTATATATGCAATAACTCCTTTCAAACCGAGATTTTTCCAGTTATCACATGATTCACGAATACTTTCGAGTTTAGATTGAAAACTTTGTTCTCCCTTATACTTTTCCGCGAACCATTGTTGTGCAATTTTAAAAGCATCGGGCAAATGTTCCGTCGTAATTTGAAAAAATTGAGCGTTGGGATAAATTTTCATGAATCTATTAAAGAAATTTTTCTTGGCGCGAAGTTTTCTGCCGGCAAATCGCGCAAAATCTTCCCTTTTATAAACATATTCGCTGTCGCCATCGAAAGAATTCCAATCGACAGAAATAATTTTATCAATTTCGGCGCGTTGCTCTTCATCGCAAAGACAAAATCTCAAATTTTCTCCGCGCAAAACAGAATCTGTCTTGAGAAGTTTAATTGCCGCTTTCAAATCGAAATTTTTATCGGAAAGCGGGAAACCGTAGCCGTTTCGATTCAAATTTGAGCCGTTATAGCGTCGAAAAAGAATTCCGTTGAGTTCAGCGACTTCGGTATTGTATTTTTTACGCAAAATGTAGAGATTAGCCGTCGAAGTGTCGCTTGCGATAGAAAAATTTCGTTGAGAAATGAATTTTGGTTCGTGCCAATCGAGTTTGAGCATAAAAATTTCGTCCTCGTCGCGTAATATTTGACCTAGTTTATATCAGTTCACGCCAAAAGTCAATTTTCGCACGTGCTTTTTTATTTTTGACGGCTGTGATACAATAAAATCAATCATTTTTAAGGAGGTTTGCCCATGGTTAAGCGAATTTACGTCGAAAAACGTCCCGGATTCGATATTCAGGCGAAAAATTTGCTCGAAGACTTCAAAACGACGCTTGACGTGCAAAATTTGGCCGATGTGCGGCTTTTTGTGCGCTATGATGTCGAAGATTTGAGCGATGAGGACTTTTTTCGCGTGCGAGACGTTGTTTTTCGCGAGCCGAACGTCGATAATTTCTATTTTGAGCTTCCAAACGACGTTGACAGCGAAAAAACCTTCGCGATTGAGTTTTTGCCGGGTCAATTCGACCAAAGAGCCGACTCAGCCGCCCAATGCGTGCAACTTGTCACCGAAAAAGAGCGTCCGACGATTAATTCGGCGCGTGTAATCGCTTTAATCGGTGAAATTTCGCCCGATGACGTCGCGAAAATCAAAAATTACTCGATAAACGCGATTGAATCACGCGAATCAAGCTTCGATGTGCCCGAAACGTTGAAAATTTCGGCCGAAATGCCGCCCGACGTTGAAATTTTGCACGACTTCAACGGTTTTGACGACGTTCAGCTTAAAAATTTCCTCGTTGAGCGCGGTTTGGCGATGAATTTGGACGATTTGAAGTTTTGTCAGCGATATTTTCGCGAAAATGAGCGTCGGCCGCCCACAATCACCGAATTGAAGGTTATCGACACGTATTGGAGCGATCATTGCCGCCATACGACCTTCACGACGGCGATTGACAGCGTCGAAATCGAAAATTCGGTTATCAAACGCGCTTTCGACGAATATTTGAGCGTTCACGACCCGAAAAAAGACGTTTCGCTGATGGATTTGGCCACAATCGCCGCAAAAAACGTCGTCAAGCCCAAAAATCTCGACATTTCGGAAGAAATTAACGCCTGTTCGATAAAAATCACCGCAAAAATCGACGGTCGCGACGAAAATTGGCTCGTAATGTTCAAAAATGAGACTCACAACCACCCGACGGAGATTGAACCGTTCGGCGGAGCCGCAACTTGCCTCGGAGGCGCGATTCGTGACCCTTTGAGCGGCAGAAGTTACGTTTTTCAAGCGATGCGCGTCACCGGAGCCGCAAATCCGCGAAAAAAGTTCGCCGAAACGCTTCCCGGCAAGCTTCCGCAGAAAAAAATCACCGTCGGAGCCGCAAACGGCTACAGTTCTTACGGAAATCAGATCGGTTTGGCCACCGGACAGGTCGCGGAGGTCTATCACGAAGGTTTTTTGGCCAAAAGAATGGAAATTGGAGCCGTAATTGCCGCTGCACCGGCCGAAAATGTCGTTCGCAAGCGTCCAAAAGCCGGAGATAAGGTCATTTTGCTCGGCGGACGCACCGGACGCGACGGAATTGGCGGCGCAACGGGCTCAAGCAAGGTTCACACGGCCGATTCGCTCAAAAAAAGCGGCGCGGAAGTTCAAAAAGGCAATCCGCCGACCGAAAGAAAGCTTCAAAGGCTGTTTCGCAACCCAAAAGCCGCGAAATTAATCAAACGATGCAACGATTTTGGCGCGGGAGGCGTCGCAGTGGCCGTCGGAGAGCTTTCTGCGGGCTTAAAAATCAATTTGGACGCCGTTCGCAAGAAATATGACGGTTTAGACGGCACAGAATTGGCAATTTCGGAGTCTCAAGAGCGAATGGCGGTCGTTTTAGACGAAAATGATGTTGAAAAGTTCATTTCACTGGCCGAAAATGAAAATCTTGAGGCTTATGTCGTCGCGGAAGTGACAAATTCCGACAGATTGGTCATGAATTGGCGCGGAAACGAAATTGTGAACATCAGCCGCAAATTTTTCGACACAAACGGCGTAAAACGTCACGTTACGGCGAAAATCAGCGAAAAAATCCCGTCGCAAGCTGAAAATTTAAGTTTTTCGGTCGAAAATTGGCTTGAAACGCTTAAAAATCTTAACGTTTGCAGTCAAAAAGGCCTCGTCGAGCGTTTTGATTCGACAATCGGCGCGTCAACAGTGTTAATGCCGTTCGGAGGACGAAATCAGCTCACTCCTGCCGAAGGAATGGTTGCAAAATTGCCTTGCGACGGCGAAACTTCGACTGCAACGGCGATGACGTTCGGTTTTGACGCAGAAATCGCCGAAAAAAGCCCGTTTCAAGGCGCGATTGACGCTGTAACGTCGAGTTTGGCGAAATTAACGGCACTCGGAGCTGATTTTTCGACCGCATACTTGACTTTCCAAGAATATTTCGAGAAACTCGGCGCAAATTCGCCCGAAAAGTGGGGAAAACCGCTGTCAGCACTGCTCGGAGCGTTCATTTCGCAAAAAAATTTCGGTGTAGCGGCGATCGGCGGCAAAGATTCGATGAGCGGCACGTTTGAAACGCTGAATGTCCCGCCGACGTTAGTAAGTTTCGCGGTTTCAGTCGTTGACGACGCGAAAATCGTCATTTCGCCCGAATTTAAGGCGGCGAATCACAAAATTTATATCGTCGAGTGCCCGCGTGACGAAAATTTTATCCCGAAATTCGATTTACTAAAGAAAAATTTCGCCAAAGTCCGCGATTTAATCCGTGAAGGCAAAATTATTTCCGCTTCGACGTTAAAATCGGGCGGAATTGCCGAATCTGTGTCGAAAATGGCGATTGGAAACGACATCGGCTTTAAATTTGCGTCGCCGAATGAAAATTTCTTCGCGAAAAACTACGGAACGTTGATTGTAGAGGCAATTTGCGAGCTGGATTTCAAAATTTTGGGCGAAACGGTTGCCGAACCGTTTATTTTTGTCGGTGACGACGTTAAAATTTCGCTTGAAGACATCAAAAACGCGTTGAGCGAGCCGTTAGAAAGAATTTTCCCGACGCGAACGAAAAATCAATCCGAAAATGTCATTTCAACCGAAATTTTCGACGCCAAACGCAGATTTTTCGCGAAAAACAAGGTCGCACGCACGAAAATTTTTATTCCGGTGTTCCCCGGCACGAATTGCGAGTACGACAGCGCGAAAATTTGGCGAAAAGTCGGCGGTGAGCCCGATATTTTCGTGATTCGCAACTTAAAACCGTCCGATGTGGCCGAAAGTATCGATTTTATGGCGAAAAAAATCCGTGACGCGCAAATTATCATGATTCCGGGCGGATTTTCGGGCGGTGATGAGCCTGACGGCAGCGGAAAGTTCATTGCGGCGACATTTCGCAACAAAAAAATCGCCGATGAGGTCATGCGGCTGTTAAAATACCGCGACGGGCTGATTTTGGGCATTTGCAACGGTTTTCAGGCGTTAATTAAGCTCGGATTGCTTCCTTACGGCGAAATTCGCGAACTTGAGGACGATTCGCCGACTTTAACGCACAATTCTTTGGGTCGACACGTCAGTCAATACGTTTTTACGCGTGTTTCGAGCAATTTATCGCCATGGATGGCCAAAAATTCGGTCGGAGACGTGCATTCGATACCAATTTCGCACGGTGAAGGCCGATTTTTCGCTTCAAACGCCTGGTTGAGCAAACTTTTTGCCAACGGACAGGTCGCGACGCAATATGTTGACTTCGACGGGCGTCCGACAGATAAAATTCCGTTTAATCCGAACGGATCTGCCGCCGCGATTGAAGGAATTACCGATTT
>CAMUZU010000013.1 GCA_947165295.1 uncultured Selenomonadales bacterium | reverse complement strand
ACGGCAAAACGGTTTACTACACCGCCGACAAGTGGGCGACCGTCGAAGGCACGCTTGTTAAAGCTCTCTTCAACGACGAACCAGTTTATTTCACCACGACTCCAAAGTTGAATACGGCGGCATCAAATGGCAAGTACACGAAATACACCGTCGACGACAACTCGAACGTTTACTACACTGCCGACGCTTGGGCGACCGTCAAAGACACGCTCACCAAAATTTCGCTTGACGGCGCAACAGTTTACTACACCGCCGACAAGTGGGCGACCGTCGAAGGCACGCTGCTCAAAGCTTATCGTGACGATAAGCTGTATTATTACTCAACCGAAACGAAGCGGACATCGGCAATCAAAAATTACAAGTTCACTGCGGTTATCGACGGCGAAACTCGAAACTACTCGACCGAAGCGAAACGGCAGGCAACGCTTGAAACGTGCACGACCGTTGAAATTGACGGCGAAGTCAGCTATTACTCGACCGACGAGAAAGCTCAAGCCGCACGCGACAACGCCTTTGCCGCGACGATTGACGACGAAGTCAGCTATTACTCGACCGAAGAGAAAATGCAAGCCGCACGCGACAACGCCTTTGCCGCGACGATTGACGACGAAGTCAGCTATTACTCGACCGAAGAGAAAATGCAAGCCGCCGTTGCAGGCAAGACCGCTGTCACCGTCGACGGCGTGACCAAATACTTCACGAACGCGGCGGACGCGGCCTCTGCTGTCAAAGATTTGAATGCTGTCACAATCGACGGCGTGACCAAATACTTCACGAACGCGGCGGACGCGGCCTCTGCTGTCAAAGATTTGAATGCTGTCACAATCGACGGCGAAACCAAATACTTCACGAACGAAGCGGACGCGACTTCGGCCGTTGCGAATTGCGTTGCCAAAATCGGCGACAAATATTTCTCGACGCTTCAAGCTGCCGTCAACGCTGTCACTGAAAACGGGACAGTTACGTTGCGCCAAGACGCGAGGGGCGACGGCGTTAAAGTTGCGTCGGGCAAAAACTTCACGCTTGACTTTAACGGACACACTTACGACGTTGACGGGACGACCGTAGGCTCAACGGGCACGGAAACGCAGGCTTTCCAACTGCTCAAAGACTCGACCATCACGTTCAAGAACGGCAAAATCACTTCGTCTGTCGCAAAAATGCTCGTGCAGAATTATTCAAACCTCACGCTCGAAAACATGACGCTCGACGGCTCGGAATTGGTTGGCACGGCTCCTTACACCTCGTCGAACAATAACGGCATGATCAACGTCACGGGCAACACGTCAATTATCGCCAAGGAGGGCGGTTATGCTTTCGACGTGTCTTTTGCGAACAAATATTACCCGGCAGGCGCGCAAGTCACAATCAACACGACGGGCACAATCGGCGCGATTAACTTCAACACGTGGAACCAGGGCGGCAACGAATTCAAAGGCAGTCTCACGGTCAAAAACGGCACAATCGGCGAAATCACGATTAACGACGACGCTTTGACTTTGGGCGCGCTCGACAAAATCACAATCGAAGGCGGCACCTTCGCAAACAGCGCGATTAAAGCCGGCGCGACTTTGCTTGTCGTCGACAACGTCCTTGTCGCAAAAGGTTGGAACTCTGCTTCGGACGGTTACTTTTACGTCGCGGCACCTGCTGAAGGAAACGAAGGCACGAAACTCATTACCGTCAGCGGCGTGACTTCGACCGATCAAATTAAATTCGACGACGCGCAGAAAATTTTCGCCGTACCGACAAGCGCGACGACCTCCGACCTTGCCGAAGGTTACAAGACCGTCAAAGTTGCTTATGACGCGAATTCGACGACCGCAACGGTTTCGACGACCGAAGACGCCATCGAAATAACCGAAAATCTTTTGGCGGACACCGTCACGAAAATTTCTGCGTCGGGCAACGCGAACACCGTTTACATCTCCGGCGGCGACAAAGTCAACTCGATTGTCGGCGGCGACAAAAACGACACGCTTGCCGGCTCGAACGCGAACATCACGTTGACGGGCGGCGACGGCGCGGACATCTTCGTCGCGGGCGAAAAAATCACAATCACCGATTACGGCGTCGGCTCCGATAAGATTTCCGTCGGCGCGGACGCGGGCATTCCCGACATCAAAGTCAACGGCAAAAATCTCGTGCTCACTTTCGACGGCGGCAAGACGGTCAACCTGCTCAACGCGGCGGACAAAGTCGTCACGCTCACGAACGGCGAAGTTGATTCGTATTACTCGAAGGACGGTCAAACTTCGGACGACGGTTTAACTGTCACGTTGCCTGCTTCGACGAAAACTTACACGGTCAAAGCTCCGATTCAAAACGTCGACGGCTCGAACACTGCGGGCGTCAACATCACGGGCAACGCGCTCGACAACAGCTTGACGGGCGGCACGGGCAACGACAAACTCCTCGGCGACAAGGGCAACGACACGCTCAAAGCCACGGCGGGCACCGACACACTCAACGGCGGCAAGGGCGACGACGTCTTTGTTTACTCGACGGCGGGCAACGCGGTCATCACCGATTACAGCACGTCGGGCACCAACGGCGCGGATAAAATTTCTCTCGACGCGACACCGACAAGTTTCAAGTTCAGCGGCTCAAACCTCGTGTTGACTTTCGACGACGAACGCACGCTTACAGTCAACGGCGCGAAGAACAAAGCTTTGACTTTCGTTGACGGCGAAAATGAAACAGTTCGCACGTACATTGACAACGGCGCGGTCAGCGAAGACGGCAAAGTCACGCTCGACCAAAACTTCAAAGGCGCGGGTCAAAACATTTCCAAAGTCAACGACGTTACGCAAATCGACGCGTCGACCGCAACGCGCAACCTTAATCTCGTCGGCAACAATTTGGGCAACACGCTCAAAGGCGGCAGCGGCAACGACACCTTGACGGGCGGAACGACAGCGGCGGATGAATTCACGGGCGGCGCAGGCGCGGACACTTTCGTTTACAACGGCGGCGAAGACACAATCACCGATTACGCGGCGGAAGACACGCTCAAGCTTACCAAAAACTTCTCGATTAAGTCGGCGGCTTTCGGCGACACGGACGTTGTCTTTACTCTCAACGCGGCGAAAAATGTCGTCACGCTCACGGGCGCGGCGGACAAGTCAATCACCGTCAAAGACGGCTCGAATCAACTTTGGACGTACAACAAAGACTTCACGTCGCACGGCAACGGCGTCACGCTTCAAGCTTCGGCAACCGCTTTCGACGCTTCGACCGACGATTGGAAAAATCTTGTCACGCTCGACGGTTCGGCTTCGGACGCTGTCAAACTCACGGGCAACGCGAAGAACAATGTTTTCGTCGGCACGGAAGGCGCGGACACTTTCGTTTACTCGGCGGGCAACGACACAGTCAACAACCTCGACGACACCGACAAAGTTCAAGTCACCGACATCAGCTCAATCACTGCGGCGAAGTTCAGCGGCTCGAAAACCGTTGTGACCGTCGGCAAAGGCTCGTTGACGTTCAAAGGCAACACGACTTCGATTAACCTTGTCGACGCGCATAATGATTCGGCGACGTTGACGGAAGCGGGCATTGTCACCGAAGGCGGAATTCAGCTGTTTAACGGCACGAAGACTTACGCGGGCGACGCTTCGACTGTCGACGCATCCAACGTCAAAAACGCCGTGACACTCGCGGGCGGCTCGAAGGCTCAAACTTTCACGGGCGCGGCAGGCAGGACGGTTTACACCTTCGACGGCACGGGCACAATGACAATTGAAAATTACGCGGCGGGCGACAAAATCAGCGTCAAAGGCTCCGTCGCGAAATTTGCGGTCAACGACCAAAGCGGCGACGTTACGCTCACCGTCGGCGAAGGCAAAATCGTCCTCAAAGACGCGGCGAACAAACTCATCACGCTCCACGACGACGCCAACAAAGCCGGGCAGTTCACCGCACGCGCTTATCCTCAAACGGGCGTCACGGCGGACAGGGCTGCGGCAACAGCCGTCACGCTCGCGGCGGACGTCGGCACTTACGCAGCTACGGATAAGGTCAGACAAATCACTTACACGGGCGGCAACGTCACGATTACCAAATTCGACACGACCAGAGGCAAAATCAATCACGGCGCGCTTGCGATAACCGACGTAACGGAAACTGCGCTTACTTTCGGCGAAGGCAACACGTTGACAATCAGCGACCTTGAATCCGACACGAAAGTTCAGCTCACGGGCACGGTCAATAACAAAACCGTCAGCTCGACCGTTTACCTCGGCGAACACACGTTGACCGACACCACGGGCACGAAAGTTTCAGTCACGGGCGGCAGTGAATTCGTTACGGGCGACAAAGTCAAAACCGTTACGGCTTTGGGCGACACTGCGATTAAACTTACGGGCAACACGCTTGCCAACACCTTGACCGCAAACGACGCGGGCAACACGCTCGACGGCAAAGCGGGCACGGACGTTTTGATCGGCGGCAACGGCGCGGACATCTTCATCCACGACAAAATCACGGGCACCACGACGATTAACGGTTACATGTCGGGCGATTCGATTAAACTCGGCGAAGACTTGTCGATTGTCGGCTCGGCTTATTCGCCTTCAAGCAAGAACGGCACGTTGACTTTGACCGTCGCGAACAGTGACAATGCTTCGACAAGCAAAATCGTCATCAAGAGCGACGACTTCACCAAGGCGGACGCCGCGACTTACGGCACGATTGTCATTGACGAAAAGCAAACTTCCTTCGGCAAGAACGCGATTTACTTCAGCGACGACGAAGTCAAACTGCTTTCGACGTACAGCGGCAAGTTCACGGCTTCGACGGGCGGACAAGTCGACGGCTCGGCTGTCACGAAGACTTTGACGCTTCAAGGCACGACGGGCGACGAAACTTTGACGGGCGGCGCGTACAAGACCACGCTCACGGGCGGCAAGGGCGCGGACGTCTTCACTTACGCGAAAGGCGACGGCAAAGACGTTATCGCGGACTTCACGTACAACGACGACAAGCTCAAAGTTTCGACGGGCAAACTCATCAGCGACATTTCCGTTGACCAAGGCGACCTCAAGTTCACAATGACCGACGGCGGCTCCGTCACGATTGAAGACCTCGAAGGCGATTTCGTCATCAAGGCGAACAGCACGCTTTACTGGTTCGACGACGGCGACCTCGTCACATCCAAGACGAAGACAGCCGACATGACGAAAATCATCAACGACAGAAGCGGCAGTTACGCGGTTGTCGAACTCGATTACGGCACGAATCTTGTCACCGCGAATCTTGCCTCGACGCTTTCTGCCGAAGCAGCCGCAACCTTCAGCGCAGACACTTACAAGACGACCTGACATTTCACTTGCGACAAAAAAATTATCCCTCGACAAAACGTCGGGGGATTTTTTTGTGCGTGAAGTTCAGCCGAAGTTGATTCGCGTCAAAATTTCTGCGGGATTGTCGACGATAATTTGTGCGCCGCTTGATTCAAGTTCACTGCGCGGGCGAAAACCCCACGTCACGCCGACGGCAAGAAAATTCGCGTTGCGGGCGGTCTCCATGTCAACTGCCGTGTCACCGAAATAAGCCACGTCTTCGGGTTTGACGCCGCAACTTTTCATCACGGCAAGCGGACGCGTCGGGTCGGGCTTTCGCGGTTGACCGGGTTCATCGCCACTGACTTGAGCGAATTTGACGGGCGCAAGAATCTTGTCGGCAATCTCCACCGCCGCGAAGTGCTGTTTGTTCGTGCAAATGCCCAGCGGAATTTTTTTGTCGGCAAGCGTCGTCAACAAGTCCATGATGCCCGCGTAAGGTTTGACTTTGTCGGTGCAATGACGGGCGTAACATTCGTTGTAAACCGCCAAAGCCGAGTCAACTTCCGCGTCGGAATTTTTGTCGGCGGGCAAAGCGCGAATCATTAACTTGCGTGCGCCGTTGCCGACGAAGCGTCGAACTTCGTCAAGCGTGCGCGTCGGGTAACCGAAGTGCGCAAGCATTTCATTAACGCTTATGTGTAAATCGTCGAGCGTGTCGGTCAACGTGCCGTCCATGTCGAAAATCGCCGCACGATAAATTTTCATGTCAAAGCCTCCATTTCGTCGAGCCGCCGCAGAAAAGTTTTCAGCCGCTCCAATTCCGCCGCGTCCGTGACGAGCCGTCCCGAATAGTAAGGGACAAGGGACACGGGACACGGGACAAGTTTTGTGGCAGGTTGCAAGCCCGTCCGCCTGATTAATTCGTTGACGGTGCCCGCGTTGCCGTCAAGAATTCGCACGTGCGGCGGCAAAATTTTTCGCAACGTGTCTTTGAAGTAATTAAAATGCGTGCAACCGAGTACCAGCGATGAAAACTGCGCGAAGTCCACGTTCGCAAGTTCCGCCCGCAAATAATTTTCGACGTTCGGCGAATTGAATTCCTGCCGCTCCGCGAAGGTGACAAGCTCCGACAAAGCTTTGAGCTGTGTGAATTCCTGCGCGTGAAGTCGTTCGATTAACCGACGGATTTTTTCGCCCGTGACGGTTATCGCCGTCGCCGCGACCAAAACTTTTCTGCCGGGGAACGTGTCGAGCGCGACTTTCAACGCGGGCTCCATGCCGATTATCGGCAGCGAATATTTTTTCCGCATGTCGCGCACGGCGACGGATGTTGCGGTGTTGCACGCCACGACGATTGCCGACACGTCTTGCGCCGTCAAAAATTTAAACGCGTCGTCGACGAAGTGCAAGACTTCCGCCCGCGACTTTGTGCCGTAAGGTACGTGGTCTTCGTCCGCAAAGAAAATGAATTCTTCGTTCGGCAAAAGTTTCGCCGCGTGGTGCAGGACGCTAAGTCCGCCGATACCCGAATCAAAGAACGCCAATTTCATACGCTTAACCCCGCAGCTTTAATCGCAACGAAAATCGCAAGCCCGACGACACTTCCGACAATCGAGCCGTTCAAGCGAATCCAAATGAAGTCCTGCTCCGCCTTGTCATAAACGAGATTGTTGAGTTGCTCTTCGGTCAAGCGGTCGAGTGCGCTTTTGGCGACGGTACCGACGAGCGGCTGTGCGTGCAGGGCGGAACGTGCGGTGAGTTCGTCGACGAATTTTTCAACGGCAAGCTTCGCGGTCGTGTCTTCGCGCAGAAGTCGAATGAAGTTGTCGTATTCGTCGTTGAAAATGTTGACCAGCAGGACGCCGAGATTTTTCGAGCCGAGCTTGAGAGTTTTCGACGCTTGAGCCTTCGCAAGTGTTTCGTCGAAGTCAACCGTCGCAATTTGGTTTTCAAGGTGAATCAGCGCAAGTTCGATTGCCTCTTCGAGCGGCATGGCGTTTGCGGCGTCAATTTGAATTCGTTCGACCAGGTCTTTAAATTCGGGCGTGTCGCTGAGTTCGGAAATTTTTTCGCGGCATTCGTTGAGCGTGCGGCGGTGCAGTTGCGAATCGGCGGCAAGTTCGTCCAAAAGTTTAAGCAGTTGAACTTGCATGATACGTGCCGCCTCTTCAAAGTTGACAAGGTCGAGCATCTGAGCAAGTCCCGCCATAAGCATCGAGAATCCGCCCATGTCGCGGGTTTTTTCTTCGGCGTACTCTTCGAGAATCGCCTGCAACCTGTCGCACGTTTCGGGCTTGGCTGCCGTGCGGCGCATTGCCTTGACGATTGAAATAAAAATTTCGCGGTCTTTGTCGCCCTTGCGGAGTTTCGAGCCAAAGTCGTTGATAAGTCTTTCGGCGGGCAAGTCGCGCAGAATTCGACGCAGTTCATTGGCGATTGCCTTCGAGCGAGTTTCTTTGTTTTGCGCGGCGACGAATTTTTTCACGACGTTAAACAGTTCGCCGACGACGAGCTTGCGGGTTGTGTCGCGGGCAAGGAAGTCAACAATTTTCGGCAACAGCTTAAAGTCGCTGATTTTCTTGAAGATCGTCCGACGCGAAAAGAATTCCTGCTGAACCATCATGACCGACGCTTTGACGAAGTCTTTGCGACGGCGCGGCAAAATCGCTGTGTGGAACGGGAAGCCGAGCGGCTTTTTGAACAGCGCGGTGACGGCGAACCAGTCCGCAATTCCGCCGACGAGAGCCGCCTCCGTCACGAACAAAAAACCTTCCGCAATGATATTTTCGGGGAACACGATTTTGAAGCCGACGGCCGCCAAAAAAAACAGCGCGGCACAAAGTAACGTCGTGTCCGCAGTGTTCCATCTGTTCAAAAGTTTTCACGACCTTTCAGCGTGCAACGAAGTGTTCGATAAGTTGCGACACGACGAACAGAAACATGCCGACAAGCGCGCCGCAAACCGAGCCGTTGATACGAATCATCTGCAAATCGTCGGCAACGTGCCCTTCGACAAATTCGGTCAACTCGTCGTCGCTGAACTTGTCGAGCCGTTCGCGAATCATGAGCGGAATTTGCCCGCGATATTCGTCAAGCAGGCCGGCAATAAAATCTTTGATGAGCTTGTCGAAGCGTTGCTGTTGCGCCGTGCTGTTGATGAATTCGTCAATCTTCGCGTCGACGAGATAATCGACGGCGGCTTTCCAAACGACCTCTTTGCGTTCGACTTCGACGACCATTGCGCCGGGGTTTGCCGCCTGTTGACGACGAATCTTTTCGAGAATCTTCGGATCGGTTTCGCCTTTGACGTTGACATCGAGCCACGTCTTGACGAAGGACGCCGAATCGAACTTCTGCAGGAACATGTTCTTGACGTCGTCGAGAAATTTTTTCGTGTTTAGCGAACCTGCCGCATTTTGAATAAATCCGCCGAACGTGCGAATCATTTCGTTTGCGGCGTTTGCGGTGGAGCTTTCGACCATGCCCGTCGCGCCAAGAATTTTTTCGGCGTCGGAGATTTTCTGTTCGACGGTCTCGTTGAGTATCGTCAAAATTTTTTCGTCGGTCAAACCCATGCTTGACAGCACAAGCGCACGTCCCGCCGAATCGCCTTCGTAAGCCTCGCGAAGTTGCGTAATTTTCTTGAGGATTTCTTCCTGCATGTGGCGGCTTTGAATGATTTTGTGCCCCGTGTCGAACAGCGCGATTAAAATCTTGCGGCTGTGTTTGTCGCTTGTGACGACCTTTAACACGGCGTCGAAGAATTTTTGCGCGTCGAGATTTTTGATTTCGTTTTCGAGTATCGGGGCGACGGCGGAAGAAATTTTCTGCGTGTCGAGCGTGCCGAAAAGTTCACTCATGACGTCGCGAACCATTGCTTTCGTCTTCGCACGGCCGTTGTTGCGTTCAAAGTAGTCAATCAAAAGTTGCGCGGTGTTTTCGTCGCGAACGGTCTGCATGATGTTTTCGGTGTTGAGCAGATCGGTGCCGACGAATTCGACAATCGCGTCCATGATTCGCGCACGATTGCGACGCAGAATTTCCGTGTGGAAGCCGATGCCCAGCGGTTTGCGGAAAAGTGCCGTGACGCCGAACCAGTCCGCCATGCCGCCGATTGTCGCCGCCAAAAAGCCGTGATTCAAAAGTCCCAACGTGAACGAGCCGCCCGCGCCCGTCAAAATAAATTTCAGCGGAGAAATTTCCGGCAACGTCGAAACCGCCAAAAGCGCGCTGCCCGCAAGTGTCGCCGTCGCCTTCGTTTTGTTCTGCAAAAAAAGTTCACCTCCGTGGTGTGATGCTTAAAACGCGGATATTCTATCACGAAACTTGCGCCGTGTCTGCGGGCTTTCAAAAATTTTTCAGCAACAAAAAACCCCGCCGAGTAATTTCGACGGGAATTTTTTTGCTCACAAGACCGCAAGCGGTATGGAGTTTACTTTGTGTAGCATTTGGCGAACCATGTCGCCTTGAAGACCGTAAACGGTATGGAGGCATGCGCGACTGCAATGGTGACGCTTGGTCCGAGCGTGACGGCGAAGTTTCAAAACCGTAAACGGTATGGAGGCATGCGCGACACTTACATCACAGTCCGGGATATCTGCGGATACCGGGTTTCAAAACCGTAAACGGTATGGAGGCATGCGCGACGAGCAGGGTTTTTCGACCGTCGTCGAAGGTTTCAAAACCTGTTTCAAAACCGTAAACGGTATGGAGGCATGCGCGACATCAAAAGCAGGGATACGGCGCGCGTATTCAAATTTGTTTCAAAACCGTAAACGGTATGGAGGCATGCGCGACTAGAACAGAAAATCGATGGCGAAATTCTTTTGGCATTGTTTCAAAACCGTAAACGGTATGGAGGCATGCGCGACACGCTCTCGAAGCGCGCATCGGACAACGGCTGTCGAAAAGTTTCAAAACCGTAAACGGTATGGAGGCATGCGCGACTGGAGCAGATTAAAGCTCTGCGTGAAGCTGGTGGCTCGGGTTTCAAAACCGTAAACGGTATGGAGGCATGCGCGACGACGACGCCTGCCGCGTTCCGCGCCGCCAAAACACGTGTTTCAAAACCGTAAACGGTATGGAGGCATGCGCGACAGTAGCCCTTGCCGAGGGCTTCGCAACGCCACGAATTTCGAGCTTTCGGAAAGTGTTTTGAAAAAGCCCGCTGTTCGATTGCGTTCTCCTAAAAAATTGGCAATTCACTTTGGTAAAAGCAGTGTTTTTGTTGAGTTGGCGCGCTCCTTTCGTTTTGGAAAATGTTTGGCTCAAACGGCGTCACTGCATAAGCCTGAAACACTTTCCATTTTGCAACTTGAAATTGCCGGCATTATAACTTGCTTCGCGGCGAAACGCAAGATTGAAAAGATATTTTCTTGCCGTCAAACCAAAAACGAGCCGAGCGTCAATGCCCGACCCGTTCGTTTGCGTGCGTGTGAAATTATTTGCGCAGATTCAGTTGCGCCAAGATTTCGCGGTAGCGGTTGATGTCCTTTTTGCTCAGGTAGCTCAACAGGCGGCGACGGTGTCCGACCATTTTGAGCAGGCCGCGGCGCGAATGATGATCTTTTTTGTGTTGCTTGAGGTGTTCGGTCAAGTAAGAGATGCGAGCCGTCAACAGCGCGATTTGCACTTCGGGCGAACCGGTGTCGCCTTCGTGCACGGCGAATTTCTCCATGATCTCCTGCTTTGCTTGTTTGTCCAACATGTGTGAAGTCCTCCTGCGTAGAAAGTATTTCCGTCGGCAAAGTTCGCGTCGCAGTGTCGCAGAACCGCGCCGAGGTTGAAGTTGACGCAGTTTAACACAAGAAATTTTCCGCGTCAAGTCAAAGCAGGGTCAGCAACGCCGTTAAGTTCAAAAGCTTTCGCACGGTCAATGCAGGTGGCGCAACGTCCGCAAGGTTTTTCGCCGCGTTCGTAACAACTTCGGGTCAAGTGATACGGCGCGTCGAGAGCAAGCCCGGCTTTGACGACTTCGGCTTTCGTCTTGTCGACAAACGGCGCGTTGATATGAATCTTGCCGTAAGTGCCGATTGAAACCGCCGCGTTCATTGCCGCGATAAAATCAGGTCGACAGTCCGCGTAAGCCGAGCCCGCCGCGTCGTCGCTGTGCACGCCTACGAAAAGTTCAATGTCGTCGCCCAAAGCGTCCGCGAAACTTGCCGCCATCGAAATCATCAACCCGTTGCGAAACGGAACGTAAGTCGACACACGCGGCGAATTATTTTTTTGAATCTGCGCGGCGTAAGAACTTTTTTCAAGCGGAGCAGTCGACGCGTCCAACAGAGCCGAATCCGAATTGCGAAAGACTTCCGAGGCGTCAAGTTCGTAATGCGCGACGTTGTAGAACTTCGCGACGTTGCGGGCGGCCTCAAGTTCAAGCGAGTGACGTTGCCCGTAAAAAATCGACAGCGTTGCGACGTTGTCCGCGCCGAACTTGTCGACAGCCAACGCAAGACACGTCGTCGAATCAATGCCGCCGCTTGAAAGTACCAAAGCTTTAATCATGACGCGACCTCCAATCGCAACGGTAACCCGGCCGTCATGGATGACGGCCGCTTTCGCCCGTCGCACGATACAGGATGTATCGTAGCGGGCGCAGTTTCTTTTGGTTACTTTTCTTTGCTGCCAAAGAAAAGTAACACCGGACACTCAGCTTGCGAGAACTTCCGCGCCGGTGTCGGTGATTAAAATCGTCTTCTCCCACTGCGCGGAAAGTGAGCCGTCCGCCGTGCGAACAGTCCAGTTGTCTTTGTCGTCAACGGTGACTTCGCGCCTGCCCGCGTTAATCATCGGCTCGACGGTCAACACAATGCCGGGGACAAGCAACATGCCCGTTTCGGCGCGACAATCGTGGCTGACGAACGGCTCCAGGTGAAACTTCTTGCCGACGCCGTGGCCGCCCAAGTCCGTGACGACCGAATAACCGTTCGCGTGTGCAAGCTGTCCGCAGGCCGCGCCAATGTCGCCGACGAAATGCCAAGGTTTGGCAGCAGCAATGCCAACTTCCATAATCTCCCGCGTCGTGTCAATCAAGCGTTGAGCCTCCGCCGAAACTTCGCCGACGGTGTACATGCGCGACGCGTCCGCAAAGTAGCCGTCCAAGTCCGTGGTAATGTCAATGTTCAAGATGTCGCCCGACTTGAGAATTTCTTTGCGCGACGGAATGCCGTGGCACACGACGTTGTTGACGGAAATGCAAATGCTTTTCGGGAAGCCCTCGAAGCCAAGACAACTCGGATGTCCGCCGTGACTCGTTATGAATTCGTGCGCCGCGTCGTTTAACGTCAACGTGTCGACGCCTTCGCGGACAAGCTCGTTCATCAAGTCAAGCGCACCGGTGTTAATGACCGCCGCCCGCTTGATGCCTTCAATGTCCGCCGCGTTGTTGATAAGCCGTTTCGGAGGACGAACCTGGTTGCGCGCCTTGAGAAATTTAATTTCGTCAATTCGTGCGTCGAAGTCCTCGTGACATTTTTTGTACTTCTTGCCGCTGCCGCACCAACACGGGTCGTTTCGTTTCATGTTTCGCAACATCTCCTTGAAAAACTTCAGCATGATTAAATCCTCGACGTGAAAGCGAAGGTAAACCGGCCGTCACGGACGACGGTCGCGTCGCCTGCGCGTGATACAGGACGTATCACAGCAGGCGCGAGTTTCTTTGCTACTTTCTTTGCTCGGTCAAAGAAAGTAGATTCACGCAAACAACAGTCGCAATCGTCAAGCGCAATTAAAATTTACGCGACGGACAATCGACGCAGTCACAGTTCGCGCAGAATTTTTTTGACGCTTGCGACGATTGACTTGCCGTGACGCGTTCAAGCCCGATTATCGCCGTGATTGACTTGCGCGGCTCCAACATCATCGCCGACGTCAAAGTCAAGCCGATTCGCAGTCAACACGCCGCAACCGTCAAGCGCAATTAAAATTTACGCGACGGACAATCGACGCGGTTGCAAGTCGCGCAGGATTTTTTCGACGTTTGTGACGGTTGACTTGCCGTGACGCGTTCAAGCCCGATTATCGCGGTGATTGACTTGCGCGGCTCCAACATCATCGCCGACGTCAAAGTCAAGCCGATTCGCAGTCAACACGCCGCAACCGTCAAGCGCAATTAAAATTTACGCGACGGACAATCGACGCGGTTGCAAGTCGCGCAGGATTTTTTCGACGTTTGTGACGGTTGACTTGCCGTGACGCGTTCAAGCCCGATTATCGCGGTGATTGACTTGCGCGGCTCCAACATCATCGCCGACGTCAAAGTCAAGCCGATTCGTTCCGCACCCGCCGCCGTGAAAAGTTTCGCTTGCTCGGTCAAAGCCCAGTCGCCGTAACCGGGGCTGAACCGCCAACGCAACTTGAAACCATCGCGGGCGAACGTCAACGCGAAATGCTTTTCCATCTCGTCGGCAACCTGTTCGACTGCCGCAGTCGCCGCCGCATCCAAAAGAATTGACGACAGATATTCGCCGCGCTCGAACTTGCGGGTAACTTCGCGCTCAATGTCAAGCCCGACCGTCGCCGCCATGCAAATGACGCGTTCGCAGCCGTCGAGGTGTTTTATAATCGAATTGCCCGCGATTGTAAAGGGCACTTGACTTGCCACGACATGATTTGCGCAGTCGTAATCGTAAAGTTCCCACACGCCGCCGACGTCAATCAGCAACAGAGCTTCGGCGCAGGCGTCGCGGATGTTTTGTTCGCCGAAGTGTTGAGCCTTGCGCAGTCCCGCGTAACGTCTCGTTTCCGCCGCGTCGACTTGAACAATTCGTGCGTTGTAAATCGCCAACGCGTTCGCCTCCTTCCGAATGCGCACATCTTACACCAAAAGCGTCACGCGGGCAAAAACTTCTTTGCGGAGCCGCCGAAACGTGATATACTGCGCGCAAGTCATAACAATAACTGCAATAAAGGTGAACACAATGTTTATGGAAGAACGGCAAGCCAAGATTCTCGAAATGCTCAACCGCGACGGTAAAGTCCTCGTCAAGGAACTC
Organism: uncultured Selenomonadales bacterium; assembly: GCA_947165295.1. Taxonomy (GTDB): domain Bacteria; phylum Bacillota; class Negativicutes; order Selenomonadales; family Selenomonadaceae; genus Quinella. The sequence goes on along the minus strand of CAMUZU010000013.1, from coordinate 42,602 downwards.
GCGGAGATTTTCGGCGTCACGGAAGATTCAATCCGCAAAGACCTCAGCTCGCTCGAACTCGACGGCAAACTCAAACGCACGTACGGCGGCGCGGTGACCATTGCGGAAAAACTTCAGATGACCGAAGCGCACCGTCGACGCATTTCCGACGTGGAGGCAAAGCGCAAAATCGCCGCCGCAGCCGTCAAGCTCATGCAGCCGCAAGATTTGATTTTCCTGGACATCTCGACGATAAACATTGCCATCGCTGAAATTTTGGAGCGAACCGACACGCCGTACAAAATCCTCACGAACATGATTGACGTTGTTGTCATGCTTGCGCGCAACCCGAAGATAAATTTATTTTTCGCGGGCGGACAGATCAACCGCAGTCGCGACGGTTTTGTCGACGGGCTCAACATGCAGTTCATGTCAAGTTTCCGACCCGACGTCGCGTTTATCGGGCTCTACGGCGTGGACATCAAACGCAATTCGCTCACGTCGCGCAACACCGAAAGCGGCCTGCACAAAGCCAAAGTTCTTGACCTGTGCAAGACGAATTACATTATCGCCGAGTCGCGCAAAATCGGCGTGGAGAGTACGTACAGTTTCGCGACGCTCGAAAAAGTCAGCGGCATTATCACCGACTCGAAGTTGTCCGACGACCTTACGCACGCGGCTCAAAAGTTGGGCGTCAAAATCATTTCGGCGGACTGAAGTCGACACATCCGACCTTGCGTCGGATTTTTTGTTTGCGCGGAAATTCTATTGCGATTTTAAATCCCGTTTGGTATATTGAAAAAAATTTGTCGGGAGGCGTTTGTCATGTCAGTTAAATTCGTCGGAAAGATTTTTGTCGCGACGGTGGCGGCGGTGCTTTTGTGTACGCTCAACTTTTGTGAGGCGGCTAAGAAAACAATCGCGGTCATGCCGTTGGAAAACGTTTCGGGTTACAGCGATCAGCGCATCGCGGAGATTATGACGGAGCAGTTGCTCGTTGCCATTCACTCAAGCGGCAATTACACGGTCGTCGAACGCACGCAGCTGGAAAAAATCATGAAGGAGCAAGGCTTTCAAAACATCGCGGGCGACCCGAACAAAATTGCGGAGTTGAACAAACTTGCGGGCGCGGATTACATGCTCGTCGGCAAGCTCACAATGGCTGTCGTCGGCAACAACCCGACCGCAAACACCGTGTCGCAAGTTTCAAGCTTGTTCGGGCTGGGCGACTTGGGCACTGCGGCCGGCAATTACGTCCACAAGTTCAAAAGCAAGGTTGAGCTGGAGATTCGTTTCGTCGACAACACCACGGGCGAAATTATCATCGCCAAAACAATCGAAGGCTCGAAAAGCGGCGCGACTCAAGTCGAAGCTTTGAACGCCGCCTGCAAGTCTGCTGCCGAACATTTCTTGCGCGAACTTGACACGGTCAATCCGTTCCGCGCACGCATTGCCGAAATTTCGGGCGAAGACGTTTACATTGACCGCGGTTCGGCTGACGGTCTGCGTCGCGGCGAAGTGCTGATTGTTGCCCGCGAAGGCGCGCCCGTTGTCGTCAACGGCAAAGTCGTCGCTGTCAAGCAAACCAACGTCGGCAAGATTAAAGTCGTCGAAGTCAACGCCGATTACGCGGTCTGCAAGAAGCAGTCGGGCGAAATTCACAAAGGCGACATCGTCAAGCGCAGTTGACGGTTAATCTACTTTTCTTTTGGCGCAAAAGAAAAGTAGCAAAAGAAAACAGCCCGACGAACGACGCATCACGCGTCGTACGCCGGGCGGCGGCCGACGTCCTGTCGGCCGGAATTTCGTTGCGATTGGAGGTTGCATCATGAAACGATTCGCGGCAGTGATTTTGTCGTTGCTTTTGATTTTGTCGGCGACGGCTTTTGCGAAGTCCGTAACCGTCACGGGCACGGGCATGACGCCTTCGGAGGCGGAGAACGACGCACTTCGCATGGCGGTCGAAAACACTTTGGGCGTGCTGGTTGATTCGGAAACGCTCGTGCAAAACTCAATGTTGATTCGCGACCAAATTTACACGCAGTCACGCGGATTCGTCACCGATTACAGCGTCGTTGCCCGCGAACAAACTTCGGGCGGCTGGCGCGTGACGATTAATGCGACGGTTGACACGGAGCCGAATTCCAAACTCATGAACGAATTGACGCGGCTGGGCATTATCAACGTGCAACTGCGCAACCCGAAAATTGCCGTGTACGTGCCCGAAAGTCACATTCAATATCGCGTGCCCGACCCCGCAGGCGAAACCGCCATTGTCAAGGCGTTAATCAACGCGGGATTCTCGAACGTCACGGAAGTTGGCACTCGGCTCAACGTCGCCAATCCGCTCAACATGAACGCCGCGCAGATGACGCAGGCGGCTCAACAGTTCGGCGCGGACATTATGATTGTCGGCGAAGCGTTCAGCGAAGGTGTCGGCGACCCCGGTCAATGGCTGCCCGGCAACCAGCGCACGAACATGCAGGCTTGTCGCGCCCGCGTCGAAGCGAAAATGTTTGTCGTGCGCACGGGACAGATTATCGCGGCTGACGGCAAGTACGGTTCCGCTTACGACAATTCGCAGGCTGTCGCGTCGAAGAAAGCTTTGGCGGCGGCAGGTCAACTCATGGGCGAATATCTCGTTGAGCAGATAACCGGCATGTACACTTCGCGTCAAGGCGTCGAGGTAGTCGTTTACGCGGCGGACTTCAGCAAGGTCAATCTCGTGCAAAGCGCGCTCGGTCAAGTCAACCGCGTCAAGAACGTCAACCTGTCGAGTTACGAAGGCGGCAAAGCGGTCTTCAGCGTGCAATACGGCGGTTCACCGCAGACGCTCTTCAATGAATTGCAGGCTTTGACGACGACGGATTTAACTTTGCAGTCGATCACTTACAACACGCTGACGATTTCCGTCCGCTGAGTTTTGGAGGTTTATTTATGGACATTGATTTGATTAAAGTTGCAGGAGGCTTGATTATCGGTGTCGTGATAATTCTCGTCTTGAAGTTCATGATTGAGCTGCCGTTCAAGATTGTGTGGAACAGCTTGGTCGGCGCGGCAATTCTTTACCTCGTGAACTTGACGGGGCTTGTCGCGATAAAAATTACGTTCGTTCACGCGCTGATTGTCGGCGTGCTCGGCGTGCCGGGACTGATTGGGCTTTTGATTTACCTGCACTACTTTAAATGACGTTTGTCGCACAAAAAAACCGCTCGACGTATCGGGCGGTGATTTTTTTTTGCAGTCACAGCTTTTGACGATAAATCTTGCCGCCGAATTCACCTGCGAAGTCTTCTGCGGTACCGACGGCGTATTCAATTTCGTTCGGTGAAACTTTTCGGACGTAAACGCCGCAGTCGTCGTCGTCGCTCGCCGTGTCCTCGTCGAACACGCAATGCACCATTGACACCTGCGCGACGGGCATTTTATTTTGCAGTGAGCGCGGAGCCGTCGTGTAATAAATTTCAAATTCGGGCTCGTCGGCGACGGTGAAGTAAACCCACTGCCCGTAACCGACATCGCGCCCGATTTGCACGGTGAAAGTGTTGCCGTCCGCGCCCGCGTCGCCCAAAAAGTACGGGAAAATCATTTCGCCGCCCGCGTCGACGTTCTTGTTGACGATTTTAACGTCCTTGCCGCCGCGTCGACACCTGAGCAGTCCGAATGCCACGCCGGTTTTGCCCGTGCGCCGTCTGTCCAAATTGGCGTCGAAAGTCTGCGCGTGAATTTCGTCGGGAACGTCAGCAGCAAGATTTTCTTCGTCGGTAACTTTCGCGACGGCGGCAAAATTTTCTTCGCCAAGCGGCATGTGCAGTACAAACTTGTCGGCGGCTTCGTTGGCAATGAATTCGTCGAACAACTTCTTCACGACGGGTGAGCGACACGAATTGCCCGCAAGGAAAATGTGCACGGGGTAAACTTCGCGGCCTTTGAACGCGCTTTTGAGCGACTGGAAAAAATTCACGACGCCGACGCGAATTCGCTCCTCGATGCAACGGTTGAGCTTGTCCGCGTCGATTTTCAAGTTCACGCCGACGGTGTAATTGCCGCCGTCTTTCTGCTCGCTCGAAAACAAAACGATGTCAAGCGGCGCTTCGGTCAACTTCGTGCGGTCGGCGGTGTTCTCCCAAATCGGGCGGAGAGCTTCGGACAACTTGCGCGTGTTCATGTGAGCCGCCGCGCCTTTGGTCGTGGTCACCAGAGTTTCCGCGCCCGCAAAAACTTCGCAGTCCGCAGGCAAGGCGAACGGAATTTTTTCGCGACGCATGACGTCAATGTTGTCCTTGTACACTTCGTAAGCCAGCAACTCCAAAATGTTTTCGCCGCCGAGTGTCAAGTCGCCGTTGAAGCCGAATTGCTCGATGATGAAATTGCGCGTGCGTTTTTCGGGGACGGTCTCAATGCCGAAGTCAAAATCCGTGGTGCCGCCGCCGAAGTCGAACACGCCGTAAGCAACTTTTTCGTCGTCGTCGGTCGGTTCCAAGCCGAAACCTTCAAGCGCGCTGATTGCATACGCGGCGGGCTCGCTTGCGCCCAAGTACACGCGGAAACGTTTCATGATGTCTTCGTCGCTCAAAAGCGCGGGCGGCAACGATTTCTTCAAGCCGCACTCGAAACTTTTGCGAATGCGTTCGCGAATGTCTTTGCGGTAGTTGACGGGGTACGACAAGATGTAGTCCAAATAAATTTTCCCGTGCATGTTGTTGATGTACAAGCCGAGGTAATACGCGTAAAGTTCAATCGGATCGAAGTCGCCCGCGTCAATTGTCTGCGTCGACAGGTACGGCTTGATCTCCTGCGTGAAGCCTTGCAAGTCTTTCAGCACGGGATAACTTTGCTCGTCTTTCGCCCACTGCTTGAGTTCGCTGAAAACCGAATTGTACACGGAACTGCCGACGTTTTCCGCGAAGATGGCATTTGCCGCCTGGTGTGACACGGTCACTTGATTCCATTCGGTGAACGGCCGCCCGTCGCGTGCACGATACGCCGTCAAAAACTTTTCCACGTCGCGCAGGTGAATCGCCGTCGGGTTCTCGAAGTCCGCGGGTGTCGGGGCTTTGGAGTAGTCGCCCTTGCCGACGCGCAACATTCGCGGTTCACCGTCGCGGCAAACGACAATCGTGCTTTTCGTGCCGAAGTCAATCGCGACAATGCCGTTGAGACAAACGTCAAGCTGCGGCGGTCGGGCAACGAGCATTTCGCCTTCGGGCAACTGAACTTCGGCGGTACCTTCGGGCGCGTTCTCGAAAAGTTCCCAGTGCCCGCGATTGACGTCGGTCAACAGTCGTTCGTCGTACGGCTCAAGGTCGGCGCGTTTGTGGTCACAGTCAAGCAGTTCACGTTTCAGCGCGGCGACGGAGCCGGTGTACTTGCGTTGCCCGCTCATGACGCAATCGAGCGTTTCGGCAATGTTGAAGTCGTAATCGAAAACTTTTTCGGTGAACCGCCCCGCAAGCACGTCGTCTTTAAAGCGGTCGCCGTCGAAGACAATGTTCTTTGCGTCGTCGAAGGACACGTACTCTTCGATTTTGGAATAATCGCGTATGAAATTCTCGAAAAGCCGTTCGTGCTTCGGCTTGAGACCTTCGGGGACGAGACCGAGCTGTATCCACGTGAAGAACGAATCGAAGTAACTCATTGCCGCCGCGTTTTTCCCGCGCAGTCTGTGAATCGGCACGAGCGTGACATCGGAGAAGCCGCAAAAGCCGCCGTCGTATTCGCCATTTTCGTAACAACTAACCATGTGGTTGCTCTCATTATAGCTGTATGTGTAGACGCCGTCTGAACTAACGAACGTGTGACAGTCGTCCGTCAAAATCTCGTTCGCTCGTATCGGGAAGTGTCGAAAGGTGTTGTTGCTCTGCAAATACGGATTGCCTTTGCCCGTAGTGAAACTTCGTTGGCATTCGGTGACGGTCATTGCGACGAACGAAAAGCCTTCAAAGTTGACGTTGTAGCCCCGCGACGGCTCACCACTCGTGCGAAACTTCGGCAACGAAAACTTGTCGAACTTCGGGAAGAGCGCAGCGTTGTTCCTGTCGAACCAAACTTGCTTGTTCTTCATCATGACGAAAGTTTTGTCGCAGGCGGGCGCAATGTCGTCTTTGAGCGCGGCGAGGTCGCGGGCAATTTGTTCGCCCTTTGCGGCGGCGGCGTCGGTGAAGATGTGGTCGAACTGCAGGCGGCTGACCCGCACGGATTCGCGGCGCGACGGACGATTTTTCGGCAAAACGTTTTCCATAAGATCAACTCCTTTCGATTAAACCTGAACGATGCTTTTGCGGACGACACGGCCGTTGTAGTCGTTGCGGAAGCCGGGCAGGCACACGACGGAAATTTTGCCTTGGGCGCGGCTGTTGAGACCTTCGCTGTGGATGTCCGCGTCGAAGCGGTCGCCGACTTTGACGGGCAGAACCGAGAAACCCGCCTGCGCACGCGACGAATTGACCAGCTCCAAACAATACTCGAAGACCTGCCACAGAATTTCGGCGTCTTGGCGTTGACCGTTGAGGACGCAACCTTTCAAGACGTCCCAAATTTTTTCGAGCGATTCGGACTGCGCGCCGCCGCAGATAAACGACGTGAAATCGTCGCGGACGAAAACGCCCGTGCTCAGCAGTTGACGTGCGTGGGCATTGACTTGGCGATATTTTTCAAACAGCTCCCGCCCGCGAGCAAAGCCTTGTTTGAGTTGCGCGTTGAGATTGTCAACGGAAGATTCGAGCTGCGAAATTTTTTCGTTCGCGTCGTTGAGTTGCCGACGATAATTTTCTGCGCGACGGTCGGCGTCGGCGGCTTCGCACTGAAGTTGAGTTGTCTGTTGCCGTGCCTGCGACAGAGAATTTTTCAGCTGAAGAATTTCGCCGCGCAGAGTTGCAAGTTGCGATTCGGCATCGTTCGCCCGTCGTGTCGCGGAAGAAATTTCTGCGTCACGGGCACGCAACTGGTCTTTGAGTCGGCGAGCGTCGTCATCCGCACGAAAAAAGTTTTGCGACGTCGTCAGAGTTTCGCGCTTGTTGACGACGGACAAAATTTTTTCGCGAACGTCGGGGTCGTCAAGCAAGCAAATCAATTCGTGTTTGGTCATGAACTTCACCTCACAGACAACAAAATAAAACTTACGTAAAATTTCCGTCAATCGTTCGTGCGGATTGATTCGTCGCCGCCGAAACAATTCCTTCAACAAAAAATCCCCGACGCTTGGTCGAGGAATTTTTTCAGTCGATGAAGTCGACGCCGCGAAGATTAAATCCGTGGTCGAGTGGCCCCGAACCGTTGCCGAGATTCAAGCCCGTCGACAGCGCGCACGTCAAGTAAGTTTTCGCACGTTCGACGGCGGATTTCAAGTCGCGTCCCTTGGCGAGACATTTGCCCGCACCGTCGAGGAAAATTTTTCAGTCGATGAAGTCGACGCCGCGAAGATTAAATCCGTGGTCGAGTGGCCCCGAACCGTTGCCGAGATTCAAGCCCGTCGACAGCGCGCACGTCAAGTAAGTTTTCGCACGTTCGACGGAAGTTTTCAGGTCGCGTCCCTTGGCAAGATTCGCGGCGATTGCCGAACTGAGCGTGCAACCCGTGCCGTGCGTGTTGGTCGTGTCGATTCGTCGGCCGTAAAACCAAATTTGTCCGTCGGCATGAACGAGCAAGTCGTTTGCGTCGTTTTGACCGTGACCGCCCTTGGCAAGCACCGCAATTCCGTAGCGGTCGAAAATTTTCTGCGCGGCACGTTCCATGTCACGCGGCGACGAAATTTTTTCGCGGGCGATAACTTCAAGTTCGGGGATGTTCGGCGTGATTATCGTCGCCAGAGGGAAAAGTCTTTCTTCGAGCGATTGAACGGCGTCAGCGTCAATCAGCCGTGCGCCCGACGTGGCAACCATGACGGGGTCGACGACAATGTTTTTCGCGCAGTGACGGTTGAGTTTGTCGGCAATGACTTCAATCAGCGTCGCGGAAGAAACCATGCCGATTTTCACTGCGTCGGGGAAGATGTCTTCAAAAATCGCGTCGAGTTGTTCGCCCAAAAAGTCTGCCGTCGAGTTGAGCACGCTTCGCACGCCGCAAGTGTTTTGAGCGGTCAAAGCGGTTATCGCGCTCATGCCGTAAACGCCGTTCGCCAGAAAAGTTTTCAAGTCCGCCTGAATGCCTGCGCCGCCCGACGAGTCCGAGCCCGCGATTGTCAATGCCGTAAAAATTTTGCGTCACTCCTTTGAAATTTTTTCGCCTGCACAAATTGGATGTAACGTCACGTTGTCCGGCGATTGTCAAAGCTGTGTTCAATTATAAAGCCGCCAATGCTGCATCGTAAGTGCCGAATATGAAATCGCGTTTGACTTTCTTTATAAACTTGACGTTTGTCACCACTTCAAAAATCGTGTTCGCAATCCCGCCGATGTCAAGCAACTTGAAATTTCTTGTCAAGCCGACTTCGGCGAGATTAACGCCACTTGCAATTGCGTTCGAGTAGCAGATGATTTTTTTCGTCTTGACCGCGTACAAATCCTTCGGAATGCTGCCGTCGTAAAAGCAGAAGTGGTACATTGCGACGAGACTGTTAATAAGCCGCGCCATTGCAACTTGACCTGAGATCGTCAAAACATTGGCGAAGTCCAAGCCGTAAGACGCAAGCTCCGCCGCGAACTTTGAATCGATGACGCTTATCACGGGCAACGGCAAGCTGTTCTTTGTGTGTACGTCCGAGCGAAGGTGAGCAAGTTCTCTGGCGAATGAAACACCTACTTTTTTGAAACCGTCCGCGCCGTCGAAAAGTTTTCCCGCAGTTTTCTGCAAGACCAAAGCTGTCGACGCACGTTCGGCAAAAACGTCGCGCTTGCCGTCCGATTTTATGTGGTAGGAAACAAAATCTTTCGTCGTGAGCGTGGAAGTTGCAATGTTCGCCGTCCCGAAAATCAAGCCGAGCAACGGGTCATGCCCAATCGCCGTCACGCGGTGACCCATGTGTCCGCCGCCCGACAACGCACCGTTCGCGCCGATGTTCGCGTCGAATGGCACGGGATTGTTTATGATTTCGTTCAAAGTCGGATTGTAATATTGATGTTGCCTGCCCGAATATTCGCCGCCGTGAAACGGATCACTTTTGCCGCCGGTTTGGTCGTCGACGCGTTCCACAAATTTCGTCAGGTAATGTTGACGCAGAATTTGCAAGCCGACGGTAAAGAACATTATCGAAACTTCCGTGTCGTTGAGCGAAGTTTTGTTCTCGAACTCGTCGTTGAGTGCTTGCAGGTAAGCGGGCGTGTCTTCGGCGAATTTTATCAGTCGTTCAATGCGATCGGAAGTTTTTTGCGCTTTGCGGCAGAAAGCTTCGTGCTCTGCCCGCTGTTCGGCGATAATCGCGTTCATTTTGTCAAGCCGGCTCATTGTTGCTTCACCACTAAATTCAGCATTTTGTAATCCGACATGGCTCCGCAATATTCTTGAAGCGCGTCGTCAACCTCAGCTTTGAGTTCTTTGATTTTATAGGTGTTGTTGTGTTTAAGAAACTTCAAGCTTTTCATCAGATCCGAAATCTCTGCTTTGCAACTTTCAATTTTCTCCAGCCACACGAGAGCTTGCTTTTCAAATTCTTCCTTGCAAAAACGTTCGCGTTTGTCGTTCATTTCACTTTCAAGAATGTAAGTGACGACTGCGGCGGGCAAAGCAAGCCAAGAAAGACCCGCACCGGCAACAGTGGAACTGAAAGCACGCGCAGCATTTGCACCGAGCATGGCACCGTCCCCGATTGACGCGCCGCCAATTGTAGCAAGAGCGGCAAGAACGCCTATAACGCCCTGTTCATTGCCGTGTTCGCGTCTAATGGTCTCGATTTTTCTTTTGTAAGCGGCGGTCTCGCGTTCGTAATATGCGCACTGTTCCGTGAGAAATTTAGCTTGAGTTTCAAAGTTGGACTGTTCGTTTTTTTTTTTCGGCGGAGATTTTTTTCAGTTGGCTCTCCAAACCGTCAAACACGGGCGCATAAACCTTAGCGGCGGTCGCTATTCCAAGTTCGCGGCCTTCTTTTTCTTGGTCTGTAGTAGCGTAGTCGTACACTATTTTTGTGGTTTTTGCGGCTTGATAAGCCAACGGCGACATTCTTCGTTTCGCGTTAAGTGTGACCGGTTACAGTGTTTTCAACAGCGCAGAAATTTTCGTGACGAGTTCACTGCGGTCGAAGTGCACGAATTCGCCGCTGCGACGAACTTTGACTTCGACAGGCTCACCCGCCAAAGTTTTCGGGCTGACAGTCACGCGCAACGGATAACCAATCAAGTCGCAGTCTTTGAACTTGACGCCCGCACGTTCGCGCCTGTCGTCAAGCAAAACGTCGACGCCCGCCGCTTTGAGTTCGTCGTAAATTTTTTCCGCGCAGGCAAGTTGAGCGTCGTCCTTTGCGTTGACGGGCACGACGACAACTTCAAACGGGGCAATCGCACGCGGCCAGATGATGCCGTCCGCGTCGTTGAACTGTTCAATCGCCGCCGCCATCGTGCGCCCGACGCCGATACCGTAGCAGCCCATCTCGAAGAATTTTTCTTTGCCGTCTTCGTCAAGGAAAGTCGCGTGCAAGGCTTCGGAATATTTTTTGCCGAGCGTGAAGACTTGCCCGACTTCAATACCGCGAGTCATCTTGAGAGGTTTGCCGCAGTGAGGACACGGGTCACCTTCGCGAACCATGCGGATATCGGCGACGACAATTTTCCGTGCGTCAAAGTCTCTGCGCGGCGTGACGTTGATAAAATGCGCGTCAACTTCGTTGGCACCGGCGACGGCGTTTGACATCTGCATAACACTTTGGTCGACGACAACAATCGCCGTGTCCTTCAAACCGATCGGGCTCATGAAACCCGCGTGTGAATTCGCCGCTTCGATTAACTGTTCGCTCGCCATGTAAAGATGATTCGCGCCGTCAACCGCGTTGAGCACTTTAATTTCGTTGACGTCGTGGTCGCCGCGCACGAAGGCGACAATCAAGCGTTCGTCGTCGTCCATGAAGGCAACGGCCTTAATCGTCTTTTCAATCGGCACGTTGAGGAAGTTTTTGACGGCTTCAATCGTGTGACAATCGGGCGTGGAAACTTTTTCAAGCGGGCGAAGTTCTTCGGCTTCCGTGTGAATCAATTTGAGTTCGGCCTTCTCGTCGCTTGCGGCAAAGTTGCAGGCTTCGCAGTAAGCAATTGACGATTCGCCGCTGGGAGCAAGCACGGTGAATTCGTGCGAATGTCCGCCGCCGATTGCACCGTTGTCCGCCTCGACGGCGCGGAACTTCAAGCCGCAACGCGTGAAGATTCGGCTGTAAGCGTCGTACATCTTGTCGTAAGAAACGTTCATGCCGGCAACGTCGCGGTCGAACGAATACAAGTCTTTCATGACGAATTCGCGACTTCTCATCAAGCCGAAACGCGGGCGAATTTCGTCGCGGTACTTGTTTTGAATTTGGTACGGCATGAACGGCAGTTGCTTATACGAGCGGACTTCGTCGCGAATCAGCGTGGTTATCATCTCTTCATGCGTGGGACCGAGTGCGAATTCGCGTCCGTGGCGGTCTTTCAGGCGCATCATTTCATCGCCGTAAACCGCCCAACGTCCGGACTCTTTCCACATTTCGGCGGGCTGAACGATTGGCATCATGAGTTCTTGACCGCCCTTGGCGTCCATCTCTTCGCGAATGATTTGCATGATTTTTTTCATCGTGCGCCAACCCAGCGGCAGGTACGAATACAATCCGCCGGCAGCCTTGCGAATCAAACCTGCGCGATACATCAGCTTGTGACTGACAAGTTCGGCTTCTGCGGGCGACTCGCGCAGTGTCGGCATGTAAAGTTGAGTTGCTCTCATTAACAAGTTCACCTCGAAAAAAATTTCCGCCATTATAGCAACTGTCGCGTGCGTTGGCAAAACAATTCGGCACGACGACGCGGCTTGAAAAATTTTCGTTTACATTGCCGCGACGATTTTATATCATTGCCGCAAAACAAATCGCAAGGAGAAACGTTTATGAAACCATTGCGCGCATTGCTCGGGCTGATTCGCAACATCGTCGCCAACCGAAAACTTTTGTGGCAGATGACCAAGCGCGACTTCCGACAGCGTTATCTCGGCTCGTACCTGGGCATTTTATGGGCGTTCATACAGCCGACGGTCACCGTGCTGATTTTCTGGTTCGTCTTCCAAGTCGGCTTCAAAGCAATGCCTGTCAACGACTTCCCGTTTATTCTGTGGCTCGTGTGCGGAATGTTCCCGTGGTTTTTCTTGAGCGACAGCATCCAAAGTTCGACGAATTCGGTTATCGAAAGCGCGTTCCTCGTCAAGAAAATTGTTTTCCGCGTGGAGCTGTTGCCGATTGTCAAAATCATGTCCGCGCTTGTCGTGCACATTTTTTTTGTCGGCGTGCTGTTCGCAATGTTCGCGATTTACGGCTACAGCGTGTCGATTTACAACCTGCAGATAATTTATTACTTCTTCGCGATGATGTGCCTCGTGCTGGGCTTGAGTTGGTTGACAAGTTCGCTGACGGTTTTTCTGCGCGACGTGGGACAATTCGTCGGCATGATTTTGCAGTTCGGCTTTTGGGGCACGCCGATTTTCTGGAACTTAAACATGGTGCCCGAACAGTTTCAATTTTTCCTGAAGCTCAATCCCGCGTATTATCTGGTCGAAGGTTACCGCCAAAGTTTCATTTACAACGAATGGTTTTGGCAACACCAGTACCAGACGATTTACTTTTGGGCGTTGACGGGCGCGGTGATGTTTATCGGCGCGTGGTGTTTCAAAAAGTTGCGGCCGCACTTCGCCGACGTTTTGTGACGTGTGTGTTACTTTCTTTCCGCGTGGAAAGAAAGTAACCAAAGAAAGCCGCGCCTGCTATGACGCATCCTGCGTCATGCGACAGGCGATTGCGGCCGTCATCCATGACGGCCGGATTGACGTTCGCGTTTGTTGCCGACGTTTTGTAACGGAGGTTTGAATCATGTCAAAAGTTTTGATGTCGGAGCTGTTCGACAAAATTCCGCCCGCCGTCGACATGCGCGACGAACTTGCGGCGGCTCTGAAAAATTTCCGTCGAAAGATTGTCGTGCTCGATGACGACCCGACCGGCGTTCAGACAGTCAACGGCATTTCGGTTTTCACGGACTGGAGCGTCGAAAGTCTCGCCGAAGGTTTCGCCGAAGAAAATCCGATGTTCTTCGTGCTGACGAATTCGCGGGCGTTTTCCGCTCAACAAACTCGCGACGAACACAAAAAAATCGCCGAACGAATTTACGCGGCGGCAAAAACTTTCGGCAAGGACTTCATCATTATCAGTCGCAGTGATTCGACGTTGCGCGGACATTACCCGCTCGAAACTCAAACGTTGCGCGAAGTTTTGGAGGCTCACGGACACGCGGTCGACGGCGAAATTCTGATTCCGTTCTTCAAGGAGGGCGGCCGCTTCACCGTCGGCGACGTGCATTATGTTCGCGAAGAAAATTTTCTCGTGCCTGCGGGCGAAACCGAATTTGCACGCGATAAAACTTTCGGTTACACGAACTCGAATCTTGCGGCTTACGTCGCGGAGAAAACTTGCGGCGCGTTCGCGAAAGAATCCGTCACGTGCATTGAACTTGACGAACTTCGCGGCGGACATATCGACGAGATTTCTTCGCGGCTCAATGACGTTCGCAACTTCGGCAAAGTCATTGTCAACGCGGCAGATTATTGCGACGTGGAAGTCTTCACGCTTGCTCTGCTGAAAAGTTTCGCGGCGGGGAAAAATTTTCTGTTCAGGACGGCGGCGGCGTTCCCGAAAATTATCGGCTCCGTGGCGGACAAAAATTTTTTGACGCGTGCCGAACTTGTCGACAAAACGAATCACAACGGCGGATTGATTGTCGTCGGGTCGCACGTCGCCAAAACTACCGCGCAACTTGCCGAGCTGAAAAAAATTCCGTCGGTCGCCTTCGTCGAGTTTGACGTTACGAACTTGAACGCCGTCGAAAAAATTGTCCGTCGCGCCGAAGAAAACATTTCACGCGGTGTAACGACGACGATTTACACCAGCCGAAAAGTTTTGGACGTCGGCGACGCTGAAAAAAATCTTCGGCTGTCCGTGAATATTTCCGACGCGCTCACGAGCATTGTCCGCAAGCTGAACGTGCGCCCGAAGTTTTTAATCGCGAAAGGCGGAATCACGTCGGCCGACACGGGCACCAAAGGTCTCGCCGTCAAGAAAGCTGTCGTCGCGGGACAAGTCGCGCCCGGCGTTCCCGTGTGGAAAATCGGCGACGAAAGCAAGTTCCCCGGCATGAGTTACGTAATTTTTCCCGGCAACGTCGGCGCGGTCGACACGCTCCGAAAAATCGTCGAGTTGCTCAACTGAAAAAACCCCGTCGACAATCGGCGGGATTTTTTTTACGGTGATAATTCACGTGTAATGAACTTTGCAACCTTCGGGCAGGTCGGCGATAAGTCTTTCGATGTCGCAGGCAAGATCGTACTCAAAATCGTTTTCGTATTCGAGCAGGTGTTCGGGCACGTAAAGATTTTTGACCTTGTGCGTGTCGAAAAAAATTTCGTCACCGAGCACAAGAAGCGACGCGGGCAAATTCATCCCATGTAAGTTTTCGCACTCCGCGAACGCCCACGTGCCGAGCTTTTCCACGCCGTCGGGGATAAAAACTTCGCGCAGATTTTTGCAACCGGCGAAACCGTAATCGTCAATCTCAACGAGCGATTCGGGCAGTTGAACGGTTCGCAAAGAAAAACAGTCAACGAACGCGGACAGAGAAATTTTCTTCAACGCGGCAGGGAAATTAATTTCGCGCAGGTTGCGGCAACACATGAAAGCGCGGGCACAAATTTTCGTCACGGTATCGGGCAGGAAAACTTTTTTCAGGTTCGTGCACATGCTGAAGGCCGCGTAATTGATTCGCGTCACGCCGTCGGGCACGTGAACTTCCGTCAACGTCCCGCAGCCTTTGAATGCCTCTTCGCCAATTTCGACGACGGGCAGACCGTTAATTTCCGCAGGAATTTCAACGACGCTTTCACGGCCGCCGTAATGCCGAATCACGACGCCGCAATCGAAATCGTCGGCAGATGTCGCCATATTTATCAACCTCCGAGAAATTATTTGACGCAGACGAAGCCCGCGAACGATTCGACGTTGGTGACTTCGACGCGGCCGTAACGTTCACGCAGAAATTTTTTCAGACTTGCAAGCGTTTCATACGGCGGCGAAAAAAATCCGTGGCGTTCGCAAAACTTCTTGACGAACAGATCCGTGCGACGATTTTGTCCCGCGACGTAAACCGAGCCGCAAAAAGTTCCGCCGCGTTTCAAGACTCGCCGAACTTCATTGTGCGCGGAAATTTTGTCGGGGAACACGTGGAAGCCGTTGACCGACAAAACCAAGTCGAAAGTTTCGTTCGCGAACGGCAGGTTTGTCACGTCGCCTTGAATGAACGTCACGCCGCGCAGGTTCAGTTGAGCCGCCCGAAGTTTCGCCGCGTCAAGCATTTTGTCCGACAGGTCGACGCAGAAAATTTCCGCGCCGTCGAGTTCACGATAAATCGGTAGCGACAAAACGCCCGTGCCCACGGGAACTTCAAGCAGTCGCCCGCTGAAATTTTTCGGCAGACCCGCGAACGCTTGAGTCAAAAATTTTTCGTAAGCCGACGAGTTCAGTCCCCAAAAAAATTTCAACGCCAAACTTCCGAGCACGCCCGAATTCGTCATCATCTCATCGTAAAATTTCGCCAAGTCGCCGACGTGTTGATACGCGTCAAAAACTTTCGACATGCGGTCAAGGCACCGTGGTCAACAGCGCGTCGCATCGGCCGCGAATTTCCCAGTCGCCCGCGCCCGCCGTCACGAAGAACGAATCGCCCTTGCGGTAACGAAGAGTTTCGCCGCCGCAAGAAATTTCGCCGTCACCGTCGAGAATCAGCACACTCAGAAAAGTTTCGTCGCCGATTGAGCCTTGCGCACGCGAAAGAAATTTCCCGTCGAGGTCGAGCTTGTCGACGATAAAATCTTCGCAAGCCGCCGCATGAGGATAACTTTTGCCGCGTTCGTCCGAAGGCGTCAAATTCGTCACGTCGAGAGCCTGCGCAATGTGCAACGGGCGGTTCCTGCCGTAATCGAAGACGCGGTAACTGACGTTCGAGCTTTGCTGAATTTCTGCAAGCAAAATGCCCGCGCCGACAGCGTGAATCGTGCCGGCGGGAATGTAAAACACGTCGCCCCGACGAACGGAAGCGGCGTTCAAAACTTCGACGAGCGAATTGTCCTTGATTCGGGCGGCGAATTCGTCGCGGGTGATTGTTCGATTGAAGCCACAGTAAAGTTGCGCGTTCGGCTCCGCGTCGATAATGTACCACATTTCGTTTTTGCCGAGCTGACCTTCATGCGCCAAAGCGTAATCGTCGGGCGGGTGAACTTGCACGGACAGATTTTGTTTCGCGTCGATAAACTTAATCAGCAGCGGGAATTCTTCAAAGTGTCGGCTGTTCGCGCCCGAAAGTTCGGGTTGAGCTTTTAGCACGTCGGCAAGAGTTTTGCCCGCGAATTCGCCGTTGACAATCGTCGAAACGCCGTCGGGGTGCGCGGACAACATCCAGGCTTCCGCACAAATGTCGCCGCCGTCAATGCCGAATTCGTCGACGAGGCGACGGCCGCCCCAAACGTAATCTTTGCAGGCGGGCTTGAGTTTGAAAATCGCCATAGCAGTTCCTCCGTTACAGATGATTCAATCGAAATATTTTCCCGTCGCCGCAAGTTGCGCGAACTTTTCTGCTTGACGCGGGAAGTCGTGAGCAATTCGTCCCGCACAGTCGCGACAGAATTTTTCAGCCGTGTTCAAACGCGTGTGCGTGTCGGTTCAGCTGAAATATTTTCCCGTCGCCGCAAGTTGCGCAAACTTTTTTGCTTGACGCGGGAAGTCGTGAGCAATTCGTCCCGCACAGTCGCGACAAAATTTTTCAGCCGCCGCCGAGTTTTCGCGGAAAAATTTTTTGTAACCCCAAACGTGCGTGAAAGTCTTCTGTTCGCCGCCGAACAACGCGGGCAGGTCGGAAAAAGTTTTCAGCTCGACGCCGCAAAGTTTGGCGCACATTGCCATCCACCGCTGTTCGATGAAAACCATGTACGGCAACAAATCCCAGCCGCGCTGTTCGGGCAACGGATTCGCCGCACGCATGAACTCGAACGCGAATTCGACGTAACGCCGCACGAAATTTTTATCGCCGAAATAAACCAATGCCGCATTGCACGGGTCAAGCGTCCAATCCAATTCACGCGGCAACGAAAAGTTTTTGAGCCGAAAATAATTTTCGTCGGGATAACACGGCAGGTCGCGACTTTCGCGGTGAATGACCGTGACGCTTGAATCGTTCGGCTTAAGGTAAAGCGGCCGCCACACGACGAAATCTAAATCGATCATCACGCACGGCAACGGTTGCTTCGACAGCGCAAAAATTTTAGCGCCCGCCCAAAAAATATTTTCGTCGATGTTGAGCCGCTCCATTTCGTCAAGCGACGTGTCGACGCCGTCCCAAAGTTGCGACAGTCCCGCCGCGTCGAAGAAACGTTTGCCCGCTGTGTCCGTGTACAGAAAAATTTCGCCGTTGTGTCGCCGCCACTCCAGCGCGGAAAGTATCAGCGTGAAAATTTCAAAGTCGTAAAGCTTGAAGTCCGCCCGCCGCGTCCGCAACGTGTGAAACGCCCTCATCGATTGAGCCTCTTGAGCAATTCGCCGAGTAAGCCCGACAAATTTTTAATTGTCGCCGACGGATTGTTGTCATTGCGCCGTTCGTCGACGAAATCCCACCAAGTTTTATCCGCCGACGAATTGTTGTCGTAAGCGGTGATAATGTCAAGCCCGTAGCCGAGTTCCGACATTGACGAACTGCCGACGTAAAATTTATCGCGCACGGTAATCGCAATTCGCCCTAAAGTTTTCGTGTCGAAGTACAAAGCCGCAATCGTCAACTTGCCGTCGCGAGCCGTGAAGTCCGCAAAGATCTGCAACTTGCGTTCGTTGTCGTAAAGTCGTTCGGCGTCGGCGGGACAAATCGTCGCGAAAAAAATTTTCCTCGCCGCAAAGTCTTTCAGCACGGAAATATACTCGAAGTCCCAACGCGGGCTGAAGTTGAATTGCTCCGCGTCGAAGTCGAAATTCTTTTCGTCAAGCAGAGCGACGCCGACCGCGACACCGCGACGATTTTCCGCACGCGCCGTGAAGTATGCGGGCGACTCGAAAGCTTTGCGGCCGCGCAGGATGTCGAAAATTTCTTTGAGCATCGGATGTTCGCCGAGCGTCGTCCGTGAGCCGTCGATAACTTTGACGTTCGCGGATTTTTCGGCGCGCAGATTAATCGCGTGGTGAAGATAAACCTGCACGTCCCGCAGAACAATTTCGCACGCGTCAAGGTCAACGTCAACTTCCGCGTCAAGGTCGACAAGCGCGTTGTCGCAGCCGACATACGTCACGCCGCCTCTGTGCAGGGGAATTCGGAATTCGCCGCCGCAAAGATAAATCAACTGCGCGTCCGCGTCGAGAGCCTTGACGAGTTCGCCCTGCGTTTCGGCGAAGAAAATTTTTCTGTCGTCGCCGGGAATTTGTTCAACAAAAAGTTCGCGGCGGTGATTCTTGTCGACGAGCGAAGAAATTTCTTTCACGTCGGCGGGCGACAAACTTTCGAGCGGCAAGTCGAAAACTTTGCACAGCAACAACTTCAACTGCGCGTCGTCGAGTTCGTCGTTGAGTGCGGCTGAAACTTTGCGTGCTTCGCCCGCGTAAAAATTCACGGCAAGCCACTCCTGCAGGTTCCGTTGCCGCGTCAAAGTCAAAAGTTCGTCGAGCGAAAAGTTCGCCGCAAGTTCGTGCTTCGAGTGAAAGTCGAACGGCGATTTTTGTTCGGTCATGCGTCGTCCCTCCAAAAAATTTGGGAGCGGAAAAAATTTCTGCTCCCGAAAGTTACCAATGATACGGTTCGTGTCTGTTGATTTTGAATGCGCGATAAATTTGTTCGACGAGGACGAGCCGCGTCATTTGATGCGTCAACGTCATCTGCGACAGGCTTAATCGAAAGTCCGCCGCACGTTTGAGTTCGTCGCCGAGCCCGAATGCCCCGCCGATTGCGAAGGTCAAGTTGCTTGTGCCGTTTAATGTCAGCGCGGAAATTTTTGCGGCGAAGTCTTCGCTTGTCAACTGCCGACCCGCCACGTCCAGCACACACAGCCACGAGCCTTGCGGGACGAGCGACAGAAGTTTTTGCGCCTCTTCGTCGAGCGTGCGGCATTCGGAAACTTCGCGGACTTCGACGGTTGCGAACTTGCGCAGGCGTTTGAGATATTCCGCGACGCCGTCAACCAAAAACTTTTCCTTGAGCCGGCCGACGACGATCAAAGTTATCTTCACTGATTCGACGGCTGCGGCATTTCGTCGAGCGTGACTTCAATGGTCTCCTGCGTGCCTTCGCGGTCAAGCAGAACTTTGACTTTGTCGCCGACTTTGTGCGAAGTCACCGCGTCGCGAACGTCGGTAACCGAATTGACTTCCGTGCCGTCAATGCTCAAAATGATGTCGCCGCGTTGGAAACCTGCGCGACCTGCGGGCGAATCAAGCGCGACTTGGAAGACGAACACGCCTTTTTCAAGCGTAAGTTGATAGCCGTAACGAGCTGCCGTCGGCTTGTCGAAAATCGTCACGCCGAGATACGGGCGGGCAACGTAACCTTTGTCCATGAGCTCCTTGACAATTGTCTTGACGGTGTTAATCGGAATTGCAAAGCCCATGCCTTCGACGCCGTTGGTTGCAAGTTTCGCGCTGTTGATTCCGATAACTTCGCCGTCCGCGTTGACAAGTGCGCCGCCCGAATTGCCGGGACTTATCGCCGCGTCCGTCTGGAAAAGTTTGACGCGTTTGTCGTTTAAGTCAAGCGTGCGATTCAACGCGCTGATAACGCCGACGGTCACCGAGCCTTGAAACTCCAGCCCCATGGGGTTGCCGATAGCGATTGCGGGTTCGCCGACGACGACTTCATCCGAATTGCCGAGCGTGGCAGTCGGAAGATCTTTCGCGTCGACTTTGACGACTGCAATGTCGGTCATTTCGTCCGTGCCGATTAATTTGCCCGTTATGGAATTGCCGTCCGACAGCGAAACGATAATTTCTTTCGCGCCGGCAATGACGTGGTTGTTCGTGATGATGTAACCGTCGCTTTGGAAGATGACGCCGGAGCCGACGCCTTCGGTTTCGAATGTGCGGTTAAACATGTCGCGGGCAACGGCTTTGTTCGTTATGCCGACGACTGCGGGGCCGACAGTTCGCGCCACCCGAACGGCGGGTGTGTTGCGTGCGTCAGAAATTTTCGCGTTGCTTTCGGGTTTGTTGACGGCCGCCTCCGTGACGTTTTGAGTTATCGCCGCAGTTTTTTCGCCCGTCGCAACGGATTTATCTTCACCGTCGGATGCATTGTCGCCGTTAAGACCGACCACACTGCAACCGCTAAAAGTCAACGCAGCAGTCACCGCCGCCGCGCAAATTATCTTCGCCAAACTTTTCGACTTCATGCTCAAAGCACCTCCGCAGTCATTGTAGTTTTTGCGCCGCCGATTGTCAATTCAAGTTTCGTTGACGGGCGCGGGCAAATTTGCATTGCCGTCGATGTTTGCACTCAACGCGGCAAACTTTCATGTCGGGAACTGGTGTTCATTGACTGCATGTGCAACAACGGGCTTTACGAAGACGACGACGGCAAACGTGTATACGGCACGCCGATTCGCGTCGCAAAAATTATCGCGGACATTATGCCGAGTCACCCGAATCAAAAAGCCACGTTGTATTTCAACGACAGCGACTCCGAAAAAATTGCGGAGCTTCAGGAGCGGTTACCTCCACAAACGAACAATTTCCAAATTCGTTCAAGCATCGGCGACGGCAACGACCGACTCAAAAGTTTGTGGCCGATTTTACGTCAGCGCAACGGAGTGCATTACCTGCTGTTTTATGACCCGTACACGGCGGCAATAGATTGGACGGCTATCGAACCGTATTTTCGCGGTTGGGGCGAATTCATACTCAATCACATGGTTTCCGACACCGTCAGAGCATTGAAGTCCGCAAAGAATCCCGAAACAATCGACAAGTACGAACGAACTTACTTGACGCCGTTTGACGAACTGGCCGAATCCGCAGGCGACCGAAAAGATTACGAACGACGCTTGCAAAACATCATTGAAGATTTGTGCCGAAATTTGAATCGGAAATATTACGTGGCGACGGTGCCGTTCTTCATAAAGACAAACGCCTTGATTTACGACCTCGTTTTCTTTACGAAAAACATAGAGGGTTTCAAGAAATTCAAAACCGCCGCGTGGAAAACTTTCGGCGGACAGTCCTCCAACCAAAATGCTCGCGAAGATAAGCAAATGTACTTGCCTTTCGCCAAGCCGCCCGAAGACAAGCTGTGCTACTTCGTCAGCGACATTGCGGATTACATCGTCGACAACTTCAAAGGTCAAAAAGCCGTTCCGTTTGCGGAAATTTACAAGCTCCTTGACGAACACCCGATTTTCCCGACGCTTCTTTACAAGTCCGACATAAAAGACGCGTTGAAGTTGACGGGGCGTTGTAAAATCCATGTCAGCACGGTCGATTTCGTTTAGAGGTGAAACGTTTGGAATACATAACCCGCAAGTCCATGCTGTACAAGACCGGCGTCGAATACGGCGATTACACAATGAATCACGCGCTGGGCTGTTCGCACGGTTGCAAATATCCCTGCTACGCGTTTTTGATGAAGAAACGCTTCGGGCAAGTCAAAACCTACGACGAGTGGATTGAACCGAAAATCGTCAGCAACACACTTGAATTGCTTGACCGCGAAATTCCGCGCCTCAAAGACAAAATCAAGTCCGTGCACCTGTGCTTTTCGACCGACCCGTTCATGTACGGCGTCGACGAAATTTGCGACCTGAGTTTGAAGGCGATTCGCAAGTTCAACGACGCAGGCATTAAATGCACGGTTTTGACGAAAGGCGTTTTGCCGATTGAACTTGCCGACCTGTCGAAGGCGAACGAATACGGCATAACGCTCGTGTCGCTCAGTGAAGATTTTCGGGCACGCTACGAACCGCACGCCGCGCCTTACGCCGACCGAATTCAAGCGTTGAAACGCCTTCACGAACGCGGCTGTAAAACGTGGGTCAGCATGGAACCTTACCCGACGCCGAACTTGATTGAACAGAAACTTTCGGACGTTTTGGACGCGGTGAGTTTCGTCGACAAAATCATCTTCGGCAGGTTCAACTACTCGAAGGAAGTTTCCGCCTTCACGGCGCACAAAGCTTTTTACAACGCCTGCGCCGCCGAAGTCGTCAACTTCTGCAAGGCGCGAAATATCAACTGCCACATCAAAGCCGGCACGCAAACTTAAAAGACTGTCTCGAATGAGGCGGTCTTTTTTCGTCACGGGAAGAAAACTTTCAACGTCGCGTCGTCGGTGCGTTTGCCCAGGTACGAGCCGATTAAAAACAAAATCAGCGAACACGTTATCCCGATTGTTATCTGGTGCAAGTTCATGAATTTGAAGCCCGCCGCCTGCGTCGCGCAGTAGACGATTGTCCCGCCCGTCATTGACAAAAGCGCGCCCAACTTGTTCGCACGTTTCCAAAACAGCCCAAGCAACAGCGTCCAGAAAAAAGCCGTCTCCAGCCCGCCGAACGCAAACATGTTTATCAACCAAATCAAACTCGGCGGCGTGAGCGCAATGACGAAAACTGCCGCGCCGATTAATGCCGTCGTTGCCATTGAAAGAAATTTGACCCGTGCGGGAGTGACGATGCGCTGATTCTTGTCCGCCCAATGTAAATAAACGTCCTTGACGATTGCGCTTGACGCGACGATTAACAGTCCCGAAATTGTCGAGATTGACGCTGCAAGCGGGCCGATAATCGCAAGCCCGACCAATTCGGCAGGCATTGCTTTGACAATCGTCGTCGGGATAATATTGTCGACGCCGCCATAATCCGCCGCCGTGCCCGTCAAAACTCCGTGCGCCAAAATGCCCGTGAAATTAATGCCGATGTTCATGAAGCCGACCACGACCGTGCCGATAAGCATTGCCTGATGAAGTCCCTGCGTGTTTTTATAACTGATTCCGCGAACGACCGACTGCGGCAAGGCGATTGTGCAAATGCCGACAAGCAGCCATTGCGTAAAATAAATCGTCCACGGCATGTTCCCGAAGCTGAACGGCTCGAACAGTTCGGGATTGTTCGCCTCAAGCGTCGTCATGATGTTTTCGTAACCGCCGCCCGCTTGCAAGACGTAATGCAACAGCAGGACGATTCCGACCATCATAATCAGCGCGCAACAAGTGTCCGTCAACGCGACCGCACGAAAGCCGCCGATTGACGTATAAATTACGACCGTCAAGCCGAAGAGAATCAAGCCCGCTTCGTAGCTGTAACCCGTGACCGCCGCGAAAAGTTTTGCGCCGCCGACGAATTGAGCCGTCATTGTCCCGCAGAAAAACAGCACGATAACGAACGCCGCGATTGCCGCAAGCAAGTCCGATTGAAAACGCGCACGGATAATGTCAACGACGGTGACCGCATTTAACTTTCGGGCAAGCAGAGCGACACGCTTACCGAAAATGCCAAGCACAAGGAAAATCGCCGTGACTTGCACGACCGCCATATAAATCCAGCCGAAGCCGACTTGATACGCCATGCCGGGACCGCCGACGAAACTTGAAACGGAGCTGTACGTCGCGACCGTCGTCATTGCCAGGACGAAGCCGCCGAGTTGTCGGTTGCCGACGAAGTAACTGCTTACGAAATTTTTGCCCGCTTGACGATTGCGGACGTAAACACTTATCGCGACCATGACCGCCATAAACAAAAGCAGTGGCAACAGCGCGGACAAATTACCGTTCATCGTCGTCGCCTCCCAAGTCCATGTCGGTGAAAAGTTTTCGGCTCAACAGCGCGGCGATTGCAATTCCGGCCAGCCACACGCCGACGGTGCCGAGCACAGCCCAAAGCGGCAGGTGAAAGATCTTCACGTCGACGGCTGAGGTGCCGAAGCCCGCGACAAGCCAAAAAATAATCAGCCCGACCAAAGCAAGACCCGTGTAAATTGCCTCGCGTTTGACCAAGCTGAACTTTTGCGCGTCGTTGAACGCACAATTATGTTTATCCATGACAAAGCCTCCAAGTCTCGTCTCCCGCGTTCGGAAGTACAAGCTCAATTTTCGCGCCGAATTGTATATTGTCGCCGCCGCGCTGTCAAACAAACTTTCGCGTGCACGGCAGGAAAAATTTTCGTCGCCGCGAAACTTCCCGCGTCAATCTTCAAAGAATCTTCAGCAGGAGGTTTCGTTATGTGGAAGTTCTTCAACCAACTCAAAAGCTTTGAAGTCGTCGACTTGACTCACCCGCTCGACAACACAAGTCCGTATTGGTCGGGCATTCCCGCAGGCTCCGTTGAACTCGGCAAGACCTGTTTCGATTGGGGCAACCCGATGCTCGACTGCCTGATTCAAACGTTCAAGTTCCCCGGACAGTTCGGCACGCACGTCGACTTTCCCGGTCACTTCGTCAAAGGCGGCGCGTTGTCGGACGCTTACGGCGCGGCGAACATGATTTATCCGCTGTGCGTCGTCGACATCACGAAAAAAGTTGCGGCGGACGTTCATTACGCGGCGACGGCTCAAGACATCATCGACTACGAAAAAGTTTACGGCGAAATTCCCGACGGCGCGTTCGTTGCGCTTTACAGCGGCTGGTCAAAACATTGGCCGGACATGAACGCGATTTCGGGCATTGCCGACGACGGCAGCGAAAATTTCCCCGGCTGGTCACTCGACGCGCTCAAATACATTTACGAAACGCGAAACGCCGCCGCCAACGGTCACGAAACTTTGGACACGGACGCTTCGGCTGAGGCGGCAAAGTCGGGCGATTTGGCTTGCGAACGTTACCTGCTGTCGAAAGGCAAACTTCAGGTTGAAGTCATGACGAATCTTGACAAAGTTGCTTCCGCAGGCGCGGTGTTAATCGTCACGTGGCCGAACATCGTCGGTGCAACGGGCTTGCCTGCGCGATTGATTGCCTTGACGCCGAAAAGTTGACTTCGCACTTTGAAATTGACTTCGTCGCCTCGACGTGTTCGCAAGCGCGGTTGATTGCCTTGACGCCGAAAAGTTGACTTCGCACTTTGAAATTGACTTCGTCGCCTCGACGTGTCCGCAAGCGCGATTGATTGCCTTGTCGCCGAAAGTTGACTTCGCACGTTGAAGTTGATTCGTCGGCTTGATATGTCTGCAAGCGCGATTGATTGCCTTGACGCCGAAAAGTTGACTTCGCACTTTGAAATTGACTTCGTCGCCTCGACGTGTCCGCAAGCGTGGTTGATTGCCTTGACGCCGGAAAGTTAAATTGTGTCCTGCGCGTGACTTGAAATTATTTTCATGTTGTGCTAGATTAGGTGCGGCTTGAAACGGCCAGAAAAATTTTTGGGAGGTTTTACTTCATGGCAGTCAGTTTGAAGAAGGGGCAAAAAGTTGACCTCACGAAGACGAATCCCGGCTTGAAAGAAGTTCTTATCGGGCTCGGCTGGGACACCAACAAATACGACGGCGGCTCGGAATTCGACCTGGACGCGGCGGCGTTCCTGCTCAACGGCACGGGCAAAGTCAACAGCGACGACGATTTCATCTTTTACCAGAATCTCAAGCACGCTTCCGGCTCCGTCGAACATCTCGGCGACAACTTGACCGGTGCGGGCGAAGGCGACGACGAAGAAATTGTTATCGACCTTAGCAAAGTTCCCGAAAACGTCGAGAAAATTGACTTCACCGTCACGATTTACGAGGCGGAAGAACGCAAGCAGAACTTCGGGCAAGTTGAAAATGCTTTCATTCGCGTCGTCAACAAGGCGTCGGGAGAAGAACTCATCCGCTACGACCTGGGCGAAGATTTCTCGATTGAAACGGCCGTCGTTATCGGCGAACTGTATCGCAACAAAGGCGAGTGGAAGTTCAACGCGATTGGCTCCGGCTTTTCGGGCGGGCTTGCCGCGCTGTGCAAAAACTTCGGCGTCAACGTGTAACATCAACGAATCACGAATAAA
The DNA here is from genome assembly GCA_947165295.1 of uncultured Selenomonadales bacterium. GTDB lineage: Bacteria > Bacillota > Negativicutes > Selenomonadales > Selenomonadaceae > Quinella. Next base: position 16,504 of record CAMUZU010000013.1, on the reverse strand, counting down.
TTTGACGGTTGGCGGTTTTACGACTGCCGACCGTTTTTGCTAACGAAAGGAGATTTTCATCATGGCTGTCAATCTGCAGAAAGGTCAGAAGGTTTCGCTCAAAAAGTCCGACGGCAAGAAACTTTCGCGCCTCATGGTCGGTCTCGGCTGGGACGCTGCCAAAAAAGAGAAAAGCGGCGGTTTCTTCAGCAACCTGTTCAGCTCGTCGCCCGCCAACATCGACTGCGACGCGTCGGTTTTCGTGTGTCAAGGCGGCAAATTCGTCGACAAGGACGATCTGGTTTTCTTCAACAACCTTGAGCACAGAAGCGGCGCGGTCAAACACATGGGCGACAACTTGACGGGTGACGGCGAAGGCGACGACGAACAAATTTTCGTCGACTTGGACAGATTGCCCGACCAGTACGACAAGCTGATTTTCGTCGTCAACATTTATCAGGCCGTCGACCGCAAGCAACATTTCGGCATGATTAAGAACGCGTACATTCGGATTATCGACCCCGACAGTCGCGAGGAACTTTGCCGCTTCAATTTGAGCGACGATTACACCGACATGCTTTCAATGATTGCCGGCGAAGTCTACCGCAGAAACGGCGAGTGGAAATTTAACGCTGTCGGCACGGGCACGAAAGACACCGGCCTCAGCGAATTGAGCGCAAGGTTCAAGTAAGCCGTGAAAAAATTTTTCGCGCTGTTGATTGCGGCTCTGCTTTGGACGACGTTTCCCGCGCAGGTTCACGCCGTCGACGAAGATGCCTTGACCGCACGCATCGAAGAATTTTATTCGACGTTGCCGCACGGTGAAGGCGATTACCAAAGTCGTCAACGCCCGATTTTGATTCAAGGCGCAATGAACATTGAAACCGACGTTTTGATTCACGCGCTGAAAAATCCCGTCGTTTACCGTGAGCTGAATTACTTGTTCGTCGCGGGCACGTACAAAGGTTATCCCGTCGTCGTCGCACGCACGGAAGTTGGTCTTGCAAACGCGGCGGCTTCGACTGCTTTGGCGATTCGCAAGTTCAACCCCGTTGCAGTCATCAATCAAGGCACGGCGGGCAGTCATGACCCGAATTTGCACGTCGGCAATATCGTCGTCGGTTCGCACAGCATTGAAGTTACTTCGTTCAAGACGACGTACAGTCCCGCAGGTTCGGGCATTGACTTGACGCAACAGGAAATGCGCGGAGCTTACTCTTTCGACGAGGCAAGCGGCAAGTTTGAACGCTACAGCGAATATCACGCCGACCCGACGCTGTTCAACATGGCGTTTGCCGTCGCAAACACGCACGAAAATTTCAATGTCGTTTCAGGGACAATCGGCACGAGCGATTCTTGGCTGAACTGCGTCGATTACATCAACTTCCTGCACGAAAAATACGGCACGTCCTGCGAAGAGATGGAGACCTGTGCCGTCGCGCAAATTTGTCACACGGCGGGCATTCCGTTCGTCGGCATTCGCGTCATTTCAAACAGCGCGTTGACCGGCGAAGATTTTTCGGCTGAGTCGGCGACCGTCGCGCAGAACTTTGTTTTGCTCGTCGTTGAGGATTACATCAACAAGATTTTGAGGGCTTCCAAATGAAGAAACTTTTTGCATTGCTGATTGCGGCTCTGCTGTGGGCGACACTTCCCGCGCAGGTTTACGCGAGCGACAAAGACGTTTTGACCGCAAGCATCGAGGAGTATTACAAGTCGTTGCCGCAAGCCAAACGCGATTACAAAATCCGCCCGCGACCGATTTTGATTCAAGGCGCAATGAACATCGAAACCGACGCGTTGGTTCGTTCGCTGAAAAAGCCCGTCGTCTATCGTTACGACAATTACTTGTTCATCGCGGGCACGTACAGGAATTACCCGATCGTCATTTCGCGCACGGAGCAAGGCTTGGCAAACGCGGCGGCTTCGACGATTCTTGCGATTGAGAAGTTCAATCCGATTGCCGTCATCAATCAAGGCACGGCGGGCGGCAGTGACCCTGCGGTTCACGTCGGCGACATCGTCATTGGCGCGAAAAGCATTCCGTCAAGCGCGATTTATACACAGCAGTCACCTGCGGGCGCGGGCGTCGATTACACTGCTCAAGAAATGCGCGGCGTTTTCGCTTACGACCGTGTCGACGAAACTTTCAAGCGTCGCGGTGAATTTTACGCCGATAAAACTTTGCTTGAACTTGCCAAAAGAGTTGCCGCCGACTCGACACACGAATTCACCTCGGTGACGGGCACGATTGCTTCCGCCGATTGGTGGATGAGTTGGGTTGATTACGTCAACTTCCTGCGCGAAAGATACGGCATTACCGCTTCGGAGATGGAGACCGTTGCCGTTGCGCAAATTTGCCACAACGTGAACATTCCGTTCATCGGCATTCGCGTCATTTCGGACAACGACATCAACGACGAAGATTATCGCTTCGACATTTCCGACCGTTCGCAGAAATTCGCCATGCTTTTGGCTGAACGTTACATTCTCGACGTGCTCAGGAAGTAATTCGGAGGTCACATGAACAATCCCGCAGTTACCGTGATTGTCGCCGTGTTCAACGCGCAGGATTTTATCGCGGACTGTTTGACAAGCGTGCTTAACCAGACGTTCCAAGATTTTGAAGTTATCGTTGCGGACGATTGCTCGACTGATTCAAGTCGTGCCGTCGTCCAAAAATTTTCGCCCGAATTCGGCGGCAGGTTGAGTTTGTTGACGCTCTCGAAGAACAGCGGTCGTCCCGGCGTTCCGAGAAATTTTGCGCTTGAGGCGGCACGCGGCAAGTACGTTTGCTTCCTCGACAGCGACGACCTGTTGAGCGAAACCGCGCTGGAAGATTTTTTCAACGTCGCGGAAAGTTTCAATGCCGACGTTGTTCACGCCGAAAAGTACGTTGACTTCACCGTCGCGGGCGGACAACTTCAAGCCGAAGTCATGAGCATGCAGACGGGCGAATTCGTCACCGCGCCGACGCTTGAAACTTTCGACATCGGCCGACGCGTGACGGACTTCACCCGCAAAAGATACATGTGGCAGGCGTGGGGCAAGCTCTTCCGCCGACAATTTCTCGTCGACAACAAAATCACGTTCCCCGCCGCGAAGACTTTCGAGGATTTCGTGTTCATGTTCGAGTGCTTGGTCACCGCGAAAAATTATGTCCGCGTGCCGTTCGTCAGTTACAATTACCGTGCGCACGAAGATTCAATTTCGCGACGCGACGAAGGGCTTGTGAAGTTCTTCGACAACGTGACCACGATCGTCAAAAGTTTAGATGACTTCATGAGCGGCAACAAGTTTTTCGTCGACAACCCGAAGTATCGTTTCGCGCTGATTGATTTTTTCATGCGTGAACGGCTCGACAACTTCGCACAAGAAACTTTCATCAATCAAGGCTACGACCCCGGCGAAGTGTACGACTTCTTTTGCACGCACGTTTTTTCGCGCAGGCCGCAAGACAACGTTGCGTTGACATCGTATCTTTTCGTCGCGGCGAATATTTTTAAACTCGATTCGACACGGCAACCGTTCGCGTCGGACACACGGGAGGTATCCAATTGAAAATCACAGGTTTGACAGACGCGCAAGTCCAAGAGGCCAAAGCCAAATTCGGCGACAACTCAATCACCGAACAGGCTCGCGAAGGTTTCTGGGACAAACTCAAAGGCAACTTCGACGACCCGATAATCAAAATTCTTATCTTTGCGCTTTGCTTGAACGTGTTCTTCGCGTTCATGGGTAAAGCCGAGTGGTACGAATCCGTCGGCATTGCAATGGCGGTTTTGCTTGCGACTTTGGTGTCGACGTTCTCCGAATACAAAAACGAAAGCGCGTTCCAAAAACTGCAAGGCGAAGCGTCGCTTATCAAGTGCAAGGTTTATCGCAACGGCGTCGTCACGGAAATTCCGATTACCGATATCACAATGGGCGACTGCGTCCTGTTGCAGACGGGCGACAAAATTCCCGCCGACGGCGTGATTATCGACGGCTCGATTCAAGTTGACCAATCGATTCTCAACGGCGAGGCGAAGGAAGAAACCAAAATTCCCGCGCCCGACGAAGCCGCCGACTCCGAAGCCGCGCAAAGTACAGATTTTTTGAACCCGCACAAAGTTTTCCGTGCGGCAGTTGTCGCGGGCGGCAGTGCAGTCATGCGCACGGTTACTTTGGGCGACAACACGGTTTACGGCAAAATCGCGGGCGAATTGCAAGTTGACGAAGACCGCGACACTCCGCTGAAGTTGAAGCTCGGCGACCTTGCCGACCAAATTTCAAAGTTCGGTTACATCGGCGGCGTCGCGATTGCGGTTGCGTTCATGTTTGAGCGAATTGTTATCCAGAACAACTTCGACGGCGCGTTGATGGCGGCGTACTGTTCCGACTGGATGAACGTCGTCAACAGCCTCGTCGAAGCCGTCATGCTCGCCGTGATAATTATCGTCATGGCCGTGCCCGAAGGTTTACCGCTGATGATTGCGATTGTCTCCGCGCAGAACATGGGCAAGATGCTTAAAGATAACGTCCTCGTCCGCAAAATTTCCGGCATTGAAACGGCGGGCAGCTTGAACTTGCTCTTCAGCGACAAGACCGGCACGATTACCAAAGGTTTGCTCGAAGTCGTCACGTTCATTGACGGCACGGCGAATTTCACCGAAACATTCGACAAGCTCGGCGCGAAACTTCAATCGCTCGTGTCGCTGTCGATTCGCTTCAACAACGGTGCAGTCATTGCGGGCGACAAAATTGTCGGCGGCAACATGACCGACCGCGCATTACTCGGATTTTTAATCGGCAAGGACACCGCGCCCAACGTCACTGTCGGCGACACGGTTCCTTTCGACAGCGCGAAAAAATATTCGATGGCGAAAGTCAGCGGCGATTACAACTTGTGGCTTATCAAAGGCGCGCCCGAACGTTTGCTCGACAAGTGCACGTACTATTACGACAGCAACGGTCAAAAACAACCGCTTGATTCGACGGCGGAAATTAACGCGAAGATTGACGAACTTGCAAACCGCGCAATTCGCACGCTTGCTCTTGTCACTTACGACGGCGAAGTCACCGACGGCAACATTCCCGACACAGGCTTGACGTTCGTGGGCGTCACTGGCATTCGCGACGACGTTCGCCCCGACGCGATTAAGGCGATTGAACAAGTTCACTCCGCCGGCGTGCAAGTCGTCATGATTACCGGCGACCGCAAGGAAACCGCGCAGGCGATTGCGAAGGAAGCCGGCTTAATTGAGATTGACGACGCGATTGTCATCACCAGTGCCGAACTCAACGCAATGAGCGACGACGAAGTCAAACAAGCTCTGCCGAAGATTCGCGTCATTGCCCGCGCTCTGCCGACCGATAAAAGTCGTCTCGTTCGCCTCGCGCAGGAACTGAATTTGGTTGTCGGCATGACGGGCGACGGCGTCAACGATTCGCCCGCGCTCAAAAAAGCTGACGTCGGCTTTGCAATGGGCGGCGGCACCGAAGTCGCCAAAGAAGCCAGCGAAATTGTCATCCTCGACGACAACTTTAAGTCAATCGGCAAGGCGATTCTCTACGGCCGAACAATCTTCAACTCGATTCGCAAATTTATCATCTTCCAGCTGACAATCAACGTCGGCGCGGTTTTGATTTCGTTTGTGTGCCCGTTGCTCGGCTTGGAAAACCCGCTGTCGATAACGCAGATACTTTGGGTCAACCTGGTCATGGACACTTTGGCGGCTCTTGCATTCGGCGGCGAACCCGCGCTCGATCGTTACATGGACGAGGCGCCCAAACGTCGCGACGAAAAGATTATCAGCCCGTACATGACTTCGGCCATCGGCATGGGCTCGCTGTGGAGTTTCGCAATGGGCTTGGTCTTCCTGCTCACCGACTTTTCGCGTGAACATTTCCGCGACATGAACCCCGAAGGCGTCAACTTCACTTTCGGCGGCGACAGCGTTTACGTGTTGACGGGTTACTTCGCGTTCTTCATCTTTATGGCGGTGTTCAACGCGTTCAACGCACGCACCGACCGCGTCAACCTGTTCGACAACATCGGCGGCAACACGGGCTTTCTGCGCGTCATGGCGTTGATTGTCGTCGTGCAAGTCGCAATGACTTACCTTGGCGGCGCGATTCTTCGTTGCTACGGCTTGACGATGACCGAATGGACGTTCGTTATCGCAATGGCGGCAACGATTATCCCCGTCGACATTGTGCGCAAGATGATTGTCGGCGGCTCGAAGTAAAATTTTTCTCGACAGGACATTTCGGCGGAAGAAAGAATTCTTTCGTCGAAATTTTTTTTGAGGTGATGGCGTGGAAAACTTCTCGCCTGCGGTGTCGGAGATTATCCCGGTGTTCAACGCGCAAAGAAACGTTCGCGGACTTTGAAGTTATTGTTGTTGACGACTGCTCGACCGACTCAAGCGCGACGATTGCCGAAAGTTTTCTTGAACGTTTCGGCGGGCGACTTAAAATTGTCACGTTGCCCGAAAACACCGGTAGCGGTGCCGTGCCGCGAAATGTCGGGCTTGACCTGTCGCAAGGCAAATACGTTTACTTCGTCGACGCCGACGACCTGCTTGTCGAAAACGCGCTTGAGGAACTTTTCAACGCGGCGGAAAAATATCAAGCAGATGTTGTTTACATGGACAAATGTTTTTTCTACGACGAAAAAGTCGATTTGGAAAAATTAATCACAATCACGTTTGGCATAAACCCGATTCCCGACGAGCTGACGCTTGAAACGGAACATTTTTCCGAACACGTTAGAAATTTTTCTTAAACCAATCTCGCTTGGACACCGGGAAGCAAAGTTTTCGCGCCGCGACTTGCTTGTCGACAACGAAATAAAGTTCCCGCGCATGAGAATCTCCGAAGACATCCTGTAGACATTTGAGCTTGTCTATTTGGCAAAAAATTTTTTGCGTGTGCCGACGCCGTTTTATGTTCAACGCACGAACGAAATATCGATGACACGGCGCAACCGTTCGCTCAAAGACGAAATAATTTTCTGGACGAACCCGTTGCTTGGCGGCGTCGAAGGTCTCAGCGAATTCATAAGTCGCTTTGAATTCTTCAGCGACAAGCCGGAGTTGCGCCTGCAGGTGTTGAACTTGTTCGTGACAATACAGTTCAATCACATGGTGGAGGCACTTAAAGCTTTGTCGCCCGAAGAAGTCTACGAAATTTTTCTGCGCGAATTCAAAGCGGCGGGCAGTTCGCAACCCGCGCTGATTTCGTACCTGCCGGTCATGAACAATTTTTACCGCAATGAATTGATGCACTGAACAAATGTTTTCGTCGACAGGATATTTCGGCGGCGCGAAGAAACTTTCCGTCGAAGTATCCTAATTTTATTGAGGTGATACACATGAACAAAGCCGAACTGCTACAACTGTTGCGCGACCCCGACATCTGCAAAGAAATTTTCGAGATCGTCAAGAAAGGCGGCAAACCCGTCGTCGAGACGCCGAAGTTTACGTCGATAGGCGACAAGCTCAAGCACATGTACCCGAACGCCGTCGCAACTCAACAACAGCCGCAGTCTGCACAGCCGACATCGACGCCGTCGACACCGAAACTCGTTGTCGACCCGGCAAAAATTCCGCCGTCAAAGCCGGAAGAGCCGCAAAGTTTTTCGTCAATCGCCGACAAGCTCAAGTTCCTGCGCGGACACGTGCACAAAGTCGAAGAAGAAAGACTTGCCGCCGAAGTCGCCGCACAATTAACCGAAGCCGCACGCCCCGCCGTGAAAAAGTTCACCGTCGTCACAAGCAAGCATTGCCCGATTTGCGAAAGATCTTTCCGCGTCATCAAGCCGAAGATGCGCCTCAACGTCGAAAAGCGCGATTTGGATTACTGCGTGCATTACAAGGACTTCGACCCGTATCTGTACACGATTTTTGCCTGCGAACATTGCGGTTTCGCCGCCGAGGAGAAAAAATTTTCGTCCGCCATTCCGAACAAAACCAAAGGCATACTGCGCGAATTCCTGACAGAAAACGACATGTCGTTGCCGTTCATTGAAGACCGCACGGTTGAAGACGCGCTGAACTTTTTCGAGTTGGCGATTTTGTTTTCGGAGCTGACCGATCAATCCAAAGGCCGACAAGCAATGCTCAAGCAAAACGCGGCGTGGTTGTGCCGTTGCGAAGGTTTGCACGACCGCGAACATGAATTCATGAAGCAGGCGGCCGAAGATTTCGCAGTTGCGCTCGACAACGAACGCTGGCCGATTAACGGCATCACGCTCGAAATGGCAATGTACCTTTGCGCCGCGACTCACTTCATGCTTAACGATTACGACAAGGCGACGCTGTGGATCGGCAAGATTATGAATAAATCGACATTGCGCACGTCCGCCCCGAAACTTTTTGAACAGGCACGCGACATGTGGCAGGACATCAAGCGCGCCACCAAAGAGTAGGGTGCCCGTCATGAACAAAAAATTTTCGCCCGCAGTATCGGTGATTGTCCCCGTGTTCAACGAGGAAAAATATCTGCCCGTGTGCCTCGAATCGATTTTGATTCAAACACTGACGGATTTTGAAGTTATCGTTGTCGACGACGGCTCGACCGACCAAAGCTTAATCGTTGCCGAAAGTTTTTTGGAACGCTTCGGCGGGCGACTTAAAGTCGTCACGCTCGCAGAAAACACCGGCTCAGGTGCCGTGCCGCGAAACGTCGGGCTTGACTTGTCGTGCGGCAAATACGTTTTCTTTGCGGACGCGGACGATTTGGTTGTCGACAATGCGCTTGAAACTTTTTACACGTTCGCCGAAACTTTCGGCGCGCAGGTTGTTTACCCCGATTGCGGCTTCACGTGCGGCGAAGAAATTATTCCGCCCGAACTTGACGTTGCGGTATGGGACGCGAATAACATTGTCGAAGAACCGACTTTTGAACCCGAAGACTTTTCACGGCGCGTGGAAAATTTTTTGTCGCTTCGGTACAAGTGGCCGCCGTGGGCAAAGTTCATTCGCCGCGACCTGCTTGTCGACAACGAAATAAAATTCCCGCGCATGCGAATTTCCGAAGACGTCATCTGGACGTTCGAGCTTGTTTGTTTGGCGAAGAAATTCTTGCGCGTGCCGACATCGCTTTACGTTCAGCGTAAACATCAAACGTCAATGACAAGACGCAAACGTTCGCCCGAAGACGAAATAATTTTTTGGACGAATCCGCTGATTGACGGCGTGGACATCTTGAACGAATTCATGAGCCGCTTTAAATTCTTCGACGAAAATCCGTCGCTGCGCCTGCAGGTGCTCAATTTGTTCGCGACGATACATTTCACACACATGACCGAAGCGTTCAAAGCAATGGACACGGCGGCGGTTTATGAAGTTTTCTTGCGCGAGTTTTCAAAATCGGGCGGCGACCGCAGCGCGCTGATTTCGTATCTGTTGGTCATGAACAACCTTTATCGAAACGAGCTGATGACGTGACTGAAAAATTTTCGCCCGCAGTGTCGGTGATTGTTCCCGTGTTCAACGCGGAAAAATATCTGCCCGACTGCCTCGAATCAATTTTGTTTCAAACGTTGACGGATTTTGAAGTTATCGTTGTCGACGACGCCTCGACCGACCAAAGCTTGACCGTCGCCGAAAGTTTTCGTGCACGTGACGGGCGGTTGAAAGTCATTTCACTGCCGACGAACACGGGAAATCCTTCCGTGCCGCGAAATGTCGGGCTTGAGAATTCGCACGGCAAATATATTTTTTTTGCGGACAACGATGACTTGCTCGTCAACAACGCGCTGGAAACTTTTTGGAACACGGCGGAAAATTTTGACGCGGATGTCGTTTACACGGAATGCGGTTACTTGAGCGACGAAAATTTTCAGAATCTCACCGTCACGGCGTTGGACAAAAATTCCGCGCCCGTCGCAAGCCCGATGTTTGAAAGTGCCGACATTGGCGAACGCGTCGAAAAATTTCTGCGGACTGCTTACGGTTGGGCACCGTGGGCAAAATTCGTGCGGCGTGATTTGCTCGTCGCGAACAAAATTTTTTTCCCGCGTGTGACAATCGCCGAAGACGTGCTTTGGTCATTCAAAGTCACCTGCGCGGCGAAAAAATTCCTGCGCGTGTCGACGCCTCTTTACATCCACCGCGAACGAAAAACGTCTTGGTCGCGAATTCAACGGTCGCCCGCCGACGAAGTGAAATTTTGGCTTGACCCGCTGATCAAAGGTTTGGAGTATCTCGACGATTTCATTGACGCGACGGAGTTTTTCGCGCAAAATCCGAATTACCGCTTTGAAGTCACGAATTTTTTTGTTAAAATGCAAGTCGCGGGAATGCTCGGCGCACTCGAAAAGTTGAGCCGCAGTGAGCTGTACGAAATTGTTCGCCGCGAATTTTCGGCAAGTCGACACGCCGCGTTGATTGCAAATTTGTTTGTGTTCATGACTTATTATCGCGACAAAAATCGGGGGTGAGACAATGCAACTCGGCAAGGGGCAGAAAATCCCGCTCAACGAAAACAACCTGATTATCAAGTTCGAGCGACCGACGACCGCGCTTGAGATTGACACGGCGGCTTTTTTGACGGGTGCAAACGGCAAAGTTGCCGGCGACGAAGATTTTGTTTTCTACGGCAACGCACGCCACAATTCCGGCGCAGTCATCTTGAACGGCGACGCGTTGGAGATTGACCTGTCGAAAGTTCCGCGGCACGTCGAGAAGATTTCGTTGACGGCGACAATTTACGACGGTGACAAACGTCGACAGAATTTCGGAATGCTTCGCGGCGCGGCGTTGAAAATTTTCGGCACGCGTTCGGAGATTGCAACTTTCCCTCTTGAAAATTTCACCGTCGAAAACGCGATTGTCCTCGGCGAAGTCTACCGTTACAAAGGCAGCTGGAAGTTCAACGCGACGGGCGCGGGTTTCAGCGGTGGACTTGCCGCCCTGTGCAACGACTTTGGCATCGAAGTCAACGACGTTCAACCTGCTCCGCCGCCCGAACCGCCGAAGCCGAAAGTTGACACGAACCGTTCGAGTCGCCGCTCGCAAGGCATCAACATGGGTCGCAACGGAAGTTCCGCCCGTGTCGACACTCGCCGTGAAGAGCCGCCGCCTCAGCCGAAGAAAGTTGAACTGCGCAAGGGGCAGAAAGTCAGCCTCGTCAAGAAAGGCGCGACGCTCGGCGAAATTGTCATCAATCTGAACTGGAGCCAACCGCCGCAGAAGTCCGGTTTCTTCGGACGTTTCACGAACCGTGCGATTGACCTTGACCTTGCCTGTCTGTTTGAACTCAAAGACGGCAACATCGGCGGCGTGCAAGCACTCGGCAACCATTTCGGCGAACTGGATTATCCGCCGTACATTGCGCTTGACGGCGACGACCGAACGGGCGCGGTTGCGTCGGGTGAAACGATTCGCGTCAACGGCAAATTCGCCGACAAGATTCGTCGGATTTTGGTTTACACGTTCATTTACGAAGGTGCCGCCGACTGGGAAGAAGCCAAAGGCGTCGTGACCGTCAACTGCCCCGGCAGCCCCGAATTGATTGTGCGCATGGACGAATACGGCTCACGCAAGCGAACCTGCGCGATTGCTCTGCTTGAAAATGTCGGCGGGACGTTCAGCGTCGAAAAAGTTGTTGAGTTCTTCGACGACTCGGAGCAAATGGATCGTGCGTTCGATTGGGGCTTGCGTTGGACGACGGGCAGAAAGGATTAAATCATGAGCGTTGCTTATTGGTTGAAGACCGCGTGCGTCGAAGTCAATTCCGCCGTCAAAGACCACGACGAAGTTTTGTCGCGGCTCAGCGAACTCATGAACGCGGGCGGCAACATCTGCGACGAGGAAAACTTCACGGAAATTTTTTTCGACGAATATAATCGCACGAACACCGACACGTTCAAAAATTCAACAAGTTATGGGACGGTGTTGCGATTCGTCAAAGGCGTGGTGATTTTTGCCGTCACCTGCGACGGAGTGAAGTCGCCCGGCATTTCGGCTGTCACCGTGCCCGACGGAATTTATTTCCCGTCGAACGACATTGCCAACAATCCTGCGCGGCTGTTCGTGACAATCGCTTACCCGATGGACGGAAGTTTCGGGCACGTCAACCTTGCTTACGAACTTGAAAAAATGCTCGACGACGCAACTTTCAAAGACGCGCTGATTAACGCCAAGTCCGCCGAAGAATTTTTGAGTTTCGTCACTGCCAAAGAAAACGGAAATTTTTCCGCCGACGATTCGCGGGGAAATCTTCCGCCAAATATCACCAAAACGAAAAGGAGAGGTTCATCAATGGCTATCAGTTTGCAGAAGGGTCAGAAAGTCGACCTCACGAAGGGCAACCCCGGCTTGAAGAAACTGCTCATCGGGCTTGGCTGGGACGTCAACAAATACGACGGCGGCTTTGACTTTGACCTCGACGCGGCGGCGTTCCTGCTCGGTGCCAACGGCAAAGTCAACAGCGACGACGATTTTGTTTTCTACAACAACCTCAAGCACAAAAGCGGTGCCGTCGAACACATGGGCGACAACTTGACCGGCGAAGGCGAAGGCGACGACGAAGAAATTCGCGTTGACCTGTCGCTCGTGCCCGCCAACGTCGACAAGATTGACTTCACCGTCACGATTTACGACGCGGACGCCCGCAAGCAAAAGTTCGGGCAAGTCTCAAACGCGTACATTCGCGTCGTCGACGAAATGACGGGCAAGGAGATCATCCGCTACGACTTGGGCGAAGATTTCTCGATTGAAACGGCGGTTGTCGTCGGCGAGATTTATCGCAATAAAGGCGAGTGGAAGTTCAACGCGATTGGCGCGGGCTGGAGCGGCGGACTTGCGGCACTCGGCAAAAACTACGGCGTCAACGTGTGATTTAAGGGACAAGTGGTAAGGGACAAGGGACAAGTAATTACAGCCAAACATGTCCCATGTCCCTTGTCCCATGTCCCTTAAAAGGCTCTCGGCTTCTGTCGGGAGTCTTTTTTTTGTGCGTTGAAAAAAGTTTCGGCGACAAATATAATCCGTGCGGAGGTTTTGCTCGTGAAAATATTTTTTTCTGCCGGCGAAGTGTCGGGCGACGTGCACGGCGCAAGTCTGGCTCGCGAACTCAAAAAAATTTCCCCGTCAACCGAACTGCTCGGCTTCGGCGGGGATTTAATGGCGGCTCAAGGCGTGCGGCTCGTGCGCAACTGCAAAGATTTCAACGTCATGGGCGTCGTCGAAGTCGTCATGAACTTGCGGCGGATTCTGCGGCTGCTCGACGATTTGACGGAAATTATCCGCGCCGAACGTCCCGACTTGCTGGTACTGATTGATTACCCCGACTTCAACTGGCGGCTTGCCAAACGCGTCAAAAAGCTCGGCGTCAAAATTTTGTCGTATATCCCGCCGTCGGCTTGGGCGTGGCGAAAAGGTCGTGCGAAAACCTGCGCGGCGATTGCGGACGAATTCGTTGCGATATTTCCGTTTGAACTTTCCGTTTACGAACAGGCGGGCGCGAAGATTTCATTCCTCGGCAACCCGCTGGTCGACACGGTCAAGCCGTCAATGTCGCAAACCGAAGCGCGCAGATTTTTCAACGTCACTCAAGCCGAACACGTGATTTTGTTGATGCCCGGCTCGCGTCGACAGGAACTTAAACTTTTGTTGCAACCGATGCTTGACGCGGCGAAACTTTTGGCACTCACTCGCCCGACGAAATTTTTCTTGCCCGTGGCGGACGGCGTCGACGAACTTTCACTGCGGCAAAAAATTTCCGACGCGCAGCTTGAAATGACTTTGGTCAACGCGGCGCACCGTTACGACTTGATGAGCATTTCTGATGCGGCAATGGCGACTTCGGGCACCGTCGTTTTGGAAGCGGCCTTGCTGAACTTGCCATGCGTCGTGCTGTACAAAATGGCTCCGTTGAATTATTTCATCGGGAAACTTTTGGTCGACATAAAATATTTCAGCTTGCCGAACATCTTGGCGGGCGACGGAATTTTGACGGAACTTTTACAAGACGCCGTCACGCCCGAAAACATTTGCGCCGAAGTCCTCAAGCTTTACCGCGGCGAAGAAAATCGCACACGTGTCGTCGACAAGCTCAAACTTGCCTGCGCGAAGTTGGGCGGTCACGGAGCGGCGTTACGTGTCGCGAAAAAAATTCTTGCCGTCGCGGGAGGTGACAATGCTTGAACTTTGATTTACAATTATTCGGGGAAGACGCTTTGGAATATCAGACGCCGAACCAACTTCGCAAAGGTATCCGTTCGCTGAAAAAGAAAATCAACTTGCACTTGGCGAAAATTGAAAATCCTGACAAGTTTTGCAAAGAATGGGCTTCTTACGACGAAGGTCAACGCGAAGGACTTCTTTGGCATTGGCAACACGAAATTGGCAACTTTGAAAAATCAATTCAATATCGAATCGACGAACTTGCAAAGAGAGGCGAACAACCATGAGTGAACCAATTAACATGGACAAAGCCGTCATGAAATACATAATCGGCAGCGTCATGGAATACGCTTACGAGTCAGTTGAGCGTGAAAAATCCGATCCGTGCGAATTCAACGAGGGTCGCAAACTGGCTTTTTACGAAGTGCTCGACACGATTTATAATCGGCTGGACATCTACGACCAAGACCCAAAAGACTTCGGCTACCCCGACGACTGGGAAAAGCCGTTTTTGTCCAAATGAAGAATTACACGCGGCTTTTAGCCTACATCAAACCGTACATCGGACTTTTCGCTCTGGCGATAATCTGCATAATTTTGGCGTCGGGCGCGAACCTGTACTTGCCGTGGATTATCAAAGACATGATCGACAAAGTCCTTGCCGAACGCGATATGGAAATGCTCAACGTCATTTCGGTGAGTATCGTCGTCGTGTTCGCCTTCCGCGGCTTCTTTTACTATTGGCAGTCGTATCTGGTTTCGTACATCGGTCAACGCGTCGTCGTCGACGTGCGCGAAGTCATGTTCCGCAAGTTTCAGCGAATGCCCATGGCTTATTTCGACAAACATCAAACGGGCGAAACGATGAGCTTCCTGACCAACGACGTCAACGCAATTCAATCCGCGCTGGTCGACAACTTAATCGACATGTTCACCGAAGGCGCGATTTTAATCGGCTCGATCGGCATGATGCTTTACCTTGACTGGAAGTTGACGCTGTTGACACTCATAACCGTTCCGCTTGTCGGCTCGGCAATGCGAATCTTCGGCAAGAAAATCAAGTCGACAAGTCGTGTGATTCAAGAGAAACTCGCCGACATTACGTCGCTGTTGCAGGAAAGCATTTCGTCAATCCGCGTGGTTAAGTCGTTCGTGCGCGAAGATTACGAGATTGACCGCTTCCGCGCCGAAAACGAATTGAACTTCAAGGCGACAATCGACAACGTGAAAATTTCCAGCCTGTTGACCCCGACGGTCGAATTCCTCGCGGCGGTTGCGGTTACGTTTATCGTTTGGTTCGGCGGCTATGAAGTCGTCAACGGTATCATGTCGGCGGGCGCGCTCGTCGCGTTTTTGACTTACGCCGTCAACTTGGCAAACCCCGTCAAACGTCTGTCGCGAATCTACGGCAAAATTCAAAAGGCAATGGCGGCGATTGATCGAATCTTCGGCGTGCTTGACTTGCCCGAAACCGTCAACGACAAGCCGAACGCGATTGACTTGCCGAAAGTTCAAGGGCGCGTCAAAGTCACGGGCGTCACGTTCAGCTACGACGGCGTGCACAATGCGCTTGAGGATGTCAGCTTCGACGTGGAGCCGGGGCAGATGATTGCTTTCGTCGGACCCAGCGGCGCGGGCAAGTCGACGATTGCGAATTTAATTCCGCGCTTCTACGACGTGTCGGCGGGCTCAATTACAATCGACGGGCACGACATCCGCGACGTGACTGTCCACTCCTTGCGCGAACAGATTGGTATCGTGCCGCAGGAAACTTTGCTGTTCTCGACGACGGTTATGGAAAACATTCGTTACGGGCGACTCGACGCCACCGACGACGAAGTTATCGCGGCGGCAAAAGCTGCCAACGCCGACAAATTTATCCGCGAATTGCCCGACGGTTATCAAACGCAAATCGGCGAACGCGGGCTGAACTTGAGCGGCGGGCAACGTCAACGCATGGCGATTGCGCGGGCAATGCTGAAGAATCCGCAGATTTTGATTCTCGACGAGGCGACTTCCGCCCTCGACACCGAAAGCGAAAAGATTGTTCAAGCCGCACTTGATGACTTGATGGTCGGGCGCACGAGTTTTGTTATCGCGCACAGGTTAAGCACGATTTTTGCGGCGGATAAAATTTTCGTCATCGACAAAGGACGCGTCTGCGAATCGGGCACGCACAAGGAACTTTTGGAACTCAGCGGCGTCTACAGCAACCTGTACAACATCCAATTCAGCTCACTTTGAGGCGAAAAAATTCTGCTCAACGGGCGAAAAAAATTTGAAGTTTTTTTGCCGTCAAGTGTCCGAAAGTCGAACAAACGGCGTCACGGCGCGATTTATGGGCTTGAAAAAATTTTTTGCGAGGGTATTGACAAAGGGCTATAGCGGGTGTATATTAAGCAAGCTTG
>CAMUZU010000012.1 GCA_947165295.1 uncultured Selenomonadales bacterium | reverse complement strand
AAAAACAGCGGCTTAAAGTTCTCGTTGAAGACATGCCCGTCGATTTGGACGTCAGCCAAGTTGAGAAAATTTAACGCATGTATTCATGTTACTTTCTTTCGGCGGCGAAAGAAAGTAACCAAAGAAAGCCGCGCCTGCTGTGATACATCCTGTATCACGCGCAGGCGGAGCGGCCGTCATCCGTGACGGCCGGACAACGTGACGGTTTTGTCAACCGCTGTAACGTCGCGTTGTGATAGCACACCGAAAGGAGGTGTTTTCATGGCAAAGAAAGTCACCAAGGTCGTCAAACTGCAGGTTCCCGCCGGCAAAGCCACGCCCGCGCCGCCCGTCGGCCCCGCGCTCGGTCAAGCAGGCGTCAACATTATGGCGTTCGTCAAGGAGTTCAACGACCGCACGGCGTCTCAGGCGGGTTTGATTATCCCCGTCGAGATTTCCGTTTACGAAGACCGCTCGTTCACGTTCATCACCAAAACTCCGCCCGCAGCGATTCTGCTCAAAAAAGCGGCGGGTATCGAAAAAGCTTCGGGTGAGCCGAACAAGAACAAAGTCGCCAAACTGCCCCGCGCCAAAGCTCGCGAAATTGCCGAACTTAAGATGAAAGATCTTAACGCGGCTGATGTCGAGGCGGCAACGCGCATGATTGAAGGCACGGCACGCAGCATGGGCATTGAAATTGTTGCGTAATTTTTCAACGCGGGAGATTTTATCGCTTGCACCGCGAGGAGGAAATTTTTAATGGCAAAGCAAAGCAAACGTTTCCGCGAAGCTCAGGCTCTCGTCGAAGACGGCAAATTTTATTCCGCCGACGAAGCAGTTGAACTCGTGAAGAAAACCGCCACGGCGAAGTTCGACGAAACAATCGAAATGCATGTTCGCCTCGGCGTTGACCCGAAATATGCCGACCAACAGGTTCGCGGCGCGATTGTCCTGCCGCACGGCATTGGCAAGACGAAAAAAGTTTTGGCTTTCGTTGCGGGCGAAAAAGCTCAGGAAGCCGAAGCCGCCGGCGCAGATTATGTCGGCTCGGACGATTTGGTTGCCAAGATTCAAGGCGGCTGGTTTGACTTCGACGTCGCAGTCGCCACGCCCGACATGATGCGCATCATCGGTCGTCTCGGTAAACTGTTGGGTCCCCGCGGACTCATGCCCAACCCGAAACTCGGCACCGTCACCACCGACATTGCCAAAGCAATCGCCGAACAGAAGGCAGGTAAAGTCGAGTACCGCACGGACAAGCAGGGCAACGTCCACTGCCCGATCGGCAAAAAATCTTTCGAGGACGTCAAACTCCGCGAAAACTATCAAACGTTGCTTGACACGCTGATTCGCGTCAAACCTGCGGCGGCGAAGGGGCAATACATCCGCTCAATCAATTTGGCGGCGACAATGGGTCCCGGCGTCCCGATTCAGATTTAATCGCAATCAAAATCGCAAAAATTTTTGTCACGCTGGAACGCGGCGAACAAGCTGAAACTTTCGCAACGTTAAATCGCGACAACTGTTTGGGCACTTTTTAAAAGTGCTGACCACAGAAAGCAAGTTCGGCGCGCCGATTAAAGCACTTGCTCAGGTCGAAGAAACTTTACCGTTAAAATTTCCTTCGGTCTGCGTGGTCGAAGGATTTTTCATTTCGCTCAGGGAGGTGAAATTTTAATGGCAGTTACAAGCAAGGTGACGCCCAAGAAAGAAGCCGTCGTCGCCGAAATTCAAGGTTGGCTCACGACTTCAAAAGGCGTCGTTTTGACAAGTTACAACGCTCTCAACGTTGCCACCGACACGCAACTCCGTCGCGAACTTCGTGCGGCGGGTGTCAAATACAAAGTCGTCAAGAACACAATGCTCCGTATCGCGGCGAAAGCGGCGGGCATCGAAGGTCTTGACGCGCATCTCGAAGGCACAACCGCAATGGCTTTTTCGACCGAAGACGCCGTCGCTCCCGCCAAAATTATCTGCGACTTCATGAAGAAAAACAAACTCGAAGACAAAGGCATTTTGACGATTAAAGTCGGCATGGTCGAAGGCAAAGTTATTGACAGCAAAGGCGTCAAAGCTCTGGCGAATTTGCCGAGCCGCGAAGAACTCGTTGCCAAACTTTTGGGCAGCATGAACGCTCCGATTGCAAACTGCGTCGGCGTGTTGTCGGCTGTCATTCGCAATTTCGTCGGCGTCGTCGATGCGATTCGCGAAAAGAAAGAAAAAGAAGCGGCTTAATCCGCGTGAAGTTTGAACTTGGAGGTTAAACACAATGACTAAAGAAGAAATTATGCAAGCGATTGAAAGCATGACGGTTCTCGAACTCAGCGAACTCGTCAAGGCTATGGAAGAAAAATTCGGTGTCAGCGCGGCGGCTCCCGTTGCTGTTGCGGCGGCGGCTCCTGCAGGTGCGGCGGCTGAAGCTGAAGAAGAAAAAACTGAATTCGACGTCGTGCTCGCCAGCGTCGGTCAGGAAAAAATCAAAGTCATCAAAGCTGTCCGCGAAGCCACGGGTCTCGGCCTCAAAGAAGCGAAAGCTCTCGTCGACGGCGCTCCCGCTCCCGTCAAAGAAAAAATTTCCAAAGCCGACGCCGAAGCTCTCAAAGCCAAACTCGAAGAAGTCGGCGCGACCGTCGAAATCAAATAAGCAAGCGTATGAATTCTTATACACCCTGCTCGCACGTTCGGGCGGGGATTTTTTTTCGGCAACAGCAACGGTAACACCGGCCGTCATGGATGACGGCCGCGCCCGACGTACGACGCGTGACGCGGAGTCCGTCGGGCTGCTTTCTTTGGTTACTTTCTTTCGCGCCGAAAGAAAGTAACACAACACGCCAAAAGAAAAGTAGATAAACGCGGCTTGACTTAAGTTGACTCGAAGGCATATTATCAAGGCGACAAATCCCCTGCGCGGGGTTAATTTACGAACGAGGAGGACAACTTCAATGGCAAAACAAGCTCCCGTCGTCGGCTCGAAAAACGTCACTGGCGAAAATTATTCGGGCACGGCGGCAAAAGTTTACTTCACAAAGACAATCGACGCGGCGCATCTCATCAAGCTGTACAAGCTCATCAACGAAAACATTTACGGTAAAGTCGCAATCAAACTTCACACGGGCGAAAAACACGGTCCCAACATTTTGCCGCGTGACATTGTCAAAGAGTTTCAGGCGCAAGTTCCCAATTCGGCAATCGTCGAATGCAACACGCTTTACGAAGGCGATCGCTACACCGACGAAGGCCACCGCGAAACGCTCAAGGTCAACGGCTGGACTTTCTGCCCCGTCGACATCATGGACGAAGGCGACAAAACCGTCAACTTCCCCGTGAAAAACGGCTTCCACCTCAAGGAAGTTGCAATGGGCGCACACCTTGCCGACTACGATTCGCTGATTGTGTTGACGCATTTTAAAGGTCACGCAATGGGCGGTTTCGGCGGCTCAATGAAAAATATCGGTATCGGCAACGCGTCGGGACATCTCGGCAAGGCGCAAGTTCACGGCGTCGACCCCGACAACGTGCCCGAAAATTTCCTCGAATGGCCGGACAAAGAATATTTCATGGAACTTATGGCGGACAGCGCGAAGGCGACTTGTGACCACTTCGGCAAGCATATCGTCTTTTTGAACGTCATGCGTCGAATCAGCGTCGACTGTGACTGTGCGGGCGTCACCGCCGCTGAACCGACAATGAAAGACATCGGCATTGCGGTTTCTACGGACATTTTAGCCGTCGACCAGGCCTGCGCGGACATGATTTACGCCGCCGCCGACAGCCACGACATGAAAGAACGCATCGAATCGCGTCACGGCTTGCGTCAACTTTCTGCAATGGCGGAAAAAGGCATGGGCAACCCGCAGTACGAACTGATCGAAGTCGAATAAACTTTTACCTGCAAAAAAATTTTTGCGCCGCTCGGACGTTTCGAGTGACGCAATTTTTTTTGACTTTGTGCGAACGTCACGAATCGAATCCGCCGACAAGTCACCTGCTCGAAAAGCCGCGACGTTCAAGCCGACGAACCATTTGCGGACGTCACGAATCGAATCCGCCGACAAATTACCCGCTCGAAACTTCGGGCGGTAATTTTTTTGCTTGACTTTGCAAACGCGCAGGTTTATAATCACACGCGTTGGGGGCGTAGCTCAGCTGGGAGAGCGCTTGAATGGCATTCAAGAGGTCAGGGGTTCGATCCCCCTCGTCTCCACCAAAACTGAACATCTTCGGTTAAGCCGATTTTTTTTTGCGTGTCAAACGGCGTCGTAGAGCCTGTACATGTGAATTTCGTCGGGATTGTCTTTGAGAGTCCACACGCCGCACGGACACACGCCCGCGCAAATTCCGCAGCCGATGCACTTCGACGCGTCGGAAACGTATTGCCATGAGCCGTCGTCAAGTTCAATGCGGTCAATCGCCTTTTCGGGACACGAATTCAAACACATCTTGCAGTCGCGACACGTGCCGCAACTTACGCAACGCAAATGCTCATGCAACGGGTCGGGCAACTCGCAATGATGACATTTCTCGAAAAATTTTTTTGACAGGCTCGCGGGCGGAACAATTGCTTTCTTCGGCAACGGAGAAATTTTTTCGCCGCGAAGAAATTGGTCAATCATAAGCGCGGTCAACCTTGCGTCGCCGATAGCGTCAGTCAACCTGCCGGGTTTGATAACGTCGCCCGCCGCGAAAACTTTCGGCAAAATTTTTCGTTCACCGTCGGCAATGAGCCACGTGTCACGAAATTTTTTGACACCGTCGGGCAGGAAGTCAAGCACGGGAGCTTCGCCAATCGACACGATAACTTGGTCGGCCGCAATAAATCTGCCGTCGTCGGAAAAAATTCCGTCGGCGGTGATTTTTTTTGTCACGAACGGCCAAACGATTCGCCCGCCGAAATTTTCAAGCCGACGAATTTCCTTCGCGAACGCGGCCGGCTTAACCACGTCGACGACAACGACATTTTCCGCGCCCTGTTCGTAAGCGGAAGTGGCAACGTCCATGCCGGAATTGCCGCCGCCGATAACCACGACGTTTTTGCCGACGTGCGGAGTTTCGCCGCGATTGATCGACTTGAGAAACTCGACGCCGAAAGTTAAAAGTTCCGCGCCGTCCCACGGGAAGTAACGCGCTTTGTGGCCGCCGACAGCGATTAACACCGCGTCGCTTTCGTCGCAGAGTTGATTGAACTTCGCCGCGTCGACTTTGCAATTCGTCACGAACTTGACGCCGATTTTTTCAATGCGGGCAAGTTCAGCTTGAAGAATTTCCTGCGGCAGACGTGAATGCGGAATGACTTGCGCAAGTTTGCCGCCGATTTGAGCCGCGTCGTCAAAGACCGTGACCGTGTGACCGCGACGCACAAGTTGCCAGGCAGCCGACAATCCCGCGACGCCGCCGCCGATAATCGCGACTTGCTTGCCGGTTGAAATTTCGGGCGGAGCAACTTCGAGGTTCGCCGACTGCAGACCAAGTTCGCCGATTTTAATCGCCTCGTCAATCGTGGAGCGCGTGCAACCTTCCATGCAAGGATTCGGGCAGAGCGTGCCGCAAACCGACGCGGGAAACGGCGTGTACTCCAGCACAAGTTTTAACGCGTCGTCGATTTTGCCTTGACGCAACAAAGCAAGCCGCTTTTGAGTCGGAATGCCCGTCGGACAGAAAAATTGGCACGGCGCGGCAAACTTCGCGTTGTCCCAGCTCGGCACGCGCAACCGATACAGCCCGCGGTTGACCGTGTTCAAAACGTTGAAGTCGTCTTCGGCAACGTCGCTGAAAAGTCCGCCGCGAATCCAAGCATTTTTGCGGAAGTCGGCCAAGTCAGGCAGAACTTGCGGCTTCTTCTCGTCGAAAGTCAACGGGCGAAGTTTCTTCCACTCGCGCCAATCGCTAAGCTCGGCGATGAGTTCGGATTTCTCGATCGCGTTCAAAAAATGATTCATGCCGCCTTTGAGAAACGCAACGTCCTGCGCGTCAAGTTCAAGGCACAAGATGTCGTCGGGATAATCGGAAATTTTCCCGCGCACGTAAACGACGCCGCCGACCATGCCGACACAAGCGCGTTCGCCCAGCACGGAAGAAAATTCGTCGCAGTCGACGCCGCAGACAACCGCACGTCCGCCGCCCATGAACTCGAACGAAAAACTTCCGACGTTTTTCAAAATCCACAGTTCCGGCTCTTCGTAAAGCGGGTCGTGTTTCATGAGCGAACCCGTGCGCGTGCCTGCGCGTCCGCCGATATAAATTTTGCCGCCGCTTGAGCAGTGGCCGGCCGTGTCGCCCGCGTCGCCTTTGACGGTTATCAAGCCGCCCGAATTGAGCCAGCCGACGTCAGCGGAAGTGGAGCCTTCAACGACAATTTCGGTGTTGGGCAGACACATTGAGCCGACGCGTTGACCGGCGTTTGTGACGTGAAATTTCAGCGTGCGACCGTCCGAATTCCAAACTGCGCCGCCGATATTGTGTTGACCCGAAGCCGCAATGTCGAATTCGGTTTCGCCCGCCTTGACTGCCGCCTCAATTTCAAGCAACAGGTCTTGCGTCGACATGCGTTCGTTGTGTTTTATCGTGTCAATCTTCAACATGTGGTAACATCTCCCAAATCACAGCCGTTCAAGTAAGTTTGAAGTTCGTCCGCAAATTTTCCGACGTGCAAGCCGTCAACAAACGAATGATGAACTTGAACCGACAGCGGCATCAATAATTTTCCGTTGACGGCGCGAAATTTTCCCCAATCGAACAGCGGCGTTGCATTGTCTTTCTTGCCGGAAATGGTGTGCGAAATGTGCGTGTATGTCAGCCACGACAGCGGCGAACATTGAAAAACATCGTTGCCCAAAGGCGCGGTGAAATATTCGTCCTGATTGTCGGCAGTTTCTTTGGCAAGTTCGACGTAACTGCGAAGGTTATCCGTCAGCGGCACGTTGACGACTTTAAACAACTCGGTTTCGGCGTTGAGCCAAGTAAAAGCCGTGTCGATTTTGTCGAACAGCACAATCGCGCCGTCGGCAAATCTGTAGCGAAAATTTTCAATCGCGTTGCCGCATTTGCAAACCGCATACACCATCGACAGCGTGAACGACAAATTTTGCGCCTTGACTTTCCTGCGGAAATTTGTCACGTCAACTTCAAACGTCACGCAAAAGTTCGGCTCAACACAATTTCTGAAAACTGCGCAGTGAGCGGCACGGCTCCAATTTTTTTCGTTGATGATTTTGTATGTGTTCATTTTTTGACCTGCTCAGCAAACGTATTGAATTCCGAGCTTGTCGGCAATGGCTTTGTCGGTGGAAACGAGCGCGTCGCTTCTTCCGACGGGCAGGGAACTGTTGCCGATTGGAGCCATCAACTTGCGCAACTCCAAGTCGAAGGCAAGCACGTAATCGACAATTCTTTGAGCGCCACGGTCAACGTCGAGCCGCTTGACGAGTCGCGGATTCTGCGTACAAATTCCCGTCGGACATTTGCCCGTGTTGCAGGCGTTGCAGCGGCCGTTTTCGTTGCCGACACAGCCGAGCAGTTGAATCAAAATCTTGCCGCAGAAAACGCCGTTGGCACCGAGGCAAATCATTTTGAAGGCGTCCGCCGCCGCGTTGCCCGTCAAGCCGATACCGCCGCCGCCGTAAAGCGGAATTTGACCTTGCGAGCCTTGCTCAACCGCCGCGTTGTAGCAGTCGCGAATTTTCGACACGACGGGGTGACCCGTGTGGTCGAGCGAAATTTCGTTGGCCGCGCCCGTGCCGCCTTGAATTCCGTCGATGAAAAATCCGCCGCAAATTTTGTACGGGTCGCGCAGTAAGTTGTTGTACACCGACACCGACGTTGACGAGGCCGCACATTTTATGGCGACGGGCACACGGAAGCCGAACGCCGCGTTCAACGACAGGTGCATCTTCTGCACGGACTCTTCGATTGAGTAAAGCCCCTGGTGATTCGGCGGAGATGACAACGTTGCTTTCGGCACGCCGCGAATTGCCTGCACGTGTGGAGCAACTTTTTCCGCCTGAAGTAAACCGCCGTCGCCGGGTTTTGCGCCTTGTCCGATTTTTATCAAGACGCCTGCGGGGTCAACCTTCATGCGCGGCATTGCTTTGATGATTCGGTTCCAGCCGAAATGTCCCGACGCAATTTGTATGATGAAGTACTTGAGATACTCCGACTCCAAAAGTTTGACGGGCATTCCGCCTTCGCCGGAACTCATTCGCACGGGCAAGTTGCAACGTTCGTTCAGGTAAGCCGCCGCCATTGCGACAGCTTCCCAAGCACGGGTTGACAGCGCGCCGATTGACATGTCCGAAAAAATCAGCGGGTAAATCCAGCGCACGGGCGGATTTTTTTTCGTCATGACGAGTTTGCCGCCGTCGGTTTGCACGGGCAATTCTTTGGGCGACAGGACGCGTCCCAGCGGCGAACGTATGTCGAACGTGTGGCGAATCGAATCAAGCGACGGGTCGGTCATTTGCGAAATTCGCCCGACGATGATTTTGTCGAGCGTGCGTTGCGCGTTCAAGTTCGTTCGGCCGCCGCGTTTAATCGGGCGATTGAACAGCAAGTTTCTGCGGTTGTCGACATTTCGCACGGCACGAATCGCGTTGTTCGGACAAACTTTTTCGCACATACCGCAACCTCGACACGCGCAGTTGACGTCGGCAACCTGCTTGATTACGGGCACGGCAAGTTGACGGTGAACGGGCACGGGCTGATTCGCTTCGGAGAGCGTGACGGACTTTCGCTGAACTTCAACCTTGATTGCGCGGAAAGTGCACGACGCGACGCAACTGCCGCACATGGTGCAACGTTCGGCGTTGTATTCGATTTTCCAGGGCAGATCGTTGACGGCGATGTCTTGAACTTTCACTGCTTCCATCTCGTCACCTCCAAATCGTTGCCGATAACGACAACTTCGCGCTCGTCGGGGTAAATGTCGCGCTCGGAATTTCTGTCGGGCAAAATCTCGTTGATGCCGCACACTTCGGAAGAAATTGCAACGGTCGTGTCGTCGCCGCCGACAACCACGGGTCGCAACTTTTTCGAGTCGCAACAAGTCATCATGCGCCCATCAGGCAAGCCCGCGATTATCGTGTTGGGGCCGTTGATTTCCAAATGCGCAAGCGATTGGCGAATCGACAGCAGAATTTCTTTGTCGGGACGTTCGGCAATTTCGGCAAAAGGCAGCGGCGTTATGACGTGCTTGTAATACGCAAGCGGCCATTTCAGCTCGTGCAGGACGTAATGCAACGTATACAAGAAATTTTGCGAATCCGACTCGAAGCCGATGTATCCGCGGTGAAGATTTTTCTGGAACTCCTTGTTCTTCGTGTAGAAAGTGTTTTCGCCGTTCGCGCAGAGTGTGTAGCCCTGCAGGAAAAACGGGTGCGCCGCGTAACGAACGATTTTGTAATTGGTGTTCTGTCGGCACTGAACGATTATGTTTTTCGCGAGCAAAGTTTCGTTGTCGTCCCAAAGGCGGAAGTACGTCGCAATGTCACGCGGGTCGCCAATCTCCTTGAGCGTCAACACGTCCGGCCAAAAAGAATAGACGTAGCCTTGATTCGACTCGGTCAAAATCTTCCGCAGAGCAAGGCGCGTGTCCAACAGCAGAGCTTCGCGGCTTTCGGCGTCGTCGTAGTGTTCGGGATAATCGTAGTTGCGGAAAATGTAGTAAGGCATCGTCTGAATGTCCAAGCCTTTTTGCTTGTTCGGGACGGGCAACCACTCCGCCATTTTGACGAAATTTTTTGCGGACATGTAATCTTCGACGAGACGCGCTCCCTGTTTGGTGCAGGCCATTGACAACAGCGGTTTGTCTTTGTACAGCGCGAACACGCCCGACAAGTCCTGCATGACCATGGCGAAACCCGAATTGTCGTGGCCTTCCTGTTGCGGCAACATCAACCGCAGTGCCGTCGACGGGTAAACGGGCTTTTTGCTTTTTACGGCTCCGATTCGGCACATGTCAATCACTCCAATCAAAAAGGGCAGAAAGTTCGCGACTCGCTGCCCCGTAAGTTTATCAGAACATGTTTTTCGCGTAGTCGGCGTAGAGCGATTTGAGTTCCTCGACTTTGTCGTACATCTCGACTTGCAGTTTGGAAGCCGTGGCAAAGTCGCCGTCGGTCAAAGCTTTGGTCAGCCGCGTGAACAGCGATTTTTTGTCGATCGAATCTTTGGCAAGGAATTCGCGCACGGCCTTGATTTTGTTCCAGTTGTACGAATCCTGGTCGGTGCGGAAGTCCGTTTCGATTCGGTGCGCCTTGCGGACAACGTCGCGCATTTCGGGCAGAATCCGTGCGATTAACTCGGTCTTCCAACGAAGCAACGCGCCTTCGCGGAACGACTTGATAATCTGCGGGCGAAGTGCTCCGCCGGCGGTGATGACTTTGACTTTCGCGGGATATTTCTCGAACGCGGCCATGTTTTCCCAAACGGTTGCGGGCGGCGCGCCGAAAAGATTATCGCGTTCTTCGGCGGTGAAGTCCTCGAACACGTCTTCTTCGCTGCGGTAAGCGCGTGACTTTTCCAGATAGAAACCGTCTTGGCCGGCCTTCTTGCTCAGTTCGGTGAGCAGGTCAATCGACGAACGGTCAACCGTCGCACGAATGCCGTCAAGAATCGCCGAATACGCCGCCGCAAGCACAAGGTAAGTGTTCGTGTACGGGTTGCAGGCACGAAGTTCAAAGCGCGTCGCCATCGGGTTTTTCAAGTCACGAATCAGCCCCGCAAGAATCGTGCGGTTGCGGCTCGGAATTTTCGGCGTGTGCCCCAGCGAAGTCACGATACAAACGGGTGCCTCGAAGCCGGGTTTGAGACGGTTGAGCGAATCGTTCGTTGCGCTGACGAACGGGTTGATGACTTCGTAATTTTTCAGCAAGCCCATAATCGCGCCGTAGCCGACTGCGCTCATGAAGTCTTCGTAAGGATTTTTCGCGGCGAAGAGGTTGTGAATTTTCCCGTCGGAAGTGACGGCGGCAAGCCCAATGTGCGTGTGTTCGCCGTTGCCCGCAAGCCCGATCATCGGTTTGGCTTTGAAACTGACTTCGAGACCTTCGGCGCGGAAAATTTCTTTGACGATTGTGCGCACGAACATTTCGTTATCGGCGGCTTGAACGGCGTCGGCGAACTTCCAATCGATTTCGAGTTGTTCGCAAACGTGGGTAAGGTGCCCCGACTCGTCAATCTGCGCTTTGAGACCGCCAACTTCTTTGTGACCCATTTCGACTTGCAAGCCGTATTTGTCAAGTTCGACGACACATTTCTCCAGCGCGCAACGAACAGCTCCGTGCGTGCGTTCCCAGTACTGCTCCTGCATGACCTGCGACGCGCTCATCTCTTCGATTGCGGCTTCTTCAAGCGGCGTCTTGACCCAAAACTCAAGCTCCGTCGCGGAAGTAAAGCTGATGTCGGTGATGTCGGTGCCGTTGACTTCGAGACCGTCAATCGTCGGGCGGGCGTGGAACAAGTCGAGCAGTTCGCGCTTGACGAAAGACAGCGTGTCCGTCAACACAGCTCGCGAATCGACGCGCTTGCCTTCGTGAATCAAAAAGCTTGGAATTCGCAGCGTGCCAATCGGCTTATTCGTTTCGTCGTCGAAGTACTCGAAATTGTAATCGACAAACCAGTTGACGTTCGGGTCGACGGGCATGTCAACTTTCGCGTTGTTGAGCGTGGCAATACCCGGCAACACGACGCTTGATCCGTCCGTCTGAACCGCCGTGCCCGCGTAGAATTCGTCGATGTCCTTGATGAACAGGCGCACGGGAATTTTTTCGTCGGTGTCGTTGCCCGCCAAGTCAATGCCGACGAGCGACACGAATTTGATTTCGGGGTGTTCTTTGAGCCGCGTGATGATTTCGTCTTTGGGAGTGTTCGCCTTAATGGTGTACAGCAAATCTTTCATTTCGGTAACCTCCAATTAATTTTCGCCGGGGATGTCCATAATCGCTTCAACGCCGCGCTGTCCCGTGCGAATTCTGACGGCGTCGGCAAGTTCGCAGACGAAGATTTTTCCGTCGCCGAATTCGCCCGTACGCAAAACTTTCTGCGCGACAGCCAAAACTTTTTCAACGGGAACTTCGCACACGACCGTTTCAAGCTTGATCTTCGGGACGAGATTAACTTCGTATTCGCGCCCGCGATAAACTTCGCGGTGACCTTTTTGCGTGCCGCAACCGTAAACTTGGCTGACAGTCATGCCGTGCACGCCGATTTCGTTCAGCGCGTCCTTCAAGTCTTCGAGTTTCGACGGGCGGGTGATGATGTCGATTTTTGTAATTTTCACGACTTCAAACCTCCGCTTAAAGTGAGTTGCGTCGAGACGGCGGGCGAATCGTCACCGAAAAAATTTGGCGTGCCCGCGAACAGTCCGACGTTGTAGCCGCGTTCGCCGTGTTCGGTCAAGTCGAGTCCGGTAATTTCCTCGTCGTCGTCCGCACGCAGTGAAGTTATCGCGTCGACAACTTTGTACAGCACCGTCGAACCGACAACCGCGAAAATCACAGCGACGCCGATTGAAATTATCTGCGCGAAGAACAAATTCGTTTCGCCGTAGAAAAGACCGTTGGCACCGTCGGGATTGACAGCCGTCGTCGCCCAAAGTCCCGTGGCAACCGCGCCCCACATGCCGCCGATACCGTGCACGCCGAAAGCGTCAAGCGAATCGTCGTAGCCGAATTTCTCTTTGACGAGCGCAACCGCCGCGTAACAGATGCCGCCGCCGATTAAACCGATTGCGACGCTTGGCAGAACAGTCACGTAACCTGCCGCAGGAGTTATCGCGACGAGACCCGCGACCAATCCCGACACGGCACCGAGAATCGTCGGCTTGCCTGAACGAAGCCATTCGGGCAACACCCAACCGAGCAGTCCCGCCGCAGCCGCCGCGTGCGTCACGACGAAAGCATTTGCCGCCAATTCGTTCGCGCCGAGAGCAGAACCCGCGTTGAAGCCGAACCAGCCGACGTAAAGTCCCGCCGCGCCGAGAACCGTCATGGGGATGTTGTGCGGAACCATTGCCGACTTGCCGTAGCCGCGCCGCTTGCCCAGCAGGATACAAATCGTCAAGCCGCTCACGCCGCTCAAGATGTGAATCACCAGCCCGCCCGCGAAGTCCAACGCGCCGAGTTGTGCCAGGAAGCCGCCGCCCCAAACCCAATGCGCCATCGGGTTGTAAATGAAAATCGCCCACAGAAGCATCAAAAGCGCGAAGCCTTTGAACTTCATTCGTTCGGCAAATGCGCCCGTTATCAGCGCGGGAGTCAACGCCGCAAACATGCACTGGAACGCGACGAAAGCCAATTCGGGAATCGCCGTGCCGTCAAGCAGGTTGTAGCCGACGCCCGACAAGCCGACCTTCGACAGATCGCCGATTAAGCCGTTCACGTCCGCGCCGAAAGCCAACGTGTAGCCGATTAAGATAAACTCAACCGACACCATGCCCAGGACGAACAGCGACTGCATTATCGTCGCCAAAACGTTTTTGCTGCGAACCATGCCGCCGTAAAAGAGCGCGACCGACGGCGTCATAATGAAAACCAACGCCGCGCTTACGAGAACCCAAGCCGTGTCTCCGCTGTTCATGATAATCACACCTTACAAAAAATCTTTATCAGCTGACGGCGCGATTATAACCATAACGAAACGGTATGTAAATACGCGAAACGGTTGTATTCTTGTATACTTTTAAATGCATACCGACGGCACAAAAATTTTATGGAAACGTCGCGCTTGCCGGTTGATTCGCGGTCACTTCAAAAGCAACGGAACGATTGGTATCATCTGCACTTTATCGCCGCGTCGACAAAACGACGACGAGGGCAACCGCCGCTTGCGTCACGACAAAAACGTTGGTCACCAATTCGTTCGCGTCGAGGTCAAAGTGTGAATTACGAGTGCAACCGACACGTCAGCAACAAACGTTGCCCGCAACTTTATCGCCGCGCTTGCCAATTGATTCGCAGTGTGTTACGCTTTCAAAAAATTTGCGAGGTGATTGGCGTGAAAATCCGCGTGTTTCATACGGGCAAAGTTTACGTGTCGCACGCGCTGCCGTTCAAAGACCGGGCGAAAAATCCCAACCCGTTTCAGCTGTCGTTGCTGTCGCTGTACGGGCGGCGAAATCGAATTTGGTTGCCCGTTTCGGCGTATCTGATTGAGCACGGCAATTATAAAATTCTCGTTGACACGGGCTGGCACCGCGACATCAGCCCGCAAGGCGAATACAATCGTCGTGCGCAGGTCAAGCACATGGGCTTTGCGCATTTCCTGCTGAATCAAGGCGTGTTGCCTGCGGGGCAATCGATTGTCGAACAGCTTGCCGAACTTGACATTGCGCCCGAAGATTTGGACTTCGTCATAATGACGCACCTGCACACCGACCACGCAAGCGGCTTGAAGTCTTTGACCGGCGCGAAAAAAATTCTCGTGAGCGCGGCGGAACTTCAAGATACCGAAAAGTATCCGATTCGCTACGTGTCAAGCATGTGGGACGGCGTCAACTTCAAGACGTTTAATTTTCAAAACACGGGCGTCGGTCCCGTCGGCAAAAGTTTCGATCTGTTCGGCGACGGCAGTGTTGAACTCGTGAACATTCCCGGCCACACAAGCGGCTTGACGACGGTCAAACTCAACGGCGGCGGCAAATTCGTCCTGTTGTTTTCGGACGGCGGTTATGCGTCGAAGTCGTGGCAAGAACTGATTCCGCCCGGCACGGCTTTGGACGAAGAGCTTGCGTTTAAGTCGTTGCTGTGGATTCGCGAAATGAGTTTGTCGGACAATTGCGTTGAGTCTTTGGCGAATCACGACCCCGACGTTGTTCCGCACGAAATAATTCTTTGACAAGCTTGCGAAAAAATTTCCTCCCGCGTCGTGCGAGAGTTTTTTTTTGTGTCCGTGAGTCGGGCAAATTCCGTCGCCGTCGACAAATGACGCGCTTGATATTTGATTCGCCGTGTGTTACGCTTTTGAAAATTTTATGGAGTTGATTGACATGCAACAATACATCGGTGCCGAAAACATTTTGGCGAAGAAGCGCGAATACATCATGCCGTGCCTGGGACATTTTTACAGCGACCCGCCGCAATTCGTTCGCGGTGACATGCAATATCTGTTCGATGACGCAGGCAAAAAATATCTCGACTGTTATGCGGGCGTTTCGGTCATCAACTGCGGCCACTGCAACCCGTTCATCACGTCGCGCATGATTGAGCAGATTAAAACTCTTCAGCACGTGTGCAACATTTACCTGACGGAGAATTTTGTCAACCTTGCCGAACGTTTGGCTCAAGTCACGCCGGGCGACTTGCAGAAAAGTTTTTTCTGCTCGACGGGCACCGAAGCCAACGAAGGCGCACTTTTGCTCGCGTCGATTTACACGCACAGCTCGGAGTTTATCGCGTTGCAAAGCGGTCTGCACGGGCGCACGAAATTGACAATGAGCTTGACGGGTATCGGCATGTGGCGCACCGACCCGAATCCCGTCGGCGGAATTAACTTCGCGCCCAATCCGTACTGCTACCGTTGTCCGCTGGGAAAAAATCCCGACACGTGCGACCTTGCCTGCGCGAACAAAGTTGAAACGATTATTCAGACGGCGACTTCAGGACGTCCCGCCGCGTTGATTGCCGAACCGATTCAGGGCAACGCGGGTATCGTCGTGCCGCCGAAAGGTTACTTCAAGCGCGTCAAAGAAATTCTCGACAAATACGGCGCGCTGCTCATTGCCGACGAAGTTCAAACCGGCTTTGCACGCACGGGCAAAATGTTCGCGATTGAAAACTTCGACGTTGTGCCCGACATTATGAGCGTCGCAAAAGCTTTGGGCAACGGTCAACCGATAAGCGCGTTCATCTCCACGAAAAAAATTGCCGACACGTACACGCGACCCGGCGCGTCGACTCTCGGCGGCAACCCCGTTTCGTCGACGGCGGGACTTGCGGTGCTCGACTTCATTGCCGAAAACAAACTTGCCGACAATGCCAAAGTTCGCGGCGAACAACTTATCAACGGCTTAAAAATGTTGCAGTCGAAGTTCCCGATTATCGGCGACGTGCGCGGCATCGGCTTGATGGTCGGCGCGGAATTCGTTCACGCGGACAAGTCGCCCGCCTTCCGCGAACTCGACGAACTTTTGGAGGCACTCAAAGACCGCGGCTTTATCGTCGGCAAGAACGGCGTCGGGCGAAACGTGCTTGCGTTCCAACCGCCGCTTGTAATAACCGCTCGCGACATTGACGACGTTTTGAACGCGATTGAACTGATTTTGACGGAGCAACACCATGAACGATAAAGACAAACCGAAGTCCTTCACCGAACAGATCTCAAGCAGTTTCTTCAAGGGGCTGTTGATTGTCATTCCGCCCGCGATAACGGTTTTCGTCGTGGTGTGGCTGTTCGAGTTGACGGAGCGATTAATCAGCCGTTACATGCCCGTGAAATTTCCCGGCCTCGGCTTGCTGATTGTTTTGGTCGGCATTTGGCTTGTCGGCGTGTTGAGCGGCAATTATTTTTCGGAAAAAATTCTCGGATTCTTTGAGTCGCTGCTGAATAAAATTCCCGTCGTCAAAGTCATTTATAAATCGGTCAAGCAGGTGTCCAAAGCCGTGCTGCAGTCCGACACGATGTTTAAAAGCGTCGTGCTCGTGCCGTACAATCAAAGTTACGTTATCGGCTTTCTGCTGTTGACGGTGCCCGAAGCGGTCAAACAGCGGCTCGGCGACGATTATGTTTGCGTTTACATGCCGTGGAGCATGAACATGACGGCGGGCATGAATTTTTTCGTGAAGAAGTCGGACGTTATCCCGCTGAACATGTTGCCGCAGGACGCGTTGCAATTCATTTTGACGGCGGGCACGATAACCGCGCACGTCCCCGCAGACAAGTTGGCGAATCATGGAAACATTCAACGTTGACCCGCTTTAAAAGCGGGGGAAGAATTTTCGCGCCGCAACGTTATCATTACCGCAACCGATTCGCCGCGTGTCCGACGTTGACAAAACCGTCTCAGTGAAGTTCGGAGGCTGAATCATGGAAACATTCAACGTTGAAGCCGTCGTGCTCAAGACGGACGATTTCGGCGACGCAAACAGAGTGGTTACGCTGTTCACCAAAGAATTCGGCAAGCTCGAAGTCAACGCTTACGGCTGTCGACGGGCGCGAAGTCCGCTGTCGGGCGCGACACAAATGTTCAACCACATTTCGGCGGAACTGTCGCACGGCACGCAAGTTGACACACTGCGCGAAGCGGACGTCCTGCACTTCTACGACATCACGCGGGATTTAAATCGATTGGCTTACGCGTCGTTGTTCTTTGAAATTGTCAATCGCATGACTTTGCCGCGACAAGCCGACGTCGAAACTTTTAACCTGCTGATGAATTCGTTGCCCGCGCTCAGCACACGGACGCCAAAAATTATTGCGCTGGTCGGAGCCTGCCAATTCATGGAAACAAGCGGCGTGCAACTCAACTTCAGTCGTTGCGTTCATTGCGGACGGGAAATTGTCGGCGACGCGGCGATAAGTTTGATTGACGGCGGAGCTGTGTGCAACGCGTGTGTCGACTTCGCCACGGAAAGTCGCCCGTATCCCGTCGGTCTGCGAAAAACTTTTGCGACGATGCTTGAGTTCGATTGGCGCGCCGACACGAAGTTACAATTCAACTCTAAGCAACTGGACGCGGCGGAAAATTTTTTTGTCGACTATGTTCACTCGGTCTTGGGCAGCGCCTTGAAGTCCGTCAACTTTATTCGCGAACTCGAAGCTCTGAAACTGTAACGAACATCTCCGTCGAAGAGAAAATTTTTTGCGACGAAAACATTACGGTTCACACCAACTGTTCCGTCGCTTTTAAAGCGACCGGCGGAAAATTTTTTTGTCGACTATGTTCACTCGGTCTTGGGTAGCGGCTTGAAGTCCGTTAACTTTATTCGCGAACTCGAAGCTCTGAAACTTTGACGTGTTACGTTACTTTCTTTCGGCGCGAAAGAAAGTAACCAAAGAAAGCAGCCTGCGATGATACATCCTGTATCATGGCGCAGGCGACGCGGCCGACGTCCTGTCGGCCGGTTACTGTTGTGAAGCTCTGAAATTTTGATAAAGTCCCCGTCAACGCGGGGATTTTTTTTTGCGCGGATAACTGTTATAATCGTCGCGACTTGAATTTTGGAGGGAACAATCCATGAGCGACAATCACCAACTGTTTTCCCTGAAAGACCTGCGCGGCAAGCTGTACGAACGCGGTTACAAAATGACGCCGCAACGCAAAGAGATTCTGCAAATTTTTGTCGACCACCCCGAACATCTGAGCGCCGAAGACGTTTACGGTTTGTTGCGCGAAAAGGAATCGGAGATCGGCTTGGCGACGGTTTATCGCGCACTCGACCTGCTGAGCAACTTGGGCATCCTCGTGCAAATTGACTTCGGCGACGGTTGCGCACGCTACGAACTCAACACCGCCGACCCGAACGTTCACCACCACCACCACTTGATTTGCGTCAAATGCAAGAAAGTCATCGAATTCGACGAAGACTTGCTCGACGAACTTGAAGAAGTCATTTCGCGCAAGTCCGGCTTTCAAATTCTCAACCACGAAGTAAAATTTTTCGGCTACTGCAAAGACTGTCAACAGAGCACTTGACGCACGGGAGGCGATTTGTTTGCGGGGCACGGTAAAAGTTTTGAACGTCTTCGGCGGCTTCGACAAAATCGTCGGCGAAGTGCTTCGTTCGCTCAACGTCGTCAAACGTGCGGACGCGGCGGATTTTGACGCGCTGGAAATTTTCAACGAAGTCACGGGCAATCGAGTCGTCACGCGTATTAAAATCGTCACCGAAGGCGCGGCGAAGTTCTTCCGCAAAAGTTCGACGGCTCGCAGTGACGAACGGCTCGGCGCGGAAATTAATCGCCTCGTCAAAAGAAATCTTTACGTCCTGCTCGTCGACAACTTCGGGCTTGACGCGGTGCCTTACGGAATTTTGCACGGCGTGCGTCCTACGAAAATTATTCAGCGGTGGCTTGAACTCGGCTTCGGCGTCACAAGTCACGGCGTCATTGACCGCGACAAAATCTTTCGGCGAATCTGCGCGGATTTTTTAACCGACCGCGACAAGGCGGCTCTGTTGACCGAAGTGGCATTGCGTCAACTGCCGATACTCAAGTCAAGCGACGCGCAAACCGTCGGCGTGTACGTCGGCATTCCGTTCTGCAAGACGCGTTGCCTGTATTGTTCGTTCCCGTCGTTCGTGTTGCCCGCGGACGAAAAAGTTGCCGCGTTCATGGAGGCGTTGACCCGCGACATTTCGGCGGCGGCGGACGCGATTAAACGTTACGGCTTGAAGGTTCAATCGATTTACGTCGGCGGCGGCACACCAACCGCGTTGCCCGAAAAATTTTTCGTCGAGATGCTGAGCAAAGTTTTCGACGGCTTTTACACGGACAGCGTCAAGGAAGTTACCGTCGAGTGCGGGCGACCCGACACAATCACCGCCGAAAAAATTTCCGCGCTGAAGAATTTTCCCGTCACGCGAATCAGCGTCAATCCGCAGACAATGCAACAACGCACGCTTGACTTTATCGGGCGCGCACACACCGTCGACGACGTGACGCGGGCTTTTTGCGACTTGCGAACTGCGGGCGATTGGCTGATTAACACGGACTTAATTGCGGGCTTGCCGGGCGAAAATTTGTCGGACTTCCAAGACAGCTTGACGAAAGTTCTTGCGCTCAAACCCGACGACGTGACGATTCACGCGCTGGCGATTAAACGCGGTTCGACAATGCAGAAACTTCTTTCCGACGAACTCAACACGCTTGAAGATTTCCGCCTGCCGTGTGACGCCGAAGTTCAACGCATGTCGACGTTCGCGGATAAAGTTCTGCGCGGCGAAGGTTTTCTGCCGTATTACCTGTACCGACAAAGCAACATGGGCGGGCAGATTGAAAACGTCGGCTGGTGCAAACGCGGCGGCGAAGGCGTTTACAACGTGCAGATCATGGGCGAGCGGCAAACGATTATCGGCGTCGGTTCTGCGGCGTCGACGAAGGTGCCCGACCGAAGCGAAGTTCACCTGCACACCGCTTTTAACGCAAAAGATTTGACGACTTACATGCGCGACCTTGACAGATACATTGCCGGGCGCGAGGCGGCTCTTGCGGCGGTTTATCAGCCCGTCGACACGGCCGCGAACGGAGGTAAAACTGATGGCTTTAGTGACGAAAGACGAGATGATTGACGTTTTCACGGACACGCAGAACTTTTACAAGACGGACGAGTTCCTGCGCGAAGCCGTGCACATTTCCATTGACGAGACGGTCTTTTACGGTGCGCAAGATTATCCGCCGTTGCCGCCGAAGAAATTCAACAAGACGACGATAACAGTCCTGCGCAAACGTTCGTTCGAGGCGGCTGTTTTCACTCAACGCAGACAGCCCGAAGCGCGAATTGCCGTGCACAACTTCGCGTCGGCAACCAATCCCGGCGGCGGCGTCAAACATGGTTCGCGTGCGCAGGAGGAGGCTCTATGCCGCTGTTCGACGCTTTATCCCGCGCTCAACACGGACGAAAATTGGCGACGTTATTACAAGGTCAACCGCGAACGTGGCGATTCATTGTACGACGACGCCTGCATTTACACGCCCGAAATTGTCATCTGCAAAAGCGACGTGGACAAGCCCGCACGCCTGCCGCGTGACAAGTGGGAGACCGTCGACGTTGTGACTGTCGCCGCGCCGAATTTGCGGGAACGCCCGAATAACGCTTACAATCCCGGTCACTCACAAACTGCGCACATTTCCGACGAAGAATTGTTCGCTCTGCATGAACGGCGTTTGCGGCACATGTTCACGGTCGTCGCTCACGAAGGCGCGGAAATTTTCGTGACGGGCGCATTCGGTTGCGGAGCATTCCAAAACAATCCCGAAGTCGTCGCCCGTGCGTTCAAAAAAGTTCTGCCCGAATTCGACGGTTGCTTTAAGGAAGTCGTGTTCGCGATTTACTGTCGCCCGCACGAGCTTACCAACTTCGAGGTGTTCAAAAAGATTTTAGTTGAGGAGCCATCATGAACGAGAAAAAAACTTCTTTCGCGTCGGACTACGAGGAAGGCGCGCACCACACGATTATTTCAAACTTGACGCGCACGAATCTGCTTAAGACGGCGGGCTTCGGCAAAGACGAATTTTCCGAGGCGGCACGTCAAAAAATCCGCGAACTGTGCGGTTCACCCGACGCCGATATTTTCTTTATGGTCGGCGGCACGCAGGCAAATTTCGTCGTCATCAGCGCGTTGCTCAAGTCGTATCAAGGCGTCATTGCCGCCGAAAGCGGACATATCAACCTGCGCGAGGCGGGAGCGATTGAGGCAACCGGTCACAAGGTTTTGACGATACCGCACGTCGACGGGAAAATTTCCGCCAACGACGTGAAAATCTTCGTCGAACAATTTTACGAAAACGAACTGCACGAACACATGGTTGTGCCCGGCATGGTGTACATTTCGCAGCCGACAGAATACGGCACGCTGTACACGCTTGACGAATTGCGCAAACTCAGCACAGTTTGCCGCGAAAAAAATCTTGCGCTTTACGTCGACGGGGCGCGGCTTGCTTACGCGTTGGCTTACCCGATAAACAACGTCACGCTGAAAAATCTTTACGAACTTGCGGACGTTTTTTGTATCGGCGGCACGAAATGCGGCGCGTTCTTCGGCGAGGCGGTCGTCATGCGCAAGAATTACATTCCGCATTTCGTCACGACAATTCGGCAACACGGCGCACTTCTTGCCAAAGGTCGAATCTTGGGCGTGCAGTTTTACACGCTGTTCAACGACGGGCTGTATCTGAAGATCGGGCGACGCGGCATCGATATGGCGGACAAAATTCGCGCCGAAATCAAGAAACAAGGCTTCGAGCTTTACGTCGACAACTTCACGAATTTGATTTTCTTCACGCTGACCGAAACGCAGGCGCGCAAACTGTCCGAACACATCGAGTTCCGCACGTGGGAAAGATTTTCCGCCGAAAAAGTGGTTATCCGCCTGGTGACGAGTTGGGCGACCAAAGACAACGAAGTCGACGTGCTGCTCAACGAACTGCGCCGGCTTAAATTTGTTTGACGGAGGTTTGACATGCGACAGTTTATCGTCGACGCGTTCACTGAAAAAATTTTCGGCGGCAACCCTGCGGCGGTTTGCGTCGTCGAAAAGTTCCCGCCCGAAAGTTTGATGCAAAACATTGCCCGCGAAAACAATTTGTCGGAAACGGCCTTCGTCGTGCGCGACGGTGAAATCTTTCGCCTGCGCTGGTTCACGCCTTCGACGGAGATTGATTTTTGCGGACACGCCACGCTTGCGACCGCGTTCGTGCTCATGACGCAGATTGACAAAAGTTTGTCCGCAGTTGAGTTCGACACGTTGAGCGGCAGATTTTTCGTCACGCGCAAGGGCGACTTGTTCGAGATGAATTTTCCCGCTTACGTGCCGAAGAAAATTCCCGTCACTGCGGAAATGTCCGCCGCCGTGCACGCCGAAGTTCGCGAAGCTTACCTTGCCCGCGACTTGCTCATGGTTTTGGACGACGCCGCGACAGTTGAAAATCTTTCGCCCGACATGGACGCGTTGACAAAACTTGACGGGCTCACGCAGGCGGTGACTGCCGCAGGTGACGAATTCGACTGCGTGTCCAGAATTTTCGCGCCGAAAATAAAAATCACCGAAGACCCCGTGACGGGTTCGACGCATTGTTTAATCGCGCCGTATTGGGCGAACAAACTTGGCAAGCCGAAACTTCTTGCGCGTCAAGCGTCGGCTCGCGGCGGAATTTTGCATTGTGAAGTTGCGGGCGAACGCGTCAAAATTTCGGGCAACGCGGCGTTGTTTTCCGTCGCGGAGCTGAACATTTGAGGAGGTTGAAACTTTGCTGACAAATGCGCCGAGAGGCACCAAAGATATTTTGCCCGACCAAATCGCGGGTTGGCTTTTGCTCGAAAAAAAAATCCGCGAACTGTGCGGGCTTTACGGTTACGAGGAAATTCGCACGCCGACTTTTGAACACACGGAACTTTTTCAACGCGGCATCGGCGAAGGCACGGACGTTGTCGACAAGGAGATGTACACCTTCACCGACCGCGGCGACCGTTCGATTACGTTGCGACCCGAAAACACCGCGTCGGTTGTGCGTGCTTACCTGCAGAACAAACTTTATGCCAACGCCGGGCTTGTCAAGCTGTTTTACGTCGGCTCGATGTTTCGCTACGACAGACCGCAGGCGGGACGTTTGCGCGAATTTCATCAATTCGGCGTCGAAGCTTTGGGCGAAAAAAATCCCGCCGTCGACGCGGAGATAATTTTGTTGGCGTGGGAATTTCTGAACTCTTTGGGCTTGACCGACCTGAAGCTCAAGATTAACACCGTCGGCTGTCCCGCGTGTCGACCGATTTATCGTCAAAAACTCACCGAATATTTCACTGCGGAGGCGGACGAACTTTGCGGCGATTGTCGGCGTCGGTTGACGAAAAATCCGCTGCGAATTCTCGACTGCAAAGTTGACGGCCTGAAAGACTTCATGGAGGACGCGCCGAAGATTGAAACGTGCCTTTGCGACGAATGCCGCGAACATTTTGCGGGCGTGAAAACTTTGCTCACTGCGGCGGGCGTCGACTTCGCGATTGACCCTCGACTTGTGCGCGGGCTGGATTATTACACGAAGACCGCGTTTGAAATTCAGTACGCGCCACTCGGTGCACAATCGGCGGTTGCGGGCGGCGGACGTTACGACGGCTTGATTCGCGAAATCGGCGGCGATCCGACACCTGCAGTAGGTTTCGCGGCGGGGCTTGAACGAATTCTGCTTGCGTTGGACTTGCAAGGTTTGTCACCCGCGCCGACAAAAAAAATTACCGCGTTCGTCGTGGCGGGCGGCGAAGCGGCTCAAGTGTACGCGTTCAAATTGCTGACGGATCTGCGTCGACAAAACATTTCGGCGGCAATGGACTTCGGGCGCAAAAGCTTGAAAGCCCAAATGAAACAAGCGGCGAAGTCGGGCGCGAAGTTTGCGTTAATCGTCGGCGAAGACGAAGTTGCAAACTCGACCGTGACCGTAAAAAATTTGGAGACTTCCGCGCAGGAGTCAATCCCCGTCGCTCAAGTCCCCGACAAAATCATTTCGTGAAGACGTTCTTCGCCTCGGACGCCAAAGTTTCTTGCGCGGTGAGTGCCGCCTCAAGCAACGTCACATTTTCCGTCGACGTGCCCGACGTTTGCATTGACAGCGGGAAACCGTTTGCGTCGAAAATAATTTCTTCCAGCGTGACGAGTCGTTCACCCGAACGAGCGGCACGAATTTTTTTTGCGCGCAGAATCCGAACCAGCGTGTACTTGCAACCGGCGTCGCGACCCGCTTTGATGTATTCGCCGAAGTCCGACTCGAACACCTGCTTTTCGTCGATGTTGACGCTTACGGGCTTGGCGAACGTCAACTGCGCGAAATGGTTGGTCAAGCTGTCGTTAATCGCGTTGACGATAAGTTTCGCGTCGGCTCTGCGGAAGTGATCTTTTTCAATCTGCACGGGCGCGACGTAAATCGACGCGTTGATTTTGTTTGGAGCTTCGTAACTGAAACTGCCGCCCGCGTCGTAATAATCGCGAATCATGCTGTCGAGGTAACCCGCCATGCTGTGTTCGGATTGTTCGCCGTCGACGGAATCGCACTTAACCACTTCGCCGAAGTCCGCGAAACCGAGCGTGCGCGTTGCCTTGCTTATCTCGTCGCCTTTCATGACGACGCGGGTCAAGTCGAGTTTGTCTTCGTAACTTTTCGCCAACGCCTTGCTGCCGACAGCCGGTGAACCGAAGGTGACGACGGCGAAACGGTTTTTGTCGACGCCCGCATCGATAAGCCTCAAGCCCATGACAATCGCGACCGACCCGCCGAGACTGTGGCCGGTCAAGTAAAGTTTTTCGTTCGGATTGGTTGCCAACGAAGTTTTCAGACGTTCAAAAAGCCCGTCGCCCAAAACCACGTCGGCATAATCGCGGAAGCCTCTGTGCACGAAAATTGTATCGCCGGGACGTTTGACCGAATCGTCGATTGGCACGTTGTCATTGAGCGGCACGCGACCTGCGCGGAAGTCAACTTCAAAATCTTTAAGCGACTCCGTGCCCGCGACGGTCAAAATCTTCACGTTGTCTTTGCTGACGAGGAAAACTTTCGCGTCGGCGCGGGAATGTTGTTTCGACAGCTTTTCAATATTCCAGCCGCGTGAGGTAAGCATTGAGCGAAATAGAAAACTTTCGTCGCCGCTGTAAGCTCCGAGTGAACAGACCGCGCACACCAAACGAATTTCCGCCGCGTTGAGTTCGTCTTCGTCGGTCGCCGCGCACGTCGCGAAGTTGAGCAGGACAATCAACGCGATTAAAATTATCTTGCGCATGTCAAGTCAACTGCTCCTCGACAACTTCGACGCCGTGACGAATGCAGTCGGGGCACGAACAAAGCATCTTGCCCGTGTCGACGCCTTTGAGTTCGCGACAGATAATCGCGCCGCATTTGTCGCGGAAGTTCGTCAACATTGCTTTGGACAACTTCATCGTCGACGCTTTGGACTTCGGGTTGTCAAGGTTGCCCGTGCTGTTTTTCAAGCCGGCAATCAACAGCCCGCCCGTCAACGCGCCGCAAACGCCGTCCATTGTGCCCATGCCCGCGCCGAAACCTTCGGTTGCACGGAACAAAACTTCTTTCGGCACGTCGACCAAGTCACTGCAAGCGACCGCCACCGACTGCGAACAGCTGTAACCTTTGCGGTGCAGTTCGTTCGCCAATGCAATTCTTTCGCTCATGTAAAGACCTCCCAACGTCAATGCGAAAATCCGGCCGACAGGACGTCGGCCGCAATGCCTGCGCCATGATACAGGATGTATCATCGCAGGCTGTTTTCTTTTGCTACTTTTCTTTTGCGCCAAAAGAAAAGTAGATCTCATGCAAATAAACTTTTGAACTTGTCGAGCAGCAGGCGGAAGAACGACTTCTGCTCAACGTCCGCCGTCGTCACCACGTCGACCGAAGCCGCCTCGCGACCGTCGGGCAACGTCACGCGAATTTTGCCAATCGTTTCGCCCGCAGTTATCGGCGCGCTTAATTCGTTCGGCAAGTCGTAAACAATGTCGTAAGCGTTTTCGTCGCCCGCAAAAACCGGCATGACAATTTCGCCCGCTGTCTTGACGGGCATTGACTTGCGGCGACCCGAAATTATCGGCAACGTCTTGACGACTTCGCCCGACTTAATCAGCGTTTGACTGGACACGCGCCCGAAGCCGTAATCGAGCAACATAATCGAATCGTTCCAGATATACAGGCTGTCCAAGACGACCGCAATTAACTGCACGCCGTTTTGTTTCGCCGCGCTGATTAAGCAACGTCCCGCCGCGTCCGTGTAACCCGTCTTGACACCGTTTGCTCCGCGATACAGCCACAGCATTTGATTTTCGTTGCGGTAAAGTTTCGTGTCGTCGTGAATCCACGGGAACGAAACTTCCTTCGCCGCGCAGATTGTTTCAAAGTTCGGCAAGCTGAAACCGTGCTTCGTCATAATCGCCAAGTCCCGCGCCGTCGTGTAATGATTCGAGTCGGGCAAGCCGTTCGCGTTGGTAAAGTTCGTGTTCACCGCGCCGAGTTCGTGAGCGCGCCGCGTCATGTGTTCGGCGAATTGAGCGACAGTCCCGTCGACGTGTTCGGCAATGGCAATCGCGCCGTCGTTGCCCGAAATCAACATCATGCCGTAAAGCAGTTCGCCGAGCGGAATTTTTTCGTTCACGTCAAGCCACAGCGTTGAACCTTCCGCGTTGTAAGCTCCTGGTCCGACCGTGACAATGTCGTCAAGCGGCTTGCTCTCCAGAGCGGTTATCAGCGTCATCATTTTCGTGGTGCTTGCGGGGAACATGCGGGCATCGGCGTTGCGTTCGTACAGCACATGTCCCGTCGACGCCTCAATCACAATCGCGGAAGTCGCCGTGACGTTCGGCAAAACGTCGTTCGGGTCAACGGGGCGCGTGTTTTGTATCGGCGTGACGGAGTAGCCGGGGTTGAGTCCCGAATTTTCGCTTGTCAAAGTTTGCAGCGGTTGGGCAACTTCGCCTTGCGGCACTCTGTCGAGGTGCATCAGTTCCGAAGCGGGCATTCGACCTTCGGGGGCGGCCTGTGCGC
Organism: uncultured Selenomonadales bacterium; assembly: GCA_947165295.1. GTDB lineage: Bacteria > Bacillota > Negativicutes > Selenomonadales > Selenomonadaceae > Quinella. The sequence continues at coordinate 31,896 of CAMUZU010000012.1, read as the reverse complement.
CGACGAACATCAGCGCGGTCAACGTCATGACTGCCAAAAATTTTTTCATGGTTCCTCCTCAATACGCACGGAAATAAATCGTCGCGGACAACGTCGAGCTTCACGGCTGACAGTTTTTCGTCGACGTTTGGTTAATCGGGCGGTCGCGGGTCACACCAACCGTTCCGCCACTTTTAAAGTGGCCGCGGGCAACGTCAATCGTCAATACGTGCGGAAATTTTCTTCGCCGAGCAAGCTTTTCAATGCGGCGCGAACTTCGGGCGTGTCCGAAACTTTGTACGGCATTCGTTGCCAACGTCGAGAGCTTCGCTTGACGACGACAGCCCTGTTGCCGACGTGAGCCGAACAAATTTTTTCGAGCGCGTCAATCGTCGCGGGCGTGTCAAGCTGCGCGGGCACAGTCAAATAAAAATCGGGCGCGTAATCTTGAGCCGCAATGACCGAGTCCGCCACAAGCTGAAATGTGTCGTTGTTGTTGTTGTTGTCGACGCGGCCGCCGACGACGACAATTTCGTTGAGCACGGCAACTTCACGCGTTTCGTAAAAAACTTTCGTGAAGAGCGTCACGTCAACTTTGCCGCCGAAGTCCTCCAGCTCCATGAACGCCATCAAGTCGCCGCGCTTGGTCGTGATTGGTTGCAACTTCGTGACGAGCCCGCCGACTTTGACGCGCCTGCCGACAAGTTGCCCGCCGCGAATGTCCGCGCTTGTCGTGAGTCCCGAAAACTTTTCGCGGAAGTCGTCGAGCGGGTGACCCGAAACGTAAAAGCCGAGAATGTCTTTTTCCCAGCCGAGAATTACGGTCTTCGGGCTTTCGTCAACTTTCGGCACGGGCAACTTGACTTCGTCGTCGCCGAACAAAGTCATCACGCCGTGCCTGCGATTGAACTGCCGCTTCAAGCCCGACGCAATGGCAGTGTCGAGCATTGCAAGCAGAGCCGTTCGCCGCGTGTCCACGCTGTCGAAGGCACCGCACATGATAAGCTTTTCGATACTGCGTTTCGGACAACTCTTCAAGTCCATGCGTCCGCAAAAATCTTCGAGCGACTCGAACTTGCCGCCGCGTTCACGTTCGGCAACGATGTTTTCGGTTGCGAGTTCGCCGACAGTTTTAACCGACGCCAAACCGAAGCGAATCGCCGAGCCGTCAACGGAAAAATGCGCCGCGCTTGAATTGATGTCGGGCGGCAAAACGTTTATGCCCATGCCGTGCGAAAGTTCAATGTACGTAGCAAGCTTGTCCGCGTCCGAAGTTGCCGACAAAATCGCCGCCATGTATTCGGCGGGGAAATGCGCCTTCAGGTAAGCCGTCTGCCAAGCAAGCAAAGCGTAAGCCGCCGAGTGTGACTTGTTGAAGCCGTAATCCGCGAAGTGAGTCAGCAACTCGAAAATCTTTTCGGCAAGCGTGCGGTCGACGTTGTTTGTCGCGCAGCCGTGCAGGAAGTTTTCTTTCTGCGCGAGCAGGATGTCGGCTTTCTTCTTGCCCATTGCGCGGCGAAGGATGTCCGCTTGACCGAGCGTGAAGCCCGCCAAAGTCTGAACGATCTGCATGACTTGTTCTTGATACAGAATGACGCCGAAGGTTTCGCGCAGAATCGGTTCAAGTTTCGGGTGCAGGTAATTGGTGACTTTGCGGCCGTGTCGTCCCGCGATAAAGTCTTCAACCATGCCCGAGCCGAGCGGCCCCGGTCGATACAGCGCGACGGTGGGAATTAAGTCCTCGAAACTTTCGGGTTGCAGGTCTTTGACAAGGCTTGTCATGCCGGGCGACTCCATTTGAAACACCGCGCCCGTTCGCCCGTCGCAAAGCATTTTGGCGGTCAATTCGTCGACGAGCGGGATGTCAGCCGCCGTCAAGTTCACGCCGCGTGTTCGGCGGATGTTGTCGAACGTTTCTTGCATAATCGTCAACGTGCGCAGTCCGAGGAAGTCCATTTTGAGCAGCCCGAGTTCTTCGACTTTGTCTTTGTCGTACTGCGTGACGAGCACGTCGTTTGACTTCTGCAACGGAACGACTTCGACAAGCGGTTTTTGCGAAATGACGACGCCCGCCGCGTGCACGGAAAGATGTCGCGGAAGTCCTTCGAGTTTGCGTGCGAAGTCCAGAATTTTTCTTGATTCGGGATTGGTTTCGTATTCGCCGCGAAGTGCATTTGACTTGTTGAGCGCGTCGTCAAGCGTGATGTTCAGCACGTTTGGAATCATGCCGATAAGCCGCGTGCCAACTTTGAAATTCAAGTCCAACACGCGCACGACGTCGCGAATCGAAGCTTTTGCCGCCATTGTCCCGAAGGTCGCAATCTGCGAAACTTTGTCCGCGCCGTAGCGTTCGCGCACGTAATCGATAACTTCGTCGCGGCGAATGTAACACAAGTCAACGTCAATGTCGGGCAGCGTGACGCGTTCGGGATTCAAAAATCTTTCAAACAGCAAGTTGAATTTGAGCGGATCGAGTTCGGTAATTTCCAGCACGTAAGCGACGAGACTTCCCGCCGCCGAGCCGCGTCCGGGTCCCACGGGAATTTTTTTCCGCCGCGCAAAGTTGATGAAGTCGTACACAATCAAAAAATATCCGTCGTAACCCATGCCGTGAATAATTTCCAGCTCACGGTTCAAACGGTCGCGAATTTCGGCGGTGACGTTTTCGTAGCGGGCGGAAAGTTTTTCGTTGCACAGGTCGCGCAGATACGTCGCGGCGTCGGTGTATTTGTCGGGCAACGGGAATTCGGGCATTTGAAACTTGCCGAACTCAATCGTCACGTTACAACGGTCGGCAATCTTGAGCGTGTTGTCGCAGGCTTCGGGCATGTCGGCAAAAAGTTCGCGCATTTCGGCGGGTGACTTTAAAAAGTAATCGTCGGACGAAAATCTCATGCGGTGCGCGTCGTTAAGCGTCTTGTTCGTCTGCAAACACAAAAGCAGGTCGTGAAATTCGGCGTCGGAGCGGCGCACGTAATGCGAATCGTTCGTTGCGACAAGCGGCACGTTCAATTCAGCGGAAATTCTTTTGAGCGCGTCACGAACTTTAAACTCTTCGTCGAGCCCGTGATTTTGAACTTCCAGAAAAAAATTATCGCGCCCGAAGATGTCGACGTATTCGCGGACAAGTTCAGCCGCACGCGAAAAGTCGTTCTGCAAAATCGCACGGGGAATTTCGCCCGCCACGCACGCCGACAGCGCAATTAAGCCTTCGTGGTGCGCACGCAAAAGTTCCTTGTCGACACGCGGGCGATAATAAAAACCTTCCAACGCCGCCGCCGACGCAAGCTTGAGCAAGTTGCGATAACCCGTGTCGTTTTCGGCAAGCAACACGAGATGAAAATATTTCACGCCGTTGACGTCCTCGCGCAGGTGTCGGCTTGTCGGGGCAACGTAAACTTCGCAACCGACAATCGGCTTGATACCGCGTTTGACCGCCGCCTTGTAAAAATCGATGATGCCGTACATTGTGCCGTGGTCGGTTATCGCCAAACTTGTCATGCCGAAACTTTTTGCCGCGTCGAGCAGTTCGCCGATACGCGCCGCGCCGTCAAGCAAGCTGTATTCGGTGTGAACGTGCAGGTGTGCAAAGTTTGTTTCCGTGACAAACGCCTCCTTCCGCGAAAAATTTCTGCGCGATTATATCAGAGCGGCGGCTGAACTGCAATGCGCAACTGCAACGCGAACTTCCGGCCGTCATGGATGACGGCGCGAAAGCTTGCCAGCGCGCTTCCGCCCGCCTGTCGCACGACGCAGGATGCGTCGTAGCAGGCGCGGCTTTCTTTGGTTACTTTCTTTCGCCGCCGAAAGAAAGTAACCCAACCGCAACGACAAAAATTTTTCGCGAAGTATTGACAAACGCGGGCGGCGGTATTATGAATTTTCCATAACGCGAACGAAATGGCAGGTGATACCGTTGGTTGAGGTCTACAAATCGCAAGAGTCGGGGCACTTGGAAAAGTTGACGCTAAAAACGTTGCAGAAAGGCTCGTGGATAAACATCGTCGACCCGACGCCGTATGAACTGCGCGAAGTCAGCTCACTCACGCAGGTTGAGCCGGATTTTTTGCGCGCCGCACTCGACGAAGAAGAACGCTCGCATTTGGATTCGGAGGGCGATTCGGTCATGATTTTGACGAACGTCCCGATTGTTTACGAAGAAGAAAGTTACGACACGTTGCCGCTGTCAATCATCTTGACGAAACAATTCATAATCACGGTTTGCCTGGAAGAAACGCCCGTAATGTCAAGCTTCAACCAACGCACGGCGCGGCTTTTCCACACGTACAAGCGCACGCGGTTTCTGTTCGAGATTCTGTATCGGTCGGCGACGTTTTATCTGCGGTACCTGCGGCAGATCAACAAGTTGTCCGACGAAATCGAGGAACAGTTACGCAAGTCAATGCGCAATGCGGACATACTGCGGCTCATGGAGTTGCAACGCGGCTTGACTTATTTCAACGCGGCTTTGCGGTCAAACGACGCGGTCTTCGAGAAACTTTTGCGTCTGCGCAACAATCGTTCCGTCGAAGGCATCCTTGAAATTTTCGAGGAGGACGAAGACTTACTTGAAGACGTCATCATCGAAAACAAGCAGGCACGCGAAATGGTCGAGATGTACAGCCAGATTCTGTCGCAGATGGCGGACATTTTTTCGTCGATAATTTCAAACAACCAAAACATGGTCATGAAATTTCTTGCGGCAATGACGATTATTATTGCCGTGCCGACGGTTATCGCAAGTTTTTTCGGAATGAACGTGCCCGTGCCTCTTGCCGAAAACACTTTCGGATTCGTCATTGTCATTGCGATTGCTTTGCTCGCGTCGATTTGTGCGGCGATTGTCTTTTGGCGCAAACACATGTTCTGGGGCTGATCTACTTTTCTTTTGGCGCAAAAGAAAAGTAGCAAAAGAAAACAGCCCGCAGGTGAAACATCCTGTTTCAACCGCGGGCGGCGGCCGACGTCCTGTCGGCCGGATATTCGCGTTGCTTATCACGGTCGAAAGGAGCGTGTCACTTTGGAACAGATTCAAGGCAAGTTCAACACGGCAATTTCGTTTGCCAAAGTTATCGAGGACGAGGCTCGTGAACAGATTCGCCGCATGTGCAATTACGAATTCACCGCTGGCAGCAAAATCCGAATCATGCCCGACGTGCACGCCGGCAAAGGTTGCACAATCGGCACGACAATGACCGTCACCGACAAGGCCGTTCCGAATATCGTCGGCGTCGACATCGGTTGCGGCATGTACACCGTCAAGTTGGCGGAAACGGAAATTGACTTCGCACGCGTCGACGAAGCGGCTCATTACATCCCGTCGGGCAAGAACACTTGGGACTTTCGGCAGGAGCACTTCACGTTGAGCGATTTGAATTGTTTCCGCAGTCTGAAAGATTCGCGGCGGCTTGAACGCAGTCTCGGAACGCTCGGCGGCGGCAACCACTTCATCGAAATTGACCGTTCCGAAGACGGCACGAATTATTTGGTGATTCACACGGGTTCACGCAATTTGGGCAAGCAAGTTGCCGAAATTTATCAGCGGCTCGCGATTGACTTGGCTTGCGGCAAGGATAAGTATTTTGCTCAGCGCGACGAAATTATCGCCGTGTACAAGTCGCTCGGTCGCAAGACTGAAATTAAGTCGAAGCTCGCCGAACTTGAAAAAGATTATCGCGGTCGCAAGGCGTCAATGCCCGACGATTTATGTTACGTTCACGGGAAATATTTTCATCAGTACTTGCACGACATGGAACTTTGCCAAACTTTTGCGCGACAAAACCGCGAACTCATTGCGAAGATTTTGCTTGGCAAGTCGGGCTTGACGGCGGTCGACGCCTTCCACACGATTCACAATTACATTGACGTCGGCGAACTGATTATCCGCAAAGGTGCCATTGCCGCGCACGAAGGCGAACGCGTCCTTATTCCGATTAACATGCGCGACGGCTCGGTTCTCGCGGTCGGCAAAGGCAATTCGGATTGGAACTTCAGCGCGCCGCACGGAGCCGGTCGAATCATGTCACGCAGTCAAGCCAAAGTTCAGCTCAGCATGGACGATTACCAAAGTTCAATGGCGGGCATTTACACAACCTCGGTCAGCGAAGGCACGCTCGACGAATGTCCGCAAGCTTACAAGTCGCTCGATGACATTATCGACGTTATCGGCGACACGGTCGACATTGTCGAAGTCATGAAGCCGGTTTACAACTTCAAGGCGGGTTGAATCATGGACACGATTGAATTTCGGTTGAGCGCATTTAAATACAACGGCGACAAAATTCCGACGGCGGTCGCGGACATTTACGTCAACGGGCAACCGCTGTTTGAAAATTTTTTCGTTGAACACGCGTCGATTCCTGTTACCGAACTGCACGAAAACTTGTCCGCGAAATACAAAGTCGAAGCCGTCCCGATTATCGGTTGCGGTTGCGGTGCGACGCTGTGTTGTCCTGTTTTCGTCACCGTCGAAGTCGGCGCGGATACCGTCGTTTGGACAGATTTTCTCTACGAAGACGACTCAAAGTCTGTCGGCGAATTCGTCTTCGACAGGACGCAATACTTTCGCGAAGTCGATAAGCTCAAACGTTGGCGCGAAAACGATTCGTTGACCGTCGAATACGGCGGCGTTGCGGGCGGCGAAATAACTTTGGTCGTCATGAAAGATGCGCAGGCTTACAACTTTTACTTCGACGAACTTTTGGATGACCCGTTGCCCGCGCTGGTGAAATTCTTCAACGCTGTTCGTGGCGGCGACGATTTTGCCGAAACGGAAATTCTTCGCGACGACGGACACGTTGACTTCAAGCTGTCGTTCAAGCCGTGGACGGACGGGCAACTTCGCTTTGTCGTCGAACTTGTTTGGCAGAAAGTTACCTTGTGCGAATACCTCAACCGCGACGAACTTGCCGACATGCTCAAAAGAATTTTCGACGCTTTGTTGACCGACAAATATTTTCCGTATTCGTATCCGTGCTTTGGAGTTATCGACGAGTCGGAGGACTTTGAATTCGCCGTCACGGACGCGATTGAAGCCGAGCATCCCGATTGGTCGATTGGCGACGTGCTGAATTACGCGGTCGAAAGCGGACAGTTGAAGCTTTTGCCGCGTTACGAAGAATTTTTGGCGAAGTACAAGCGCATGTTGACCGATTACGTCGTGCCGGAAGATTGGCTTTGACGTTCGCCGCGAAAGGAGATTTGTTATGCGAAAATTTATTTTGACAATCTGCGCGTGCCTGTTACTCGTGACAAGTTCCGCGCACGCCGAAATTCTCAAAGACGACGCGGGCTTTTCGTACTGGGACAACTACAACAACTTGATTTTCGCGGCTGGAAGTAAACTTATCTCGTATTACGACCTCAGTTTGATTCATATCATTGCCGACAACAACGCACGCTTTGAATTCAATGTGATTGACGTGGTTATCAGAGGCTGAGATTTGAGCATCAGCGGCAAAAATATTGAAAATTTTCGCGAAGACTACAGCACGGGCAACATTTACAGAGACGGCAAACCTCTTGGCGATTATGTAACGTGGGGTAAAACTTCCAAAGAAATTTACTACAAGATGAAAAGTGCCGCGTTGAGCAGATGATTCGCGCAGGTTACCGCAATCAAAAAAAACCCGTCGACACGGCGGGCGATTTTTTTTGTGACGTGATACAATGTCTGCGGAGGTTGAAGATCTTGAACGAGCAAATGTTTTACAATTTCGTCGTGGCAGTTAGCGCGGTCGTCCCGATGTTTTGCTTGATGGCAATCGGCGCGTTCGTGAAGGTGCGCAGGTGGCTGACCGACGAAGAACTCAATCACATGAACCGCATGGTCTTCCGCGTGTTTTTCTGTTGCATGATGTTTTACTCGATTTACACGACGGACTTGGCGACGAGTTTTCGCCCGAAGCTGATGTTGTTCGGCGCATTGGGCGTGCTGACGATTTTCGCGTTGCTGATGATTTTCGTGCCGCGAATTGAACCGGACAATCGAAGGCGCGGCGTTATCGTGCAGGCGATTTTCCGCAGCAACTTCGTTTTAATGGGCGTGCCGATTGTCGCGAACATTTTCGGCGACGAAAACATTGCGGTATCGACGATGATGATCGCGGTTATCGTGCCGATTTACAATATTTTGGCGGTCTTCGCGCTGGAAACTTTTCGCAACGGAAAATTCGCACCCGTGCCGATAATCAAAGACGTGTTCAAAAACCCGATGATTCTCGGCGCAATCGCGGGCGCAACGCTTTTGATTTTGGGCGTCGAAGTTCCAAAACCCGTGCTCAAACCGATTGGGCAAATTTCTGCGGCGACGACACCCGTTGCGTTGATAATTTTGGGCGCGTCGTTCAAGCTCGGCTCCACGCACGAACACCGCCGTCAACTTTTGGGCGCAATCTTCGGGCGATTGATTCTCGTGCCGGCAGTGATGTTGTTTACGGCGGCTTACGTTTTCGGTTTTCGCGGGATTGAATTCGTGACGCTCGTGGCAATTTTCGCGTCGCCGTGCGCGGTTGTCTCGTTCGCAATGGCTCAGCAAATGGGCGGCGACTCCGACCTTGCGGGCAACTGCGTGGTGTTTACGTCGGCTCTGTCGTGCTTGACGATGTTTTGTTGGGTCTTGCTGTTCAAGACGCTTGGCGTGTTTTGACGGTTGCTTGTTGACGTTGCGGTTCGTTGCTTCGATTGAACATGTTCGTTAATTTTGTGTTTGTGGACTACTTTCTTTCGAGCGGCGAAAGAAAGTAGCAAAGAAAGCCGCCACTGCGCGTGGAGCGCCACTGCGTGGAGCACAGGGTTGTTGACTCTTGCGTTGTCGTTAGCCGTGACTCGCGTGCCCGCAGGTGAAACATCCTGTTTCAACTGCGGGCGGCCGTCATCCATGACGGCCGGATATTCCGTCGCGGTTAAAACAAGCTCAGTTGACCACGCGGCGGCAAGTTTTCTTCGGGCTTGACTTTCGGGCGTTCGATACGCGGCACTTCAACCGGCGGCGGCTGTGACTTCATGCGGGCGGCACAACTTCGCGCCAACGCATCGCAACGTTCGTTGTAGAAATGTCCCGCGTGGCCTTTGACCCAATGAAATGTTACGGTTCGGCTTGAAATCAGCGCGTCAAGTTCAAGCCACAAGTCGCGATTGAGCACGGGTTTTTTATTGGCGGTCTTCCAGCCGTTGCGCTTCCACTTGGCAAGCCAGCCGTTGGTGAAGGCGTTCTTCAGGTAGCTGCTGTCGGTGAACAGTTCGACCGTGTCGTCGGCAGAAATTTTTTCCAGAGCGCGAATGGCCGCCGTCAACTCCATGCGATTGTTTGTCGTGTGCGCGTCGCCGCCGAAAATTTCTTCGCGTCGATTGTCCGTGTCGACGATAACGGCCGCCCAGCCGCCCGCGCCGGGGTTGCCCAAACACGAGCCGTCGGTATAAATTCTGTAAATCATGTTGACCTCCCGAAGGTGATTCATTTGAACGTTGTCGAAGAGAAACTTAAAACCTTGCCGAATGCGCCGGGTGTTTACATCATGCGCGACGCTCGCGGCAAAATTATTTACGTCGGCAAAGCCCGCGTGCTGAAAAATCGCGTCCGCCAATACTTCCAAGCGAACAAGAATCACGGCGCGAAAGTTCGGGCTATGGTCGCCAAAATTGTCGACTTCGAGACGATTGTCACGGGCACGGAAGTCGAAGCGTTGATTCTTGAATGCAACTTGATCAAGAAGCACCGCCCGCGCTACAACATCAGCTTGAAAGACGATAAAACTTATCCGTACTTGCGCGTGACTGCCGAAGACTTCCCGCGAATTTTTTTGACGCGGCGCGTGATTCATGACGGTTCGCGATACTTCGGACCTTACACGAGCGGCCTTGCGGTCAAGGAGACGTTGCAACTGTTGCGGAAAATTTTCCCGTTGCGCACGTGCCGAACGTTCCCGAAGCGTCCGTGTTTGGAATATCACATCAAGCGTTGCGCGGCTCCCTGCGTCGAAAAAATTTCCCGCGAAGATTATACGCAACTTGTCAAGGCGGCGGAAAAATTTCTTGACGGGCACACCGCCGACGTCGAACGCGACATTTCCGCACGCATGAACGAAGCGGCAGAGTCGCTCAACTTCGAGACTGCGGCAAGGTTGCGCGACATTTTGACGGCGATTCGCACGGTCACCGCCAAACAAAAAATCGTCACCGACGCGGGCGACGTTGACGCGATTGGATTGGCGCGGCTTGACGGTCAAACTTGCGCGCAGATTTTTTTCGTTCGCGACGGCAAAGTCACCGGTCGCGAAAACTTTCCGCTCACTGGCACCGACGACGAAACCGACGCGCAGATTGTCGCCGAATTCGTCAAGCAATATTATTCACGTGCGCAACTGTCCGCGACGGAAATTCTGTTGCCCGCCGAAGTAGACGACGCCAAACTTTTGGAGCAGTGGCTCGGCGCAAAGTTAATCGTCCCGAAACGCGGCGTGAAAAAATCTTTGGTCGACATGGCGGTCGAGAACGCACGAAAGTTTTTGGCGGAAGAATCTGCGCGACGACAACTCAAAGACGCTCAAACGGTCGGCGCGCTCGAGGAGCTGAAAAAATTTCTTCGCCTGCCGAAACTGCCGCGACGCATGGAATGTTTCGACATCTCGCACATGCAAGGTTCGCAAACCGTCGCGTCGATGGTCAGTTTCTTCGACGGCGCGCCCGACAAAAAAAATTATCGCCGCTTCAAAATCCGCTCAGCTGAAGGCAAGCCCGACGATTTTTTGTCGATGCGCGAAGTCACCGCCCGACGCTACGAAAAACTTTCGGCGGACGCGTTGCCCGATTTAATCGTCATTGACGGCGGACAAGGTCAGCTCAGTTCCGCGTTGGAAATAATTCGCGGCGCGGGTCATCAAGTGCCCGTCGTCGGACTCGCCAAACAATTCGAGCTGATTTTCGTCGAAGGTTCGTCGACGCCCGTTGAATTACCGCGTGACTCTCAAGCGTTAAAACTCATGCAACGAATTCGCGACGAGGCTCACCGTTTCGCGATAACTTACCACCGCAAACTTCGGCGGGCGCGCAACTTGAAATCCGAACTGGACAGCGTGGCGGGTATCGGCGTCAAGCGTCGCACGGAGCTTTTAAAAACCTTCGGCTCAATCGCGAACATAAAATCCGCGACGGTCGACGAACTTGCCGCCGTGCCCGGCATGAATTGCACAGTCGCCGAAGCGTTGAAAAAATTCTTCGAGGCTCAAGCCGCGTCAACCGAATAAATCTTCACGGCGTCCCGAATTGTCGGGGCGTTTTTTGTTGCGAAAAATTTCGCTATGGTAATTGACACAAAAAAAAACAATTATAATGATACACGACATAACAATTTTTTCTGCGGAGGTGATGCTCACTGCATACAAGATTTCGATTTCGTCGCGCTGAAAGGAGATGACATCATGAAAAAATTTTTCGCAGCGGCGGCGATTGTCGCTTTCATTGCGGCGTTGGCGTTTCCTGCGGCTCAAGCGGCGGGCAATTTCTCCGATTGGAAATGTTCGCAGTGCGGCAAGACGCGCCACATGGCGGGACAACATCAGCCGCCGAAAGACGGTTGCAAGGTCAGCAGCGACGGCAAGCACATTTGGTTCAAAACGTAATGTCTCGCGGCACGGTCGATTCTTCGCGTTGAAAGAAGGTGATACATTGCCGAAAAATTTCTTTGTAAACATTGAAAGGAGGTGACATCATGAAAAAATTTTTCGCAGTTGCAGCGTTGATTCTGGGCGTCGTCGTCAGTCAAATCGTCGTCCCGTCGCAGGCACAAGCGCAGAGAGTTTACGTCGGAATGAATGACTACGGCGATAAGAGAGTTTATATTCTGACTGAGACAATTCGCGATATAACTTTCAAAGGCTACAGCGGCTTTTCGGTAAAGATAGCATTCGACGACGAGGAATCGCGCCGTCCTTGGTATTTTATTCGCAAAGACGGCGTGTGGTGCCAACTGATGGGGCTTAGCGAGTTTGACTATCCTACACCGATTGAGGGTACCAGCGTGATGAAAATCGTGGAGACCGCCAATCAGTACAGATGATTTTCTTTGTCGCGTTGAAAGGTGGTGACATCATGAAAAAATTTTTACTCGCGGCGGCGTTGATTCTCGGCGTCGTCGTCGGTCAACTCGTCGTCCCGTCGCAGGCACAGGCATACAGAAACGGTGATGTTGCCGATGAACTGCACTACAAATGCTATCATTGCGGCGCGGAATACACCAAGGTTTACAAAGCAGGTCAAAGAGCAGATTCGGGAAATTTCAACGAATTCGACAAGAATCACAATTGGAAACTTGTGGCAGTCACACACTACATTTACCAAAACGGTCAATGGATTCAACAGTGGCACAAGCTTACAGGCGAGTAATCACCTACAACACGAAAAAGGCACCCGTCACGGACAAAGCGTCCGATTGGCGAGTGCCGATTTTTTTTGTTCAGACCGCGTCAATGTGCGGCGTACATGATAAATTTCTTCACTGTTCAATTCGCGGCGACAACGTCGGAACTGTCATAACGTCACGTCGCGACAACTGTTTGCTACTTTTTAAAAGTAGGCGGTTTCGTCTTCGATTTCGTCCCACTTGATGCTGAAAATTTTCGACAGCAGGTCGTCGGCGTTGTCGGCTTCGACGTCCGCGCTCTTGAAGGTTATCGCGAAAAGTTCTTCGGTGTCGGCTTCGTCGTCCAAAGACTTGTCGTCGGCTTTGGCTTGAGCTTCGGCGGATTTTTGTTCTTCGGCGCGTTTTTCGCGTGCGGCGTCAAGGCGTTCCTTCTGGTCGGCGGTCATCTTTTCGAGCGACGCGAAAAGTTTTTGATTGCCTTGGTCGTCAAACGAAATGCTCAGCTGCGAGAATTGCACGCCTTCGCCGAGATCTTTTTCGGACAAGTCTTTAAGCGTGGCGGTCGCGTCTTTGACTTGACCCATGACTTTGGCGGCGTACTCTTCGTCGTCGGCCATGCGTTCGAGTTCGTCGACGGTGAGCATGACGGAATATTCCTTCGTGCCGCCGACAGTTTCAGCCGCGTCGAGGTCGTTGGAGATGACGAAGTCGTAGTCGCCGTACTTCTTGCGCAGGTTTTCGAGGAAACCTTTCGCCTTGTCGGACAGCTTGCTTTCGTCGCCAATGCCGCCGCCGGTTTGTTCGTCGACGGTGTCGCTTTTGAGCTTCGACAGGGCGTCGAGACCTGCGCTTGAAATTTCGACGGTTGAATCTGCGCCCGCGAAGTTTTTGGCGGCGTCGGTGACGGCAGTTTTGTTCGCGGTCGTCGGACGCTTGTCGAACGTCTTGAACTGCGTCAGGTAGTTGGTGTTGATTGTGTTCGCCATGATGGTTGCCTCCTTAACAAAGACATCATTCCGTTGGTTTGCGCGATTATATCACACAATCGCACGCGACAACACTGCGGACGGCGTTCACGGCAAAAATTTTTGTTCGATTTCGTCGAGCGACATTGCTTCCGCCCAGAAGTGACCCTGCACGTTGGTGACGGGGAACTTTCGGATGAGTTCGCGAATCGCGGCGTTTTCGATACCCTTGAGACAAACTTTCGTGCCGAGTTCAACCGACATTTCCGACAGGTGGCGAACGATTTGCAGGTTGCCGGACTTTTCGTCGCGGATATCGGTGACGTAACTTTTTTCGAGCTTGACGAAGTCGGGCGACAGGTCGCGCAGGAAGTCAATCGACGCGACGCCGCTGCCGAAGTCGTCAATCAAGCACAGGATACCCTTGCGTTTGAGCGCACGCACAATTCGCCGCAAGATGTACGGTTCAATGCGTCGACAACTTTGCGTCAGTTCAAAGCACAGGTTGTTCAGCGGGAACTTCGTCGCCTCCGAAATTTTGTCAATTTCTTCAATCAACAGGTCGTCGACAATCTGCGCGGGCGAAATGTTCACGCTAAGAATCAGTTCGGGATTTTTCGCGAGCAGGCGACGTCCGTCCTCCATTGCGCGGCGAAGAATCCAATAACCCAGCTCCTCAAACAGGAAATCGTTTTCGAGCACGGGCACATAAGCCGACGGCGGCACGTCACCGAAACGGTCGCTGTGCCAACAGAGCAACGCTTCAATCGACGTGAGCTTTTCGGTTTGCGCGTCGAAGATCGGCTGATACCGCAACGAAAAGTTTTCGCAGTCAAGCAAGATGCAGTTGCGCACTTCGTCGAGCATTTCGAGTGATTCGTTCGTTTTCAAGCCGCGTGCGCCGTTGTAGTTGACGAGTTTGCCGTTGTGATAAATTTTCGAGTCGTTGAACGCGAACAGCAGGCATGAATAAATCGTGTGTTCGTTGACGTTGCCGCCGGTGAACGAAAACATGCCGCCCGCGACGTTCAAGACTTGCCGAACGTTTTCGACGGGCAAACCGGTTTGCGCGGCACGACGAAACTTTTCGTAGCGAACGGCGACTTCTTCGGGCGACAGACTTTCGGTCAGGAAAGCGAACTTCGCGCCGTCCATGCGATAAACCGTGCCGTCCTGCCCGACAGCTTCTTGAAGAAACCATGCCGCCTCCTGCAAGAGCGCGTTGCCGAAGTTGTAGCCGTGCTGTTCGTTGACTCTGTCCATGCGAGTTATGCCGCACAGCACAACGACGCATTTTCGATTGAGTTCGACTGCCGCCGCAATGTCGCGGAAGAAACCGTAGCGGTTGCGCAGAATCGTGACGGGGTCGGTGTTTTCGGTCAAGCCTTCGTTAATCAGCAAGCCGCCGACAATTTCGGGCTCACCGTCCGCGTCGAAAATGCTTGTGCCGACGTAACGAATCGCGGCATACGAGCCGTCCTTGAGGCGCGTGCGGTAAGTCGCGTCGTAACTTTTGGATGTGCCGTCGACAAGATTGTTGTGCGCGTGCGTGTAGCGGAAGCGGTCTTCGGGGTGAATCCAGTTCGTCCAGTCAATTTCGTCGGCGGGAACGTATTCGCCCGACAAGCCGAAAATCTCCACGGCGGCGGGGCTGTAACGACACAGGTTGCCCTTCACGTCGCGAACCAAAACGTAATTGCCGCGTCCGAGCACGGTGAACGCGTCGAACCAGTCGTCAAGAATTTTCTTCCGCGCAGATTGTTTGTCCATGATTGGCCGGCTCCTTTACACGTCGACGGCGGGAACTTTCGCACGCACGACAATCATCACCAACGCAAGACACGCAAGACCCGTCGCAAGCGCGAGCCAACCGCTTTGAGTGATGCCGCCGACAAGGTAACCGACGACGCAACAGCTTGACACCGTTATCACGTAAGGAACCTGCGTCGAAACGTGGTCGATGTGGTGACATTGCGCGCCCGCCGAAGCAAGAATCGTCGTGTCGGAAATCGGGGACGCGTGGTCGCCGCCGACGGAGCCCGCCAATATCGCCGCAATGCAAATCACCAGCAAGTTCGACTCAGTTTCGGTCGGCAGGTTGACCAGCACGGAAATTGCAATCGGAATCAAAATGCCGAACGTGCCCCAACTTGTGCCCGTCGCGAACGCCAACGCTATCGACACGAGGAAGAAAATCACCGGCAGGAACATTGCAACCGACGTGTGCGCTTGAACGATTGTGCCGACGTAGCCGCCCAAGTTCAGGTAATTTTCCGAGCAGATGCCCGACAGCGTCCACGCCAAGCACAGTATGAAAATCGCGGGAACCATTGCTTTGAAGCCCGTCGAGTAACACTCGCAGTATTCGGCGAAGTTGACGACACGGCGCGGCAGGTACAGAATCGAAATGAAAATCAACGCAATGAACGAACCCAACGCCAACGATTTTGAAGCGTCGCAGTCCGCGAAGGCGTCGGAAATTGACTTGCCGTCGTGAATTCCGCCCGTGTACAACATGCCGTAAATGCACACGCCGATAAGCACAATCAGCGGCAGAATCAAGTCGACAATCTTTCCGTTGCCGCTCGTCGATTGTTCTTCGGCAACGGTGTCTTTGTATTCGGCGGGAATCTCGAAGTGCTCATTGTTCTTGCGAACCGCCGCGCCCATTGTCGCGAAGTCGCGTCCCGTGACGATAATGAACACCATGAACAGCATCGTCAAAATTGCGTACAGGTTGAACGGTATCGTCTGCAGGAACAGCAAGAAGCCGTCAATCAGCGAACCTTCGGGCAGTGACGAACCGACGGCCGCCGCCCAACTCGACACCGGCGCGATTATGCAAATCGGAGCCGCCGTCGCGTCGATGACGTAAGCGAGTTTTGCGCGGGCGATTTTGAACTTGTCGGTGACGGGGCGCATGATTGTTCCGACGGTAAGGCAGTTGAAGTAGTCATCGATGAATATCAACATGCCGAGGAACGCCGTCAAGCCGAGCGCACTTCGCTTGCCCGAAATGACCGAACGCGCCCATTCGCCGTAAGCACGCGTGGCACCCGACTTGCTGATTATCGCGACGAGAATTCCGAGTATTACCAGGAAAATCAAGATGTTCACGTTGCCGCCGACTTTTTCGCTCATGATGTCAAAAAACGTTACGATTGATTCGAGGAAGTTGCCGCCCGTGAACAGCATTGCGCCCGTGAAAATCCCGACAATCAGCGACGTGTAAACTTCCTTCGTAGCAAGCGCAAGGACTATCGTGATTATCGGCGGGAGCATTGACAGCGCAGAGTTCTCCATCAGAAAAGTTGCCTCCTTCGAGTTAAGTTTTTATGCGCGCAGATTATAGCACGCGGCTATCAAAAGCACAAAACTTTTTGTCGGCGGTTGACGGTTCGTCGTGTGTGTTACTTTTCTTTGGCGGCAAAGAAAAGTAACCAAAAGAAACCGCGCTTGCTGTGATACATCCTGTATCACGCGCAAGCGTTGCGGCCGTCATCCATGACGGCCGGATATTCGTCGCGGTCAGTCAGCGTCTTCGTCGAGTGTTTCAAGCAGGAAGCTCACCGGTCGGAAGCCGTCGTTGCATGAAAGCAAAGCGGACTTCGGATTTTTCATCCAGCCCGAATAAAAGTTTTCGGCACCGTGCGACAGAGCCATAACGAACGGCGACAGAGTTTCCCACGCGCTCAAACAGAAGCCGTCGGGACGTTGCCAACCGTTGGCGACGAAGATTGAACCTTCAACCATGTCGCAGGCGTTTTCAATCGGGTTTTCGTAGCGGGCAATCAAATCGTCGTGGCGAACTTTCTTGACGACGGTAATGCGAACTTTCTTCACGTCACTCACCTCCGCGCAGATTGTATCACAAATCAAAAAGCCCCGACGCGCTGTCGAGGCTTTTTATCTATGGGCGGGAGATTCGTTTGTTGGCTCGGAAGCTGACTTTGTGGCCGCACAGAAACTTTCTGCTGCGCCGTCATTCCGATTGAAACGTCGTGGGCTGTTCCCGCGAAAAGTTTGGATTGTTTTCGGTGACTTGTTTTTGTCTGCCGCAAGTTATATCGGCGTTTCATTACAAACACTTTAACCGAAATGTTACGCTTATATTAAAAAGACTTTGAGTCGCGTCGACGCTTTAACTTGCCCGCCGGCGAAAACTCCTGTAAAATATGCGGCAAAAGCTTTTCGGTCGGTCACTCGCTTGAAGGAGATAAATTCATGAACACGCAGGCTCCGAACAAATTCTTCGACAAAAAAAATTCGCTTGTGACGGCGGCCGTCGCGTTGCCGATAATTCTTGCGGTGATTTTCGCGGGGATTTACGTGAACTTGTCGGGGATTTTTCGCGACGCGCCCAAAGTCGAACTTCACGCGAAGAACAACTTCAAGAAGACTTTGCACGTGGTCACCGACGTCGATTATGCGCCGTATTCTTACGTCGACGAAGACGGCAACTATCAGGGTTACGACGTCGAGTTGATGAACGAAATTGCCAATCGCCTGCAGATGAATTTGGACATGTCGTTGATTGATTGGAACGACGCGAACAAAATTTTTCTCGGCGGCGGCGCGGATATCATAATGAACATGGAAAGCGACTTGATTATCAACAACCCCGCGATTATCGCCACGTTGCCGACGACCGAAAAGCAATACGTCGTTTACGGACGCAAGGAAATTTCTTCCGTCGCTGAATTATACGGCCGTCGCGTCGCTTCGTTGCACCAAATGCCCGGCCTTGGACTTGACGACGAAATTTCTTACGTGCACTCCTACAAGAAAATGTTCGACGGGCTCAAAAGCGGTGAATACGAATTCGTGATCTGCCCGATACAAGTCGGCGGCGCGTTCGTCGAAAAGCTCGACATCAGCGGAGTTTTTCCAAGTTACGCCGTCCAACACGTCTACGGCACGTTGGCAATGCACCCCGAAGATACACAACTTCGCGTCAAAGTCAACGCCGTGCTGATTCAAATGCAACAGGAAGGCCGCCTCGACGCGCTAACGAAAAAGTGGATTATCAACCGCTACGAAAACATCACGCTTGAAGAAATGGTGACAAGCCGTCCGTGGCTCGTCGCGCTGATTTTGGCGTCCGTGCTGTTCGTCGTGTTGCTTTTGGGTTACACGTTCCTGCAAGTTCGATACATGCGTTCGCAGGAAGAATACACGCGTCGCCTGCAAGAAAACTTCGAGACAATCAAGCAGCAGGGCGAAGAACTTAAACGTCAGCAGTCGCAACTTATCGCCGCGAAAGAACGTGCGGAGGCCGGCAACCGTGCAAAGTCGCAGTTTCTGTCGAACATGAGCCACGACATCCGCACGCCGATGAACGCGATTATCGGCTACCTGAACTTGGCGAAGGAGCTTCACCACGTCTGCGAAAATTGTCCGTCGTACAAAAATTCTCCGTGCCCCGACGGCATTCCCGACAAGATTTACGACTTCATGAACAAAATCGACGCGTCCAGTCAACATCTGCTCGCGCTGATTAACGACGTGCTTGAAATGAGCCGCATTGAGTCGGGCAAAATGGAACTTGAACTTGCGCCTGCGAATTTGTCCGCGACGCTTGACGAAGTTTATGACATGTTCGCCACGCAAATGGCGGGCAAGAAAATTTCCTTCAGCGTCGACAGCTCGAACGTTCATGACAAGTTCGTTGTCTGCGACAAAAACCGCTTGAATCGAATTTTGCTGAACCTGTTGAGCAACGCGTTCAAGTTCACGCCCGAAGGCGGCAAAATTTCCGTCACGCTTAATCAGCTCGGCGAAAGTTCAAACAACGTCGGCAACTACGAACTGCGCGTTAAAGATTCGGGTATCGGCATGACGCCAGAATTCGCCGCGAAAGTTTTTGAGGCATTTGAACGCGAACGCACGTCGACCGTCAGCAAGATTCAAGGCACGGGCTTGGGCATGTCGATTACGAAAAGTTTCGTTGAACTCATGGGTGGCACAATTCGCGTCGAAACCGAACTCAACAAGGGCACGGAGTTTATCGTCAACGTAAACTTCAACTTGTCCGACCAACTTCAAGACGTTGCCGAAGAGAACAAGCAGGCGGCTCACATTGACTTTGCGGGCAAGAAAATTCTGCTCGTCGACGACATCGAGGTCAACCGCGAAATTGCCAAAATGCTGCTTGAAAGCGAAGGTTTTATCGTCGACACGGCAACCGACGGAGCCGACGCGGTCAAGAAAGTTTCTGAGGCGAAGGCGGGCGACTTCGACTTGATTTTGATGGATATTCAAATGCCGATTATGGACGGTTACGCCGCGACGAAGAAAATCCGCGCACTTGCCGACCCGACGCTTGCGAACCTGCCGATTATCGCAATGACGGCCAACGCGTTCAGCGAAGACGTTAAATCTGCCTTGAACGCCGGCATGAACGCGCACATTGCCAAACCGATTGACATTCCGAAAATGCTTGAGACGCTCGCGAAGATTTTGCCTGCGTGACGGTTGTGTTACTTTTCTTTTGGCGCAAAAAAATCCCGCGGGCGGCGGCCGTCATCCATGACGGCCGGATTTTCGTTCGCGACGGTCTGTTGCCGTTGACAAAATTTCTTGAAGGAAATTCGCCGCGACGACAGAAATAATCCCGTTGAATTATTCAGCGGGTTATTTTTGTTACGGAGGAATTTTCATGTCGCAGTTTGACAAGCGCAACATCAGCATGATGATGGATTTTTACGAAATGACAATGGCGAACGGCTACTTCGTCAGCGGCGGCGAAAACGTGCGTGTCGCCTTCGACGTGTTTTATCGTCGCAACCCCGACGCGGGCGGCTTCGCGATTTTCGCCGGACTTGAGCAGGTCATTGAGTACATCGAGAACATGAACTTCAGCGACAAGGACATCGATTATCTGCGCGAACAAAAGATTTTCGACGCGGACTTTCTTGACAGCTTGAAGGACTTTCACTTTCGCGGAGACATTTACGCGTTCCCCGAAGGCACGATTATGTATCCGAACGAGCCGTGCTTGACGGTCGTGGCGAACTTGATTGACGCTCAACTTGTCGAAACCGCCATTCTCGCGCAGATTAATCACCAGTCGTTGATTGCCACGAAGGCGCGCAGAATTGTTCGTGCGGCGAACGGGCGATTCGTTTCGGACTTCGGGGCGCGACGTGCACACAACATGGACGCGGCGACTTACGGGGCACGTGCGGCGTTTCTGGGCGGCGTCAACGGCACGGCGACGGTCAGCGCGGGTCAACTGTTCAACATCCCCGTAAACGGCACGATGGCGCACAGCTGGGTTATGTATTTCCGCGACGAATTCGAGGCGTTCAAACGTTACGCCGAAATTTATCCCGACTCCGCGACGTTGCTTGTCGACACTTACGACGTGATTCACAGCGGCATTCCCAACGCAATTCGCGTCGCAAAAGAAGTTTTGGAACCTTTGGGCAAACGTCTGCGCGGCGTGCGGATTGATTCGGGCGACTTGGCTTATCTGTCGAAGAAAATTCGCAAGCAGTTGGACGAGGCGGGCTTGACGGACTGCAAGATTATCGCGTCGAACAGTTTGGACGAATTCACGATAACTTCGCTGCTCAGTCAAGGCGCGGCGATTGATTCATTCGGCGTCGGCGAACGTCTGATTACCGCGAAGTCTGAACCGGTCTTCGGCGCGGTGTACAAAATCGTCGCCGTCGAGGAAGGTGGTCAATTCGTCCCGCGAATCAAGGTCAGCGAAAACGTCGAGAAAATCACCAATCCCGGCTTGAAGGACATTTACCGCATCTACGACGAACAAGGTCACGCCGTCGCGGACATGATTGCGCTTAAAGATGAGCCCGTCGACATGAGCGCGCCGTTCCGTTACGTCGACCCCGTCAAGCCGTGGAAAAATCGTTCGTTCGAGCATTGTACGGCGAAGAAACTTTCGCGGCTTTACGTCAAGGACGGGCGGCGCGTTGAGACTTTGCCGACGTTGCATGAAATTCGCGATTACGTCAAACATCAGCTTGCCAACGAAATTTGGCAGGAAGAACAGCGCTTCGAGAATCCGCACCGCCATTATCTGGACATGACGCCCGACTACTACGATATGAAGATGAGCCTGCTGCACAAGACGCGGCAGGACATGGACAATTAACGCACTCGACAAGTCATGACTGAACTTTTTTTGCTCGGAATATTTTCGGCGACGCTCGTTGCTTGTGTGGCGACGGGCGTGCCGATTTTGTTTGCGTTGACTTTCGGGCTGATAATCTTTTCGGCTTACGCGCTTGAAGTCGGACACCGTCCGCGAAAAGTTGTCGACATGTGGCTTGACGGCGTGCGCCCGATAAAAACGATGCTGCTGACGTTCCTGTTAATCGGCGTGCTTACGGCTTATTGGCGTGCGGCGGGCGTTATCGGCGCGATAATTTTTTACACGGCGGACTTTTTCACACCCGCGATAATGTTGCTGATGTCGTTTTGGCTGTGCGCGTTGGTGTCGGTGTTGACGGGAACGGCTTTCGGCACGGGCGCGACAATGGGCGTCATTTGCGCGGCGACGGCTGAAAGTTTCGGCGTGCCGCTGTGGTTGACTGGTGGAGCGATTTTGTCGGGCGCGTATTTCGGCGACAGGTGTTCGCCCATGTCGACAAGCGCGCTTCTGGTTGCGACGTTGACTCGCACGGACATTTTCCGCAACCTCGGCAACATGATTCGTACGTCGGTAATCCCGTTGACATTGGCAAGCTTGCTGTACCTTGCGGCGGGAATTTTCTTGACGGGCGACGGCGCGGGCGTCAACGTGAAAGAAATCTTCGCCCGGGCGTTCGAGATAAATTTCGTCGTGCTCGTCCCCGCCGTGTTGATTGTCGTGCTGAGCCTGTTTAGAATTCGCGTGCAGTTGACGATGATCGCAAGTATTTTGGCGTGCGCAATTGTCGCGGTAAGTTATCAAGGCGCGTCACTCGTCGACCTGCTGAAAGTTGCAGTAATCGGCTTCGTCCCCGCTGACGGCGAACTTGCGCGAATCTTGAGCGGCGGCGGCATTGTTTCAATGGCGAACGTCACGGCGATTGTTTGTCTGTCGAGTTGTTACGCGGGCATTTTCAAGGCGACGGGTTTCCTTAACGGTCTGCAGAAAACTTTCACGGCGGCGGGCAAAAGATTTTCACCGTTCGCAAGCGTGTTGACGGCGTCAATCGTCACGGCAATGGTCGCGTGCAATCAAACGCTGTCGATAATGTTGACTCACCAGCTGTGCGCGAAAGTGGAGCCTCGTGCGGAAGTCTTCGCGCTTCACCTGGAAAATTCCGCAGTAATCGTGTCGCCGCTCGTGCCGTGGTCAATCGCCTGCGCCGTGCCGTTCACGCTGATTGGCGCGCCCGTCGTCGGCGTGTTGGCGGCGTGGTATCTGTGGCTGTTGCCCGCGTGTTCTTTGAGGAGCTGTTCATGAAAATTCTTGTTATCAACCTGATGCACTTGGGCGATTTAATGTTGGTCACGCCCGCATTGACGACCTTGCGAAAAAATTTCCCGAACGACCATATCGCCTTGCTTGCCGACAAAAAACTTGCCGACCTCGTCGACCGCAATGAAAATCTTGACGAATGCATTTTGCTTGACAAAAAAGGCGTCGACGACCACTTGTGGACGTTCGCGAAATTTATCTTTAAGATTCGCGCAAAGAAATTCGACCTGGTCATCAACCTTCACCGCAACGAACGGGCAAGCGCGTTGGCGGCGTTCAGCGGCGCAAAAAAAATCGTCGGCTACTCGAAGCCGCTGTTCTCGTGGCTGTTCACGAAGACCCTACCGAACCCGTCGATAGCGCGTCACATCAAGCACGGATTCAAGACGCAATACATGCCCGGCACGCAACATCAAGTTCATTCGCACTTCGACGTTCTGCGGGAAGCTTGCGGCGTTGAAAAAATTTTCGACAACGGACTTGAAATGTGGATTTCGGACGCGGCGTCACGCGAGGCCGAAAAAATTTTTCACGACAACTTTTCGGACGGCGTCAAAGTCGTTGCGTTCAATATCGGCGCAAGTTGGCTTACCAAACGTTGGCTTGATTCGTATTTCGCCGAGTGCGCGGACATTTTGATTGAGCGCGGTTACGGCGTTGCGTTTCTTGGCGGCACGATGGACACGGAAATTGTTTCAAGTTGCGTCGCGAAGATGCGTCACGGCTCCGACGAACGGCTGAAGATTTTCACGGGCGAATTCAGCTTGGCGATACTTGCGGGCTTTCTGGACAACTGCGTCCTGTTCTTAACGACGGATTCGGGTCCGATGCACATTGGCGTTGCGCGAAACATTCCGATTGTGACGATGTTCGGCGCGTCGCCCGTGCCGGGATTTTATCCTTACGACGCGAAGGACGTTCTCATTAAGTCGCCCGAACCGTGCCACCCGTGCGGTCAACACACCTGTCCGCGTGCAGGCGACGACAATTTGGCGTGCATGAAGAAAATTCCCGTCGCCGTCGTCATGAAGTACGTCTTCGAGCTTTTGGACGCTTACGGTCAGCCCGCCAAAGAAATTCCGCGTGTGCACGGAGCTTATCAATGTCGCGTCGTCGATTGCTGAACGTTACTTTCTTTGGCAGCAAAGAAAGTAACCAAAGAAACTGCGCTTGCTGTGATACATCCTGTATCACGCGCAAGCGTTGCGGCCGTCATCCATGACGGCCGGATATTCGATTGCGTTTCGGGCAACAAAAAAACCCTCGTCGATTGACGGGGGCGATTTTTTTCGGTTAAGTTGTCGTCACGCGGCGTTGTCCTCTTTGAGCACGTAGCGCATGTACATCGGGATTTTTTCGATCGTCTTGTCCAAACGGGGATTTTTGCGCCACAGGTTGTACTTGTGCAATTCGGCTTCGGAACGCCCGCTTTTGAAAAACTGATAGACGCCCTTGGAAAAGTCCTGCGTGAACAAGTAGTAACGCTTGCCGTTCGAGATAAGATAAAAGTGAAGTTTCTCGTTGAGTTTGTTGACCGTGATTTTGTTTTTCATGTGGCACCACTCCTCTGAAATAAGACTGAAAGCTTTTTGCTGTGTCGTTATTTTAATCGATAATTTCGGGCTTGTCCATAAGGCGAAAACGAAACTTAATCAAAAATTAATCGCGCTCCAACGAAAAAAGCCGCCCGAAGACGGCTGAAAATATCTTGAAGTCAATCGTAGCTTAGCCACGTGAATACGAAGATTGCGACGGAGACAATGCCGTTTCGCATGAAATATGCCTGAGTTACTTCGCGATAATCGCCGGGTTGAACAATCGCGTGCTGATAAATCAATGCAACTGCGGCGACGAAAACTCCGACGAAATAAAGTCCGCCCATGTCGAGCAACAGTCCGACCGCCACGAAGCAGACGATTGACACGACGTGCAAAAGTTTCGCAATTGCCAGCGCGCCCGCTTGACCGTAACGCGTCGCCAGCGAGTGAAGTTTCTGCGACTTGTCGAAGCGTTCGTCCTGTGCGCCGTAAACCGCATCGAAGGCACCAATCCACAACGCGACGGCAATGCACAAAATCACCATTGGCAACGAAATTTCTTCGGTGAGGGCGACCCACGCGCCGGCCGGAGCCATTGCGATTGCCAGTCCCAAGAACAGGTGACACCACGGCGTAAATCGTTTCGTGAACGGGTACACGACGAAAGGTATCGCCGCGACGGGCAACAACTTCAAACATATCGGCGGCAGTTGCGCGACCGTCACAATCAAAACGACCATGCACAGCGCGACGAAGATTAACGCTTCGCCTTTGGAAATTTCGCCGCGAACCATTGCCCGATACGACAGGCGCGGTTGAAGTTTGTCGTACTTCAAATCGGCGAGGTTGTCGATTGCGATTGCCGCCCAACGAGCCGACGTTATCGCCAGCAAAATCAGTACGACCGTCCACGCGTCGGGGTGACCGTTTGTCGCCATGAATGCGCTTGTCAACGCGAACGGCAGGCTGAAGATTGTGTGCGGCAAGGCGACGTTGTTTGCGTGCGCTTTGAATTTGTTCAACGCGAGTTCCTCCTTGCAAAAAAATAGAGCCCCTCACGCGGAGAGGCTCCCGTACATGTGTAGGTTTTCTTTTGGCTGCCGAGCGCACGCCGCGGGTTCGATTCGGCACGCGCTTTGCAAATGGGTTAAATCCGCAGGACGAGGGAGCCGCTTAAAATTTGGGGAAGAATCTCAAGCGGAATTCTCGTCCCGAAAAGTGGTTCGTGCGTCGAGGATTACTCCTGAGTCCAGGTCTTGCTTTCCTTGTTGGCAACGTAAGACGCGGTGCCGCCATCGACAGCGAAGCGAACATCGCTTGTGCCGTTGACGGTCAAGCTGCCGCCCGTGTTGAACTCGATTGTGACGGCGTTGTCTTCGATTGTGGTCTTGGTGATGTCGCTGAGTTTGGTGTCACCGAGCCAGACGAGGTCGTTGTTGTCAATTTCGTAGTTGTAGACTTGGTCGTTGCCGCCGACGGCCGTAATGTCTTCGTCGTCGCCGTGGAGGTAGGCGCCTGCGTTGCGGACATAGAAGAACACGTCTTCGCCGGCCGTGGAGCCGATAAGCTCGTTGTCGCCCGTGCCGCCCCAAAGAGCGTTGTAGGTGCCTGCGCCGCCCGCGATAAGCGTGTTGTTGCGGCTGTTGCCCGCAATCATGACGTTGGTGTTGGTTTCCGCGCCCGCGTCGACGACTGCAATGCCGCGATAGTATTCGTCGCGGAAGTCAGCTTCGTCGCCTTTGGAGCCGTCGAGCCAGATGTTGACGTTGGCGACATCGTTGCCGACGACGAGGGTATCTGCCGCGTTTTCGGCGGAGCTACCGACGTAGTAGTCAACTTTGTCGCTGTAAGTGAAGACGTTCGAGCCGTTGGAGTTACCAATCTTGGTGAGTTTGGTTTCCAGATTAACTCTGACCTGATAGATGTTGTCGGTGCTGATGCCTGCATCTTCGTACAGGAAGACGCGGCTGTCGTCGCCGCCGGTGACGAATTCAATGCGTGCGCCGCCGTCTTCGCCCGTGCCGGTGTAGAGGCCTTCGTAGTTGTCAAGGACGAGAATGTCGGCATACTCTTTGTCGGGGTCTGCGTCAACGCCGAGGTAATGACTGAAGCCGCGGATTGTGTCGCGACCGTCGCCAACGCCGAAGAAGAGCGCGTGGCCTGCGCTGACAGTGCCGTCGCCGCCGGAGATGATGACGTCGTTGCCTGCGCCGAGGTCGACATACTTGTTCGCGCCTGCAGCAGCGTCGCCGCCGAGAGCAACGCTTTCACGCTGGTCGGAACCGAGGACAACGGCCTTGCTGTTGTTGGCAAGAACCACGCGGGAGATGTTCTGGTATTTGGTGCTGGTCAAGTCAACAAGGCCGAGGTTTTCGGTAACACCCGAGCCGAACAAGAGAACGCCTTCGCGTTCAGCAATGTAGATGTCGGCAAGGTCGTCGTTGGAAGTAACATCGCCGTAGCTGTTGGGGTTGTCGTTGTTGCTGTCGTTGGTACGAATCGCCATGTACTTGGTGTCGTTGACGATAACGTCATATTCGCCGTGATAGGAAGTCTTTGCCGAATCGTCAAAGAGCATCGAACCGTTGGCGTCGGTGACCAAGAGGCGGTCGTTGTCGAACGAGCCGACGAAGCCTTCCGCCGCGATAAGTTGGGTGTTGCCCGCGTTCTTGTCGAAGCCGAAGCTCCAGCCCGAAACGGTGTTTTTGCCCGCGCCCATGAACACGGTTGCGCCGGCGTCGCCCGAAGTCGAGGAGATTGAGCCGATTGTGATGTAGTCGTTGCCCTCACCCGCGTTGACCGCGTCGTTGGCACCGATGTAAATTTCATCAGCGTAAGCCGAACCGACAACTGCGTCGCCTGCATTGCCGTTGCGGGATTCGTCGGCAATGATGAGCGCGCCCGAAGTGAGGCTTGAAGCGTCCGCCGCGCCGCCGTTTGCGCCCGCGAGGACAACACTGCGGCTGTCAATGATGCGAGCGTCGGTGTCCATGATGGCAACGTTCAAGTTGAGCGCCGCGTTCTGGTCTTGACCGATTGTGAAGCTGTTGCGGCTTTCGCCGAAGCTGACTTCGTTGCCCGCGTCGTAGTTGTACTTGATGTTGTTCTTGTTGATTTCTTCAATGCCGTGCAAGCGCGTCGCGATAAGAGCGTCGCCTTCAGCCGCGTTGTAGTCGGTGATGGTGTAGTCCGCGCTGTCATAGAATTGGTCGCCGCCCGTGCCGCCTGCAACGATGTCGTACTTGCCTGCCCAGATGGTGTCAATGCCGGTGTTGCCGACGATTGTCGCACGTTGACCGTCGTGACGAATCTGCGCGCCGCCCGTGCCTGCGAAGATCTGGTTTTGACCCGTGGCGTAGTTGCCGATTTCGACGTAGCCGGGGCCTGCGTTGCTCAGGAAAATCGCGTGCGAAGCGGTGACGTTGCCGTTGACCGTGTCTTCGAGCGTGCCGACTGCAACCGTGGAAGGAAGCGTTGCGTTGCGAAGGTCGACAACAACGTCGACAACCGCCGCGCTTTCGTTGCGCTGAATGTTAATCGGAGCCGCGCCGACTGCCGCGCCCGCCGTCAAAGTGACATGACCGTTTTCGGCAAGCGTCTTGGTGTTGTCGCGGCCGGTGAAGGTAATGCCGTTCGGGTTGGCAACCGTGTCAAACGTGATCGAATCTTCATTGGAGAAGACCGCAAGCGTGGATTGACCCGCGTCGGAAGTGTTGAGGTTGTAGAATTGATTGTAAACGTCCGAACGGTTCGCGGGAACGGTGTCGCCCGTGACGGTGGGAACGTATTGGTCGTTGCCGATTGAAGCGATGTCGTCCCATTTGGCTTGGTCGTTTTCTTTGAGTTTCTTGTAGTTGGCATCGTCCATTGCGTCCGCAATGCCGCCGGTGCTGTCGAGCGTGACGTACATGCCTTCGCCCGCGCTTGCGGTGACTGCGTTGTCGCTCGTAGCATCTTTGAAGTGATAAATAATGCCCGTGCCGCCGACGGAAACTTGATCGGTGGTGTTCATGCCGGTGACAAGAGCCTCGGTGCCCGCGCCGTTGACGGAAATTTGGACTTGCTGACCTTCAATGCCCGCCGCACGAATCGAAGCGTTGTTGACTTCAAAGACAACCGCGTCGTTGCCTTCGACAGCGTCAAATGCAGCGGTGAAGCCGTCGGAGTCGCCCGCAACGCTGACTTTGCTGCCAACGTCGAGACCGTTGAGGTTTTCGATGCCTGCGGTCGCGTCGGAGGCGGTTGCGGTGACGCCTTCAGCCGTGCCGAGTTGAACCGTCGTGTTGTTGAGCGAAACGTTCGTTGCATTTTCCGCGAAGAGGAACTGTGCGTTGCCGCCGCCCGCCGCAGCGTAAGATTTTTCTTTTTCGACAGCGAGATTGATTTGCGAGCCCGTCGCGTTGAAAGTGACGGAGCTTGCGTCGGTCGAAACGATGTGTTCGGCGTTGCCCGCTTTGACGACAAACAATTGGTCGCCCGAGGCGACGAGGTTTGTTCCGAGAGCTTTGCTCACGTCGACGGAAGAAACGCCGCCGTTTTCAAGCGCAAAACCAACGTTGGCAGATTCGGCTTCGTTAAGCTCCGTCATGGCAACTTTGACGCCGTTGACGGTTGCGCCCGCAGTGTCGAGGTTCTGAATCGTGGCAACTGCGCCTGCTTGACCCGTGACGACGACTGCGCCCGTGTTTTCGATTTTCGCCGAGCCGAGCGAATCAAACGCAACCGAACTGACGCCGCCCGTAATTTCGTCCCAAGTCGTGCCGTTGATGGTAGTAGGAACGTTGAAACCGACTGCAGTTTTGATGGTAACGCCTTTTGCGCCGCCGATGACTTGGTCGGAGCCGATTGTTGCGTTGGTGTCTTTGTCGGCTTTGACGTCCACAATATTTCCGTTGGACATGGTGATCGAGTTGTTGCCCGTGACGATTTGCGCAACCGTGCCGTCGCTTGAAGTCAAAGTGGCTTTCTTTGTGATGTCAATGCCGTTGAATGCGCCGTTGTTGAGGACAACATCGTTGCCGCCTTTGTTGAGAACAGCAATTTCACCCGCGCCGAGGTTGATTGCCGCGCCTTCGACAGCTTTGCCGAAAGTCAACGTGCCGTCGGCGGCGAGGCTTGCTTTGGTTTCCGCAGTGGTCGTGACGTCCGCGCCAATGTCTTCGGCGAATTCGCCGGTGATTGTCAAAACAGCCGCATCCGAGCCCGTCAAGCCCGCAAGAGCAATGCCGCTTGCGCCGTTGGTCACGTGTGCGACGTTGTCTTTGCCGAGTTTTGCCGACCAGCCGTCTTTGCCGTCGAGAGAGAACGAGTAGGATTTTTCACCGCTGAGATAAACATCCGTGCCCGTGCCCGCTTCGGCAACGCCGTCTTTGGCAACGAGGTAAGCGGGGTTGCTCGACGTGCCGACAGCCGCGCTGGCACCGGCGCCGAAAAGTTCGCCGTCCTGCCAAATGAAGCTGCTCTGGCCGCCGACAAGCACGGCGAAACGTTGCAGATCAAAAAACGTATCTGTCATAGTGAATTTGCCTCCAAAAGAAAATTTGTTATAAAACCTGTCGCAGTCCGAATGTCGTTTCCCTACACCGAAGACATCCGCCTTGTGCCGCGCTCTTGAATCGGTTCCTCACGCCGCGACGGGCAAGGAAACGCGGGCACATTGTTTTACGACGCCTTTTTGACGGTTCGCAAAAAAAGGAAGCGAAACCGGCCGATCACGCTTTAATTGGTCACCTCCTTATTTCCGAGCCGCTCAAACTTCGTGCGTCGAAATATCAAATCCTGCACCGAGATTAACACGGGTAGGGCTTGTATGGGAGCGGTCGGACTCAACTCTCTGAGTCCTTCGACAAGGCGAACGATTGATCAATTCGTCGGCCGTGTCGGCGCGTCAAAGGCACTTTTGTACCCTTGAATGCGGCAATTTTATAACCAACTTCCCTGTCGTGTCAATAGCCGTCAATCTTCGCGCCCGCGTCAAAGCTTGTTGCCGTGCGCTTTTTTAACGGAACTTTAACGTTGCGTTCGTGAATTCGACACATCTTGACTAAGCGGTCAATTTGCGTATATTAACGTCGCTTGTCGTGCATCAAGACGACTTTCGCACAAGCTTTTCGTGCGACGAAATTGTCTTGTTCAACGGCAAATTCGGATTCGATCGTCGCGCAGGTTCGACGAGCGTCAAATGTCGACGTTCGCCGCGTGTGACGAAGAAAATTCGCGTGTGCTTCGCCGACGATTAAACTTCATGAACTTGCCGCAGACAATGCCGTCAACGGCACATGCAAAACGTGATTGACTTCGGGCGCGACGAACTTTGACGACTCTGCCGATTATCGCGTGTGTTTCGCCGACGATTAAACTTCATGAACTTGCCGCAGACAATGCCGACGACAACACCGTCAACGGCACATGCAAACCGTGATTGACTTCGGGCGCGACGAACTGAAACCTTGCCGAATGACTCCGCCGTTGAGTTGAAAATGTTTGTTTTCTTGCCGAAGATAAAGCACTTTATCGCCGTTAAAGCGCGCCGTGACGGGACATTTGCCGCAGACAAAATTTAATCCACAGCTAATGACAAACACGGGCGAAGTTTGTAAAATCGTTTCAACATCAAGGCTGTAAGTTTGTTCGACACGGAAGGAGACGGTTCAAATGTTGTTGATTCTGGCACTTATTGGACTTGTCCTCGGTCTTCCGAAAGAAATTGTCGGCGGCCTTTTGGCAGTCTTCCTGATTCGGGAAGTTGCGTAAACTTGTTAATGCAGTGGCTCACGTTAAATATCTTTGCGGGGAGCCGGCAACTCCCCGACCCGATGACAAGTCAATTTCGTAAGCAAAACAAACAGCGGGAAGTCAGCCAAACGCCGACTTTCCGTTTTTCGCCGTTTTGGAGACGCGCACAAATGAAAAAAGCCGCCAAATTCTTAGCGACAATCTCAACCGTTGCGATTATAATGTTCGGCGGCGCGGCCGACGCGGCAAGCTTGACCGTCGACACAAAAACTTTCGTCGAACTGCGAGACATGCGCCCGCCGAGACTTCGCAGACCGTTTATCCCGCCGATAAACATTGGCGGACATTCGGACAGACCCGCGAAAGTTTGGCCGCCGCGAACGCCGACAAGACCGACGCCGCGTTTTATCCCAAGCAGACCGAAGCCAAGTCACGACAGGCGCGGAAGATTTATCCCGCGTGCGCCGTACAGATAAAAAATTTCCACAAGGAATGAATTCCGATGAGAAGGTTAGCGAAAAATTTAATATTGGCAGCGACGGTCGTCAGCGCAATATTTATCGTTGACCTCTCGACCGCCGAAGCCGCAAGTTATAATCAAATGTTCGTCACCGGGCAAAGCGTGAAGGTGATTCGCCCCGAATTCGATCAACGTTACCTGGACTTTTGGTCAAAGTTCCGCGATACGGTCATGCCCGACCCCGACGAACCGCAGAACAACAATCCGCCAAAAAAAGAAGACGAGCCCAAGCCCGTCGAACCGAAGCCCGCCAAACCGCCCAAAGTCGTGGTGCCAAAGCCCGTCGAACCGAAGAGCGCAGATTAATTTCGTAGCGGCACGTCTTTAATCTCAAAGGCGCGTTGAACTCGACCGTAACCGTCTTTGAC
>CAMUZU010000011.1 GCA_947165295.1 uncultured Selenomonadales bacterium | reverse complement strand
CAATCACGCTCAAGAACGCCAAAAACTCGACGCTCAACATAAGCAACTTGTCAAGCTCTGCGGATTTGGTGAGTTCGGCGGACTTGGCAAGCGACGACTGGATAAGCGCGGACGACAACAACTTCATCACGAACGACACGCGCCTTGATTCGATTGTCGAAACGACCGCAACCGATTATTCCGTCGGCAAGTTCGATTCGGCGTCGACCGCTCTCACTGCGAAAAATATTTTCGTCGCGTTCGCAGGCAAGAAGTAACTTCGCTCGAACGTCAACGCAAAAAAATTTCCCCGCTCGATTGAACGGGGTTTTTTTGTTTGCGTTGTGAAGTCAGCGCGACTTGATGTAATTGATTAATCCGCCCGCGTCGGCGATACCTTGAACGAACGGCGGCAACGGTTGCGCTTTGAACGTGTCGCCCGTCGTCAAATTCTCAATCGTGCCCGCGGACGTGTCGATTCGCAAAACGTCGTTGGCGGAAATTTTTTCGACGGCGTCACCAATCTCAAGCAAAGGCAAGCCGATGTTGATTCCGTTGCGGTAAAAAATCCGTGCGAAACTCGCGGCAATGACGACGGGAATTCCGGACGCCTTGATTGCAACGGGCGCGTGTTCGCGGCTGGAACCGCAACCGAAATTTTTTCCGCCGACCATGATGTCGCCCGCTTTGACATTCGCGGCAAAAGTTTCGTCGATGTCAACCATGCAGTGTTTCGCAAGTTCGGCAGGATCGAACGTGTTCAGGTAACGTGCGGGGATTATGACGTCGGTGTCGATGTTGTCGCCGTAACGCCAGACTTTGCCTTCAATCTTCATGACCAATCACCTCGTCGGGAGTGGAAATTTTTCCCGTGACAGCGGACGCCGCCGCGACGAACGGGCTTGCAAGGTAAACTTCGCTGTCGACGTGACCCATGCGCCCGCGGAAGTTTCTGTTCGTCGTGGACACGCAACGTTCGCCCGCGCTCAAAATGCCCATGTATCCGCCAAGGCAAGGCCCGCAGGTCGGACAGCTCACGACACAGCCCGCGTCAATGAAAATGTCAATCCAGTGGCAGTTGACGGCCTCTTTGTAAATTTCTTGACTGCCGGGGATGATTATGCAGCGAACGTCGGGGTGAACTTTTCGCCCGCGCAGAATTCCCGCCGCAATGCCCAAGTCTTCAAGTCGGCCGTTCGTGCATGAACCGATAACTACTTGATTGATTTTGATGTCGCCGAGTTCGTCGACGGGCTTGACGTTTTCGGGCAAATGCGGCAGAGCGACGACGGGTTTCAGTTCGCTCAAGTTGATTTCGACGGTCGCACAATACTTCGCGTCTTCGTCGGCGGCAACGGGCTCGAAATGTTTCTTCACGCGGCGGGCAACGTACATTTGCGCCACTTCGTCGAACGGGAACACGCCGGCTTTCGCGCCCGCCTCAATCGCCATGTTGGAAATTGTCAGGCGGTCGGTCATTGACAGTTCGGAAACCGCGCCCGTGAATTCAAGAGCTTTGTAAAGCGCGCCGTCGACGCCGATTCGCCCAATCAACGTCAAGATAACGTCCTTGCCGCAAATGTTCTTCGGCTTTTTGCCCGTCAAGTGAACGTTAATTGCTTCGGGAACTTTGAACCACGCCTTGCCCGTCGCAAGTCCGACAGCCAAATCAGTCGTGCCGACGCCCGTCGAAAAAGCGTTGACCGCGCCGTAAGTGCAGGTGTGGCTGTCCGCGCCGATAATCAGCATGCCGGGCGCGACGATTCCGAATTCGGGCAAGATGACATGTTCAATGCCGACGCGTCCCTGTTCGTAGTAGTGGGCGATTTTGTTCTTGCGTGCGAAGTCGCGCATAATTTTGGCAAGGTCGGCACTCTTGATGTCTTTGGCGGGCTGGAAGTGGTCGGGTATCAGCGCGATTTTGTTTGGGTCGAAAACGGGTCGCCCGATTTTCTCGAACTCTTTGATTGACGGCGGCCCCGTGACGTCATTCGCCATAACGAGATCTAAATCGCAGATGACGAGTTGTCCCGCTTCGACGGCGTCAAGTCCCGCGTGTCGCGCAAGAATTTTTTCGCTCATGGTCATTGGCATTCGTATCACTCTCCAAAAGTTTATGGTAACGTTGCGGATTGCACCAAGAGTTCCCCCGCTTTTAAAGCGGGTCGCTCATGGTCATTGGCATTCGTATCACTCTCCAAGATTTATGGTAACGTTGCGGATTGCACCAAGAGTTCCCCCGCTTTTAAAGCGGGTCGCTCATGGTCATTGGCATTCGTATCACTCTCCGAAAGTTTATGGTAACGTTGCGGATTGCACCAAGAGTTCTCCCGCTTTTAAAGCGGGTCGCTCATGGTCATTGGCATTCGTATCACTCTTCAAGATTTATGGTAACGTTGCGGATTGCTGATTCGTATCGCTCTCCAAAAGTTGTTTGTCGTCTACTTTCTTTCCGCGTGGAAAGAAAGTAGCAAAGAAAGACGCGCTTGCTGTGATACATCGTGTATCACGCGCAAGCGGTTGCGGCCGTCATCCATGACGGCCGGTCGGCGACATTGCGGGTCGTTAATTGTTCAGCACGCTTTCGACGGCAGTTTTCAGCAGGGCGAGCTGAGTTGACAACCGTGCGTCGACTCCGCCGTTGGGTGTCTCGATAACGCAGTCGCCCGGCTTCAACGCTTCGTCGCTCACGACTTCGATAATCGCCGTGCCGTCGGTCAACATTGATTGAAACTCCGAACGCGCCATTAAAACCAAATCGTAGCTGTCGGGGTCAACGTGAACTTTGATTTCTTTTTGGTCGCGCACGTGACGAATTGCTTCACGCACGACGGGCAACACGGTCTGCGGCACGTCAAGAAAATGTTGCGGCAAAATTTTTTCGACTGCCATCATGACGACGGCAACAATGTCGTCTTCGGCGCGAATGAAGTATTCGGCGGTCTGCTCTTTGGCGTCGCGAATAGTTTTTTGAGCTTTGTCGTTGGCTTGGCGAACGATGTCGGCAAGTTCTTCTTCGATGTGCTCTTTGCCGTCTTTGATGCCGTCCTGCTTGCCTTCTTCGTAGCCCGCGTCGTATCCTTCCTTGTGCACGCGTTCCAAAAGTTCTTCGGCTTCGCGTTTGGTGTCGTCGACGATTTTGGCGGCGTCGGCTTTGAGTTCTTCGGCTTGACGTTTGAATTCTTCGGCTTGAGCTTTAAGCGCGTCGGCTTCGGCTTGAGTTGCTTCGGCGGCTTGTATCTTCGCGTCGAGGAGCAGTGACTTGCGTTCGATCTCTTCGACTTCCTCGTAAACTCGTTCGAGAATTTCGGGCGGTATCGGCGGTTCGGCTTCGGGCTCTTCTTGAGCTTCGTCGGATTCGTCGGATTCGGCTTCGACTTCAGGCTCGTCTTCTTCGGGTTTGGCACCGATTAACACGGGCTGACCGACCGTCATGTAACGCACGATGTTTTTGTGTTGGTGGAACAATCAATTCACCTCCCGCAGGCAATGAAAAACTGTCACGCAAATTAAACAAGCATTTCGTCGCCTTGACCGCGAGCAACGACGATTTCGCCTTTTTCTTCCAGGTCGCGAATGCGATTGACAACTTTCTGTTGCGCTTCTTCGACGTCGCGAATCTTGACGGGACCCATGTATTCGAGTTCTTCGCGGAGCATGTCGGCGGCGCGTTTGGACATGTTCTTGTAAATCTTTTCGGCAACTTCCTGCGGTGTTGCCTTCATTGCAAGCGAAAGGTCTTTCGTGTCGATGTCGCGCAAAACCAACTGCAACGAACGGTCGTCCAACATGACGATATCTTCGAAGACGAACATAAGTTTCTTGATTTCTTCGGCGAGTTCGGGGCTGTCGACTTCCATTGACTCGATAATCGCACGCTCTGTCGTTCTGTCGACGCGGTTCAAGACTTCGACGATTGCGGGGACGCCGCCCGCCGTGGTGAAGTCCTGCGTCATCATGGAGGACAGTTTCTTTTCAAGCACGCGTTCGATTTCGCGGATAACGTCGGGGCTTGTCCTGTCCATCATTGCGATGCGTTTGGCAACGTCGGCTTGCGAGTCCATTGACAGGCCGCTCATGATAATTGCCGCTTGGTCGGGTTCCAGATACGCCATAACCAGCGCGATTGTCTGCGGGTGTTCGTTCTGCAGGAAGTTCAAAAGCTGCGCGGGGTCGGTCTTGCGAAGGAACTCGAATGGGCGCACTTGCAGGCTTGTCGTCAAGCGGTTGAGGATGTCCATTGCTTTATCGGCGCCCAAAGCTTTTTCAAGGACGTTCTGCGCGTATTCAAGTCCGCCGGTGGAAATGTAGTCGTTTGCCATCATCAGCTGATAGAATTCGCTGATAACCATTGCTTTCTTTTCGGCGCTGACCTGTTTGTTGTTGGCGATTTCAAGCGTAATGGTTTCGATTTCGTCGTCGTCCATGTGCTCGAAGATTTTTGCCGCATAATCGCCGCCCAGCGCGATAAAAAGAATCGCCGCTTTTTCGCGTGAAGTCATGGGCTTAGGTTCGGCATACATGTCGGGTGCTGCTGCTGCTGCGGGCATGTGAATTCCTCCGTTCAAAAGAAAAGCGATTGGCGGTCGGCGAATCTGTCACCGACTGTCAACCGCAGAAATGTCAATCGTCCTCGGCCAACCAAGTTTTGATAAGCATGGCGGCGTCGGCAGGTTTTTCGTCAATGAGTTTAAGAATAGCGTCCTTCTCGGTCATCTGCTGTTTCTCTTCGGGCGTGAGGTTGTCCTCTTCAATTTCGTTGGCTTCAAGTGCGCGTTGACGTTCTTCGGCTTCGCGACGACGTGCGGCTTCTTCGGCGCGACGGGCTTCTTCGCGGGCGCGTCTTTCTGCCGCAAGTCGCTCGGCAATTTCCGCCTGACGTTCTTTGCGTTTCTTCCAACGGTACATGAGGAACCCGCCCAAGACCAACGCCGCAATTAGAATCATCGCCGCAATCTCCGTGTACAAAATTCTGTCTTTGCGCAACTGCTCTTGCCGCTCTTGAGCCAAACGTTGATCGCGAAGTTCGGTGTTGAACGGCATGGGCTCGACCGAAATGGTGTCGCCTCTGTCTTCGTTAATGCCCGCCGCTGAGCTGACTGCGCGCAGGAGACCTTCCTGTTGCAGCTCGGTTATGGAGTCGTTGACCAAGACGGCAACGGTAAGGCGACGGATTGAGCCGGGCGACGCGATAATCTTTTGATTCTCTTCGTTAATTTCGTAGTTGCGCGTGGACTCTTTGCGTTCGTATTCGGCGTTGGCGCTTCGGTCTTCGGCGACGTAACCGGGGATGTTGCTTTGAACGCCTGCGGGGCCGCCGGGGATTGTCGATTCGCCGTTATAACTTTCGCTGATATCTTGTTGGGAACGAATAATGCCTGACTCGTCGACCACGGGCGTGAAAGTTTGGCGGTCAATCTTTCTGTCATCGAAGTCCAATTCGACACTGACGCGCACGAAGGCGTTGCCCTCGCCCAAAGTTTTGTCGAGCAAAGTTTGGATGTTCTGTTGAATGTGGTCGCGAACTTTTTTGGTCATCTCAATTTGATTGAGTGCACGCATATTCATCTGTGCTTCGCGTTCAAGTGCGTCGTCGTCGCTTTTGTTGAGGATATTGCCTTCCGTGTCGACGATTGTGACGTTTTCGGGATTCAAACCTTGAACGCTGTGGCTGACCAGGTTGACAATGCCTTTGACTTCCGGCGGCGTCAACTTCGTTTCGGGCGCGAGCATCAAAAGAATTGACGCGGTCGCGGGTTTTTCGTTTTTCTTATAGAGGCTGTCTTCCGGCAGGACGATATGAACACGCGCCTTTTCCACGCTGTCGAGGTGTTCTATTGTGCGCGTCAATTCGCCTTGCAAGGCCTGCAGATAATTGATTTTGTTCTGGAACTCCGTGACGCCAAGCTTGCTGTCGTCAAAGAGTTCAAAACCTTTGTTGCCGCGGGGCAGACCCGCCGAAGCCAAATCCAAGCGCAGATCGTGAACTTGCGGGGCGGGAACAAGAATTGTCGCGCCTTTTTTGTCCTCGACCAATTCGTAGGGCACGCCCGTTTCTTTCAGGCTGTTTACAACGTCGCCGGCGTCTTTCGTCTCCAAATTGGTATACAGCGGCACGTAGTCGGGTTTGGAACCGTACCAAACGCTCAGGCCGACGAAAGCCAAAATCACGGCCAAAAGCGCACCGAAGAAAATCAGCTTGCGTCGCCTGTCGTACCTGTTCCAAAGCTCTCGGAGCCGCTCTCTCCAATTCGCCAATAAACTCAGTCCTTTCGAACCGTCCGAATTAAAGTATCAAGTGTCGGGCGTTATACCTGCATACGCATGATTTCTTGATATGCCGCCGTCGCACGGTTTCGCAACTGGAGCGTCAATTGGAGCGCGAGTTCCGCTTTTTGAGAGGCAACCACGACTTGAGAAACGTCTTCTATCCTTCCGGCGGCAAGTGCCGCGTTGAGGTGTTCGGATTCAAGCTCAAGCTCGTTTACTTTTTTTAATGAGTCAACCAAATATTCGCCAAAACTTTTGACGGGCTGTTGAACTTGTGTTTCGCCCAGATGACTGCGCGCACTCATGTGCACGGGCGTCATTTCCAATGGCGTTATTTCCATCTCGTCACCTTCCCTTTCGTCAACCGCTGAAGTTTCGATTTAGTGATTATAGCACGTCGCAAGGCAATTTCCAAACAGCTTTCAGGCAACGGCGAAAAAAATTACCTGCCGATTTCCAAAGCTTTGGAGAACATGGACTTCGCCGAATTTATCGCGGTGGAGTTTGCTTCGTAAGCGCGCTGGGCGGTTATCATGTCGACCATTTCCGCGACGATATTGACGTTGGGCTTTTCGACGTAACCTTCGGCGTTGGCGTCGGGGTGACCCGGCTCGTAGACAAGCGGCCCCTGCGTCGGGTCTTCCATAATCGAAACGGCGCGAACACCTTCGCCGGTTTGTTGACTTAAACCGACGGCGCGCATCAACGTTTGCTCGAAAGTTTGCGGCGTGCGCTCTCTCGGCTCAAAGACGACATACCTGCGGTGATAAGCCCCGCCTCTGTCGGTTCGCGTCGTGTTGGAGTTGGCGATGTTGTTGGAGATGACGTCCATTCGCAGGCGTTCGGCAGTCAAGCCCGAAGCCGCCGCATCAATGCCAAGAAAAATTCCCATAATGATTACACCTCGAAATTACTGCGCACTGCTGGTTATGGCGTTCTTGAGCAACGTGACATGCCCGCCCAGTTGCGTGGAAACGGCGTTGTAATAAAGTTGATTCTTCGCCAGGGACGCCATTTCGATATCGATGTCGACGTTGTTGTCGTCCGTGCGCATAATCGTCGTGTTGTCCTGCCAAATCGTCGGCTCGGCGTGGAACGGCAGCGGCTCGGCGGGCAAGTGATTGTCGTGCGTGCGCACCATTTTAAGTTTGCCGTCGGGTTCTTCGCCGTAAAGTTCACGCGCCAAAAGATCCTCGAAGTCCACAACCGACTTGCGATAGTTCGGCGTATTGACGTTGGCAATGTTGTGAGAGATGACCTCTTGACGAATGCTCGCCGCCGTCATTGCACGCGGCAGGTAGTTAAAGTTCGGCGAATTAAACATTTGCTCAAGCACGCCGTTTCACGCACCTTTCTGCGATTTTAGTTGTTTTCACGAAGAAAATTCGTCAATCGATTGTACAACATAAAGAAAGTTTCTTCAACCTGTGACGCTTAAAAAATGTCGCCAAACTTTTTCGCACGACGCGGCACTTGTCAAAAATTTTTTCGGCTGATATATTTTCGTCGGTGATTGAACGAAGGAGCGTTAAGCAGATGAATCGCAGAAACTTTATCCGAAACTTTTTTATCGGCGCGGCGGGTTTGACTGCTCTCGGCGGCGGCGGAATTTTTTATTACGTCAATCGACCCGAATTCGGGCGCAAACCGTCGGGTGAACGGCTGAAAAAAATTTTGGCGTCACCGCATTACTTCAACGGCCGCTTCGAGTGTTTGACGCCCGTGCAAGTCATGAGTCAAGCTGAAGGCGAACACGAAAATCGCCTCGTCGCGACGTGGAAATTTCTTTTCGGCGACAAAACCGGACTTGTGCCGCCCAAACCGATTCCGTCCGTGAAAACCGACTTGCATTCGTTGAACGGCGACTGCGCGGTTTGGCTGGGGCACTCGTCGATTTACCTGCAACTTGCCGGGCGAAAGATTTTGCTTGACCCCGTGTTTTCGTCGTACGCGTCGCCGATTTTTTTCGTCAACCGTGCGTTCGACGGCAGCAACGCGTATTCGGCGGCGGACTTCCCCGCGATTGACATCTTGGCGATAACGCACGATCACTGGGATCATTTGGATTATCCGTCGATTATGTCGCTCAAGCCGAAAATCAAAACCGTGCTGTGTCCGTTGGGCGTCGGCGAATATTTCGAGCAATGGGGCTTCGACGCGGACAAAATCATCGAGGACGACTGGGACGCGGTGATTGACTTCGGGCGCGGGCTGACGGCGCACATCTTGCCGAGCCAACATTTCTCCGGTCGACTGTTGACGCAAAATCCAACCGAGTGGTGCGCGTTCGCCTTTGTGACACCTGCGCGGAAAATTTTTTGTTCGGGCGACGGCGGTTACGGTCAACACTTCCGCGACATCGGCAAAAAGTTCGGCAGCTTCGATTTGGCGTTCATGGAAAACGGGCAGTACAATCGCGCTTGGCACGCGATTCACATGTTGCCAGACGAGACGGCTCAAGCGTCCGTCGACATTCTTGCGCGAAAAGTCGTGCCGATTCACGCGGGGAAGTTCGCGCTTGCCCGCCACGAGTGGAACGCCCCGTACAAAGACTTGCTTGCCAACAGCGTCGATAAAGGTTACGAGCCGTTGACGCCGCGTATCGGTGAAGTCATCAACTTCGACGGCGAACAAACATTTTCCGACTGGTTCAACTTTTAGGAGGGTTTCGACATGAAAACTTTAATCGCGATTAACGGCAGCCCGCGACGCAAAGGCAACACCGCCACGTTGCTTGAACACGCAATGCAAGGCGCACAATCGGCGGGAGCGTCGACTGAACTTGTCAACTTGTACGCGCTTGACTTCAAAGGTTGCACGAGCTGTTTCGCCTGCAAGCTCAAAAGTCGTCCGCACGGTTTCTGCGCAATGAAAGACGATCTGTCGCCCGTGCTGGAAAAAGTCAAGGCCGCGGATGCCGTCGTCTTCGGTACGCCGATTTACTTCATGAACATGAGCGCGGGCATGATTGCCTTCCTTGAACGGTTGCTGTTCGCCAATTACATTTACAGCAACGAGATTCCGACGGTCTTCGGCAAAAAACTTCCGAGCGCGTTCGTTTACACCATGAACATGACCGACAAGCATTTCGTGCAATTCAACATGACGGAGCGGCTTGGCATGTCCGAAATGTTCGCAGGACGGATTCTTGGCGTCGAGCCGAAAATTCTTCGTGCGTTCAACACCGTGCAGTTCAAAGATTATTCGCGTTACGAAAGCTCAATCTTTGACCCCGACGACAAATTTGCTTACCGCGAAAAACAATTCCCCGTCGACTGCAAGGCCGCCTTTGATATCGGGCGCGAATTGGTTTCGCAATGATTTACCTGCTGACGGTCGCGGCGGCGGTCGCTTTGGTCGTGCTGTACAAATTCCTGCCGACGCGCAAAAACTTCGCGATAATCTGCGCGGTGTTGATCGTTGTCTTCGGCGTAAGCGCATTCGTCACCAACAGGCAAGCTCAACAGGAAGAAATTTCGCGTGCGCAACGTGAAGAACTGCAGGCGCGGCAAAAAATTTTCGGTGACTGGTACGCTTCGTATCAGCGCGACATCGACAGCCTTGACCGCAACTGGCAGACGTATCACAACATCGTTGACGGCTTGGAGTCGGTGGACGCGGACAGCTTCAACGCGGAGGCACTTCAACAGCGGTTGCACGAGCTGGAGCAGGAGTCGCTTGACGAGCAGATAAAAATTTACGGGCTGACGGTGCCGCAGTCGCTTGACGAACAAAGCCGTGCGCAGGTCGACGAAATTATCCGCAAGACGAAAGATTACGTCGACGCGCAGACGCGAACGATAAGCTTGTCGGTCGGTGCCGCCAAATCGATTGCCGAACTTGAACCGCTAAAACTCAAACTGCACGACATCATGATTCGCGAGTCGCCCGAAGGACTTTTCACCGCGCCTGAAGTTGCCGCGATTCGTGCCGTGTTGGGCGATTAAAAATTTTTCTGCCTGTCGCTTGACGGGGTTACTTTTAAAAAGTAACCAAACAGTCGACGCGGCGTTGTCGACAACCGCAACCGATTCGCCGCGAATTGAAACTTTTCTGCCTGTCGGTTGACGGGGTTACTTTTAAAAAGTAACCAAATAGTTGTCGCGACGCGGTGTTGTCGACAACCGCAACCGATTCGCCGCGAATTGAAACTTTTTTGCCTGTCGGTTGACGGGGTTACTTTTAAAAAGTAACCAAACAGTTTTCGCGACGCGGCATTGTCGACAACCGCAACCGATTCGTCGCGAATTGAAACTTTTCTGCCTGTCGCTTGACGGGCAATTTTTTTGGAGGTAACCGCATGAAGATTCGCATTGCAAACTTGACCGCCGCGCTTGACGACGAACGCCCGCTTGCCGCTCTTGTCGCCGAACGTTTGAAAGTTCCCGTCGAAAAGATTTTGTCCGCGCAGATTGTTCGCCGAGCCGTGGACGCCCGACGTTTTCGCGGCGCGCCCGTCAAATTCGTTTACGTTGTCGACGCGGAAATTCGCGGCAAAGTTCGCGACAAAAGCGTTCGTCCCGTGCCCGACAAAGTCACCGAAACTTTCGCGACGGTTGAACGCGTCCCTGAACATAACCCGATTGTCGTCGGCTTCGGAGCGGCGGGCATGTTCGCGGCTTTGACGTTGGCGCGCTGTGGTGTCGAGCCGATTGTTTTTGAACGCGGCGGCGATACCGATTCGCGAGTTGCGGCTGTCGAAAAATTTTTCAACGGCGGCTCACTCGACGAGAATTCCAACGTTCAATTCGGCGAAGGCGGCGCGGGCACTTTTTCAGACGGCAAGTTGATGACGCGGCTCAACGACCCGGCGGTTGACTTCGTGCTGAAAACTTTCGTCGAGGCAGGCGCGCCCGAAGAAATTCTTCGCGAACAAAAACCGCACGTCGGCACGGACAAGTTGCGTACGGTCGTCAAAAACATTCGGCGAGAAATTCTGTCACGCGGCGGGAAAATTTTTTTCAACGCGCAAGTTACGTACATTGACATTCGCGGCGGCAAAGTCGCGGGCGTCGTCGTCAACGGCTCCGAAACTTTTTCGGCGGACGCGATTTTTCTTGCCGTCGGACATTCGGCGCGTGACACATATGAAATGTTAAATCGTCGCGGCGTCGCAATGACTGCCAAAGATTTTGCCGTCGGCGTGAGGATTGAACACCCGCAGGAATTCATCAACCGCGCTCAATACGGCGAAGATTTCCGCAACGCGAAACTTCCCGTCGCCGATTACATGTTGACGTTCAAGGACGAAATTCGCGGGCGCGGCGCGTACAGTTTCTGCATGTGCCCCGGCGGTCTGGTCGTCGCGGCTTCGTCGGAAGTCGGCGGCGTCGTCACGAACGGCATGAGCAACTTTGCGCGTGACAGCGGCGTTGCCAACGGAGCTTTGGTCGTCACTGTCGGCAAGAAAGATTTCGGCGACGACGTTTTAAGCGGCGTGCGTTTTCAGCGTGAACTTGAGCGTGCGGCTTTTGTTCACGGCGGGAAAAATTATCGTGCGCCCGTGCAAAGCGTCGGAGATTTCATTAACGGACGTGTCGGCTCGAAAGATTTTTTGACGACGCCGACTTACCCGATCGGATTCACGCCTGCCGACTTGCGCGAAATTTTTCCGCGTGACGTGTGCTTGACGCTGATTGACGCGCTGAAGTTCTTCGACAAAAAAATTCCGGGCTTTGCGGCGGCGGACGTGCCCTTGACGGCTGTCGAATCACGGACGAGTTCACCCGTGCGGATTCTTCGCGACGAGGTTACGCGGCAGTCAATCAACGCGGCGGGGCTTTATCCGATTGGCGAAGGCGCGGGCTATTCGGGCGGCATTACCAGTTCGGCTCTCGACGGCTTCAAGTCCGCGAAAAATTTTCTTGAAAAAATTTCTCAAACCACTTGATAAACGCTATCAAGTCTGCTATACTGCGTTCAGGCTTTCGTTAAAGCTCTCCTAAAATATAATGCATACGCTTGGAAAAGGTCCCGTGCTGCTCACACGGGGCTTTTTTGACGGCGAAAAAAAATCTTCCCAAACGAAAACTTCTGTGCTATAATTCGCAACAGCGTATGAAACAAAAATTATATTTGGGAGGTTTTCACCATGGCGAAATATGTTTGCAGTGTCTGCGGCTACGTCTACGAAGGCGATGCCCCTCCGATTGAGTGCCCGATTTGCAAGGCGCCCGC
Source organism: uncultured Selenomonadales bacterium (assembly GCA_947165295.1). Classification (GTDB taxonomy): domain Bacteria; phylum Bacillota; class Negativicutes; order Selenomonadales; family Selenomonadaceae; genus Quinella. The sequence continues at coordinate 46,836 of CAMUZU010000011.1, read as the reverse complement.
CGAAAAATTCGTTGAGCAGAGCGGCGATCTGGTTTTCGCGGACGAACACGTTGTCGGCGTTGCCAAAGGCGTCGACGAAAAAATCATCGAAGGTCTGCGCCAAAACTTCACCGGCGAATGCACCGAAGTCGGCATGTACCTGGCAATGGCACGCGTCGCACACCGCGAAGGTTACCCCGAAATCGGCGAGGCTTTCCGTCGTTACGCGCTGGAAGAGGCCGAACACGCCGCCAAATTCGCGGAACTTTTGGGCGAAGTCCTCACCGACTCCACGAAAGAAAATCTCAAAGCCCGCGTTGCCGCAGAGCACGGTGCCTGCCAAGGCAAAAAAGATCTCGCCACGCTTGCCAAGAAACTCAATCTCGACGCAATTCACGACACGGTTCACGAAATGGCCAAAGACGAGGCGCGTCACGGCAAAGGCTTCAAAGGTCTGCTTGACCGTTACTTCGGCTGAATTTTGACCGGCGTTTGAACGTCGCACGAAGAAAAAAATCAACCGCGTTCCAAGCACGGAGCGCGGTTTTTTCGTGTGCGCATTAATCGAAGGCACGCAATCATCAACGACATTTCGATAGTCGCGCATAAGTCGGCAATTCACCTGCGACGGGCAATTGACGCGGGACTTGAACGCCGAAAACGCTTGACAGAAATTTTCCCGCGTGATAACATTGCATGCGTTGCGGAGGAGTGTCCGAGCGGTTGAAGGTGCTTGACTCGAAATCAAGTGTGGTCACAAGCCACCGTGGGTTCGAATCCCACCCCCTCCGCCATAAACTGAAATTTATAAGCTCGTCGAAAGGCGGGCTTTTTTCGTGTGTCGGCTTCGGTGACGTTGCGTTGGCGGTTCGTCTCTTCGATTCGGCTGATTCGTTGATTTGAGTTTGTAGCATCTACTTTTTCTTTGCTTGCCCAAAGAAAAAGTAGCAAAAAGAAACGGCACCTCGCGGGGGCGTTATTCGTTCGTAATTCAAACGTTGCAAGTACCGCGAATCACTCGTGCCCGCAGGTGAAACATCCTGTTTCAACTGCGGGCGCGGCCGTCATCCGTGACGGCCGGATTGTTCTGCACCGTCGACGCAAAAAAAACCGACAAGGTCTGAAACCCTGTCGGTTGAAGTTGCGGTTGAAAATTTTCAGCACTGGAACGCTTGCAAAGAATTCTGCAAACCTTGAGCCAAACGCGCCAATTCGTCTGCGGCGGAAGCAATTTCTTCTGCGGAGGCGGATTGTTGTTGCGACGCGGCCGAAACGCTTTCCATCTCTTTGGAAACGTGCGTGCCTTTTTCGAGAATCTTTTCGGAGCGGTCGCGAATGGTGTACGTGGCGTCTTCGACGGCCTTGAGTTCGCCGACCATGTTTTTCGCTTCGGTCTCGACTTTCTGCGCGGCGTTGCTGATGTTGTCGAAGGTTGTACGAAGTCTTTCGACGGAGCGCGTGCCGTCGCGAACAGCGGCGTTGCCTTTTTGCATGGAGTCGACGGCGGCGGTTGTGTCTGCCTGAATGTCGCCGATAAGCGTACCAATCTTCTGCGCGGCTTCTTGCGATTCTTCGGCGAGCTTGCGGACTTCTTCGGAAACGACGGCGAATCCGCGGCCGTGTTCGCCTGCGCGTGCAGCTTCGATAGCGGCGTTCAACGCAAGCAAGTTCGTCTGTTCGGCGATACCGCTGATGGCTTCGACGATTTGTCCGATTTCCTGCGAACGTTTGCCGAGTTTGTCGACGGTCAAAGCGGAGTCATTAACAATCTTTTCGACGCTGATAATCTGGTTGACTGCGGTCTCGACGGCTTCGGTACCGGCGGACGCCTGTTCGTTCGTTGCCGAAATGTTCGCGGCGACAAGGTCGGAAGTCTTCGCCAAAGTTTCAATGGACTTCAACGCACGGTTGATCGAATCCATTGCATCGTTGACGTAAGTTTGTTGTTCGACGACGGCACTTGCCGAGTTGGTGACGGATTGAGCAACCTGTTCGGACGCCTGCGCGCTCTGGTGAGCACTTGCGGTAAGCTCTTGGCTGGAGGCGGCGAACTGGTTGGACGAGTCGCTTGTCTGCTGAATGAGTTTGCTGATTGTCTGACGCATGTCGCGCAACGCAAGGGCAATTTCGCCGAATTCGTCGTCGCGGTCAACGTCAAGCAGGTTGGTTTTGCGGAAGTCGCCGTCTTTGAGGCGTTTGAGTGCCTCGACCATGTTGGCAAGCGGATTAGTGACGGCTTTGGTAATCATAAAGCTGAAGAAAATCAACACGACGAAGGTAACGCCGAGCGTGATAAAAATATTGCGAACTGCGGCGTCAATGCCCGCGTTCGACGCAACGATTGTGGCTTCGGCTTTGTCGTACGCGCTCTGCTGGATTTTCAAAATCGCTTCACTGACGGAAACGGCATAAGGCATGATGTCTGATTCATAGAACGCCAAAGCCGCGTTTCTGTGCGCCGCAATGGCAGCAGTGTCACCGACGGGAGAACGCATCGTGAAGATTTTGTCCGCGCCGGCGTGGAACTTATCCCACTCGCGTTTGGCGGATTCAACTTCGGCAACGAGCGTCGGGTCGTCGGCAATAATCTTTTCGTATTCCGCCAAAGTCTCTTGGAGTTCTTGGACGGCCTGATTGTACTTCGTGGAGCGGTTTTGGAACAAAGTTTGGTCAACCGTCAAAGGTGCCAACGTCGATTGAACCTGCGCATAACGGACGGCGTGGCGGCAACGGCCGATGTAAAAGATAGCTTTCAAGTACTTGTTGCTGACCGTGTCAAGGTCGGCTTTCGCCTGCATGACGGCGTTGTAACCGACGGCGCCGATGACAATCATCCCGAAGAGTGCGATAATGTTGAGAATCAACAACTTGTACGCGACTCGCATGTTGTTCATCCACTGCATAAAACTGATTCCCCCTTTTCGTGGCGGCGTTTGAATTTTTTCGGCTTGAGATTTTGCAACGGGAGCGCTTCGTCCCGCCAACCGCCTGTCTCAACGTTTGAACGAATTCCCGCGATTTGGGCGTAACTTCCCGTCGTTCGTGCGGTAGTTTAAAACCTTGCAGAAAAATTTCAGCGACCGCCTCCTCCGCAAGCTTCCTCTTTCGTAGTTGATTAGGTTGTGCTATAAGATTTTAGTTTACTGAAAAAGGAAAGTCAACATTAATCAATCGCCGCTATGATAGCATAACGTTTGCCGTGAAGTCTAGGATTCGCGAAATTTTTTTGTCGCGTGCGGGGTTGTGCTACTTTTCTTTTGGCGCAAAAAAACCCTCCGCGTCGGGAGGGTGAGTCGTTCGTGAAAATTGTTTACTTCGTCAAGGCGTCCCAGGCTTCGTCGGCGCGCTCAACGAAAATGTCGCGAATCTTTTTGTTTTCGCCGAGACCTTGCAGGTGAGTTTCGACCTTGAAGCCCATCTTTTGCAGAATCATTTTGTGCGAATCATCTTCGTCGCCCGCCATGTCGTTGTTGGCGTGGTCACCGGCAACCATCATCAGCGGCATCAAGATGATTCTGTTGACCTTGTGCATTTTGAGTTTGTCTGCCCAATCGTCAAGTCGCGGCCAACCTTCGACGGTGTAAATGTGCACGTCGGAACGTTTCATGCGGCGAAGTTTTTCCTGCATGACCGAGTAATACGCGTTCGACGGGTCGGGCGTGCCGTGAGCCATCAAAAGTATCGCGGTGCCTTTTTTGTACGCGGGCAAGTTCAAAGACTCCAGAACCTGCGTCACGTCGTCGCGCTGATTTTCTTGACCTTGCCAATACATGAGCGGCGTGGCGAGCGTCATTTTTTTGAACTGCGTCTTGAACTCGTGGAACAGCGCAACGTCATACTTGTATTCGATGCCGGGGATAACGTCGAGCGACACCAAGGCAATGCGCGTGTAGCCTTCGCGTTTGAGTTGTTCGAGCGTCTGTTCGGGCGTCAAGTAGTCGCACTTGCCTTCGTTCTCCTTGATGTGTTTCAAGACGATGTGGCTGGTGAAGGCGGTGACGACTTTGGCGTTCGGGTGAGCGGCTTGAATTGCTTTAGCCGTCGCGTCGATTGCTTTGTCGCGTTGGTCTTTAAACGTGGTGCCGAAACTCAGAACGACAATTGCGTCTTTGTCGGCTTGACTTGCCAACGCTTCGTTGTCGAACTTTAGGACGCCGATTTGAGTCGCCATTTGCAACGCGGCGGGCGGGTTGTCGACTTCGTCGCTTAATTGATAGGCGGCTTCGGCGTGCGCGAACAGCAAACTTGAACACGCAACGCCCAAAGCCAAAAGTTTCTGCCAACACTTCATGAAAACTCCTCCTCAAAATTTTGTTTGCGTGCTCATACATTTCTGCCGAGGAAGAGTTTCCGACAACATATTAACTGCGGCAAAATAATTTGTCAAACGCTTGCCGAAGTTGCCGACGCTTGCCAAAGTTGCCGACGCTTAGCGAAGTTGTCAAAAGCCCGTCGATGTTGTAAAATGCGCGGCGGAATTTTATTTAAGGAGGCTACTTGGATGCGATTCACTTGCTACAAAAATGATCTGGTCGAAGCTTTGCAAATTCTGATTCACTCCGTCGCCGTCAAGCCCATGACGCCGATTCTGTCGGGCATTTACCTCAACCTCACCGAAGACGGTTTGGAAATGCAGGCGAACAACTTCAGCTCCGGAACGACTTTGCGAATCCCCGTCACCGCCGAATCTTACGGCGAAGCTGTCGTCAGCGGCAAAAGGTTTCAAGACTTTATCCGCGGTATCCCCGACGACATAATAACTTTGTTCGGCGAAGAAGCGGCTCCGACTTTTGCAATTGAGTCGGGCGGCGCGCATATCGATCTTTTGACGATGCCCGCGACGGAATTTCCCAAAGTCAAACGGCAGGACACTTTCGGCTCGTTCAGAATTCGCGCAAACACGTTGAAAAACTTGATTCGCAAGACCGTCTTCGCCGTCTCGAAGGACAACGAACGCCCCGTGTTCAAGGGCTGCTGCTTTGAAATTAAAGACAACCGAATCAACGTCCTTGCGACGAACGCGCAACGCATTGCCTTTGCCTCGGACGTAATTCAAAACCACACGCCCGAAAGAGCCGCAAGTTTCGTCGTGCCGCCCGAAGTTTTGCGTTGCCTTATGCAAAGCTTTGACCCCAACGACGTTGAAAACATGGTTGAAGTGAGCTATTCCGACCGAATCGTGAACTTTGAATTCGACAACGTCTTTATGACTTCGCGGCTTATCGACGGCGAATTTCCGGCTTACGACAAAGCTTTTGAAACGGACTTCTCGACCCGCGTTGAAGTCAGCAGACTCGATTTGCGCGGCAGTGTCGAACTCATTGCGCTCACCGCCCGCGAAGCCGAATACAACGCGATTAAGTTTGAAATCGTGCCCGGCTACATAAAAATTTCGTCCTTCTCGCCCGACGTCGGCGAAGCGTACAAGACAATCGAAGCGGACGTTTCGGGCGACGAGACGGAAATTGCTTTCAACGCCGAATATCTCATCGACGTTCTGCGCGTGTTGGAAACTTCGCGAATTTCTATTCAGCTCGGCGGCAGGTATGACCCCGTGCTTTTCCGTGAAGACAAAAACGACAATTACTCATACGTCACCACGCCCGTGCGCATTTGAATGCACGTCACCGAAATTTCTTTGACGGACTGGCGCAATCTCGTCGCGGTGAAGTTGACGCTTGCCGACGCGATTAACGTCTTTGTCGGGCTCAACGCGCAGGGCAAGACCAATCTGCTCGAAGCGATTAACTTTGCCTCGCTCGGACGCGGACGCGCCTCCAAGGACGCCGAATTTGTTCGTTGGGGTCAAGATGTCGCGCTGTTGCGAATAAAATTTTTCCGCCGCAACGTCGCGCATGAATTGGCGATTGAACTTTCGACGACCAAACGCCGCAGGATTTTGTTCGACGCCAACGCACTGCGACCGCGTGAACTTATCGGCAAGTTGAACTCCGTCTTGTTCGCGCCCGAAGATCTGTTCATGTTCAAAGGTTCACCCGCCGCCCGCCGCAAGTTTCTCGACGCGGAAATTTCGCAGGCGTCGCCCGTGTACTTCGCCGACCTCACGCGGCACAATCGCCTTGTCGACCAGCGCAACAGTCTGCTGAAAAAAATTCGTGACGGGCAGGCGCGTCCCGCCGAACTCGACCTGTGGGACGAACAACTTGCCGTCGTCGCGGAAAAAGTCATCCGCAAGCGATTTGAAGCCGTCGACAAGCTCAACTTCCTTGCCAACCTGATGCAACGGAAAATTTCTTCGCACAGAGAAAATCTTTCCGTCGTCTACGAAATGCACGGGCTTGATTCGGCGGACAATCTTGCGGACAATTTCCTTGCGGCTCTGCGTGAACGAAGATTCGTCGACATCAAACGCGGGTCAACAAGTTTGGGCGCGCACCTGGACGACCTGAACTTTTTCGTCAACGGGCGTGAGCTAAAACTTTTCGGCTCGCAAGGACAACTGCGCACCGTCGCTTTGGCGCTCAAGCTGTCCGAATTGCAATTCCTCAAGTCCGAAACGGGCGAATATCCGCTTTTGTTGCTCGACGACGTGATGAGCGAACTCGACCGGCCGCGACGCGAAATGCTTATCGACTTCCTGCGCCGCGAAAGAATTCAAACGCTGATAACCGCCACCGACCGCGCTTACTTCCCGCCGCAACGTTTCGGCAAATTTTTTTTCGTGACGGCGGGCACCTTCGTCGACGACCGGGAGGTTGTTCCATGAAACATGTTAAAGACGTCCTGAACGAAGCCGTTCACGCGCTCGACCCGAAAGACTACGAAAAGTTTTTGCTCAACGAAATCGCCGCCGCGTGGTACAGGCTCGTCGATAAAAACATTTACACGAACGTTCAACCGATTGTTTTGGAACACGGCGTGCTTTTCGTCGACGTGGAAAACTCCGCCTTCAAAGATCAGCTCAAATTTCACGCCGAAGAGATTATCGACGCGGTTAACGGATACTTCGGCAACGAATATGTCAAGAAGGTTTGTCCCGCTCAAGCTCATCAAGTTGCCGCGTTCAACGAAAGGCGACGCAAACCGCCCGCGCCGCGCAAACCGCCTGCGGAAGTTTCGCTCGACGGAATTTCTTTGACGGACGAAGAAACCGCCAGTTGCAAAGTTGCCGCTCAGAAAATCGCCGACGAAAACTTACGCGCCGCGACGTATCAAACTTTGCTGCTGCGTGCGAAGTCACAGAAGTTCAAGCTTGCCGACGGTTGGCACAAATGCAAGACGTGCGACGCTCTGTGCGCGGCGGGCGAAACTTTTTGCGAAGTTTGTCGGCTTGTCGAAAGCGAAAAGATTCGCCGCAAGCTGTTTGAAATCTTTTACGACACGCCGTGGCTCAGCTCCGAAGACGTGCGGAAAATTTTTCTGGACAAGTTCCCGAATCAGCAATGCCCGCTTGACTTCGTGAACTCGACGCGCACATCGTTGATTCAGTTGATTGCGGGACGTTTGACGCTTGACGACGCGGACGACGGCTCGAAAGATATTCTGCGGCTTGTCATGCTTGAACGCCAACTGCCGCCCGACAAAGTCACGCCCGCGATAATCCGCCGCACGTTAAGCGAACTGCATTTCAACTTCGCCGCGCCCGTTCGCTTCCCGCGCCAACACTTCAGCAAGTTCCGCACGCTTCAACACAAATGAAAAGCTCGACGCCCGAAAGTGTCGGGCAATTTTTTTGCAGGAAATTTTTTCAACGTTGACGAATTCAACCGCCGAATTTTTTTCAAGGAGCTGAATCGACCGTGAGCAGTAAACTTCGCATAGAAAAACTTCAAGAACTCATCAAGCAGGAAACCGGCAAGATGCTTCTCAACGACATCAAAGACCCGCGAATCGGCTTCGTGACCGTGACCGACGTGGAAATGACCGGCGATCTGCGCGAGGCAAAAATTTTCGTCAGCATCATGGGCGGCGACGAACAAGTCAAAAATTCGCTCGAAGGTTTGCAAAGCGCGTTGGGCTTTATTCGCCGCGAGATCGGCAAGCGAATTCGTCTGCGCTTCACGCCCGAAATTTCGTTCGCGTTGGACACGTCGCTTGACTACGGCGACCACATTCAGAAACTTTTGTTGCAAGTGGAAGGAGACCTCTGCAATGCTGATAACGCTCAAGCAGGCGGCGGACAAAATCAAAGCCGCGAATAAAATTCTGTTGACCGCGCACATTTTGCCCGACGGTGACGCTGTCGGCTCGACTTTGGCAATGTTGCAAATTCTTCGCTCAATCGGCAAGTCCGCGCAGATTTTTATCGACGACACAATCCGCGAAAACTTACACGCACTGCCGCACTTTGACGAAATTCGCCGACCCGTCAAAGGCGAGACGTTCGACGCGGATTTACTTTTGATTCTCGACACGTCGCCCGACCGAATCGGAGCCGTGCGCAACTTGACCGACGCGCCGATTTTGAACGTCGACCACCACGTCACCAACAGCGGCGAAGGTTACGACCTGTACGTTGAGCCGAACGCCGCCGCAACTTGCCAAATCGTCTACAAGCTTGCGGGCGAACTCGGCGCGGAAATTTCGCTTGACGTTGCGAATTGCATTTACGCGGGCATGGCGACCGACACGGGCTTTTTCCAATACTCGAACACGGGAGCCGACACGTTGCGCATTGCTTCGGAGCTGGTGACTTGCGGCGTGCGTCCCAACGAAATTGCCGAACAGATGGAGCGAAAATCCGTCGCCGAAGTCCGCGACATGACCAAAGCTCTGCAGTCCGCAAGAATTTTTTTCGGCGGCAAAGTTGCGGGCATCTTCCTGCAGACGACCGACTCGACCGAAGGTTTTATCGACTTGATTCGCGTGATTGACGGCGTCGACGTGGCGTTTATGATTAACGAGAAGGCTCCGAACTTTTGCCGCGTGAGTATGCGCTCGAAAGGCACCGACGTTGCGACAATCGCCAACTCATTGGGCGGCGGCGGACACGTGCGGGCTGCGGGTTGCACGCTGAAGACTTCGCTTGACGAAGCGACGAAAATTCTTGTCGCGGCAATCGGCAAGGCTCTGCACGTCGACAACCTGTCGGACGCGGGCACTCCGCTTGCGGAAATCGACTGATGGACGGCTTCGTCAACTTGCACAAGCCCGCCGGCATGACCAGCCACGACGCGGTTAATCGTGTGCGAAAAATTTTCATGACGCGAAAAGTCGGGCACGCAGGAACGCTCGACCCCGCCGCTTCGGGTGTGTTGCCCGTCGCAGTCAACCGCGCCACGAAATTTCTGGAATACTTGTCCGCCCGCGACAAAACTTATCGTGCGGAAATTCTTTTCGGGACGGCGACTGATTCGGGCGACTTGGACGGCGAAGTTGTCGAACGCGTCGAAAATTTTTCGCTGAACGTCGACGACATCAAGTCCGCGCTGAAATTTTTTGTCGGCGAAATCGAACAAACTCCGCCGAAGTTCTCCGCGATAAAAATTCACGGACGCAAAGCTTACGACTTGGCGCGCAAGAATTTGGAATTCGACATGCCCCGTCGCCGCGTGAAAATCTTTCGGCTTGAACTTGTCGACGCAACGGACATTTCCGCGACGATTGACGTTGACTGTTCGGCGGGAACTTACATCCGAAGTTTGGCGGTTGACTTGGGCGCACGACTGAACTTGCCCGCGACGCTGAAAAATTTGATTCGCCTGCGCGTCGGCGACTTCAAGCTTGCCGATTCGGTGAACTTCGACGAACTCGACGAAAGTTGCCTGCTGCCGATTGACGCTTGCTTGAAACACCTGCCGAAGTTTGACTTGCCCGACAATCGAATTCGCGCCTTCATGAACGGTTTGCCCACGACAGTCAACTTGCCCGACGAAAATTGCTTGCGCGTCGTGGCGAACGGAAAATTTCTTGGCGTCGGACGAATTGCAAGCGGCGAATTGCGTTCATCGAAAATCATTTGAGCAACAAAAAACCCCGTCGCTTGGACGGGGTCTTTTTTATTTTGTCGCGAGCTTCAATCGTGCGTTCGGAAAGTTCAGCGTCGCGAAATAATCTTCAAGCGTCTCCGCACGACGAATCAATTCAACGTCGCCGCTTTCGCGAATCAACAGTTCAGCACTGCGAAGTTTGCCGTTGTAATTGAAACCCATTGCGTGACCGTGCGCGCCCGTGTCGTGAATAATCAGCACGTCGCCAATGTCAATCGCGGGCAAGCGGCGGTCGACGGCGAACTTGTCGTTGTTTTCGCACAGCGAGCCCGTCACGTCGTAAATTTCTTCGGCGGGCTGATTTTCCTTGCCGAGAACCGTTATGTGGTGATAAGCTCCGTACAGCGCGGGACGCATCAAGTCCGACATGCACGCATCAAGCCCGACGTAATTTTTGTAAGTGTTCTTCTTGTGCAGGACGGTCGACACGAGCCAGCCCGCGTTGCCGGTCATTGCGCGGCCGCTTTCCATTGCAATGCGAACGTTGCCGAGTCCGCACGGCACGAGAATTTCGCGGAAAAGTTTTTCGACGCCTTCGCCGACGGTCTTCAGGTCAACGGGCAATTCGTCGGGGCTGTACGGAATTCCGAGTCCGCCGCCCAAGTTGACGAATTCAAAATCAACGCCGAGTTGACTTTTAATCTGCGCGGCAAGGTTGAACATGATTCGCGCCGTGTAAATGAACGTCGACGCCTTGCGTTCGTTCGAGGCAATCATCGTGTGCAAGCCGAAACGTTTAATGCCCTTGTCGAGACAAATTTTGTACGCGGCGAAGATCTGTTCGCGGGTGAGTCCGAATTTCGCTTCGGCGGGTCGCCCGATAATGTCGTTGCCGTCGTTCATGATGTCGGCGGGATTGTATCGGAACGAAATCACTTCGGGCAAGCCGGCGTTCTGCTCAAGATAACTGATGTGCGAAATGTCGTCGAGGTTGATAATCGCGCCGAGTTCGCGAGCCTTGCGGAATTCGACGGCGGGCGTGTCGTTCGAAGTCAACATGATTCGTTCGCCCGTGACGCCTGCCGCTTCGCTGATAAAAAGTTCGGCGATTGAACTGCAGTCCGTGCCCGCGCCGTCACGAGCCAAAATCTCAACCAAATACGGATTAGGCGACGCCTTAACCGCAAAGTGTTCGCGAAAGTCGGGTGCCCACGCGAAGGCCTTGCGCAGTCGACGAAAATTTTCGCGGATTGTTCGTTCGTCGTAAATGTGAAACGGCGTCGGGAATTTCTTTGTCAGTTGACGGAGCGCGTCTTCGGTCATCGGGAAAATTTTTGGCGTGCGGAAAATCTCCGCGTGGTTATCGTTCGTCATTAAAGTTCCTCCGAAATTTCTGTAACGTTTGTTACCGCCGATTATAACAGAAAAGTTTGCGTGCGTGCAGAAATATTTTTGCCGCCGCGTTTGCTTTGACACGGGCGTTTGTGTTACACTGTGAACGAAAAATTTTTTCGGGAGGTGGCATGAGTTGCTGAAAATCGGTGACAGAGTTGTTTACCCCATGCACGGTGCCGGCGAAATCACGGGCGTGGAGGAGAACGAGGTCGGCGGCGTCAAAAATTCGTACTTCATCTTCCGCCTGCCGATGGGCGACATGAAGGTCATGCTGCCTGTCGACAAGGTCGAAGAAGCCGGCTTGCGCGACATAATCAGTTCCGAACAAGTTAAAGATGTCGTCGAAGTCCTGCAGGCGGAGACCGAACAGTTGCAGGGCAGTTGGAATAAACGTTATCACACGAACCTTGAACGGCTCAAGACGGGCAACATTTTGGACGCGGCGTCGGTGGCAAGAAATCTTTCGCGGCAAAACAGCAAGCGCAAAATCTCCAGCGGCGAACGTCGGCTTTTGGAACTGTCGCGGCAAATTTTGATTAGCGAACTGGTTTACGCACGCGGCACGTCGCCCGAAGAAACAACCGCTTGGGTCGACAAGCTGATTGACATTCCGACGGAAGAAGCGTCATGAACTTCGCGACAAAAATCCTCGACGACGGTCGGGGATTTTTTGTTGCTCAAAGCCGCGCAGAAATTTTCCGCCACGCGTCCGCCGACAAAAAACTTTCGTGCGCGACGGCCTCAAGCTCAACGAAACGTTCGTAAGACATGCTCATCGCCAACAAGTTTTTGTCGACGAACTTCCGCGCCGACGGGTCGGTAAGTCCGACGAAGCAAATTTTTTTCTCGACGAACGGATACAACACGACTTGCGCGCAACCCGCTCCGAACAAAAGTTTCACGCCGTCATTGCCCGCCGAATCGAAATTCGCCAAAGTGACCAGCCCCGACAGTTGATCGGCGTTCACGAAGAAAATCACAACGTCGGGCGTTTCGTCGTCGACAGTTTCAAGCGGCTTGAACAGCAGAAATTTCTTCCGCGCAGACAAACTCTCGATTAAAGCGTTGGACACGTTGCAGATAAAGTTCCGCGCCGCGTCGGGAGTTTTTTTGTAACGTTCGCAGCGTTCAACCGTCGGCGAACCCGTCGACAGAAAATATTCAATCCAACCGAGCGGATACTTCGCGAAGCCGAGTCCCGCACGTCCACCGAGGCAAGGCGTCGTTTCGGCGGTGAACGCGGCAACCTTCCCGTGCGCGGCGGCGACCAAACTTGCAATGACGCAACCGCGTTGACCGGGCTTGAAGCGCAAAACTTTTTCGGGGCACGCGTCGGCTTGAACGACGGCGACGGGCGACGTGTTCAGCTTGACGAGCGCGGCAATCTTACTGTCCATGATGTTTCCTCCACAAAAAAACCGCCGCAGATTTTTCGCGACGGTCAAACGCTTTCACTTGAACAGATTCGAGAACTTGCGAACTGTTTCGTCCTTGTTGGCAAGAACTTCGCTGTAATTGATTTTGATGCCGTTGGCAAGCGCGTCTTCGGGCTTGGGCAGGTTGTACTTTTCGGGTAAGGTCACGTCGCGGCGCACGGGCACGGTTCCCGCTTCGGCAACTTTCTGCTGGGCTTCCTGCGACATGAGATAATCGACGAATTTTTTTGCGGCGTCCTTGTGTTCGGCGTCCTTGAAAATCGCGACGGGACTGGGCACCATCAACAATTCGTGCGGATAAACCATCTTGAGCGGCGCGCCCTTGTCGATTTTGACGGCGGTAATGTAATCGACGCCGAGGCACGCGTTCAAAATCCCGTCGGCGGTGTCGTCAACCACGCGGCCTGAGCCTTTGGACTTCGACGCGCCGTTGTCGTGCAAGCGGACAATGTAATCCCAACCGAATTGCTTTTCCAAAAGCGCGATACTCATAAAGGCCGTGCCCGAAAGTGCGGGGTCAGCAATGCCGAACGAATTTTTGTACGTCGCGTCGGTGGCAATCGCTTCCCAATTCGCGGGCGGAGTTTTGACCTTGTCGGTGTTTATGACAATTCCGAGCGTGCCCAAACGAGCTGCAGTAAACGAGCCGTCGTAATCGTCGAAGGGATTCAGCAGTTCGTCAAAACCCGCGGGCGTGTACTTTTCGAGCAAGCCGTCGTTCTTCATCTGGTAAAAGTCGGGCACTTCGCTTGTCCAAATGATGTCCGCCATGAGGTGACCGCTTTGACGTTCGGCTTCGAGTTTCGCCATGATTTTGCCCGCGCCGGCGGACTGCCAATCGACGTCGATGTCGGGGTGTTTCGCTTTGAAACCTTCGACGATGCCGCCGATAAGCGATTCTTTCATGGACGTGTAAATCACCAGCGTGTTGGCGGACTTCTTCTTGTCGGGCGAGTCGTCGGGTTTGTTGCCGCCTGTCGAGCCGCCGCAACCCGTCACGAGCACAGCCGCAACGAGCATTGCAACCGCGAAAAATTTTTTGAACATACGTCAAGCCTCCTTTGCAAGGGACAAGTTTGAAGCGCAACGGTAAATTCCGGCCGTCATGGATGACGGCCATTCCGCTTGCGCGTGATACAGGATGTATCACAGCAAGCGCAGTTTTCTTTGGTTACTTTCTTTTGCTGTCAAAAGAAAGTAACATTCAAAGCAACGCGTCTTTCATTTCGCGGACGTAAGCGCCGACGAATTCTGCGGAGTTCGTGCCGTGTGCCGCAAGAATCTTGATTATCGCCGAGCCGACAATCGCGCCGTCGGAAATTCGAGCCATTGCCTGAGCCTGCGCGGGTGTCGAAATGCCGAAACCAATCGCGCAAGGAATTTTCGTGTTCGCCCGAATCGCCGCGACAATCGACGCAAGGTCGGTCTTAATTTCACTGCGCACGCCCGTCACGCCGAGACTTGACACGACGTAAACGAAACCTTCGGCTTCGCGAGCAATCATTGCAATGCGTTGTTCGGACGTCGGGGCAATCATCGAAATCAAATCGACGCCGAACTTTCGACACGTCGACAGGAATTCGCCTTTCTCCTCAAACGGCACATCGGGCAAAATTATTCCGTCGACGCCGAGCCTTTGACAGTTGGCGAAAAATTTTTCCGCGCCGTAAGAATAAACGACATTCGCATAAGTCATGAAGACGAACGGAACTTTCACGTCGACACGCAGGTCACGCACGAGGTCGAAAATTTTATCGGTGGTGACGCCGCCTTGCAGTGCACGCAAATTCGCCGCTTGAATCACGACGCCTTCAGCCGTCGGGTCTGAAAACGGTATGCCGAGTTCGACGAGATCCGCGCCGTTGTCGACGGCCGCACGAACGACTTTCGCCGTCGTTTCAAGATTCGGGTCACCGCACGTGATAAACGGTATGAACGCCTTGCCGCGGGCGAACGCTTCGGAAATTTTACTCATCAATCGTTTCTCCTCTGTAGCGGGCAACGCTTGCGCAATCTTTGTCGCCGCGACCGCTCAACGTGACGACGATAATTTTATCGCGGGACATTGTCGGCGCGATTTTCATTGCGTAAGCGACGGCGTGCGCTGATTCAATCGCGGGAATAATTCCTTCCGTGCGCGACAGATATTCAAAGGCGTCGACGGCCTCCGCGTCGGTTATCGGGACGTATTGAGCGCGACCGATGTCGTGGAGCCACGCGTGTTCGGGGCCGATACCGGGATAATCCAGTCCCGCCGAAATCGAATACACGGGCGCAATTTGACCGTAAGCGTCCTGGCAGAACAGCGACTTCATTCCGTGGAAAATTCCCGTGCGTCCCGTGGCAATCGTCGCGGCAGTTTCAAAGGTGTCGACGCCGCGTCCCGCCGCTTCACAGCCGATAAGTTGAACCGATTCGTCGCCAATGAAATTATAAAACGTGCCGATTGAATTCGATCCGCCGCCGCAACATGCAATGACCGCGTCGGGCAGTCGGCCTTCGCGTTCGAGAATTTGAGCTTTAATTTCGCGGGAGATGACGGCTTGAAAATCGCGAACAATCGTCGGGAACGGGTGAGGCCCCATGACTGAACCGAGACAATAATGCGTGTCGGCAATTCGCGCAGTCCATTCGCGGAAAGTTTCGCTGACCGCGTCTTTAAGCGTGCCCGTGCCGCTTTCGACGGGGACAACTTCCGCGCCGAGAAGTTTCATGCGGTAGACGTTCAAAGCTTGACGGCGTGTGTCTTCGACGCCCATGAACACGACGCACGACATCTTCAGCAGAGCGGCGGCAGTGGCAGTTGCGACGCCGTGTTGACCCGCGCCCGTTTCGGCAATCAACCGAGTTTTGCCCATCTTTTTGGCGAGCAAAGCTTGACCGAGCACGTTGTTGATTTTGTGGGAACCGGTGTGATTGAGGTCTTCGCGCTTGAGATAAATTTTCGCGCCGCCGAGGTCGTTTGTCATCTGTTTGGCGAAATACAAAAGCGATGGCCGTCCCGCGTAATTTTGAAACAGCGCGTCGAGTTCGCGATTGAAGTCCGCGTCGTCCTTGAAGCGATTGTAAGCCGCCTCCAGTTCGATAACCGCGTTCATGAGCGTTTCGGGGATGTATTGCCCGCCGTAAACGCCGAAGCGTCCGTGTTGATTCGTCATAAAAAATTCCTTCCTTACTGCACAGGCGAAGGTTGCGTGTTGCGTTACTTTCTTTGGCAGCAAAGAAAGTAACCAAAGAAACTGCGCTTGCTGTGATACGTCATGTATCACGCGCAAGCGATTGCGGCCGTCATCCATGACGGCCGGGTTTTCGTTTGCGAACAACGTTTGCGAAGGCGTTCATCTTGTCGAAGTCTTTGCGACCGTCGGTTTCAATGCCGCTGCTTACGTCGACGGCGAACGGTTGCAAAAATTCAATCGCCTCCGCCACGTTGTCGACAGTGAGTCCGCCCGCAAGAAAAAATTCGCGCTTGAAGTTCGTCAACAGCCGCCAATCGAAAGTTCGACCGTCGCCCGCTCCCGCGTCAATCAAAACAAAATCCGCCGACGTGTCCGCAAGCCTGTCGACGCGAAACGCCTTGATTATCGGCTTGTCGGTGACGGTTCGCAAACTTCGGATATAATCTTCGGTTTCGTCGCCGTGAAGTTGAGCCGCGTCGATTATGCCCGCGTTCAAAAGTTCGCCGACGGTTTGAAAGTTTTCGTTGACGAAGACGCCAACCGCTTGAATTTTCTTCGACAGTGAAGCGCGAAGTTTTTCGGCAGTGTCGACCGTGACGCAACGTTTACTTTTCGGCGCGAAGACGAAGCCGACGTATTCGGGCAACAGTTGATTCGCGGCGGCAATGTCGTCGAGCGTGCGCAGTCCGCAAAATTTAATGCGGGTCATGAGCCGTCACCGCGCAATTCGTCAAGCTTGGATTTTTTGTCGACGGCACGCATCAAAACTTCGCCGATTAACACCGCGTCGGCACCGAGCGCACGAATTTTTTTCACGTCGTTGGAAGTTTGCACGCCGCTTTCCGAGACGAAAATTTTTTCGGGCGGAACGAGTTCGCGAAGTTTGGCGGCGTTGTCCATGTCGACGGAAAAATTTTTCAAGTTGCGGTTGTTGACGCCGATAACACGCGCCCCGCAGTTCAAAGCCCGTCGAATTTCGTCCGCGTCGTGAGCCTCGACCAGCGCGCTCAAACCGAGTTCGTCGCACGTCGCGATAAAACTTTTCAGCTGAACGTCGTCAAGAATCGCGCAGATTAACAGCACGGCGTCCGCGCCCAAAATTTTCGCCTGATAAATCATGTACTCATCGACGACGAAATCTTTCCGCAGACACGGAATTGAAACTTCGTCGGCAATTTCGGCGAGAAACTTGTCGTCGCCCAAAAAGTAATTCGGCTCCGTCAAAACTGAAATTGCGTCCGCGCCCGCCGACTCGTAAGCTTTGGCAATGTCGACGTGCGGGAAATTTTCGGCAATCAAACCTTTCGACGGTGAAGCCTTCTTGCATTCGCAGATGAACGACAGCCACGGTTTCTTGAGCGCGACTTCAAACGGAAAATTTTTACGGGGCAAACTCGACGCCCAATCTTTGACTTCGTCGGCGGAGATGACGGCTTTGTAACCCGCGACGCGAATTCGGGCGGTTTCGGCAATTTCTTGCAGGATGTTCATGACTGCGACGCCTCGACGAATTTGTTCAACGTCGCCAAAGCCTTGCCGCTGTCGATAAGCTGAGCCGCAAGTTCGACGCCCGATTTAAACGTGTCCGCCTTGCCGCCGACGTAAAGAGCCGCGCCCGCGTTAAGCAAGACGGCATTGCGTTTGTGACCGCGTTCGCCTTGAAGAATCGCACGAGTAATCGCCGCATTTTCCGACGGATCGCCGCCGCGCAAATCTTCCCGCGTGCAACGAGCGAAGCCGAATTCTTCAGGCGTGACGACAAAATTTTTGACCCAGCCGTCGTTAATTTCACAGATTGAAGTCGGCGCGCTCAAAGAAATTTCGTCAAGCTTATCGCGACCGTAAACGACCATGCCGCGTTTGACGCCGAGACTGATTAAAACCTGCGCGAGCGGGGCAACGAGATATTCCGCGTACACGCCGAGAATTTGCCGCGACGGTTTGCCGGGATTCGTCAAAGGTCCCAAGATGTTAAAGACCGTGCGGAAGCCCAGTTCGCGACGAATGGCGCCGACATATTTCATCGACGCGTGATATTTCTGCGCGAAGAAGAAACAAATTCCCACGTCGCGCAGAAGTTCGACGCACTTGTCGGGCGATTGATTGATGTCGACGCCCAAAGCCTCAAGACAATCCGCCGCGCCGCATTTGGACGAAGCCGCACGGTTGCCGTGTTTGGCGACCTTCATGCCGCCCGCCGCCGCGATTAAAGCCGCCGTCGTCGAAATGTTGAAGCTTTGGGAATTGTCGCCGCCGGTTCCGACAATCTCGAACACGTCAAAGCCCGTTTCGACTTTGGTTGCATGTGCACGCATTGCCGCCGCGCAGCCCGCAATTTCGTCGGTTGTTTCCGCGCCCGCACTCTTCGTCGACAGGGCAGACAGAAACGCCGCGTTTTGCGTCGCGGAAGTTTCGCCGCTCATAATCTCGTTCATGACGGCAAATGCCTCGTCGTAAGTCAAGTCGTACTTGTTGACGATTTTAACGATGGCGTCTTTAATCATGGTTGAAACTCCTTTACTGCTTGTGAAACTTTTGCGCAAGTTCGAGCCGCTGAAGGTTGACGACATTAAACAGGTAAGCCGTCAAAGCCGCGTCGTCCGACGAGAATTCTTTTTCGACGAATTGATTCAACAGCGCGGGATGAACTTGCGCGTAAGCCGCCGACAACTGCCGAGCGTCTTTAATCATCCTGTTGAAATACCAGTCGAGCACGGCGCAACGATAATCGACGTGTTCGCGGAAGAAGTCAAGCCCGTCCATGAACGCGGCAAACTCCCTGAACCCGATGGTCAAATTGCTCAGCCACTTGTGAAAATATTTGTCCGAATCTTCGTAGGCACGAGAGAGCGAATCGGCGCGCTCTCTGCAAATGTAAGTGACGTTCGGCGAGTGAAGATATTTCTTCGCCCGACACAGGCACGCGAAATTAAAAATTTGGTCTTCCGAAATTTTCATGACGGGAAATCTGATGTCGTTGACGGTCAAGAAATCTCTGCGGCAGAAGGTCGCACACGTCGCCCAGTGAATGTCGTCGTTGAGCCAAAGTTTGGCGCGCTCAACCATGTCTTCGGGCACAATGCCGACCAGATTTACTTTAGGCGCACCGGGTTTTCGGCAGGTTATGACGCGGTGATTCATGGTCAACAACTCTGCGGTCGTCGCGTTGGCTTGTGTTTCTTTGAAACAAAAAAAGTCCGTCGCGTTGATGATGTCGGCTTGAAATTCTTCGGCAAGCGTCGACAGCTCTTCAAGCGCGCTCTTCGTATACAGGTCGTCGCTGTCGAGGAAGGCGATATATTTTCCGCGTGCAAAGTTAATGCCGATGTTGCGCGGGACGGCGGGTGTGCCGATGTTTGTCGCAAGCTTGACAACGTGCAATTTCACCCCCTCCCTAAGCAGTTTTGGCACGAAACTTTCGAGGACTGCGATTGAATTGTCGGTTGAGCAATCGTCCACCGCGATAACTTCAAAATCCGTCATTGTCTGGCAAAGCAAACTTTCGAGCGTTTGCGGAAGAAATTTTTCCGCGTTGAACACGGGAATGATCACGCTGACGAGCGGGATTTTCTCGGTGACGGTTGCGAAATTCGTTTTCGGTGACGGATTAAGTTCTCGCCGTCGATTTTTGTTTTTAACCATTAAATCACTCCTCTCCGATAATGCGAACTTCGGGCATGAGCGTGACGCCGTGAGCCTCGCAAACTCTGCGTTTGACTTCTTCGATTAAGTTCAGCACATCCGAAGCCGTCGCGCCGCCGACGTTGACGACGAAGCCCGCGTGTTTTTCGGAAACCATTGCTCCGCCGACGCGCAAGCCTTTCAAGCCGGTTTTGTCAATCAGCGTGCCCGCGAAATAACCTTTCGGGCGTTTGAACGTACTGCCCGCGCTTGGCATGTCGAGCGGCTGTTTGCTTTCGCGCCGTTCGGTGAAGTCCGCCATTTTGTTTTTGATGTCGGTGACGTTGCCGCGCTGAAGAATCAATTCGACTTCGCAAATGGCGCAACCGTTTTCCTGAAAGTTGCTGTGACGGTAACCGAGTCCGAGACTCGCGCCCGTGAATTCGATTAACTCACCGCTGCGGTTGACGGCTTTGACGCTGGCGACCGTGTTTTTCATTTCGCCGTCGTAAGCGCCCGCGTTCATGAAAATCGCGCCGCCGATACTGCCGGGAATTCCGCAGGCAAACTCCATGCCCGTCAACGAATTTTCCGCCGCGAATGTCGACACGTCTTTTAACTTGGCACCCGCGCATGCAAAGAGCCGTTGACCGTCGCAACGCATGTCGCCGAAGAATTTTTCGGTGAACTTGACGACCGCGCCGCGAATTCCTTTGTCGCGAACAAGGACGTTCGAGCCGTTGCCGAGAATCGTGCAGGGCAACTTGAATTCGTCGACGAGCTTGAAGATCTTCGACACGTCGTCCGCGCTTGACGGGAAAATCAAAACGTCCGCCGCACCGCCGATTTTAAACGTCGTGTGTTCGTTCATTGGCGCGTTAAAGATGAATTGCTCCGCACGCAGAAATTCCGTCAGCCGAAACTTGAAGGATTCTTCCCAATCCATGCGGGTACCTCAAACTTTCAAGACCGCGCCCGTCGACGCCGAAGTCGTGAGTTTGGCGTAACGCGCAAGGTAACCCGTTTTGATTTTCGGTTCGGGCTTCGTCCACGCGGCGCGACGTTTGGCAAGTTCTTCGTCGGAAACTTCAAGTTCAAGTTTGCGGTTCGGGATGTCAATCGAAATGATGTCGCCGTCGTGAACAAGGGCAATCGTGCCGCCGTCCATTGCTTCGGGCGAAATGTGACCGATACACGCGCCTTGACTTGCGCCGCTGAAACGACCGTCGGTAATCAAGCCGACTTTCAAGCCCGCGCCCGTGATAGCCGCCGTCGGGTTCAACATTTCCTGCATGCCGGGGCCGCCTTTGGGGCCTTCGTAGCGGATGACAACAACGTCGCCGTCGTGAATTTCGCCCGCCATAATCGCGTTAATCGCGGTTTCTTCGCTGTCGAAACACTTCGCCGCGCCTTTGTAAACGAGCATGTCTTCGCTTACCGCCGAGGCTTTGACGACCGCACAATCGGGGCACAAGTTGCCGTGAAGAATCGCAATGCCGCCCGTCGCACGATACGGATTGTCGACCGTGCGGATAACGTCGGCGCGTTGAATCGTCGCGTCTTTGATTCTGTCGCCGAGTGTGCCCGTGACGGTCACCGCGTCGAGGTGCAACAGATTTTTCTTGGACAGTTCGTGCATGACCGCGTTAATGCCGCCCGCTTCGTCAAGGTCTTGCATGTGGTGCTTACCTGCGGGGCTGAGCTTCGTAATATACGGCGTGCGCGCAGAAATTTCGTCAAACAAGTTCGCGGGAATTTTAATGCCGCATTCGTTGGCAATCGCCGTCAAATGCAGGACAGTATTCGACGAGCCGCCGATACCCATGTCGACGGTTATGGCGTTCTCGAAAGCTTTAAGCGTCAAGATGTCACGCGGGCAAATATTTTTGTCAAGCAAGTCCATGATGACTTTGCCCGCACGTTTCGCCAAAATGAATCTGTCGCCCGTGTACGCTGCGGGAATCGTGCCGTTGCCGGGAAGTGCCATGCCCAAAGCTTCGCTCAGACAATTCATCGTGTTTGCGGTGAACAGTCCCGCGCAGGAGCCGCAACTTGGGCAGGCGTGCGCTTCAAGGTCGGTCATTTCTTCGGCAGTCATTTTGCCCGCCGCGAATTTGCCCGCCGCCTCGAACGCTTGACTGACGCTGATGTCGCGTCCGTGAAATCTTCCCGCAAGCATGGGGCCGCCGCTTACGATTATCGACGGGATATTCAAACGTGCCGCCGCCATCAACATGCCCGGGACGACTTTGTCGCAGTTCGGGATTAAAATCAGCGCGTCGAAACCGCTTGCCATTGTCACCGCTTCGATTGAGTCGGCAATCAGTTCGCGGCTCGCCAAAGAATATTTCATGCCCGTGTGACCCATTGCAATGCCGTCGCACACGCCGATAGCGGGGAATTCGACGGGTGTGCCGCCCGCCGCCGCGACGCCGAGTTTCGCCGCTTCGGTTATCGACTTCAAATGCATGTGACCGGGAATTATTTCGTTGAAGGAATTGCACACGCCGATAAGCGGGCGACTGAGTTCGTCGACGCCGTAGCCGTTGGCGTGAAACAAACTTCTGTGTGCGCAACGTGTCGCGCCTTTTTTGACAATGTCGCTTCTCATGATGAAAAACTCTCCTTGTGCAAGTGAAAAATTTTTGAAAGGATTTTACAGCATTCGTTGACGGCAAGCAAGTTTTGCGCAACAAAAAATCCCCGCCGCGTGTGTTGTGTTACTTTCTTTGTGCGGACAAAGAAAGTAACCAAAGAAAACCGGCCTGCTGTGATACATCCTGTATCACGCGCAGGGCGGCGACCGACGTCCTGTCGGCCGGTGTTGCACTTGCGTTGTCGGCAAAAAAAAATCCCCGCCGCGTGACGGGGAAAGTTTTCGATTAGTTTAACGCTGACGTTCGGCAATGGCTTGATTGAGCAGAGTTTTGAGTTCTTCGATGTCAATCTGCGCGGTGACGGTCGCTTTGACCAAAATTCCTTGCGCGTCGTCGAGCAGTTTATATTTCGTGTCGGTGACGTGCAAAATGCCCGCACCAATCGAAATGACTTCGTCGCTGTCGAGTTCGTTGTCAATCATGGACGACTGCCCTTTGACGTAAACGCAAACTTGATCGAGGATGTTGCGCTCCGCTTCGATTGCCGCACGACTTTTGGCGAAGTCAACGTTTTCGTCCTCCGACATGAGATATTCGCCGCTGCCGGTGTAAGTTTGAATTTGCGCGTGAGCCGTCGCCGTCAACAGAATCAGCGCGAAAATCGTCACGAAAAATTTCTTCATGGAACGTCACCTGCCGTGTTTGGCGAGCCGTTGCAGATATTTGCCGTACTCATTCTTGGCGAGCGGTTCGGCAAGCTTCAACAGTTGCGCTTCGTCAATGTAACCCATGCGGTAAGCAATTTCTTCGATGCAGGAAATTTTCAAGCCCTGCCGCGTTTGGATTGTGTGGACGAACGCGCCCGCCTGCAAAAGTGATTCGTGCGTGCCCGTGTCGAGCCAGGCGTAACCGCGACGCATCTTTTCGACGCGCAGATTGCCGCGTTCCAGATAAATTTTGTTCACGTCGGTGATTTCCAGTTCGCCGCGTGCCGACGGTTTAATCGACTTGGCAACGTCGACAATCGTGCTGTCGTAGAAGTAAAGTCCCGTGACCGCGTAATTCGAGCGAGGCTCTTTGGGTTTCTCTTCGAGACTGACGGCTTGACCCGTTTGGCGATTGAATTCGACAACGCCGTAATTCTGCGGATCGTTGACGTAATAAGCAAAAACCGTCGCGCCTTCGTCTTGTGACGCGGCATGTTGAACGAGTTTGGCGAAGTCCGAGCCGTAAAAAATGTTGTCGCCCAGGACGAGCGCGCAACCTTCGCCGTTGATGAATTCTTCGCCGATAAGAAATGCCTGCGCGAGACCTTCGGGCTTCGGTTGCACGGCGTAAGAAATTTTCAGTCCGAGCTGTGTGCCGTCGCCCAAAAGTGCGCGAAACAGCGGCGAATCCTGCGGCGTGGTGATGATGAGGATGTCGCGAATGCCCGCGAGCATCAGCGTCGACAGCGGATAATAAATCATCGGCTTGTCGAACACGGGCATCAGTTGCTTGCTGACGACTTCCGTGAGCGGGTACAGGCGCGTGCCCGAACCGCCCGCCAAAATAATTCCTTTGCGTATCATGAAAGTTTGCCTCCTTGTGAATGATTTACATGTTGAAGAATCTGAACCATGCGGCGAGTTCGGCCGCAGTAATCAGGCATTTTGACCGCCGCCCTTCTGCGCGAATTCCCAAATCAGGAACGCGTTGTTGCGCATGTATTCACGCAGGC
This sequence comes from uncultured Selenomonadales bacterium, assembly GCA_947165295.1. GTDB lineage: Bacteria > Bacillota > Negativicutes > Selenomonadales > Selenomonadaceae > Quinella. The sequence goes on along the minus strand of CAMUZU010000011.1, from coordinate 23,019 downwards.
GAAACAGTTCGTCTTCGGAAAAGCCGTAAGTTTTTTGGAAGCTGTAATGCGGAATCTTCCCTTCGGCGAAATCGAAGCCGTTGTTTTGATTCGGGCGTTCAAATCGCACGCGCACGCACGGAGTTTGATATTCGTCGCTCTCAAGCGCGCCGTGAGTCGTGACAATGTCGCCGACCGTCGAGTAATAAAACATTTCGTCGCCTCCGTCAAAAGTCCGTGCCGAGTTGCATTTCGGTTATCTTCGCGTCCGCGTCGACGTAAAAAGTCAACGTAACGGGCAGTTGCGAAGATGCGGGCACGTAAAAATAACCGCGTCGGCCGTCGTCTTCGACAAGTTCGCCGCGCCCCCAAAGCATAACGACTTTATGGTAACTCATGCCGACGGTCAAGCCCGCGGGCGTCGACAGCGAATTATTTTTCAAGCTGTAACCGACGACTTGCAAGTTGTCTTCGGGCGTGGTGTCTTCGGCGGAAGTGCGAGCCGTCACCGAAAAATATTCCGAGTAAATCCACGTGACGACACGAACGCCGTCACCCGTGAAAATTTTTTTGTCGACAGGTTCGCCGTAAATTTTTTTGACGTAACCGAGCGACGTGCCGTAACCGACACCGCCGACGGACATTTCTTCAAGCGGCATCATGTGCGGGTAAATTTCAGCTTGAGCCGTCGACAACATCACGAACAGCAGAGCCGTCACAAGCGCGAAAAAATTTTTCATGACAGGTCGCCTCCGTCAAAATCTGTACAGGTGTTGCGTGCTGTTGATAAGTTCGACGGTAACGGAGCCGTCGTCGACGCGAAGGACGTTCAAGGTCATGCCGTGCGGATAAATCTCCGCTTGAGCCGTCGACAACATCACGAACAGCAAAGCCGTCGCAAGCGCGAAAAGTTTTTTCATGACAGGTCGCCTCCGTCAAAATCTGTACAAGTGTTGCGTGCTGTTGATAAGTTCGACGGTGATTGAGCCGTCGTCGACGCGAAGGACGTTCAATGCCATGTTGAACTGCGCGATTGCCCACATCTTGCGAATCGGCATGCCCAACGCCGCGCACAGCAAAAGTCGAATTGCCGCGCCGTGCGACACGACGATAATTCGGCTGTTGTCCGCGTTGTCGGCGATAATTTTTCGGACGGCGTTGACCACACGCGTTTGACATTCGGCGAAAGTTTCACCGTGCGGCGGGCGACAAACTTCCGGGTCGACGAAAAACTTTTCAAAGTCGTCGGCGGACTCTTCTGCCAAATCTTTGATGGCGTGACCTTCCCAGTCGCCGAAACTTGTCTCGCGCAGTTCGGGCACAAGTTGAACTTTCAAGTTGAACTGCGCCGCCAAAACGTCAGCCGTCGCCTTCGCACGAATCAAGTCGCTTGAGTAAATCGCTTCCGCCGTCGGGAAGGGTGCGTGCATTGCCAAAAGCCGCGCCTGATGAAGCCCGACCATCGAAAGCTGAACGTTGGAGTTGCCCTGCAGTCTGCCCGACGCATTCCACTCGGTTTCGCCGTGGCGTATCAAAAAAATTCTGGTCAACGCAATCGCCTCCCAAAGTAAAAGACACAGCAAACGCGTCTGTGCCTCCTTCGATTATTTTGCGGTAAAGATAACAAAAATTTTTCGTGAACGCAACAGTAACTGCAATGCGTAATGCGAAATTCGTAATGCGTAATGCGTACGGCGCCGCGTCCCTGTTATTGCCTTTTGGCGGGCTAAGTTTTATAATCGGCGACGGAGGCTGATTGAGTTGCAAATTCGCATCGCGGGTCTCGTGCCCGAAAGTTTCGTTGACGGCGACGGAATTCGTTTCGCGGTCTTCATGCAAGGTTGTCTGCGAAACTGCGAAGGTTGCCATAATCCCGAAACGCACGCGCTTGACGGCGGACACCTTGTCGACACTGATGACATTGTCGACGCGCTGAAGAAAAATCCTCTGCTCGACGGAATCACTCTTACGGGCGGCGAACCGTTCCTGCAAGTCGACGCGGCAACCGAACTTGCCCGCAGTGCAAAAAGTTTGGGCTTAAGCGTCTGGTGCTACACCGGCAACAAGTTTGAAGAACTCGACGCCGACGCGCAAAAACTTCTCGACAATGTCGACGTTTTAATCGACGGCGAATTTGTCGAAAGTCTGCGCGACTTGGAGCTTGACTTTCGCGGCTCAAGCAATCAGCGAATCATCGACGTAAAAAAATCCCGCGCACAACATAAAATCGTGCCGTGGGTCGGAATCGGAGGTTGAGTCATGGAAGATCATTCCGTTGCAGAAAATTCCTTCGGCGAGGCGTTTTCGGGTCTGATTGAAATTCCGCCGGCCGACGTGGTTATCGGCATGGTCGGCATCTTCGTCTTCGGGATAATTTTGGGCATGTTGATTTATCTGCCTTACGCGCAAAAGCACTCGAAACTTCCGCTTGAACGTTTGAGCGGCGACATGATTTGGCGTTACAAGCCCGATTGGATCGTGTTCGTCGGCGGGTGCGTGGTCTTCCTGATTGTCAGCTTCCTTTTGGTCAGCGGCCTGTTGCGCGAACTTTAAATCGTCAAGAAAAAAACCGTCCGAGATGTTCGGGCGGTTATTTTTTGTTTGTAGCTTGATTGAGCCTGCAGTCGCCGACGTTCACGGTTGAGTTGCCGAGTTGCAAGCCGAGCTTGTCGATGAACCGAACGGTCACCGCCGACGTTCACGGTTGAGTTGACGAACTGCAAGCCGCGCCTGTCGACGAGTTGAGCGGTCGCCGTTGATGTTCGCGATTGAGTTGCGTGAACTGCAAGCCGAGCTTGTCGATGAACCGAACGGTCACCGCCGACGTTCACGGTTGAGTTGACGAACTGCAAGCCGCGCCTGTCGACGAGTTGAGCGGTCGCCGTTGATGTTCGCGATTGAGTTGCGTGAACTGCAAGCCGAGCTTGTCGATGAACCGAACGGTCACCGCCGACGTTCACGGTTGAGTTGACGAACTGCAAGCCGCGCCTGTCGACGAGTTGAGCGGTCGCCGTTGATGTTCGCGATTGAGTTGACGAACTGCAAGCCGCGCCTGTCGACGAGTTGAACGGTCACCGCCGACGTTCACGGTTAAGTTGACGAGTTGCAAGCCGAGCTTGTCGACGAGCCGAACGGTCACCGTTGATGTTCGCGATTGAGTTGACGAACTGCAAGCCGTCAAGAAAAAAACCGTTCGAGATGTTCGGGCGGTTATTTTTTGTTCGTCGCTTGATTGAGCCACTCTTTGAGGTAATCGCCGACGGCTTTGACAACTTGCGCTTCGCGAATCGTCTTGGCAATGTTGACGCATTTCAAACCGCCGTTGAAGACGTACTTGCCGATAAGTTCGCCGACTTTATCAGCAATCATGCGCGCCACGACGAACAGGATTATCGAAACTTTGATGCCCAGCACGGTCAACGCGATACCGCCGAACAGCGGCAACAGGAAAATCATCGCAAGCTTTATCAGCAGGAACGAGAACAGCACCGAGAACGCCCCGCGAGCCAGCCGAATCACCAGCGGCATTTTTTCGCGAATTGTCCGCCGCACGTCGTCGAAGGCAAGCTTCGGGTGACGAATCGCCCGCACGAGGAACGCGCCCGCACGTTTGGCGTAATACGTGAAGAATTCGCCGACCTTCTGCAGGATTTTGTTTATGTCCGTCGGGATACTTGTCACCGTCGCCATAATCATTTGCGGGCTTAAATCCGTGAAGAACGTTCGCATTGAGTTAAACGCCGTGCCGAAAATCGCGGGCGGTTTGCTCATGTTCGCGACGGCGTCGGGTATCGGCAACGCGGGAATCAACGCCATTAAAACATACAGCACAATCGCCAACACGCGACCGAGCACCAAGCCGAGAAAATATTTTATGACGGCTTTCGGGTTGCGGCGGAAGGCTGCCGGGAAACTGCGAATCCTGCGCGGAACTTTCTTCTTGACTTTGTCGAGCTTCTTTTCGGGTTGAGCGGATTTTTTTTCGTCGGGCGACGGCTCCGCGTGTTCGTAGCTGACAATTTCGTTTTCGCTGTCGTGTTCAAGCGAATGCGTCACGCGAATCATCTTTTGGAACGCGTCGGCAATATTTTTTTCGTGCGCCTTCTGCTGCTCTTCAATCTGCTGGTCAAGCGAACGCGTCACGTGAATCATCTTTCGGAAGGCGTTTTGCAAGTCGTTTGAGCGCGTCGTCTGCATCATCTTTTGCAACGCCTGTTCAAGGTCGGACTTCTTTGTCGTCTGCATCATCTGCCGCAGGTTCGCTTGCAAGTCGCACGGTTTCTTGTCGTCGTCAGCCATCGCGTCACCTCCTGTAAGGGACAAGTGGTAAGGGACAAGGGACAAGTTAATTGTCGGGCAAAAAGTTCGCCGACTCCCGACGTGCCGTCAACGCCGAAAACTTTTCGTAAGCAGTCACGCGCCGTCCGAAAAATCGCAAGACTTCGTAAGCCGTGTTTCGTTGAGCGGGAACGCGCCCCGCCGCGTAAATCAAGTCAACCATTTTGCGCGTCGACATGTCAAAGGACGTGCCCGCCGCCCGCACGACGTTTTCTTCAAGCATAATTGAGCCCAAGTCGTCCGCGCCGAATGCCAACGTCAACTGCCCGATTTGTTCGCCTTGCGTGACCCACGAGCCTTGAATGTGGTCGACGTTGTCCATGAAAATGCGCGTCATTGCCAACGTCTTCATATAATCCCACGCGGAAACTTTTTCGCCGCCGAGCACGGTATTTTTCGGCTGATATGTCCACGTGATAAATGCGCGGAAGCCGCCCGTTTCGTCTTGCAGGTCGCGGATTTTTTGCATGTGTTCAAGCCGTTGACGCAAACTTTCGCCGAAGCCGATAACCATCGTCGCGGTTGACTTCATGCCGATTGAATGCGCAAGTCGCATGACGTTGAGCCAATCGTCCGTTGAAATTTTTTTCGGGCTGATTCGTCTGCGCACGTCGTCAACCAAAATCTCCGCGCCGCCGCCGGGCAAGCTGTCAAGTCCCGCCGCCTGAAGTCGTTTGAGCGTTTCAAGAATCGACAAGCCCGCTTTGTTCGCGAAATGCTGAATCTCCGTCGCGGTGAACGAGTGAATCGTCACGTTGAAATTTTTCTTGATGAGCCGCAACATGTCTTCGTACCACTCAAGCGGCAAGTCGGGGTGCAGTCCGCCCTGAATCATGACTTGCGTGCCCTTCGCCTCGACGGTTTCGCGAACCTTGTCAAGAATTTCTTCGTGCGTCAAAAGATACGCGCCCGACGAATTCGCCCGCCGAAAGAACGCGCAGAACTTGCATTCGTTTTGACAAACGTTCGTGTAATTGATGTTGCGGTCGACGATGAAAGTCGTCACGTTGCCGAATTTGTCTTTGCGAATCGCGTCGGCTTGCTTGCCCAGCTCGATAAGGTCGCCTTCGTCGAAGAGCCTCAACGCGTCTTTGTGTGTCACTCTCAAAGCAATTCACCTCGTCCGAATAATCAAGCGAAAAAATTTATCGCACGTGGTATGGTTTCGATTTTCAGCGGCAACGAGTCGCCCGCCTCGCCGTCGAAGTCGCCGACAAGTTGCGCGGCGGATTTTATCTCGAACGTGCGCGCCTGCAACGTCAAGATGTTTTCGTCGCCGTCGACAGCCTCGCCCGCCAAAAGTTTTTTCGTCAAGCCCAAAAGTCCCGCCGTCGAACATTTTTTCAACGCAAGCAAGTCAAGTTTGCCGTCGTCGACTTTTGCAATGCCGGAAATTTTTTTGAAGCCCGCAACCGCAGGCGAATTCAGCACAAGGAACAAAAACGCCTCGACGGAAAATTTTTCGCTGTCGGCAGTGATGTCAAACGTTACCGCACGGAAGTTTTTCAATTCGCCGAGCCCGCGCAGATAATAAGCCGACTTGCCAAGAAAATTTTTCAGCCGCGAATTGACTTCGTGAGCAATCGACGTGAAGACGCCCGCGCTTGCCACGTTGACGAAAAACTTTGCGCCGTTGATTAAGCCCAAGTCGACAGCTTGCGTGTGACCCGTCGCAACCGCGTCGAAAAAAGTTTCGTCGTCAAGTTGAAGATGCGTCGCGAAGTCGTTTGAAGTTCCTGAACCCAAAACTCCGACGGGCAAGTCAAGCGAATTTTTCTTAAGCCAATTGATCACCGCGTGTAAAGTTCCGTCGCCTCCCGCCGCAACGACACCTTCGACGCCCGAAAGTTTCACGCAGTCCGCGAAGGCGGAATTGTCGTCGGCTTGCGTGCGGTAGACCGACAACAAAATTCCGCGCCGCTGAAAACTTTCAATCACGGCGTCCAAACGATTCTTGAACGCCGCGTGACCCGAAACGGGATTGTAGACGAGCAAAATCTTTTTCATGACTTGAGCTGACCTCACAGCTGCAACGGTAACCGGCCGTCATGGATGACGGCCAAACCGCTTGCGCGTGATACAGGATGTATCACAGCAAGCGCAGTTTTCTTTGGTTACTTTCTTTTGCTGCCAAAAGAAAGTAACGAACAGTTCACTTAAAAATTCCCAGGCGACGGAAAACTTTCGTGGCGAACTTGCCGACGAGCGGAATTCGCGCCATGTCTTCTTCAAGCACGCCGCCGATTAATGCCAACGTCGCAAGGTAAACCACGCAACCGACGATAACCGCGCCGAACGTCGAGAAAATTTCCACGTGCCATTGAGCCGCCGTCAATTCGTAAAAGAACTTCACGACGACCGACATGACCGCCGCCGCGCAAATTGTCTTGAACAGCTGACCGAGTTCGATTTTGTAACCAATGTACTTGTAGATGAAATACAGGTTGATGAACGCCGCAACGCCCATGTCCGCCGCCGTCGCCCAAGCCGCGCCCATAATTCCGAGTGCGGGCATTGCCGTCAAAGTCCAGTTGAGCGCAACTTTAGCCGCCGCCGCAAGAATCATGTTGACCATCGGAATTGTCGTGTGTCCGAGTCCTTGAAGAACGCCCGTCGACACCTGGTGAAGTCCGAGCAAGATTATCGACACGGCGGAAATCATGACCGCATCGCCCGCGCCCGGTGCGTTGTAAATCAAACTCGATATCGGCGTCGCAAGGAAGAACACAATCACGAACGCGGGGAAGCACACGAAGTTTGAGATTCTCACCGCCGCCGCAGTCTGTCGAAAGATTCGCGCCGTGTCTTTGAGTGCCCGCGCCTCCGAAATTGCAGGCACGATTGATACCGCAAGCGAAGCCGTCAAAATCGTCGCCAAGTTCACCAGCGGAACAGCCATACCCGTCAAGTAACCGAAAAGCTCCGTCGCTTGACGAACCGAGTAACCCGCCACTTCCAAACGCTGCGGGACAATCATCAAGTCCAAATTCGACACGACGGGCAACATGATTGACGCCGCGCTCACCGGCAACGCCAACTTGAATATCCGCTTGATGATTGAAAACGTCGGCTCACGTTCGGCTGTCGGCGAAGGTTTCAGGTCGACGCCGTAAGTCCGTTCGATGTCGCGATTCAATTTGATGTGGAAGTAAACCAGCACGATTAAGCCCGTGACCGCGCCCGCCAAAGCTCCGAGACTTGCGCCCGCCGCCGCGTAATCAAGTCCCCAAGGCATGAGTAAATCTGCAAGCACAATCATTGTTATCACGCGGAAAATTTGTTCGACGATTTGGCTGACCGCCGTCGGCGTCATGCGTTGCCAACCTTGCAAATATCCACGCGACGAGGCAAGAAACGTCACGAAAAAAACCGTCGGCGCAAGTGCCACAACCGACATGTAAGCCCGCGGGTCACGGATAAATTGCAAGTCAATCAGCCACCGCGCAGAAAAATACGTAAGCAACGAGAAAATTATTCCCGTCAACAGCATGAGCAGCATTGAGATTCGGAAAACTCTTCGCGCTCCGTAAATGTCGTTCAACGCGACGCGCTCCGCCGTGATGATTGAAATTGCCACGGGAACGCCCGCTTGCGAGACCGTCATTGCGAAGAAGTAAATCGGGAACGCCATTTGATAAAGCCCGATGCCTTCGCCGCCGAGTATTCTTGAGACGAAAATCCAATTCAGCGAGCCGATAACTTTGACGACGAAACTTGCGATCGTCAAGATGAACGTGCCCTTGAGAAATTTTTCGCTCGATTTTGTTTCAGCCATTGTGCACCGTCCGTTTCGGGGGTTGAGTTTGAGTTGTTAGCTATCTTCGCCGCCGTGTGTTATAATCCTTTCAAAACGGAGGCGATTGACTTGAAGATTACGCAGATTCGCAACGCGACGCTCAAGCTGACTTTCGGCGGGAAAACTTTTCTCGTTGACCCGTGGCTCGTCGACAAGCACAAGTTCGGTTCGTTCGTCGACCTGCCCGGCAAACCGTTCAGCACGCCCGACCCCGTCCGCGAAGAAATTCTCATGCCGATATGCGACTTGCCCGCGAGTGTCGAAGAAATTCTGCGCGGCGTGGATTTTTACGTCGTGACGCACATTCACCCCGACCACGTCGACATGTCGCCCGACGGGACGGTTGGCGCGCCGCTCGACAAAAACGTTCCGCTGTTCGTGCAGAATTCAGCTGACGCCGAAGTCTTCAAGCGTTCGGGTTTCGCGACGGTTGACTTGCTCGACGGAAAAATTTTGGGCGACGTCAAGCTCACGAAGACGCCTGCGCGTCACGGGACGATTAATCCTTGCGGCGACGCGTGCGGAATAATTTTTACCGCGCCGAACGAAAAGACTTTGTATCTTGTCGGCGATTCAATTTGGTTCGACGGCGTGCAAAGTTCGTTGAAAAAATTTCAACCCGACGTTGTGATTGTCAACGCCTGCGCGGCTGAACTTGTCGGCTACGGGCGATTAATCATGAACGACGAAGACATTGACTGCATCCGCCAAACTTTGCCGAACGCGCAGATTGTCGTTTCGCACATGGACAACGTCGCGCACGCAACGATTACCCGCCACGACATGCGCGGACTTTTGGCAAAACGCGGCATCGAATATTTCATGCCCGCCGACGGCGAGACTTTGGAATTTTGATTCATTGGGGAGGCACTCTGCGTGGACATCAACCTTGTAAAGTTCAACACAGACATCGGCAAGACGAAGCCCGAAAATCTTGTTCACGCCGAGGCCGCCTGCCCGTTCTGCGACGTGGAACACTTGACCGACATTATAGAGACCGACGGCGACATAATTTTTCTGCGCAACAAGTACAACGTCATCGAAGGCGCCGACCAATTCGTTTTGATTGAAGGGCGCGACTGCGAACTTGACATGCCCGATTATCCGCAAGAAAAAATGCGCCGCGTCATAAAGACGGGCGTTCGTCACTGGCAAAATCTTTTGGCGTCGAACAGGTACGCGGAAGTTCTGTTCTTCAAAAATTACGGCGTCATGAGCGGCGGCACGATTCGACATCCGCACATGCAACTTGTCGGCTTCCCGCGCCTGAACAGCGATTTGCTCTTCGACGAGGCGGAACTTCGCGGCGTGGTCATTGCGAGTCGTGACGGCGTCGAGTTCAATGCGTCGACCTGCCCGCGTGTCGGTTTCGGCGAATTTAATGTTGTCGTCGAACGCGGCGGAAGTCTTGACGCGTTGGCGGATTTTATTCAAGTCGGCGTGCATTACGTCAAAAATTTTTTCAACAAGCGCACGACCAGCTACAACATTTTCTTCTACCGCGGCGACGGAAAGATCTTCGCTAAGATAATGTCGCGCTACGTCACGAGTCCTTACTTCGTCGGCTACAACATACACTTCCTGCCGAACAATGTCGAGCGCGTTGCCGCCGAAATTCGCGAAATGTATTTCAGTCAATGACAATCGGCGTTTCAATGTGTGCGACGCGGCAGAATTTCTTCGCGGTCAACTGCCAAACTTTTTCGACGCCGAGCAACTGATTAATCGCCACGTCGGGAATGTTCACCTGCGCGCCGAGACACGACAGTTGCAGACCGCCCGACATGCGCGGGTTAATTTCGAGCAGGAAAAATTTTTCGCCGTCGAAGCGGAACTGTATGTTCGCGGGCACGTCGAGTTTCAATAACGTCAAAATCTTTTCGGCGACGGAAATTATTTCGTCGTCGAATTTTATTTCGCTGAAGCGACCGTTCGTCTTGAAGCGCGGCACGACGATATTTCCCTGCGGCGTCGACAGGCAATCAACGCTGACTTCGCGGCCGCTCAAGTACGGCATGACAATCAGCGGAATTTTGAAGTCGTAGCGTGACAAAATTTTTTCGGCGGCGGCACGGGTGACTTTCATGTTCGGCATATTGTGCAACGCGGAAATGTTTTCGAGCGAATCGTCAATCACGCGGAACGTCGTCGCGCCTTCGTCGACGGCAAGCTTGTAACAAACGCGGTTCGTCGAAGTCTTGAGCGCGTCGCAAGCCGTCACAAACTCCGCAAAACTTTTTGCAAGTCGATGCGGCGGAACAATTTCGTCAAGCCCGCCCGCCGACATGAATTCGTACGTGGCAACTTTGTCGTCAAGAATTTTCATCAAGCGACCGTCGCGCCCGACCAAAACTTTCACGCCGATTGATTCAAATTCGCCGCGACGTTGAGCAATCGCCGTCAAAGCCCTGCGCGGGACGAAAACATCAATCGCCCGTTCGCGGCAGAAGTCAACGCACCAATCGACGTAATCGCCGTCGGAAATTTTTTCGGGCTCACGAAACCATTCGTCGCAGGCGCGCTTGTAAATCGCGAAGTCGTTTTTGTTCGAGCCGACGAATCGAAAATCGGGGTTGCCGTCGCGAATCAAGTTGATTAAGTGGTACGCCGTCGAAAACCAATGATTAAACCAAATGCGCATAAAAATTACCTCCGTCAACCAATCGTCAACTTTACTTTAACCTGCATTCGTGTATAATTGCAAGGAAAATTTTCTTGATGGGAGTTCGGGTCTCATTCATGGGCAAAGCAGAGGACACACAGTTGAAACCGTATTTGTCGCCGCTGAACGTTTGGGCACTGTCATTCGGTTGCGCAGTCGGCTGGGGCGCGTTCGTCATGCCGGGCACGACGTTTCTTCCGATTGGCGGCCCTCTCGGTACTGCGCTGGGTATGGCTGTCGGCGGAATCATCATGCTGATTATCGGCTACAACTATCACTTCATGATGAATCGCTACCCCGACGCGGGCGGCACTTATTCATACGCGAAAAAAGTTTTGGGCTACGACCACGGCTTTCTGAGTTCGTGGTTTTTGATTCTGGTTTACATCGCGATAATTTGGGCGAACGCGACCGCCTTGCCGCTCATCTTCCGAAACTTGCTGGGCGACACGTTCCAATTCGGCTTCCATTACACAATCGCGGGCTACGACATTTACCTTGGCGAAGTGCTGTTGAGTTTGGGCGCGCTGTGGATTTTCGGAGCGGTCTGCATGTACGGCGGCAAGTTGGCGGCACGAGTTCAAACGGTCTGCGCGATAATTCTGTTCGGCGGCGTGCTGATTGGTATCGGCGCGGTTTTGTCGAGCGGCGTTGACATCTTCGCGATAAAGCCCGATTTCCCGCCCGCTGAAGGCAGTTCGTTTGCGGCGGTCTTCGGAATTGTCGTGCTTGCGCCGTGGGCGTTCGTCGGCTTCGAGTCAATTTCGCAGTCGGCGGAAGGTTTCACGTTTTCGGTCAAAAAAACGTTCGCGATACTTTTCTGCGCGGTAGTTGCGGCGGCGTTGGCTTACACGTTTTTGACGTTGTTGGCGGTTGCGACGTTGCCTCCGCCTTGCGCGACGTGGGGCGAATACATCAACAACCTCGGCAGCTACGAAGGACTTGCGGGCTTGCCGACGTTCTATTCCGTGAAATATTTTTTGGGCGACACGGGTCTTGTGATTTTGGCGGCAACGTGCGTGTCGGGCGTCATAACCGGACTTGTCGGAAATTACATTGCCGCAAGCCGACTGATTTACGCTTTGACGCGTGACGATTTACTTCCCGCGTGGTTCGGCAAGTTGAGCGAAAATCACACGCCGCGCAACGCCGTACTTTTTATCATGCTGTTGAGTTTGCCGATACCGTTTCTCGGACGAACGGCTATCGCGTGGATTATCGACGTGAACACAATCGGCGCGACAATCGATTACACGTACACATCACTCGTCGCGTTAATCGTCGCCCGCAAACTCGGACTCGGCCTGCCGCAGGTGACGGGCATTGTCGGTTGCGTCGTGTCGCTGATTTTTTTCGTGTACTTCATGGTGCCCAACGCCTGGACGGTCAGCGCAATGACGACCGAAAGTTACCTGATTTTGATTCTGTGGAGCATACTCGGATTCGCGTTCTTCCGCTACATCTTTCAGCGCGACACGGAATTTCGACGCTTCGGGCAGTCAACAATCTCGTGGATTGCGTTGCTGTTCCTGATATTTTTTACGTCGATGCTGTGGGTGCGCGAGGCGACCAGCGACAGTGCCAAAGCCGTCTTGAGCAACTTGAGCGAATATTACACCGAAGAACTTAACGAACACGGCATGCCTCCGACCGAAATTGAAAAAGCCGATTCGCAATACTACCTGCAAAATCAAATGGAACACGTCAGCGACTCGTTGACGCGGCATAACCTCATGCAAATGGGCTTGATTATGATTGCGCTGTTTATCATGTTCAACATCTACAACTTGATGATGAAGCGCGAAAAACTCATGGAAGTTCAGAAAGTCCAGGCCGAACGCTCGAACAAAGCGAAGTCAACTTTCCTGTCGAACATGAGCCACGACATCCGCACGCCAATGAACGCGATTATCGGTTACACGAATCTTATCAAGAAGGAAGACGACCTTTCGCCGACGACCCGCGATTATCTCGACAAAATCGAAGCGTCAAGCGGTCACCTGCTCGAATTGATTAACGACATACTCGACATGAGCCGCATTGAGTCGGGCAAAATGGAACTCGACCCGCAGAAGTCAAACCTCGTCAAGGCCGTCAACGAAGTGCGCGACTTGTTTGTTACGCAAATGGAGACGAAAGGCTTGAAGTTTGTCGTCAACGTCGGACGCGTCATGAACAAAACCGTCATGTGCGACACGCCGCGACTTAACCGCGTCTTGCTGAACCTGATTAGCAATGCGTTTAAATTCACGCCCGAAGGCGGCTCGGTCACCGTCACGCTTGAACAAGTCGGCGGCAACGAAACGACGGGCAGCTACGAACTTCGCGTGAAAGATACCGGCATGGGCATGACGCCCGAATTCGCCGCGAAAGTTTTTGCCGCTTACGAACGCGACCGAACCGTCAGCAACATTCAAGGCACGGGCTTGGGCATGTCGATTACAAAAAGCATCGTCGAACTTATGGGCGGCACGATTGACGTTGAGACCGAACTCGGCAAGGGCACGGAATTTATCGTGCGCGTGAATTTCCCGATTGTCGACGAAGCCGACGAAGTTTCCGACGCCGCGCAGATTGACGATACGAAGCGCGAAATTGATTTCAGCAAAGTCAAACTCCTGCTCGTCGAAGACAACGAAGTCAACCGCGAAATTGCGTCGCTGATTTTGACGGAATTCGGTTTCGGTTTGGACACGGCCGAAAACGGCAAGATTGCTTACGAAAAAGTTGCGGCGTCGAAGCCCGGCGATTTCGACGCGGTGTTGATGGATGTTCAAATGCCCGTCATGAACGGCTACGAAGCGACGGCGAAAATCCGTGCGCTTGCCGACCCGAAACTTGCGCGAATTCCGATTATCGCAATGACCGCCAACGCCTTCACCGAAGACATTCAGGCCGCCAAAGATGCGGGCATGGACGGGCACATTGCCAAGCCGCTCGACATTCAAAAGATGATTGAAACACTCACGGAGGTTTTGCGCTGAACGTTACTTTCTTTGGCAGCAAAGAAAGTAACCAAAGAAACTGCGCTTGCTGTGATACATCGTGTATCACGCGCAAGCGGAGCGGCCGTCATCCATGACGGCCGGATTTCGATTTTCACTTGCGGCAGTCAAATTTTTGGAGCTGATAATTTTGCAATGGTTACGCGGTTGTTCAGTTGCAGTTTTGGTTATCGTCGCGATTTTATTTTCGGCTTGCGGCAAGGACGACATTCACATCACGCAGAAAGACGCCGTGCGAATCATGAAGTCGAACCCCGACGCGATTGTTTTGGACGTGCGCACGAAAGAAGAATTCGACAAACGTCACCTGCCGAACGCTTTGCTCGTGCCGATTGACAATCTGCGCGCAGGTGATTTCAGCAAGTTGCCCGACAAGGACGCCACGATTTTGATTTACTGTTGGACGGGACGCCGCGCCGAAGATTCCGCCGAAATTCTGCTTGAGCACGGTTACAAACGCGTTTACGAATTCGGCGGGCTTGTCGATTGGACGGGCGCAGTCGAAGGTACCGAAGTCAAATAATTTGCCGAGGAGGTCAACGTCAATCGAATACAAACTTTTGAAACTGTTGAGCCGCGTGGTCTGTCTGTTGCCGCTGAAATTTTCGTTGACGGTCGGGCGCGCTTTGGCAAGTTTGTTGTGGCTCATTTTGCCGCCGAAACGCAAGCGAATCGCCGTCGACAACGCACGCCGTTGTTTGAATGTTGACGACGACGAAGCCGCACGTATCGCGAAGGCAGGTTCCGTTCAGCTCGGCTCGATTTTTATGGAAGTGCTTGCCTTGCCGAAAATCAAACCCGACATGCGCAGTTACGTTAAAATTGTCGGGCTCGAACACTTGACGAATTACATTGCCTCGACGGGACGCGGCGGAGTCATTGCCACCGGTCACAGCGACAACTGGGAACTCATGGGCGGTGCCTTCGCGCAATACGGCATTCCGCTCGTCGGCGTCGCCAAAAAGCAACGTTCCGAAGGCGCGGACAAATTCATCTGCGAATACCGCGAACTTGTCGGCATGCACATAACTTACCGCAACGACGTGCGCGAAATGTACAAGTTGCTCGACGCGGGACATTTTATCGGCTTGATTATGGATCAGGACGTCGGGCGCACGGACGGCGTTGTCGTGAAATTTTTCAACCAAGCGACAAACTTTGTGACGGGCGCGGCGAGTATGTCGCGTTTCCGCAAAGTGCCGATTTTCCCCGCGTTCATGCACAAGAATTCCGACGGCACACACACGCTTGAAGTTTCGCCGCCGCTTTTTGTCGAACGCTCAGCCGACAAGCACGCCGACATTAAATCGATGACTCAGAAGCTTGCGACGCTGATTGAACAACACGTGCGCAAATTCCCCGACGAGTGGTTTTGGTTGCACGACCGTTGGAAGTCCATGCGCGAGGAGTTCACGCCCGAAGAAGTCGACGAGTTCAATCGCGAGCTGAAAATTTAAACTTGCTTAAAGCGCGTCGGGCGGCAGGAAATTTCTTCATGCCCGTTGAACATACCGAAAGATTTACAGCGAACTGCGGGGTGAAATTTCTGTGGCGAAACTCAACATGAAAAACTGCGTGCGTTGTCATAAAATTTTCTTGTCCGTCATTGGCGAAACGATCTGTCCCGAATGCCGCGTCATGGAACAGACGATGGAAGAGCAAGTTAAAGATTACGTGCGCGACCATCCCGGCATTACAATTCGGCAACTCATTGACGAAACCGGCGTGCCCGACAAATTAATCTGGCGCATGGTTCGGCAAGGCGAGTTTGAAAACGCAAGCGGTCTCGAAGTCCAGTATCCTTGCGGCAGATGCGGCAAACTCATCAAGAACGGTGCTTATTGCCAAGAGTGCGCCGTCAAGCTCAAGCAGGAGGCGAAAAAGTTCGCCGACTCGATGAGGATGCGTGCACGCAAAAACGAACAAGCCGCCACGACGATTCGCGGCGGTGCACAGAAAACTTACTCGAACACAATGTACAACGAAATTGACGACGCTCGTAACTGAACAAAAACTTTTTCCCGTCACACGTGGCGGGATTTTTTTTTGCGACGTGAACTGCAACGCGTAAATCCGGCCGACAGGACGTCGGCCGCCGTTCGCGCACGATACAGGATGTTTCGCGCCGAAAGAAAGTAACACGATACACACGTGGCGGGATTTTTTTTTGGCGGCATGTTATAATGCGACAAAAATTTTTTCAACGAGGTGAAATCATGAAACGAATCTTTCTCGAAGACGTGACCGCCGACAAGCTCACCATTCGCGGGGAAGACGCCCGACATCTTGCTTATTCACTGCGGGCGCGGCGCGGCGACAGATTGACAGCCGTCGACAGATCGGGCAGAAGTGCTGTGATTGAACTAACCGACTTCGACAGAAACGCGATTAACGCTCAACGCGTCGGCGAAATTCAGCTCGTCGCCGTCGACAGGAAAATCATTTTGGCGGACTGTTTGCCCAAACAAAATCGCTTCGACACGATTGTCGAGAAGGCAACCGAACTCGGCGTTGACAGGATTGTTCCGCTCATTTCCGACAGGACAATCGCCCGCCCGAACAGTTTCCGCGAAAAAGCAAAAATCGAACGCTGGAATCGAATCGCCAAAGAAACCGCCGAACAATGTGCCCGCGACACAATTCCGGCAATCGCCACCATTCGCGACCTTGACTTGTGGCTCAAAGAAACCACGGCGATTGACGGCGACAATTTGTTTCTGCTGTTCTGTTGGGAGAAAGAGCAGACCACGACCGTTCGCGAAGTGTTGAGCGCGTTTAAAGCTTCGGGCGCGTCGAAAGATATTGCCGTGCTTATCGGCCCCGAAGGCGGCTTCAGTGACCGCGAAGTTCGCGCAATAAAATTTGCCGGCGGAGTCAGCGTCACGCTCGGCAAGCGCGTCCTCAAAACTGACACGGCGGCAATTTCAGCTTTGGCGATGATTAATTATGAATTCATGTAAGAAATTTTTCTTCGTTACGCTCGGCTGTAAAGTCAACCAATACGAATCGGAGGCCATGCAAAAACTTTTCGAGGCGGCGGGTTACGTTGCGGCTGATGACATTTCGGACGCGGATGTCGTCGTCGTCAACACCTGCACGGTCACGGCGGTCAGTTCGCAAAAATCGCGGCAGATGATTCGTCGAGCGGCGGGCGCGAATCAAAACTCAATCGTCGCGGTCGTCGGCTGTTACGCGCAAAGCGAGCCCGAAGTTGTCGCGGCGATTGACGGCGTCGACGTGGTTATCGGCACGCGTGACAGGACGCGAATCGTCGAGCTTGTTGAAGAGGCTTTCACCCGTCGCGAAAAAATTTTGCAGGTCGGCACGGTCGACGAAATTCACGCGTTTGAAGAACTGCCGCACGCTCCTCAACGCACGCGGGCTTTCCTGAAAATCGAGGACGGTTGCAACAATTTCTGCGCGTACTGCATAATTCCGTTCGTGCGCGGGCGCGTTCGCAGTCGAAGTCTTGAAAGTATCCGCGACGAAAGTTTGAAACTTGCGGCGGCGGGCTTCAAGGAAATTGTTTTGACAGGCATTCACGTCGGAGCTTACGGGCGAGACTTCGGCGGCAAAATTTCTTTGGTCGACGCGGTGAAAACTGTTTTGGACGCGGCGAATCCGTTGCGACTGCGGCTCGGCTCAATCGAATCAGTCGAGATGTCCGACGCGCTGATTGACCTGCTCAAAAGCGACGGGCGAATTTGCAACCATGTACACCTGCCGCTTCAATCGGGCAGCGACGAAATTTTACGGGCAATGCGACGACCGTACACGACGAAACAATTCGCGGAGTTGACGGCAAGACTTGTGCGCGAAGTCCCCGAAATTTCAATCGGCACGGATTTAATCGTCGGCTTTCCGAACGAGTCCGAAGACAACTTCGCGGAGACGCTGGAATTCATCCGCAGTCAACCGTTCGCGAAAATTCACGTGTTCCCGTTCTCTGCGCGGGCGGGCACGGTTGCGGCAACGTTGCCGAATCAAATTCCGTCGTCGACGAAAAAACTTCGCGCAAGTCAAGCGTTGGAAATTTCGCGTGACAAGTCACAAACTTTTGCCGAACGATTAATCAGGCGCACGGTCGAGATTATCGCCGAAACTTCCGAAGGCGGGCTTGTCGACGGCTTGACGAAAAATTATGTCCGCGTTTATGTCCCCGACGAAAATATTCCGCTCGGCAACGTCATTAAAGTTCGCGTCGAAAAACTTTTCCGCGACGGTGTTTGGGGTGATTGCGTTGATTAAACATTGGCGAAAACTTTTGGCGGCGACGTTGATTGTCGGCACGTTGACTTTCGCGCCCGAAATTTGCGGCGTTGAAAATTTCCCCATCGCCCGTGCGGAAGTCAAACTTTACACGGCAATGGGCGTCGATTACGGCAACGAATACGAATCGCAGGACATTGTCAAGTTGCGTGCCCGCGACAAGGCGATTAAAAACGCGACAAAGCAAGCCGGCGTTTACCTGAAGACTTATTCGCGCAGTATCAACAACGAGCTGACCGACGACGAAATTACCGCGATAACCAGCAACGCTTACGAAGTTGTCGGCGAAGTCCGCTACAACCGCACCGTCAAGCAGGTGACCGACCAAATCACGCTGATTGTTTGGGAAGCGACGGTTGATGTCAATGTCGACGACAGCGAAATTACCAAGTGGGTCAAGCGCGACGACCGCGACCGTTCGACGCTGATAAGTCAAACCCGCGAATCACAATCCGCCGCCGAAGAAAACGACCGCAAGGTTGAAGATCTTCGCCGACGTTCGCAAAATGTTTCCGACGACGCGGGACGTGCTCAACTTCAAGCCGAATTCAAGCAGGCGGACAACGAATTTTTGTCCAATCAAAAAGTCGAGGAAGGCACGCGCCTTGCTTATCAACAGAAATTCGACGACGCGATTCAACTTTACACTGAAGCCATTGAACTCAAGCCCGACAACGCCGAAGCTTACAATTGGCGCGGAAATATTCGCAACAGCGTCGCGGCGATTAAAATATCCGTCGACAAAAATGTTTCCGTCGGCGAAAAAATTCGTTCGCAAGCACTTGACGACTTCAACCGTGCAATTCAGCTCAAGCCCGATTATTCGGAGGCTTACGGCAACCGCGGCTATCTTCAGTTCATGGCGAAAAATTATCCCGCGTCGATAAAAGATTTTGACCGTGCAATCGAACTTGACCCGACCAACGCGCAGAATTACATTTATCGTTCGCTGTATTGGCGGCAGGTCGCCAAAGATAACGGGCGCGCTCTTGCCGACTTGAGTAAGGCGGTTGAACTGAATCCGACCGCACATGCTTACATGAATCGCGCAAACTTTTATCAGCACGACTTGAAAAATTATTCGGCGGCGATTGTCGATTGGACACGGGCGATTGAACTTGCTGCCGATAACGAGACTGCACAAAGTTTGTTGCTGTGGATGTATTATTTTCGCGCCGAATGTTACAAAGCTGTTGGCGACAACGCGAAAGCTCAAGCCGACATGCAAAAGTACAACGCGCTCAAAGGCAAGTGAACCGTGAACCAAACTTTTTCTTGTCCACGCCGCGCAGTTGTTGTACAATGCACGAAAAATTTTTCGCGAAGGAGTGATTGGTTTGACCGGCAGCGAAACCAAAACCGTCAGCGACGAGACCAGAATGTTCAGCTTCGGCATCGAGGAGAACCGCGCCGAGAAAGTCATCCGCAACGCATACAAAGCAATGACCGCCAAAGGTTACAATCCCGTGCATCAACTTGTCGGCTACCTTTTGAGCGGCGACCCCGCATACGTCACGAGCCACATGGAGGCGCGCAGCCAAATTCGCAAAGTCGAACGCGACGAGCTGTTGGAAGAACTTGTGCGCACGTATCTTGAGCGGCTGGAGGGCAAAGCGTGAGAGTTTTGGCGTTGGACATCGGCGACAAGACAATCGGCGTGGCGGCAAGTGACCCGTTGGGTTTGACTGCTCAAGGCGTCGAAACAATTCAGCGCACGTCGAACAAAAACGACCTTAAGCGTCTGCGCGAACTTGTCGCTCAATTCGAGGCGAAAACTTTTGTTATCGGACTGCCCAAAAACATGGATGGCACCGAGGGCACCCGTTGCGAATTCGTCAAGACTTTCGCGGCGAAAATCGCGGCGGCTCTTCCCAACGTCGAGCAAAGTTTTTGGGACGAACGCCTCAGCACCGTCGCGGCTCAACGCACGTTAATCGAAGCGGATTTAAGTCGCAAGAAGCGCAAGAAAGTCATCGACAAAATGGCTGCGGTTTACATCTTGCAAGGTTGGCTTGACAGTCGGAGATAAAGCTGTCGCAACGTCACGGGTCACACTCATTGGATGCAACGTCACGTTGACTTGACAGCCGGAGAGGAGATTTTTAAATGGCGGACAAACGCATCAACCAAATTCCCGAAGAAGACTTCGCGGACGACGACATCATCGTCGAAATGACCGACGAAGAAGGCAACACTTATTATTACGTCGAAGAGATGGTTATCCCCGTCGGCAAAGACAGATTCGCGCTTTTGGTCGAAGTTCACGAACACGACGAAGGTTGCGACTGCGGTTGCGAAGAAGACGACGTTATCATTGCCAAAATCGTCACCAACGCCGACGGCGAAGACGAATACATCGAGCCGACCGACGAAGAATTCGAGGCGGTACAGGCGGCTTACGACAAACTTTTGGATGAGGACGAGTAATCTTGAGTCAGCCCGACGACAAAAATTTTCCCGACGACGAGGAAAGCAAAATTCCTTCGCGACGCTCCGAGAAAGTTTCCTTTGCGGACAAGGTGCGCGATTCTTTAAGCGACTTGCTTGACGAAATTTCGTGGAAATACGTTGCCTCCGTTGCGGGCGCGGTGACGTTTTGCATTGCGGCATTGGGCGCGGTACTTTTATTTGCCGACCCCGACGTTGCACACATTCAGAAGCCCGACGCTCCGATCGAAGACGAGTCACCCGAAAACGTCATCGAGAAACGAATCAACATCAAAATTCGCGACGGCATGTCCACCGCGGAAATTGCCGACCGCCTTGCCGAAAAAGGTATCATCGATTCGAGCTTGAAGTTTAGATTTTTCGCACGCCTGCGCGGCTACGACGACAAACTTCGACCGGGTTCGTACACCTTTACCGCCGACATGAGCGACGACGACGTTTTTGCCAAACTGTTGACGGGCGAAAAGAAGTTAATCAAGTTCACCGTGCCCGAAGGTTTCGGCGTCAAAGAAATTGCCGAGCGGCTGTACAATCTTGACCTTGCCGACAAAAACGAGTTTCTCAAGGCGGCGGAGAATTTCGCGCCGTATGATTACATGCGCAAGCGGCAGAACGTTTTCTTCGCGGCGGAAGGTTTTTTGTTCCCCGACACTTACAACGTCGAAAGCGACAT
This sequence comes from uncultured Selenomonadales bacterium, assembly GCA_947165295.1. Classification (GTDB taxonomy): domain Bacteria; phylum Bacillota; class Negativicutes; order Selenomonadales; family Selenomonadaceae; genus Quinella. The sequence continues at coordinate 1,849 of CAMUZU010000011.1, read as the reverse complement.
GGACATCGACGAAATTTTGACGCTCATGGCAAACAACTTCGACGAACGCTTGACGCCCGAAATGCGCACGCACGCCGAAAAGATGGGCTTGTCCGTGTACGACCTGATAACTTTGGCGTCGCTGGTTGAACGCGAAGTTCGTTTCCCCGAAGACCGACCGATTGTCGCGCAGGTTTTCTTGAAGCGGCTCAAATTGAACATGCCGTTGCAGACCGACGCGACGTTGCAGTACTTGATGGACACGCCGAAAGAAGACGTGACGATTGCCGACACGCAGATTGATTCGCCGTACAACACGTATCAGCACGCGGGACTTCCGCCGGGGCCGATTGCAAATCCCGGCATGGCGTCGATTGAAGCCGTATTGCATCCTGCGGAGACCGATTATCTGTATTTCGTCGCCGACCGCAACGGGCACAATCATTACGCCTTCACTTACGAGGAGCATTTGAATCTTGTCAACGAGTATCGTTAAGCCGGAACTTTTGGCACCCGCGGGCAACTTCGAGAAATTGCAGGCGGCTTTGATTTACGGCGCGGACGCGGTTTATTTCGGCGGCGAAAACTTCAGCCTGCGCGCATTCGGCGACAACTTCACCCGCGACGAAATTTTGTCGGCGGTTGATTTCACGCACGCACGCGGCAAGAAGATTTACGCGGCAGTAAACATTTACGCACGCAACGCCGACTTCGACGCACTTGCCGATTACCTGAAGTTTTTGGACGCGGCAGGTGTCGACGCGATTATCGTTTCGGACTTGGGCGTCATTGCTTTGGCGCGACAGTTGACCGACTTGAAAATTCACGTCAGCACACAAGCCAACGTCACGAACTTTCACGCGGCGAAAACTTTTCACGAACTGGGCGCAAGTCGAATTGTCCTTGCCCGCGAACTCACAGGCGAAGAAATTGCCGACATCAAAGCGAACTGCGAAGCCGAACTTGAAATTTTCGTGCACGGCTCAATGTGCATTTCGTATTCGGGACGTTGCTGGCTGTCGAAATTTTTGACGGGGCGCGACGCCAATCGCGGTCAATGCACGCATTCTTGTCGCTGGAAATATCAACTTGTCGAGGAGACCCGTGACGGAGAATTTTTTCCCGTCGCAGGTGACGAACGCGGCAGTTACGTCATGAACTCAAAAGACTTGTGCCTGTTGCCGAACATTGCTGAAGTCATCCGAAGCGGCGTCACGTCGCTCAAGATTGAAGGCCGCATGAAAAGCGTCAATTACGTCGCGGGCGTCGTCAAAGTTTATCGTGCGGCAATAGATTCGTTCTGCGACAATCCCGACAAGTTCACCGTGCGCGACGAGTGGCTCGACGAACTCGACAAAGTCGCTCACCGCCCGTACACGACGGGATTTTTCGCGGGCGACGGCAAGCCGACAGAAATTTATTCAACGTCAAAGCCGAAGCGTTCGGCTAATTTTTTGGGCATCGTGCGGGCATTTGACGCGTCAACAATGACGGCGACGGTCGAACAGCGCGGCAAGTTCACCGTCGGTCAACGCGCAGAATTTTTGCAACCGTGCGGAGAAACTTTTTCGCAGACGATAACCGAAATGCGCGACGTTGACGGCGAAGAAATTTTCGACGCTCCGCACGCTCAACAGCTCGTCACGTTGCCCGTTGACAAGCCCGTCGAAGTTTGGTCGTTAATGCGCTCGCCGACGTAAAAGTTTTCGCAACGCTGTTGCAACACGGCAAGCCGGAATTGTCGGGCAGTCACGGTGAGCACCAAGAGTTCCGCCGCTTTTAAAGCGGCCGTCGCACGCTCAACAGCTCGTCACATTGCCCGTTGACAAGCCCGTCGAAGTTTGGTCGTTAATGCGCTCGCCGACGTAAA
>CAMUZU010000010.1 GCA_947165295.1 uncultured Selenomonadales bacterium | reverse complement strand
TGACTTCTTCGACTTCGCGACGGCGACGGCGGGCGGCATGAAGATGCCACGCGGCAACAAAGACAAAATTCAAACGTACAAGTTCCCGTTGCCGCCCGTTGACGTGCAACAAAAAATCGTCGACGACTTCAAAGCCCTCGACGCGCAGATTGATTCGTGCGAACAAACGATTCACAGCCTCGACACCGACGTTCAAAAGAAATTCAACGCGCTGTTTGCCGATAAAAATTTCCCGACGCGAACCGTCAACGAACTGTTTGACTTGCAAATCGGCAGAACGCCTTCGCGGGACAACCAAAACTATTGGCGCGACGGAATGCACAAATGGATTTCGGTCGGCGACCTCGGCAAGTACGATAGATTCACGGGCGACACGTCGGAAAAAATTTCTCAAGCGGCTGTCGACGAAACAGGCATAAGACTTGTTCCCGCCAACACCGTCATCATGAGTTTCAAGTTGACAATCGGCAAGACGGCTATAACGTCCGAAGAAATTTACACGAACGAAGCGATTGCCGCGTTCATTGTCAAGCCGGGCGAATTCGTCGACGTTGATTATCTGCGAATGTATCTGCGCGGGCACGATTGGAGTTGCGGACAAATGCGCGCCGTCAAAGGTTTGACGCTGAACAAGCAGAGCATCGGAGACGCGAAAATTCCCGTGCCGCCGCTTGAGTTGCAGGAAGAATTCGCGTCTTACGTGTCGACGTGCGAATCAATGAAACAATCTGCGCGTGAGCGTCGCGACGAACTGATTCATGCACGCGGCGAACTCGTGAAGAAATATTTTCGGTGACATTGCGGCGACCGAATTGCGGTTGTGATAACGTCGCGGGTCACACCAACTGTTCCGTCGCTTTTAAAGCGACTTTTCGCTGAAACTCAAAAGACCGTCCCCGAAAACGGAGGCGGTCATTTTTATTTACGGTTTGAACTTGCGGTTATCGCGGCGAACAATGCGACACCGCCGACAATCATCAGCGCGAAGACTGCGGCGGGCAAGTCCGTTGCGGGCGTGCCGAAGATGTGTTTCATCATGATTCGATCGCCGACGCGGTTCAAGTGAAGCCCGTAAGCCCCGACGATTGATAAAATCATTGCCGCCGTAAAGAACAGTTTGTATCGACGCTCATACAGTTTCGTCAAGCCGAATGTGTTCAAGAATCTTTGCCACAGCTCCGACCAGTGAAAGCCGACGTGCAGTCCGATTAAAATCATTGCGACGTAAGGCAGCGCGACGTGCAGTTGGTGAATCGTCATGTTGCGCCGAATTTCAAAGCTCACCGCGTCGACGAACAGAAAATTCGACATGCACACGCCCGTTGCCAAAATTATCAGCGCGCAGATTGTCAACGCAATGTCCGTCGACAGGCAGAAAAATTTCCGCGGCGTAAGTTTCTTCGTCAGCGACATGAATTGACGCCGGTTAATCGCGACGTGCAAGATTGTCAACGCGACAAGCGCGACGCCGAAAATTTCGTGCAAGTCCTTTGGCAGGTGATAAAAGCACATCTCCGCGACAAACAGCGCGAACAACAGCGCGTCAAGCAAAAAGCGAATCATAATTTCAATCCGTCGAGCCAAGCTTTGAGTCCGTCTTTGGACATGCCGTTGAGTCGTTGCCCGTCGCGAACGTCGGCACCTTTGCACAGCGCACGCAGGTTCGACGTCGCGGAATGAATGTCGCTGCCGCCGGACGTGCACACGGGAACAATCACCTTGCCGCTGAGGTTGAGGCTTTCGACGAACGTGTCAATAATTCGCGGTTCGGCTCCCCACCAAATTGGAAACGCAACGATAATCGCCTTGTACTGCGCGGGGTTGTCGATTTTGTTTTTAATCGCGGGACGAGCGGCGGAATCTTTTTGTTCGACGTTGGCGCGGCAGTTTTCGACTTGATAATTCAAGTCGTCGGACGTGTAAGCTTGCGCGGGGACAATCTCGAACGTGTCGGCTTTGAGCAGTTCGGCGACTTCAAGCGCGGCTTTTTTGGTGTTGCCCGTGCACGAAAAGTACGCGACGAGAATTTTATCGGAAGTTTGCGCGGCGGGCGACTTTTCTTCGGCGGAAGTACCGCAGGCAGTCAACATGCACAGCGTCAACGCGGCGAGCAACGTTGCGAAAAATTTTTTCATGGTGTGACCTCCGTCAATCGAGAATTTTGTCAAGCCCGATTGTCAAGCCTTTGAGCGCACGAACTTTTTTGCAGGCAAGCACGACGCCCGGCATGAACGAATCGCGACCCATCGAGTCGTGGCGGATTGTCAACGTTTGACCGAGCCCGCCGAAGATAACTTCTTGATGCGCGACGAAGCCCGGCAATCGCACGCTGTGAATGCGAATCCCGTCAACGTCGGCTCCGCGCACGTGAGCGAGGCGTTCGACTTCGTCGGGGTGACCTTGTTTGTGTTTGAGTCGGACTTCGGAAATCATCTTCGCCGTCAACTCCGCAGTTCCCGAAGGCGCGTCGAGTTTGTTGTCGTGGTGCAGTTCGATAATTTCAACTTCGGGCATGTACTTTGCGATTTTGCGCGCAGTCAACATCATCAACACGGCTCCGAGCGCGAAGTTCGGCGCAATGAACGCGGGTGTTTTATTGACTTCGCAGGCGTCGCGGATTTTTTGTTTGTCGTCGTCGCTTAAACCCGTCGTGCCGACAACGGGCGAAACTTTGTTTGCAAGCGCGGTCATGACGTTTGCGAAGACTGCGGCGGGACGTGTGAAGTCAACCATCACGTCGGGCTGAAATTTTTTCAACGCGGCGTCAAGGTTCGTTTCGACGCTGAGATTTTCGACGGTGCCTTCAATGACATCGACTGCCGCGACGAGTTCAAGTTCGGCGTCGGATTTCACGGCGGCGCAAACCGTGCGACCCATGCGACCGAGCGCGCCGTTGACCAAAACTTTAATCATGTTGAAACCTCCTGTCGTTGCGTAAAAAAACCCCGTCAACGCGACGGGGACAATCGCCGTTCAAAAAATGTTTTCGGCAAGCACAATCGTTTGATCGCGGTTCGCGCCGACGGACACAATGCCGAGTTCAATGCCCGTGACTTCGGACATGCGCGTCAAATATTTGCGTGCGTTTTCGGGCAAGTCGTCGAAGCGGCGAACGTTGCTTATGTCGGTCTTCCAGCCCGCGAAAGTTTCGTAAACGGGTTCGACTTTCGCAAGGACGTTCAACGACGCGGGAATTTCGTCGATAACTTGACCGTCGAGTTTGTACGCGACGCACATTTTAATTTCTTCGAAGCCGTCGAGAATGTCCAGGCGCGTGACTGCCATGTAATCCGTGCCGCTGAGTTGACCGGCGTATTTGACGACGCAAGCATCAAGCCAGCCCGTGCGACGCGGACGCCCCGTCACCGTGCCGAATTCGTGTCCCGCCGTGCGAAGTTTGTCGCCGATGTCGTTTAACTGTTCGGTTGGGAAGGGGCCTTCGCCCACGCGTGTGCAGTAAGCTTTGACGACGCTGACGACGGTGTCAATCTTTTTCGGCGCGACGCCAGCACCGATACCGACGCCGCCGCTGATTGGGTGACTTGACGTGACGAACGGATAAGTTCCGTAATCGATGTCGAGCATTGTCGCCTGCGCGCCTTCAAACAGAATCTTTTTGCCCGCGTCGACTTGACGGTTGAGCAAAGTTATCGTGTCGCAAACGAGCGGACGAATTCTGTCGGCGTAAGCTTCATACTCGCGGATAATTTCGTCGGCGTCGAGCGGCGCGTGATTGTAAACTTTTTCGAGCGTCAAATTCTTCACGCTTAAAACTGCGCGGACTTTTTTGGCGAATTCGTCGCGGTCAATCAAGTCACACACGCGAATTCCGATTCGGTCGGCCTTGTCAATGTAGCACGGGCCGATACCGCGTTTTGTCGTGCCGATTTTGTTTGCGCCGCGTTGAAGTTCGCCGAGTTCGTCGAAAAGTTTGTGCCACGGCATGACGACATGAGCGCGATTGGAAATGCGGATATTCGACGTGTCGACGCCGCGCTTGTCCATTGCGTCAATTTCTTCAAGCAGACATTGCGGGTCAAGCACAACGCCGTTGGCAATAACGCAGGTCGTGCCCTTGTACAAAATGCCCGACGGCAACAGACGCAGTTTGTATTCTTCGCCGCCGACGCTGACCGTGTGACCGGCATTCGAGCCGCCTTGAAAGCGCACGACGGTATCTGCCTGAGCTGCAAGGTAGTCGACGATTTTGCCTTTGCCTTCGTCGCCCCACTGTGCGCCGCTGATGACAACCGTTGACATTAAAAAATCACCTCACCGATTTTTCTGGACGTAAGAGCGCATGAACTTGATTGTTTCGTCCTTGATGACGTTTTCGCCGCGTTCGTAATTGATGATGCGGAAAAGCCTGCCGACGCGGTCGATAATCGGCTTGTTGCGCGTGCGGAAAGTTTCGCCGTGAATGGTGATGTCCACGCGGTCGGCACTGCGCACGTCGTAGGAAACGCCGAGCAAATCTTCGCCTTCGAGCGACTTAATCAAGTAGCTGTACTCCATTGAGCCGACGGACGACTCCCACGTCAATTCGCGGTTCAACGCCTTGTGCATCAAAACGTTGACGTACTCCAAAATAATTTCGTGTGTCCTGGTGTTCATATTGACGCCTCCTTAAGGGATGTGAATTATTCGTGCAAACTCTGTTGAATCTTCTGCTCTTTGAGCGCGACCTCCGTAATCAGCTTGTGGCGATAGACCGTCAACTTTTCGGCAAGCTCTTCGTTGGCAAGCGCAAGAATCTCCACGGCGAACAACGCGGCGTTCTTCGCACCGTTGACCGCCATTGTCGCGACGGGAACTCCTCCGGGCATTTGTACCGTGCTTAAAAGCGCGTCGAGACCTTTGAACGGTTCGGAATTCATCGGGACGCCGATAACGGGTTTTGTCGTCAAGCTTGCCACGACGCCCGCAAGGTGAGCCGCCATGCCTGCCGCCGCAATGAAAATCTGCGCGTCGGAATTGGTAACGAAGTCGTGAACTTTCTGCGGCGTGCGGTGAGCCGAAGCAACGGTAACTTGAACTTCGACGTCAAAACTTTTGAGCGTGTCGACGGCGGCTTTCATGACCGGCCAATCGCTGTCGCTGCCAATGATAATCGCAACTTTCATAGCTGACCCTCCGAAATGGCTTGTTGAGCTGTCGACAAGTTGACGAAGACACCCGCGCACAAAGCTTTAATTTCGTCGGTCGGTTGCATTGTGTCGGGAATCATAATCGCCGCGCCGCCCGCCGCGTGTGCCGCACGAATTCCGTTGAAGCTGTCCTCGAAGATGTAACAATCCGCCGCCGCAATGTTCAACTTCTCCGCCGCAAGCTTGAAGATATCGGGCGCGGGTTTGCCGTGAGCAACCATGTCGCCGCCGACAAGCACGTCGAAATATCCGCGCAGATTTTTCCGTGACAAATTCTCTTCGATAATCGCGACGGGCGAACTGCTTGCAACCGCCATTTTAACGTTGGCGTCACGGAAGAAATTCAAAATCTCTGCGACGCCCGTCATGAGTTCCAAACCTTGCTCGCGGCAGGCCTCGACAAGTTCCAACACGCGCTCGACGTAACGCTTGCAGTCGATGTGCGGATAAAAACTTTCGACGACGCGCACGGACTCTTCGCCCATGTTCGTTCCGCAGGCGGCAATCGGCAAGTCGTAATTCGGTTCCACGCCGAATTCGGGGGCAACGGACAACCACGCCTTGCGGTAAAGTTTCTCCGTGTCGAAGAGCGTGCCGTCCATGTCAAAAATCGCGCCGGGTTTCATTGAGCAATCACCTCGACGCGAATAATATCAAATTTGTTTGCGCGTAGCAACGTTTAAGCCGACGAAAAAATTTTTCACGCGGCGGGCGCGATATTTGCAATTCGGAAAATCTATGCTATTATGTCGACGGAAAATTTTCGGCGCATGACGTCGAGCAATGGGCTTTTGGAGGGGGATTCGGTTATGCTGAAAAGTATTGCAGTAATGACATCGGGCGGCGATTCACCCGGCATGAACGCGGCAGTTCGCGCCGTCACTCGCACGGCACTTCATCACGGCGTTAGAGTTTGGGGCATTCGCGGCGGCTATCACGGTATGCTTGACGAAGAAATGTTCGAGATGCAATCCAAGGACGTAAGCGACATCATTCAACGCGGCGGCACATTTTTGGGAACTGCTCGTTGCAAACGCTTCACCACGCCCGAAGGTCGCGCACTCGGTTACAAAAACCTGGTTGACCGCGGCATTCAAGGTTTGGTTGTTGTCGGCGGCGACGGTTCACTTCGCGGCGCGTCCACGTTGAGCCAAGAAACGGGCATTCCGATCGTCGGCTTGCCCGGCACGATTGACAACGACGTTTGGGGCTCCGAATATACAATCGGTTGCGACACGGCAGCCAACACGATTATCGACGCGATTAACAAACTTCGCGACACGGCTTCGGCTCACCGTCGCACAATCGTTCTGGAAGTCATGGGACGCAATTCCGGTTGGCTCGCCATGGTTTCGGGCATTTCGGGCGGCGCGGAATACATTCTCGTTCCCGAAGAAGAATACGACCTTGACGAAATGTGCGAAGACATGAAGGCGGCTTACGACGCGGGCAAACGTTACATTCTCGTCGTCGTCGCGGAAGGCGCGGGCAAAGGCCACGAAATCGGCAAGATTATCGCGGAGAAAACCGGTCTTGACACTCGCGTTTCCAAACTCGGACACATTCAACGCGGCGGCTCCCCGACGGTTATTGACCGCGTCAACGCAAGCCGCCTCGGTGAACACGCGGCACTTGCGCTCATTTCGGGCTTGTCGGATATCGTCTTCGGCTTCAATCGCGGGCACGTCGTTTCGATTAACCTGCATGACGCCGTTAACAACAAAAAGCAGCTCAATCCCGAATACATGCGTCTTGCTCGTGTGCTTGCGTAAAATTTTTTAACTCAAATAAAAAATCCCTCGACGGAAAATCGTCGGGGGATTTTTTTTGCTCGCAAGACCGTAAACGGTATGGAGGCATGCGCGACGTCAAGTTGCCCGATAAGTGGGACTGCGATGTCTACGATGTTTCAAAACCGTAAACGGTATGGAGGCATGCGCGACTAACTACGAATTCTGCTATTGCAGATTCGCGAGTATCGTTTCAAAACCGTGAACGGTATGGAGGCATGCGCGACCGGAGTGCAAACCCCGCTGCCGTACGTTGACGTTAATGATGTTTCAAAACCGCAAGCGGTATGGAGGCATGCGCGACAAGCCAAAATTCAATTCCCTGATTCCGTTTACAGCAGTTTCAAAACCGTAAACGGTATGGAGGCATGCGCGACTTGAGGACGCGCTCGACATTGAATATCGCGTTGACTCGTTTCAAAACCGCAAGCGGTATGGAGGCATGCGCGACTACCGTAAAAGGGATTCATATTCCTTACGAACTTGCGGCGTTTCAAAACCGCAAGCGGTATGGAGGCATGCGCGACTGGAGCAAGGTTTCAAAAACTTCAAAGATCTGGGCAACCAGTTTCAAAACCGCAAGCGGTATGGAGGCATGCGCGACGACAGCTTGTTGTATCTCGCGGCAAAGGCATTTGATTGTTTCAAAACCGCAAGCGGTATGGAGGCATGCGCGACTCCGCCTTGAAAAAAGGACGGAAAGAAGCCAAGATTCAACTGTTTCAAAACCGTAAACGGTATGGAGGCATGCGCGACCAAAGCGTTGCCAGATAATGGTTTTCGACTTCACGTCGTTTCAAAACCGCAAGCGGTATGGAGGCATGCGCGACAGTAGCCCTTGCCGAGGGCTTCGCAACGCCACGAATTTCGGACTTTCGGAAAGTGTTTTGGAAAAGCCCGCTGTTCGATTGCGTTCTCCTAAAAAATTATCAGTTGAGTTCCACAAAAGTTCTGAGTTTGTTGAGTTGGCGCGCTCCTTTCGTTTTGGAAAATGTTTGTCTCGAACGGCGTCACCGCGTAAGCCCGAAACACTTTCTATTTTGCAACTTGAAATTGTCGGCATTATAACTTGCTTCGCTACGAAAAGCAAGATAGGAATTTTTTCGGTCAAAAATTTCTCCGTCGAAATTCAACAGCCGAAAAAAAATCGCCCGCAAATTACGGACGAAAAATTTTTACAGAACTTTGCGCAGAGCTTGACCGGTGTAAGAATTTTCGACGCGGGCAACTTCTTCGGGCGTGCCGCACGCAACGAGTTGACCGCCTTTGTCGCCGCCGTCGGGTCCGAGGTCGATAATGTAATCGGCGCATTTAATCACGTCGAGATTGTGTTCAATGATTATGACCGTGTCGCCGCGATCGACAAGCCGCTGAATCACGTCGATAAGCTTGTTCACGTCGTCGAAGTGCAAGCCCGTCGTCGGTTCGTCCATGATGTAAATGTTCGCCGCACGTCCCAAAGGCCGCGCCAATTCGTAAGCAAGTTTGACGCGTTGAGCCTCGCCGCCGCTGAAAGTGTTCGCCGATTGACCGAGCGCAATGTAACCCAAGCCCACGTCGTGCAGGACTTGCAACATGCGTTTAATCGTCGGCACGTTCGCGAAAAATTCCAAAGCCTCGTCGACGGGCATGTTCAACACGTCGGAAATGTTTTTGCCCTTGTACGTGACTTCGAGCGTTTCGGCGTTGAAGCGCGCACCTTTGCACACGTCGCAGGTGACGTAAACGTCGGGCAGAAAATTCATCGGGATTTTCAAGACGCCGTTGCCGCCGCAGCTTTCGCATCTGCCGCCTTTGACGTTGAAGCTGAAACGTCCCGCCTTGTAACCGCGAAGTTTTGCGCCGTTGGTCGAGGCGAAAAGTTTCCTGATGTGGTCGGCGACGCCCGTGTAAGTTGCAATGTTCGAGCGCGGCGTCCTGCCAATCGGGTCTTGGTCAATCATGGTGACTTTGCTCACGCCGTCGAGTTTCATGTCGCTGAGCGTCGGGTAAATGACTTCTTCGACGAGCGTTGACTTGCCGCTGCCCGATACGCCCGTCACCAAAGTCAACGCGTTCAACGGAATTTTGACGGTGATGTTTTTGAGATTGTTCTTGCAGGCGTTCGCGAAAGTCAAAGTTTGTTCAATCGGTCGGCGCGTCGTCGGCACGGGAATTTTTTTGCGCCCGCTGAGGTAGTCGCCCGTCAAAGAATTTTCGTCGCGGGAAATTTCGTCCGCCGTGCCTTGAGCAATGACTTCGCCGCCGAATTTGCCCGCGCCGCGTCCGATGTCGACAATTTCGTCCGCCGCACGAATGGTTTCCTCGTCGTGTTCGACGACAATCAGCGTGTTGCCGAGGTCGCGCAGATTTTTCAGGGTCGCCAAAAGTTTTTGGTTGTCATGTGCGTGAAGTCCGATTGACGGTTCGTCGAGCACGTAAAGTACGCCCGTCAAAGCCGAGCCGATTTGTGTCGCCAAACGAATTCGCTGTGATTCGCCGCCGCTTAAAGTCGCCGACTTGCGCGCCAAACTCAAGTAGTCAAGTCCGACGTCGCACAGAAACTTCAGCCGCGAATTGATTTCCTTCAACACTTGCGCGGAAATTTTTTTGTCGGTGTCGTCAAGTTCAAGCGTCGCGAAAAAATTTCGGCACGCGTCAACGGACATGTCGCAAACCTGCGCGATATTTTTTTCGCCGACGGTGACGCTCAACGCTTCGGGCTTCAACCGTTGACCGTGACAGGCGGGGCAGGCGTCTTCGGGCAGGTCGGTCGTCTTGAAGTCGTGAATTGCAATCATCCACTCATACATTGTCGTGAAGTCGCGCACGTCGAACACCTTGCCGAGTCCGCTGCAGGTCGGGCACGCGCCTTTCGGACTGTTGAACGAAAAAAGTTGCGGCGTAATGTCGGGCAAGCTGATACCGCAGTCGACGCAGGCATTTCGTTCGCTGAATGTCAAAGTTTCGCTGTCCGTTTCGACGAAAACAATTCCGTTGCCGAACTTGAGTGCGGTCTCCAACGAATCCGCCAATCTTGAACGCACGCCGTCGCGAATAATCAAGCGGTCGACGACAACTTCAATCGAATGCTTCTTCGTCTTCGCGAGGGAAATTTTTTCGCCGAGTTCACGAAGTTCGCCGTCAACTTTCACGCGCACGAAACCCGCCGCGCTCAGTCGGTCGAAAACTTCTTTGTGCGTGCCTTTTTGATGATTGACAATCGGCGCAAGCAAACTGAATCGCGTTCCGTCGTCGAGCTTCAAAATCTGCGCGAGAATCTGGTCGACGCTTTGACTTTTGACGGGTTTGCCGCACTTCGGACAATGCGGTTTGCCGACGCGTGCGAAAAGCAGTCGCAGATAATCATAAATCTCCGTGACGGTACCGACGGTCGAGCGCGGATTGTTGTTGGTCGTCTTCTGATTAATCGCGATTGACGGGCTTAAACCTTCAATCAGCTCAACGTCGGGCTTGTCGGGCAGTCCCAAAAATTGACGCGCATAACTTGACAATGACTCCATGTAACGGCGTTGACCTTCGGCGTAAATTGTATCGAAGGCGAGCGAACTTTTGCCGCTGCCCGAAACGCCGGTTATCACGACGAGTTTGTCGCGGGGAATTTCGACGCTGATGTTCTTGAGATTGTGAACCCGTGCGCCGCGAATTTTTATCGAATCCAAAGTTTAACCTCCACGTTGCGTGTGACAGCAATTAAATCGTCAACGTTGCTTGAATTGAGTTGCCGTTCCCGCGCAAGGCTCCGCGTGTTCGACGTAATATTTTTCGTCGGGCGGCAAATTGTCGTAATCGAAGTACCACGGCAGATGATACGCTTGTAAGTCGCCCGTCGTGCGCACCGAAAAGCGAACGTTGTAATGCCGCACGTTCGAGTACAGCGCAAACGTCGTGTCAATCGCCGCGTAATAAAGTTCGTCGCCGACCTGCGTGCCTTCGTAAAAGTTTCGTTGCGTGCGTTGCGCCCAATCCTTGTTGAAAAAAGTTATGTCGTCCCAAACAAGCCCGAAGCCGACTTTGCGCAGTTCGCGGTTGTCGTCAAGGATGTCCATGAATCGGCGCATGAAATCTTTCGGACAGTCTTCGACGGGCAACAAGTCCGGGTCGGTGTACACGTACGGCGTTGCGATTTTCAGCTGCTCCGGCACGCCCGACAGCCACAGTGCCTTGTAGCCGAAATTTTTTTCCAGGCGAATGACTTTGACCCGCGAATCCCCGTCAAGCGCACGATAATAATCCAAAAGCGGCGGATACGTCGACAGGTTGTCCAAAATTATCAGCTTGCGATAACCCGCGTCGAGCAACCAATCAATCATGCGTTTCATGACGCCGAGCCGGTCGCGGGCATTGATAAAAATCGGCACATCGCGCCAATTCGTGAAATATCGCAGGCTTGAAAGTTCGCGCACAAGTCCACCGACATTTCCGCGCCGCAAACGCTCAAGGTTGCGTTTGACTTCGGGGAAGTTCGCCTTGATTTGCAGAATCCGTTCGTAAAGCTGAGCCGCCGCGAAAAACTTTCCGGTGAACGCCAAACAGTTCGCCCGATAAAACAAACTCAATTCGTCGACGTCGCCAAACTTTTTCGTGCGCAGTTCTTCGTAACGCGTGAAAAATTCTTCGGCGCGAAAGAAGTCGCCTTCAAGATAAAACATTCGCCCGAACAGGTAATACATGAAGAAAAATCCTTCTTTGATGTTCAGGTCGACGCCGTCGGGATTTTCAAACGTGCCGAGATAATGTCGCGCTTTGGACGCGTTGCCGTCGCCCAAAAGTTTCATGACGAAGTAAATCATAACGTTGACATGCGCGGCAATTTCGTTGGCTTCGGGCGGAATTTCGTTCGCTCTGCCCGTGCGCGCCAATTCACCGCAGTGGTCGTTGACGCGCTTGATTATGTCGCTCATCGACTCAATGTCGTGAACTTCCCGCGCCGCGTCGAAGTCCGAATAAATTTTGTCGAAGTTCATGTTTATGCCTCCTTCGCGGACATTGTACACGTTTGCGCAAAAAAAAACAGCCCCGCTCTTCATGCGAGGTTGCCGAGGAAAGTTTCACGGTTGCTTGAACATTTCTTCGTAGTGGTCGATTTTGTAATCGAGCCGCTCAATCGTCGTGCGCAAAGTTTCAGCTTGATTTTGGAGCCGCGCCCGCTGTTCGATCAAAATTTGTTTGCGCCGCTCAATGCCCGTGCCTTTCTGCAGGAGCGACACGTACTCAATCAGCGCCTCGATTTGCACGCCGGAAGCGCGCATACACTTGACGAACCCGACCCACTTGCAGGCTTGTTCGTCGAAATCGCGGATACCGTTCTTCTTGCGCGGGACGGGCGGAATCAAACCGATTCGTTCGTAATAACGCAGGGTGTCCGCCGTCATCTGAAATTTTTCACTGACTTCGCCGATTGTCATAAACACTCCCCCAACAACGAAAAGATTTTCCGGCGCAAGTTTATCAGCTCAAGCAAACTTCAAGTCAAGAATCAATTTCAAACTGTCGCGAAAAAATCTTTCGACTGCGTGTCTTCGACGACTTCGACGGGAAACTTTTTCAGTTCGTCGCGCAGATATTCGGCAAGCACGCGGACAATCGGAAACTCCGTGGCGAAGTGTCCCGCGTCCACGACGTGAATTTTATTTTCGACGGCGGCTTGTGCTTCGTGATATTTGACGTCGCCGGTGACGAAAGCTTGTGCGCCGTGAAACTGTGCGTTCAAAATGAATTCCGCGCCCGCGCCTGAGCAAAGTCCGACGCGTTCAATCATGAAGTCGCCCGCGTCAACCAACCGAACAGTCGGAGCGTTCAAAGATTTTTTCACGTGACGGGCGAAGTCCGCGGCAGTCATGGGCATTGGCAACCTGCCGAGCCGCACGAAAGAAATTTCTTCGTCGTCGGGAATTTTCACGTCGACAAGTCCAAGTTGATTCGCCAACACATCGTTGACGCCGCCGGAAGTTTTGTCAAGATTCGTGTGCGCCGCAATGACCGCAATGTCGCTTTTGATTAAGCGGGCAATGTGTCGACCGAGCGGTTTGTCAAGCCGAACGTCGGACATCTTGCGGAAAATCAGCGGGTGATGCGAAACAATCAGCTGTGCGCCGAGGTCAATCGCCTGCGAAATGTTTTCGTCGCGCACGTCAAGGCACACGAAAATTTTTGTGACTGCGGCATTTCTGTCGCCGACGAGCAGTCCGACGTTGTCCCAGTCTTCGGCGAATCTTTTGGGCGCAAGTTGATTGACGGCACTCAAAACGGTTTGCACTGTGCAAGTCTTCACGATAATTCCTCCAACACGTCAACGAACGACACGCAACGGAAATCCGGCCGTCATGGATGACGGCCGCAATCGCCTGTCGCATGACGCAGGATGCGTCATAGCAGGCGCGAGTTTCTTTGGTTACTTTCTTTGCTCGGTCAAAGAAAGTAACGAACACACGTCAGCGAACGTCGCCGCCAAGTTCGGGTAAGCAATCTTCGGGCGGTCAATCATCACGACTGGCAAGTTCAAAATCTTCGCCGCCGCAAGTTTCGTGTCCGCGCCGCCGACTTGTCCGCTGTTTTTCGTGACGATAACTTGTGCCTGCGCGTGACGGAACAATTCGACGTTAAGTTCAATTGAGAACGCGCCTTGAATCGCGACGATCTGTTTCGGCAACAAACCCAACGTTTCACACTGCGACAAAACTTCCGCCGTCGGCAACACGCGCACGGTCAAATTGCAGTCCTTCAACGCGGGCGACGTGACGAAAGTTTTCAAGTTGCGACTGCCCGTCGTGACGAAAATATTTTTGCCGAGTTCGGACGCTTTGACGGCGGCTGATTCGTAGCTGTCGACGCGGAAAATGTTTTCGCCCGTGACTTCGACCTGTGCGCGTTCGTAGCAGACATAAAAAACATTCGCGGCTTGTGCGGCACGAATCGCGTTGACCGAAACATTTTGCGCGTAAGGGTGGCTTGCGTCAACAAGACAATCGAAGTTGCCTTCGCGCAGAATTTTTTCGAGTTCGTCGGCGTCGAGCGGCTTGTCGTTGACTTTGAGACCCGCGCACGTCTGCAGAAGTTTTCGCCCGTAATCGCTGACGACCGAAGCCGTCACGTCGAAGCCGCGTTCAAGCAGAAGTTGCGCAAGTTCGCGCCCGTCGAGTGTTCCGGCAATCAGGAAAATTTTTGTGTTCATCATGCCGCCGATTGTAATTCAAGCTGCGGGAATTTGCAACGCGTTCGCCCTTCGACGAATCGTCAAAAGTTGTGCTTGACATTTTGCTGTTTAACGTTTATCATTTGCCGCGTCAAAAGAAATCAACCACGAAAGTTTGGAGCGTGATAAATATGGCGAACGAAAAATACACTGCCAAAGCCCAACAAGCACTGCAGGCGGCGCAACAGCTGGCGGCAATGAAGTATCACCAGGAGTTCAACTCGTTGCACTTGATGCTTGCGCTTGCCAAAGAACCCGAAGGTTTGCTCGCGACAATCTTTGCCGAATGTCAAACCGATTTGCCGATGTTCAAAGTCAAGCTCGAAGCGGAACTCAACAAAATCCCGCAAGTCAAAGGTCAAGAGCGTCTCACAATGGGCGTCGATCTCGCCCGCGTTATCGGCAAGGCTCGCGAATACGCCGGCTCCATGAAGGACGAATTCATCAGCACCGAACACTTGTTGCTCGGTCTGGTCACCGACGGCAAGCAGGAAGTTCAAGACATTGCCCGCGAATTCAAGTTGTCGAAAAGCAAAATCGACGACGCGATTAAAAAGTTTCGCAAGCAAAACGTCACCAACGAAAATCCCGAAGAAACTTACCAAAGTCTTGCGAAATTCGGGCGCGACTTGACGGCGGCGGCTCGTGCGGGCAAACTCGACCCCGTTATCGGGCGCGACGAAGAAATTCGGCGGACGATTGAAATTTTGTCGCGGCGCACGAAAAACAATCCCGTGCTTATCGGCGAACCGGGCGTGGGCAAAACCGCAATCGTCGAAGGTCTTGCGCGTCGAATCGTGGCGGGCGACGTCCCCGAATCGCTCAAAAACAAAACTCTTTACGCGTTGGACATGGGCTCGTTAATTGCGGGCGCGAAGTTCCGCGGCGAATTCGAGGAACGCTTGAAGGCCGTCCTCAACGAAATCACGAAGTCCGACGGACAAATTCTGCTGTTTATCGACGAAGTTCACACCGTCGTTGGCGCGGGCAAAGCTGAAGGCGCAATGGACGCGGGCAACCTTTTGAAGCCAATGCTCGCACGCGGCGAACTGCGTTGTATCGGCGCGACGACGCTCAACGAATACCGCAAGTACATCGAAAAGGACACCGCGCTTGAACGGCGTTTTCAGCCCGTCATGGTCGGCGAACCAACCGTTGAAGACACGATAACAATTCTGCGCGGCATCAAGGAACGTTACGAAGTTCATCACGGCGTGCGAATTCGTGACGCGGCTTTGGTTTCTGCGGCGACGTTGTCCGACAGATACATTTCCGACAGATTTTTGCCCGACAAGGCGATTGACTTGGTCGACGAAGCCGCCGCGAAGTTGCGCACGGAAATTGAATCGTTGCCCGCGCCGATTGACGAGATCCGCCGCAAGATTATGCAACTCGAAATCGAAGAGCAGGCACTCAAAAAAGAATCCGACGCCGCGTCACGCGAAAAGCTCAACTCAATCACCGACGAAATCGCCAAACTCAAAGCCGACGAAAAAGTTCTGCGCGACAAGTGGGAGGCCGAAAAGCAGTCAATCCTGCGCGTGCGTGCCATCAAGAAAGAAATTGACGCCGTCAACAACGAAATCGAAGAAGCTCAACGCGCTTACAATCTGCAAAAAGCGTCCGAACTCAAGTACGGCAAACTTCCGCAACTTCAAAACACGTTGAAGCAAGTCGAACAGGAAATCGCCGCTCAAGCCAAAGGTGAACGCCTGCTTAAAGAAGAAGTCCGCGAAGAAGACATCGCCAAAGTCGTCAGCAGGTGGACGGGCATTCCGCTTGCCAAAATGTTGACGGGCGAACGCGAAAAACTTTTGCACCTGGAAGACACCTTGCATGAGCGCGTTGTCGGGCAGGACGAAGCCGTTAAAGTCGTCAGCGAAGCGATTTTGCGTGCGCGTGCCGGAATCAAAGACCCGAATCGCCCTATCGGTTCGTTCATCTTCCTGGGACCCACGGGCGTCGGCAAAACTGAACTTGCCAAAGCGTTGGCGGAAGCTCTCTTCGACGACGAACGTTCGATTATCCGCGTCGACATGTCCGAATACATGGAGAAACACACCGTCGCAAGATTGATTGGCGCGCCTCCCGGTTACGTCGGCTACGACGAAGGCGGACAGCTCACCGAAGCCGTGCGTCGCCGCCCGTACAGCGTCATTTTGCTTGACGAAATCGAAAAGGCTCACCGCGACATTTTCAACGTGCTGTTGCAAATTCTCGACGACGGCAGGTTGACCGACGGTAAAGGCCGCGTCGTCAACTTCAAAAACACGGTGATTATCATGACGAGCAACCTCGGTTCGCAGGAAATTCTTCAGCGTGCGAAAATCGGTTTCATCACGAATCAGGCTTTCGCGGAAGCCGAATCGATTATCAAAGACTTGCTGAAGAATTACTTCCGACCCGAATTCTTGAACCGCATTGACGACATTGTTGTTTTCAAGTCGCTGGCGAAAGATCAAGTCAAAGCCATTGCGGAGATTTTGCTCAAGACGTTAAGCGAACGCCTCGAAAAACAAATCAACGTTAAACTTACCTGGACTCAAGCCGCCGTCGACGCGCTCAGCGAACAAGGTTTCGATGCGAACTTCGGCGCACGGCCACTGCGCAGATTGTTGACGCACACCGTTGAGACCGAACTCAGCAAGCAAATTATTTCGGGCGCGGTCAAGGACGGTGACACCGTCGAAATCAACTTCGACGGCAAGCAGTTCACCTTCGACGCCAAAGCCGTCAAGCTCGACAAATAAACTTCACCCGACGAAAAAATTTTCCCCGTTCGATTGAGCGGGGATTTTTCATTGCAATGTAAGTTCCGGCCGTCATGGATGACGGCCGCTTTCGCCCGCGTTGAAACCCGGAAGGTTTCACTGCGGGCGCAGTTTCTTTTGGTTACTTTTCTTTGCTGCCAAAGAAAAGTAACGTTCAACGCGTTAGTGACCCGACTTTTTGAATCGGCCGCCGACAATGTCGTTGACGGGATAAATCGTAATGAACGCGTGTTCGTCCATGTCCAAGACAATCCGCTTGAGTTTGTCGACCTCCAGGCGCGTGACGACGCAGTACAAAATCTCTCTGCTTTGACGGGTGTAACCGCCTTCGCCGTGAAGAAGCGTAACGCCGCGTCCGAGTTTCGCGTTAAGTTCGTCGGTCAATTCGTACGGGATATTCGAGACAATCATCACCGCATACATTTCGTCAAGACCTTTGATAACAACGTCAATCATCTTTGAGATGACGAAGTAAGCGAACAGCGAATACATCGCCTTGTCCCAGCCGAACAGCAAGCCCGCGCCGCTCAAGATAAACAGGTTGATAAACATGACGACTTCGCCGACCGACCAAATGGTTTTCTTGTCGACGATAATGGCGACAATCTCCGTGCCGTCGAGCGAACCGCCCGCACGCATAATCAATCCGACGCCAAGTCCGTCGATAATCCCGCCGAAAATCGCCGCGAGGAACGGGTCATTTGTGACTTTCGGATATTCGCCGACGACTTCCGACCAAACGCTCAAAAAGCAAATCGCCACGATTGTCGCGACGACGAAATCTTTGCCGATCTGTTTGTACGCCAGCCACAGGAACGGAATGTTGAACGCGATAAGAAACGTGCCCAGAGGCAAGCCCGTCACGTACTGCGCCATAATCGACAGACCGACGACACCGCCGTCAATGACTTCGTTCGGAATCAGGAACAGCTCAAGTCCCAAAGCCGCAATCACCGCGCCGATACACAGTTGAATGTATTTCTTCACGTAGGACGCAAAGTTGTTGCGCTGAATTTTTTTGTCGCTCAAATGGAATCACCTCATAACGATTATAAACGTCCGCTTGACTTCGCGCAACGAAATTTGTAACCGTCGCAGGAATTTCACACGACGCGGCAAATAAATTCACAACTTCAAGCGAGGAGGAGATGAGATGCTCAAATCTTACGACGTGACCGAGTTGCGCTCCGGCATGAAGGTCGGCCGCTCCGTGCGCGACTTCGATGGTACCGAAATTCTCAAGGAAAACACGAAGCTCACTTCCGAGTTGATAGACAAACTGCGCGGCAAGAACGTCTTTTCTGTTTACATCGACGTGACCGAAGACGACTACCAACCCGCCGCGTCGGGCAACGAACACTTGCTCGACAACACTTACGTCAAACGCTACAACGAGGCCTTCGATGCGACGCAAAGTCTTTATTACACCTTCGCACGCACGGGCGAGTTCGACAAGGACGCGTTGGCGGAAATTCTCAACCCGAAGAACGTCATCGAACTTTGCGACGGGGCGACCGCCGTCACGCAAATTCACAACATGAAACGCGACGGCGATTATATCGTTCACCACGCGCTAAACGTCGGGATTCTTGCGGGCATTATGGCTTATTGGCTCCGTTACAAGCCGAACAAAATCGGCGAACTGTTGATGTCGGGTTTGCTGTGCGAAATTGGCAAGATGAAAGTTTCTAAAACGCTTTTGAACAAGACCGGCAAGTTGACGCCCGACGAACTCAAGGAAGTCCGCCGCTACGTCGATTACGGCTACGACATGCTGAAAGTTTCGCCGCTGAAAAATCACAAAGACGTTTTACTCGGCGTGTTGCATCACCACGAACGTTGCGACGGCTCAGGTTACCCGAATCGTCTTCGCGGCGACCAGATAAGCGAATTCGGCAAAATTATCGCCTTCCTGGACATTTACGACGCAATGGCAACGACGCGCTCTTACGCCAAACGAAATTCGCCGTTCGAGATTATCAAGGTGCTTTATGGCGACGTGCTTGCCGGCAAACTCGACACGCGCTTTTGTATCCTGTTCATGAAAAATCTTTTGCAGTCAATCAACGGCAGTTGGGTCGGCTTAAGCGACGGACAACGCGCAAAAATTGTTTACATGGATTCTTCGCGGGTGACGGCACTTCCCGTCGTGCAAACCGCCAAGGGTGAATTCATTGACCTGAACAAGCGCACGGACATTACCGTCGACGCGCTGTTGACCGCCAACGAAGTGTGACGTCTTGTTACTTTTCTTTTGGCGCAAAAGTCAATCGGCGGCCGTGAATGCTTGCCAGCGCGCATTCACTCCATGACGGCCGGATTTTCTGTTGCTGTTGAATGTCAACGAGGTGTAAATCTTGCTCAACAAAAAATTTCAAGTCGTGTCAAACTTTCAACCGACGGGCGACCAACCGCAGGCGATTGATTCACTTGCGGAAGGCGTTGCGGACGGTCTTCGCTCTCAAGTGCTTTTGGGCGCGACGGGCACGGGCAAAACTTTCACCGTCGCCAAAGTCATCGAACAAGTTCAACTGCCCACGCTGGTTATCGCGCACAACAAAACTTTGGCAGCGCAACTTGCCGCCGAGTTCAAAAATTTTTTCCCCGACAACTACGTCGGCTACTTCGTCAGCTATTACGATTATTATCAGCCCGAAGCGTACATTGCCGCCACCGACACTTACATCGAAAAGGACGCCGCAATCAACGACGAGATTGACCAAATGCGCCACAGCGCGACGTGCAGTCTTTTCGAGCGGCGCGACGTTATCATTGTCGCAAGCGTGTCGTGCATTTACGGTTTGGGTTCGCCCGAAAATTATTCCAAGCTCCTGTTGCACGTCAAAATCGGGCAAGTCGTCCCGCGTGACAAAATTCTTCGGCGGCTGATTGAAATTCGTTACGAGCGCAACGACGTGATTATCGAACGCGGCAAATTTCGCGTGCGCGGCGACACAATCGAAGTCACGCCGGCGGGTTACAACGGGCGCGCAATTCGCATTGAACTTTTCGGCGACGAGGTCGACAAAATTTCCGAGTTCGAGATTTTGACGGGAAAAATCATCGGCCGCCGCGACGAAGTTTTTATTTTTCCCGCGTCGCATTACGTGACCGACTTCGACGACATGCAATGCGCCGAAAAAAATATCCGCGACGAAATGTCCGCGCAGGTCGAGACTTTCACGGCGGCGGGCAAGTTAATCGAGGCTCAACGAATCGAACAGCGCACGAATTTTGATTTGGAAATGATTCGCGAGATGGGCTACTGTTCGGGCATCGAAAATTATTCGCGGCACTTGACGGGGCGACACGCGGGCGAACCGCCGTTCACGCTGATTGATTACTTCCCCGAAAAATTTTTGACCGTCGTCGACGAATCGCACGTGACGTTACCGCAACTTCGCGCAATGTACGCGGGTGACCAGTCACGGAAAAATTCGCTCATTGAAAACGGCTTCCGACTTCCGAGCGCAAGGGACAATCGCCCGTTGACTTTCGACGAGTTCAACGAAAAAATTTCGCAAATAATCTTCGTGTCCGCGACGCCCGCCGCTTACGAGCTTGCCGAATCACAAAACACCGTCGAACAAATAATTCGCCCGACGGGACTGCTTGACCCGAAAGTCGAAGTGCGCCCGCTTGAAAATCAAATCGACGACTTGATTGCCGAAATAAATCTGCGCGTCGCGGCGAACGAACGAGTTTTAATCACGACGTTGACGAAGAAATTCGCCGAAGAGTTGACCGACTACCTGAGCGGCGTGAAAATCCGCGTCAAGTACATGCATTCGGACGTTGTCACACTCGAACGGGCGGAACTTGTCCACGACCTGCGCGCAGGCAAATTCGACGTGCTTGTCGGAATAAATTTGCTTCGCGAAGGTTTGGACATGCCCGAAGTGTCGCTGATTGCAATTCTCGACGCGGACAAAGAAGGCTTCCTGCGTTCGGAAACGTCGCTGATACAAACAATCGGGCGGGCAGCGCGCAACGTCAACGGCAAAGTCATCCTGTACGCGGACAAGGTGACCGACTCGATGCGGCGGGCAATGGACGAAACCGCACGTCGGCGACAGATTCAATCCGAGTACAACGAAAAATTCCACGTGACGCCGCAGACGATTCAAAAGCCGATTGCCCCGCTGATTGAGTTGCCGCTGAAAAAATCCGACAAACGCCCGAAGTCGCCAAGCGAACTTATCAAGAAGTTATCGCCCGCGCAGAAACGCAATCTTGTCAAGAGCTTGACCGCCGAAATGCAACAGGCGTCGCGGGCTTTGGAATTTGAACGTGCCGCCGAACTTCGTGACGTGATTTTGAAACTTGAAGAACATCTGTAAACAAAAAAACCGCTTCCACGTCGGAGGCGATTTTTTTTGCGTGTACGGCGAATTCATTACGCATTCCAAAAGGCGCTTCCGTCGAGGTCGGCGGCCTTGCCTTTGTACTGCGGCGGGCGTTTCTCCAAAAACGAGTTGATGCCTTCCTTGTAGTCGTCGCCTTCGTAAACGCGTGTGCGGTAAGCGTTGATTCGCTCAAAATTCTCCGCACTGATAACCGTCGAGGCACGGCTCAAAATTCGGAACTGCCGCTTGATTGCACTGACCGACAACGCGCTGTTCCTGCGAAGTGGCGCAAGAAAATGTTCTTCGAGTACGTTTTCGATTTCGTCCGCTTCGGCAACGCGATTAATCAAGCCGACGTTAAGCGCGTCTTCGGCGGTTATCGGCGTGCCGAGGAAAAACATTTCGCGGGCTTTGTTCATGCCGAGCTGATTGATAAAGTGCATGATTCCCGACGCGTTGTAAGGTATGCCGATTTTCGCGGGCGTGATTGCAAAAGTCGCGTTCTTCGAGCTGACAATCATGTCGCACGACAAGCACAGGTCGCACGCGCCGCCCCAAACCGTGCCGTTGACGCAGGCAATGACGGGTATCGGCGTGTCTTGAACTTTGCGAAGCAACCGTTCCATCGGGACGTAAAAAGCCAACGGGTCGGAACCGTCCTGCGGCAATTCTTTAATGTCGTGGCCGGCACTCCACACGCCGCGGTTGACTTGAGCCTTGATGACGATGCAGACGCATTCGCTTTCGTAGCCGTGCTTGACCGCCGCAATTAAATCCGTGCACATTTGTTCGCTCAGGCAGTTGAAATGTTTGCCGTTTTGCATTTCGACGTAACAGACGCGGTCTTTGATAACTGTGTTAACCAACATGCGTAAAACCTTCCTTTCGAGTTCGCGGCGAATTGTAGCACGCCGTGTGAAATTTTTGCAAGCCGTCACGTGCCGAAAAAAATTTTTTGTACAAACGCGGCGACGTGTGGTATTATTGCGCGGAAAAATTTTTGCAGGTCTTGGGGTGCAGTAATGAGCAAAAGCAACTTTCTGGACAAGAAGTATCTCTACGAAGTCTTGCCGATGCTGAAATGGTTTTCCGAACACGTGCCCGGCGGATTTTTCATTTACTCCGCACGCGAGCCGTTCGATATTTTTTACGTCAACAGCGAAGTCTTGAACATCTACGGTTGCGCGGACGTTGACGAGTTTCGTGCGCTGACGGGTTACACTTTTCGCGGCATGATTCACCCCGACGACTTCGCGAAGATTCAGGCGTCAATCAACGAACAAATCGCCAATCCCGACAACGAAAATCTCGATCACGTCGAATATCGAATCACGCGCAAAGACGGCGAAATTCGTTGGCTGGACGATTACGGGCACTTGTCGACGTTCCCCGAATACGGCGACGCGTTTTACGTTTTTATCAGCGACATCACCGACCGCAAACGTTTCCGCGAAGAAAATCTGCGCATGGAAATTGAACTTCACCGCGAGAAACAAGCCGCCGAAGTCAAAGACGCGTTCCTGTTCAACATTTCGCACGACATCTTGACGCCGCTCAATTCAATCATGGGCTTCACGGAGTTGGCGCGCCGACACCTCGACGACCCGAAACTTATCCGCACGTATCTGGACAAAGTCGACGAATCAAACCGCCAAATGCTCGACATGGTCACCGACCTTTTGGACATGAGCCGAATCAATCACGGCAAGTTTCACATGCGCTCGGAAGTTTGCAACCTGTCCGAACAAGTCATGACGGTTGTGCACAGTTTCGCCAAAGCTGCGGCGGACAAAAACATTTCGCTTGAAACGGAACTGAACTTGCCCGAAGAACTCGTTTGCACCGACGACGTCAACCTGCGAAAAATTCTTTCCGCGCTGATTGACAACGCGATAAAGTTCACGCACGAAGGCGGTTACGTCGAAGTCATTGCCAAGAAACGCAAAGTTTCCGAATCGGGCTACGTGCGTTGCGAATTCATTGTCGCCGACGACGGTTGCGGCATGAGCGAAGATTTTATGTCGCGCATGTACGACACCTTTGAACGCGAAGAAACGTCGACGCAAAGCGGCTTGAAGGGCGCGGGTCTCGGTCTTGCGATAACGAAGAAACTTCTTGACGCAATGGGCGGCTCAATCGACGTCGTCAGCGAAAAAGGCAACGGCACGACTTTTACCGTCGGCTTGCCGTTCAAACTTTGTCGCGAAGACGCGCCGTCGAAAGTTGTCGACGAAATTTTTCCCGACGACCACAGCCGCAGAATTCTTTTGGTTGACGACATCGAACTTAACCGCATGTTGGCAGAAACGATTCTTGAAGAGTCCGGCTTTTCGGTTGAAACCGTGCCCGACGGTTGCGACGCGGTTGAAGCGTTCATGAAACATCCGCCCGGTTATTACGACCTGGTGTTGATGGATATTCAAATGCCGATAATGAACGGCTACGAAGCGACGCGGGCAATTCGTGCGCTTGACCGCCCCGACGCCAAACTGTTGCCGATTATCGCGCTCAGTGCCAACAGCCGCGACGAAGACAAACGCCAAAGCATGGAAAGCGGCATGAATTACCACATTGCCAAACCGTTCGACGTTGTGCAACTTATCTCCTCGGTCAACAAATACATCGCCGCCCGCGAACAAACTTGACGCGACGAACCCGACCGTCACACGACACGTAACCCGGCCGTCACGGATGACGGCCGCAATCGCCTGCGCGTGATGCCGGAAGCATCACAGCAGGCGCGGCTTTCTTTGGTTACTTTCTTTCGCCGCCGAAAGAAAGTAACGTTCAGCGACAAAATTTTTTGGAGGTAACATTCGACATGGAAATCAAAAAAGAACTCAACGGCACCGCATTGACAATCAAAGTTATCGGCCGGCTCGACGCAGGCTCCGCGCCCGAACTGTCCAAGTTCATCACAAGCGCGCTCGACGGCGTCACCGATTTGACGTTCGACTTCGCCGAACTGCAGTACATTGCCTCGGCGGGTCTGCGCGTGTTGCTCGTCGCACAAAAGCGCATGAACAAGCAAGGCTCAATGAAACTCATCCACGTCAACGAAACCGTCATGGAAGTCCTCGACATGACCGGCTTTGCAAGCTTGATGACGATTGAGTAACGGAGTTTTTCTATGGAAAAAATCACACTCGCGGCTACAATCGACAACCTGCAACAAGTAACCGACTTCGCCGCGGAGAAACTCGAAGCTCACGACTGCCCGCTTAAGGCGTCAATGCAACTCGAACTTGTCATCGAAGAAATTTTCGTCAACATCGCAAGTTACGCTTACGAACCTTCAACGGGTGACGCGACGTTTTGCGTTGACTTTGAAGAAAACCCGACTGCGGTCTTGTTGACGTTCATTGACGGCGGCAAACCGTACAATCCGTTGGAAAAAACCGACCCCGACATTTCGCTTGACGCCGAAGAACGCGAAATCGGCGGGCTTGGCATCTTCCTGGTCAAAAACAACGTCGACGAAATTTCTTACGAACGCACGGACGACAAGAATATTCTGCGCATGAAAAAACTTTTCTGAGGACGCCCGATGAACACGCTGTACAAAAACGCAAGACGGTACTTTAACCGTTTGACGCGCCGCTTGCATCGGCGGGACATAGAAACAAGACTGCTCGTCCTCGTCTTGACGGCGGGGATTCTGTCATTTTTGACTTTGAGCGGTCTTTCTTTTTACGCAATGGGCAACGTGCGCGACGCAATGGACGAACTCGGCGAGAGAATCGGACGGGCGGGCGCGACGTTCACCGAAGATCTCATGACACGCCAACTTAAAGATACGCTTGGCGAACTTGCTTACTCCCGCGCAGAATTCATTGAGCACGAAACGAAGATGGTCAAGCAGAACGTGACAATACTGTCGCACTTGATGACAAATTTCGCCTCGAACCCCGACGCTTGGCGGGCGATAAAGTTGCGTGACCCGCGTGTCGACGTCGTGGAAAATTTCACGCCGTACATAACTTACAGCTCCGAAAGTTACGCGAACGGCACGCCGCCCGACAATTTGACGCCCGAAATTCGACGCAACATCGAAGTTGCCGCAAACATCCGCGTGATGCTTGCGCCGCTTGCCAAAACTTACACGGGTTACCGCTCGTCATTCTTCGTCGGCTCCAAAGACGGCTGGACGATTTGTATCAACGTCGTGCCGCAGGTGCGCGGTCAACTCTTCTTGACGAACGAACGACTTTATCATTACGACAGCCGCCAACGTCCCTGGTACATCAGCGCGATTAACGAGACGAAGCCGGTATTTTCGGATCTGTATGTCGGTGTCACGGACGACAGCGCGCCGTTTATCGCTTGTTCGGTGCCTTACTTCGATAAAAACGGCGTGGCGGGCGTCGTCGGGCTGGACTTTTCAATTTCCGACATGTACGCTCCAATGTCCCAAACTTTAATCGGCGAAAGCGGCTTCAGTTTCGTATTGAACAAAGACGGGCACATACTTTTTTCGACGCGCACGGAAGGCGAAATTGTCGCTCAAGTCGGCGGCAAAGACATGCGCGAAAGTTCCGAGGAAACTTTGGCTGACGCGGCACGCAAGATGGTCAACGGCGAATCGGGCACGGAACTTGTCGTTGTCGACGGCGAAGAATATTTTCTTGCCTTCGCGCCGATGAAGTCGGTCGGTTGGAGTTTCGGGACGCTCACCGCACGCCGCGACGTAAGCGCGATTGCCGTTGCCGGACGCGATTACTTCCTGTCGCAGATTGAAGTTTTCAACTCACGGTTGCAGGGCGAATACTTCCTGATAATCTTCGCCGCGCTGGTTCTTTGGGGCTGGCTGCTCAACAGTTTCTTTTCGCTGAGCAAAGACCTGTCCGCACGTTTCGTCAAACCGATTCACACGTTGGCCGACGGCGTGCGCGACATCATAAAAGATCAATCCTTCGACAAGAAAATCGACATCAAGACGGGCGACGAGATTGAACACCTTGCGACGTGTTTCAACGCAATGACCGGAGAACTTAAAGCTTATATGGCGAACTTGACCAAAGTCACCGCCGAGAAGGAACGCATTGCCACCGAACTTGACGTTGCAACCGAGATTCAACGCGGCATGTTGCCCAAAGACTTTCCGACGCGTGACGACTTTGAAATTCTTGCGACAATGACGCCCGCAAAGGAAGTCGGCGGCGACTTTTACGACTTTTACTTTTTGGACGAGACGCACGTCGCCATAACTGTCGCGGACGTTTCGGGCAAGGGTATTCCCGCGTCGCTGTTCATGGTTATCAGCAAGACCGTCTTGAATAACTTCGCGGCAAGTTTGTATCACAGCAACGGCTTGGCTCCCGTCGTCGAAGCGGCGAACGAAAAACTTTGCGCCAACAACGATGCAATGATGTTCGTGACGGCTTTTGTCGGCGTGCTTGACTTGGAGTCGGGCGAATTTACTTTCGTCAACGCGGGACACAATCCGCCCGTGATTTATCATGCGGCGGAAAATCGTTGCGACTTCCTCGACGTGAAGAAAAATTTCGTCATGGGACCAATGGACGGCATTCCGTTCGTCGAACAGAAAATCAACTTCAACGCGGGCGATTTGATTTTTATTTACACCGACGGCGTCACCGAAGCTTTAAACGTCGCCAACGAAGAATATCTGCCCGACAGGTTAATCAAGTTCATGAACTCGACGGATTGCCGCGTTGACTTGGACACCTTGCTGAAAAATATTCGCGCCGACGTTGCCGCACACGTCGGAGACGCCGCGCAGTCCGACGACATTACGTTGTTCGCGCTCAGGTTCAAAGGGAGTCGCAACCATGAAGCTTAACATTCACAAAAAAGTTCTGATACTCGTGCTGGGCACCGGGCTGGCGACTTTCCTCGTGCTGGGAATTTTTACGTACTTCGGCGGGCGCGTCGTCGAAAAAGACATGAGCACAATGAGCGACGAACTCAGCCAAAACAGCGCGGGTTACACCGACGAACTTTTGATTGCCCAACTCAAAGACACGCTCGGCGAACTTGTCGAATCGCAGGCGCAGTTTCTCGATCGCGAAATGTCAATCACCCGCGAAGATGCGGAGATGCTTGCCGACGCAATGACGTTTATCATGTCGCACCCGGAATATTATCCGTCGAAATCTTTGCCCGACCCGCGCACCGACACGGTCAGGAACGCCGAACCGTACATTATTTACGCGCCCGACATTCGCGACAAAATCACGCCCGCAATTCAACAGGAAGTTGCGCTTGCCGCAAACATCAAAGACGTTCTGTCCGAACTGATTAAGAATTACGCGACGTATCACGCGACGGCTTTTGTCGGCTCGAAGACCGGCTGGTACATCTGCACGCGACTTACCGAAACGGAAGTTGACTTCACCAAGCCGATAACTTTTTCGCACGAACGCATTTACGAATTCGACCCGCGCAAACGTCCCTGGTACCTCAACGCGAAGAAGGCGAACGCCTCCGTGCTGTCGGACTTGTATCACACGATTGAATCCGGCGGTTACAATCAGATTGGCGCAAGTGCTCCGTTTTATGACGCGGCGGGCAACTTCGCGGGCGTCGTCGGATTGGATTACTCCAGCGAAGATTTTTACAACT
This sequence comes from uncultured Selenomonadales bacterium, assembly GCA_947165295.1. Classification (GTDB taxonomy): domain Bacteria; phylum Bacillota; class Negativicutes; order Selenomonadales; family Selenomonadaceae; genus Quinella. The sequence continues at coordinate 38,186 of CAMUZU010000010.1, read as the reverse complement.
GGGTCAACAAGAACGTCACTCAAAACGAATACTGCAACTTCGTGCTCAACCGTCACGGCGAAATTCTTTTCATGACGCACGCGCAAGGTATCTTCGACGAAACAATCAAAGACCTGCGCGACTGCGGCGAAGAAGATTTGTCGGCGGCGGCACGCAAGATGCTTGACGGCGAAAGCGGCATCGTGTTCGTGACGGTCGGCGACAAAAATTTTTATCTGGCGTTCGCGCCCATGCCCGAATCGAAATGGTCATTCGGCTTGCTTGTCCCCGAAGCGCAGGTTTTAAGTGCGTCGCAGGCAACGCGCAATTACTTCATCAACGAAGTGGCGGAACTTGAACGTCAACTTGACGACAAATACGCGTATGTTCAATATATGGCGGTCGGCATTCCCGTTGCGTTGCTGATGATTTTGTTCCTGTTGGGAACGAACCTTTCGCGGCGTTTCGTCAAACCGATTAACGAGCTCAGCGACGGCGTGCGCGAAATTGCCGCCGGCAACCTCGACAAGAAACTCGACATTCGCACGGGCGACGAGATCGAACACCTTGCCGCCTGTTTCAACGCAATGACCGCCGAACTCAAAGCTTACATGGCGAACTTGACGAAGGAGACCGCCGAAAAGGAACGCATTGCCACCGAACTTGACGTTGCAACCGAAATTCAACGCGGCATGTTGCCAAAAGACTTTCCGACGCGTGACGACTTTGAAATTCTTGCGACAATGACGCCCGCAAAAGAAGTCGGCGGCGACTTTTACGATTTTTACATGCTTGACGAAACGCACGTTGCGATAACCGTTGCGGACGTTTCGGGCAAGGGCATTCCCGCCGCGCTGTTCATGGTTATCAGCAAGACCGTCTTGAATAACTTCGCGGCAAGTTTTTATCAAAGCAACGGACTGGCTCCCGTCGTCGAAGCCGCGAACGAAAAACTTTGCGCCAACAACGATGCAATGATGTTCGTGACGGCGTTTGTCGGCGTGCTTGACCTTGAGTCGGGCGAATTTACTTTCGTCAACGCGGGACACAATCCGCCCGTCATCTATCATGCGGCGGAAAATCGTTGCGACTTCCTCGACGTGAAGAAAAATTTCGTCATGGGACCAATGGACGGCATTCCGTTCGTCGAACAGAAAATCAACTTCAACGCGGGCGATTTGATTTTTATTTACACCGACGGCGTCACCGAAGCTTTAAACGTCGCCAACGAAGAATATCTGCCCGACAGGTTAATCAAGTTCATGAACTCGACGGATTGCCGCGCCGACTTGAATTCGTTGCTTAAAGCAGTTCGACTCGACGTTGCCGCGCATGTCGGAGAGGCCGAACAATCCGACGATATCACAATGTTTGCATTACGGTTCAAAGGAGGCAACAAGTCATGAAACATTTCTTCAGCGTGATGATTTTAATCGCGGCGTTGATTGTCGGCGGCTGCGACAGTTCAAGTTCTTCAATCAGCTCCGACAACGGCGACATTCGCGTCGAAGGCGAAAACATTAACGAATCGCTCGGCACGGCTGAACTCGACATTGACGGCGGCGTTCTCATTGGCGAAGCGAAAATTAAATCCGGTCGCGTTGAAGTTCAGGTCGGCAACAAAACTTACACCTTCGACAACAGCGGCGAAATTTCCGTCGACGTGCCGCCAGGCAACCGCGAAGTCAATTTCCGCGGGCTCAACAATTTCACGGGCGAATTGACGCTTAAAGCCGTTCCGAAGGTTTGACGGAGTTTGACGTTATGGACAGACGACCCGCTTTAAAAGCGGGAGAACTCTTGGTGTGTTATCGCGTTGAAAAATTTTTTAGCGGAGTTTGACGTTATGGACAGACGAGACTTTTTGAAGTTCGCGGCGTTGACTGCGGCGGGAATTTTCTTGCCGACGGAACGCGCCGACGCTTACATTTTGGACACGTGGGAGCCGCCGATAAGCAAGCCGTATCTTGTGTTCACCGAATACGAAAAGCGCACGTCAACCGAAGTCGTCGTGATTCACCACGCGGGCTTTCCCGACGGCGACAAAGATTCGTCCGCCGAAGAGATTCACAAGTTCCACCAAGAAACCAACGGCTGGGCGGGCATCGGTTATCACTTCGTCATTCGCAAGGACGGCAAGATTGAACGCGGGCGCAAACTTGACGCGGTCGGCGCGCACGCTTATCACCACAATAAAAATTCGGTCGGCATTTGCGTCGCGGGCAACTTCGACTTCGTCAAGGTGCCCGATGTGCAGATGGATTCGCTCAAGCTGTTGACCGCGTGGCTGTGTCAAAAGTTCAAGCTCAAGCCGATGAAGCGCGGCGTCATTGTCGGGCACAGAGACCTGAACGACACGGCTTGTCCCGGCGAAAATTTATATTCGCGACTCGGAGAGATTCGCCGATACTGCCGCGACTTCGAGTAAAAAAAATCCCCGCCGATTGTTCGACGGGGTTTTTAGTTTGCTGTAACGTGTCAACAACGTTCAACAGCGCGTGCCACAACTTCAACGTAAGTCGAAGCGAACACACGGCCGCACAAGACGCAACGACAACAAAAAAATCAACCGCCCGATACGTCGAGCGGTTTTTAGTTTGCGACGAAAAGTTTACTGAAGAAGTCCCAGCACGTCGGAAGATTTCTGATTCGCCTGTGCAAGCATTGCTTGTGACGCCTGAAGCATGACGTTGTTGCGCGTGTAGTTGACCATTTCTTTTGCCATGTCCGCGTCGCGAATCACGGATTCGGAGTTTTGCACATTGTCGTTGGAGATTGTCAAGTTGCTCACCGCGTATTCGAGCCTCATGCGTGCCGCGCCGATTCGCGTCTGTTCGTCAAGCACGCGACTGATTGCCGTGTCGAACGCGCCGATTGCGGCGTTGGCGGCGTCTTTGGTCGTGACTTGAACTTTCGTGCCGTCGGAACCTTTGAGCGCGAGACCTTTGGCAGTCATGTTCGCGAAGCCGAATTTAATCGCGACGTTTGCATCTGCGCCGACGTGGAAGTTGAGCGAATTGTCGTCGGTCTTGTTTTGTGCGCGAATAACTTCGTGGAAGTTGTCGACAAAGCGGTTGACGGTTTTGCGAACGTTGCCTTGCGCGTCGAGGATACTCAAATTAAACGAGCCGAACTGATGATCTAAGGCGATTGTACCGTCGGGCGGAACGTTGTAGTCGGTTTGTCCCACACGCGGCGAAATGATTTCGGCAGTCTTGTCACCGGATGTCGGTGCTCCGGTCGGCGGCGGTGACGGCGGACGATTGAAACTTCCGCCGGGCGTCGGGACTTCGCGACCTTGACCGTCTTTGCCGTAAAAGTTTCTGTTCGTCGACCAAAGCACGCCGTCGCTAATGCCGGTATCGGATTCCCATTCTTGAAGCAACGTGACGATGGTTTTGTTGCCGATTTCCTGCGGCTCACTGCTGACGAACGCTTTGCCTTGCCACACGGCGGAGATGATGATTTTGTCGGTGCTTTGGATTTCGAGGCTTTCGCCGTGCTTGTTCGTCCAATTAACCAGCGGGTCTGCCACGTTGTTGCCGAGGCTTTCGTTGGCGAACGAGTTCAACAGGCTGTTGGTTTGACTGTTGTGCGTGCCGTCGATTAAATGCTTGCCGTTGAAGGTGACAAGCGCGTTGTCGTCGACTTGGTCAATCAGCCCGTCGACTTCCTTCTGCAAGATTTTGCGGTCGTCGTCGGTGTTGGCGTCGTTGGCGGCGTTTACTGCGCGTTCTTTGAGGTTGCGCAAGATGTCGAGCGTGGAGTTGAGCGCACCTTCGGCGGTTTGCATTAAGCTGTTGTCGTTCTGCGCGTTCTGCGTCGCCTGTCCGATTGAACGCATCTTGACGCGCATTCGTTCGGAAATGCTCCAGGCGGAAGCGTCGTCTTCGGCGGACGTGACTTTTTCGCCCGAAGAAGCTTTCTTGAGGCTTTTGTCGATTCCGCCCGAATTTTTGGTGAGTGTGCCGAGCACAATCATTGCTTGGATATTGTTGTTGACAACCGATGCCATAAAAATCCCTCCTTGGTTTGAAAACCTTACGACTGAATCAGCGTCAAAAGATTTTTGTAATTGCGTGCGACGTTGATGACGTATTGAACGGTTTCGACAGCGACCGTCACCGAATTTGAACGCGACCGAGTTGCCGCCGCTTGAAAACCTTACGACTGAATCAGCGTCAAAAGATTTTTGTAATTGCGTGCGACGTTGATGACGTATTGAACGGTTTCGGAATAATTCGGAACGCCGCCGTGTTTTTCGACGGCACCGGGGCCGGCATTGTACGCCGCGACAGCATCCGTCACCGAATATGCGCCCCAATCTTGAAAGCGGCCGAGTTGGTTTTTGATGTAAATCGTGCCGCCGATGATGTTTTCAAGCGGATTGTGCGGGTTGACGCCGATTGCCCGCGCAGTTTCGGGCATAAGCTGCATTAAACCGATTGCGCCGACGGGACTTGTCGCGTGGAAGTTGAAGTTGCTCTCCGCCTCCATAATCGCCGTGATTAAAATCGGGTCAACTTGGTATTCGCTCGACGCATACAAAATCGCACGCGTGATCCAATCGCATTCGACTTCGTTTGAGTTGTAGCGGCTGACGGTCTGATAAATTCCGCTGTAATAGTCAACCGCCTCGACAGAATTGCCGCCCGCCAAAATCGCGACGCTCATAATCACCGCGACCGCGAGCCGTTTGAAAATTTTCATGCGTATCTTCCTTTCGTCGTCGTCATCAAAAGTATTATCGATTATAGCACAGAAATTCACAAGTCAAGCGGCACGGCTTGTAAAAAATTCCGCGTTGTGGCAAAATGTTCGCACACAACCTTTAAGGAGCGATTAAACATGCTGATTGATAACGACGACAAAACTTTGGTTGAGCGAAAAATTTCGTCGGAGCCGGTGTTTGACGGTTGTTTGTTGCACGTCAAGCGCGACGAAGTCGAATTGCCCAACGGTCACAAAGCCGTTCGCGAGTGGATTAAACATCCCGGCGCGTCGGCGATTGTCCCGCTGTTGCCCGACGACCAAATTATTCTCGTGCGGCAATTTCGTTACCCCGTCGGTCAAGTCACGCTCGAAGTTCCCGCAGGCAAGCTCGACAAAGTCGGCGAAGACCCGATTGAGTGCGCCAAACGCGAACTTTCCGAAGAAACGGGCTACACTGCGGGCAAGATTTGGAAGTTGACGACGATTGCCACGACCGTCGGCTTCACGGACGAATACATTCACCTGTACGCCGCGACGGACTTGACGGCGGGCGACAAACACCCCGATTCGGACGAATTTATCAACGCGGTGAAAGTTCCGCTGATTGCCGCCGTGCAAATGGTTGAGTCGGGCAAGATTTTCGACGCGAAGTCGGCTGTTTCGATTCTGTTACTCGCCAAACAAGTTTTCCTGAAGAAATGAACTTCAATCGGAGGTGCTTCGATGTTTGATAATCCCGGCGGCTTTTTCATGAATTTGATTGCCGGCTTGCCCGCGATTGTTATCGCAATGGTTGTCCACGAATATTCGCATGCCCGCGTTGCTTACGCGTTGGGTGATTACACGCCGCGACTGCAGGGACGCTTGACGCTCAATCCCGCCGCGCACGTCGACCCAATCGGGCTGTTGATGCTGTTCCTCGTGCATTTCGGCTGGGCAAAACCCGTGCAGATAAATCCGAACAACTTCAGCAACCCGCGCCGCGACGACATTTTAGTATCGCTCGCAGGTCCTGCGTCGAATTTGGTTACGGCGTTCGTCACGCTGATAATCTTCGTCATGCTGATTAAATTCGACGTCGGCTTGTCGGAAGGCGCGCTCGTCGTCATCAACTTGATAATCATCTACAACATCAACTTCGCGATATTCAACATGCTGCCGATTCCGCCGCTCGACGGTTCGCACATCCTGCGAAACATCTTGCCTTACGAAATGGCGCGGACTTACGAACGGCTCGAACAGTACAGCTTCGTGTTTTTGATTCTGATACTTGCGACGCCGATACTCGATTGGGTCTTCGTGCCTTTGCAAAAGATAATCTTCGCGCTGTTCAAAGGTGTCGCAGGCATTCTGCTGTGAAAAAAATTTTCCCGTCGTGCGTGGCGGGGATTTTTTTTTGCAAAAATCTTGTTCGAGCTGTAAAATATCGTCAAGGAGTGATTGAAATGGCTGAAACACAAACTTTGAGCCCCGAAATTCTGAACGTCACGGAAAACGTCACCTTCACGCCGCTTGAATTGAAATATTTCGTCCTTGAGCTTAAAGACATGATGGCTGAAGGCAAGTTCGATCTCCCGAAAGTCATTCGCGCCGCTCGGTTTTATGCCGAAATGGAACGTCGCGACAACAACATCAAAGCGGGACATTACGTCTCGTTCACGGACGACGAATGGGAAAGCTTCATCAATGACCAAGACTGGGAGAAACACTTGCATGAACAAAAACTTTGAAGACCGCGGCTTCGACGATTACATTTATTGGCGTTACAACGACTTAAAAACGTTCGACAAAATCAATAGTCTGCTCAAAAGCATTGAACGCGACGGAATTTTGAGCGGTCTGGGCAAGCCCGAACGTCTGAAATACGGCGCAGGTTACAGCCGACGCATTGACGATACCAATCGCTTGGTTTACAAAGTCGAGAACGATACGATAATCGTTAAATCTTGCAGAGGTCACTACTGAAAAATTTTTCCCCGTCGTGCGTGGCGGGGATTTTTTTTGTGAGCAAGCTCTATTTGAAAAAATGTATCCCGAACGATACACTTTCACAGCAAGCGGTTGCCCGTGTCGAAGTCGTAAAGCGATTCGCACTCGTCGATAAGCTCGTCGACTTCCGGGCGGGACGAAAAACGTTTCAGGTTGTCGAAGAAATTTTCGCGGTGAACGACGACCGACCGAATAAACGCCGCCGCATAATCGACGAAAATATTTTCCGCGTCGACCAATCGCCAAAACTTTTCGACGCTGTCGGCAGTGGCAACGTCGTATTCGATTCGGTGAAGAATTCTCGACAAATCTGCGCGAATTTCGGGCGTGAACATTGACTTCAACAGCGCAAGTTCGGGCATCGACCGCGACGCACGCACAAGCCAAAATTCCGTCTGTAAGTCGTCGTCGAAGTTGTCGAAGCCGCAGTTAATCAGTCGCTCCAAAAGTTCGGGCGGCGATTTTTTTTTCAGCGGCAACAGTTGAACTTCCTTGTAAAACGACGCGTACAACAGCCGCTCAAACTCCGTGCGTGTGTAAAGTCTCGACACAATTCCGCCGAAAGCGCCGCGCATGAGCCGTTCGATAACTTTCCAGTGGCGGATATTTCGGAAACTCGTCAGCCAACAGCCCGTTTGCTTGATGAACGTCGAAAAGCCCGCCGCAATGTCCTGCGGATTCGTGACGACCTCAAGCGTCAAGTCGCCGATAATCGCGTCGAAAAATTCTTCGTCGAAGGGCAGGCGTTCTTCGCGGAAGTCAATCAGCGTCGTGTGCACGTCGGGAAACTTTTCGGCGTCGTCTTCGTTCGCGGTGACAAAAAAAATTTCGGCCGTCGGGAAACGTTCGCGCAGCGGTTCAATGTACGCTGAACTTTCGACAACCAAAATCGTTCGGAAAAAATCTTCGCCCGTTATAAAATCAGTCAAGCTCGGTTTGATGTCGTCCAAAGCAATTCCTCCGAATCAAAGTTTGTGTGTGTCGTCTACTTTCTTTCGGCGGCGAAAGAAAGTAGCAAAGAAAGCCGCGCTTGCTGTGATACATCCTGTATCACGCGCAAGCGGTGTGGCCGTCATCCATGACGGCCAAAGTTACCGCAGCGTTCAAATTTCCGGATTGAGTTCGTCGCCGTATTCGCGCAGGAAAATTTTTTGGTAGCGGCGATACTTCGGGTCAAGCGGCTTTTCTTTCGGGCAATGAATGCACCAAAAATCCGCCGACTGATTCGGCACGACCACGCGATAACCGGCGCGGCTCATCTCCTTGCACAACGAGGCGTCGTACATGTGCCAGCCGTCGAATAAATCTTCGCGCCAAGGCAAATCGTACTGCGTCGCGAGAAACAAACCGTCAACCGACTCGACTTGCTGATAATCGCCGTCGGGTTCGTCGCAATGCGAATCAACGACGCTTTCGGGTTCGCACGCGTGCAAAACTCTGCCGTAAGTTCGCATGCCGTCCCACCACACGCCCGTTGACGGCAAATTAACGCAACCAATCACTCCGACGACGCCAATGGTTTCGTCGCGGAAAATTTTCAGCAGGTCGGCGACAAGATTTTTGTTGACAATGAACGTGTCCTGGTGAAGATAAACTTTGTACTTCGCGTCGGAATTTTTCATTGCGCGGTTGTAACCGGCGGTCATTGACGCGGCGTCGCGAATCGCAATGAACTCAGCCGTCATGTCCGCAGGAATTGTCAAATGTTCAAGATACAAGCGGCATTCGTCGTACCACCAATCGCTGTTCGTGCAGGTTATGAACGCGATTTTTTTTTCGTCAAGCAAAGTTTTCATCTCCCAACACGCGGCTCACTTCGTCAAGCGTCGTCAAGCCTGCGCGAATTTTTTCGTGCGCGTCGAAAGCCAAAGTCTTCAAGCCCGCGTCAAGAGCCGCCGAACGAATTTCGTCCAGGTTGCGACTGCTCAGAATCAATGCGCGCAGATTTTTGTCGACGCGAAAAATTTCATGGAGCGCAAGCCGTCCGCTGTAACCCGTGCCGCGACAATTTTCACAGCCGACCGCTTGATACGAGCCGTCCGCTAAAAGTTTCTTGCAACGCGGGCAAAGTTTTCGCACGAGCCTTTGAGCGACAACGCCGTTCAATGTCGCCGCCAAAAGATAAGGTTCAACGCCCATTTCAAGCAGGCGAAAGACCGCGCTGCACGAGTCCGCCGCGTGGAGCGTGGTGAACAGCAGATGACCCGTCAACGCCGCACGTACCGCGATTTTCGACGTTTCGGCGTCGCGTGCCTCGCCGACCATCAAAACGTTGCAGTCCATGCGCAACATCGCCCGAAGTCCCGCCGCGAACGTCAAGCCGGTCTTTTCGTTGACTTGAACTTGTGAAATGCCTTCGACGTGCTGTTCAATCGGATCTTCAAGCGTCATTATCGAACGCGACGGTTGATTGAGTTCGCGCAGCGCGGCGTACAGCGTCGTCGACTTGCCGGAATTCATTGGCCCCGTCAAAATTATCATGCCCGACGCGGAGTTAATCATTTGCCGAAAAAGTTTTTCGTTGTCCGACGTAAAACCGAGTTCGCTCAGCTTGTGAAGTTCGGCGGAAATGTCAAGCAGGCGAATCGTCAAACTTTCCGCGCCGTGCGACGGCATTGACGCCACGCGCATTTCCACGTTGTCGAAACGAATTGCCCCGTCAAGCGGCACGAACGCGGCTGTCGTGTCCATGCGCGCCAAAATTTTTATCCGTGCGGTCAAAGCCTCCGCCACGCGCAGCGGCAACGGTTGATGAAGTTCCTGTAACTGCCCGTCAATTCGGTAACGCACGCGCAACGCGTCTTCAAACGGCTCGATGTGCATGTCCGACGCCCGCAACTTTATCGCGAAGTCAAACAGCAAGTTCACCAGCTCGACAATCGCCCGCGACGAAGAGCCCGCGAAGTTGTGTCGCTCGCGGTGAATCAGCTTACTCAGCCGTTCGTCGAAATCGTTCATGATGTCACCCCGCAAAAAAAATTGGACGCGGTCAACCGTCAACCGCGCCGCATGTCTTAAGCGTCAAGTTATTTCGTCTGCAAAAACTTTTCGACCGTCTTGGTCATGACTTTCATGTCGGGAGCCGCGCCGGTGTACAGCCGATAAGCTTCCTTGCCCTGGAGCAAAAGCATCGACATGCCGTTGAGCGTTGGGTAGCCGAGTTCGCGTGCCGTGCGCAGGAATTTCGTTTCGACGGGATTGTAAACAATGTCGTAGACGAGCGCGCCTTCGGGCAAAAGTTTCAAGTCAACGGGCGGCATGTCTTCGACTTCGGGGAACATGCCCAAAGGCGTCGTGTTAATCACAATGTCCGCCGTCTGCAGAACTTCTTTGAATCTGTCGGAGTTCCAGTTGAGACCTTCGACCGCGCCGTATTGCAGAAAATCTTTGGCAAGCGCGTCCGCCTTCTGTTCGTTGCGTGCGCCGATTGTGATAAATTCCGCCTTGCGTTTGCAAAGTCCCCACAAAACCGCACGAGCCGCACCGCCTGCGCCGAGAATCACGGCGTTTGAGTCTTCGGGCATGAAGTTCGCCTGCGCAAGTGCCGCCAAGAAACCCGAAACGTCGGTGTTGTAGCCCGTCAACATGCCGCCATCGTTGACGACCGTGTTGACCGCGCCGATAATCATTGCGTCCGCGTCAATCGCGTCAAGGTAGCGCAGAATCGTCGTTTTGTGCGGAATCGTCACGTTCACGCCGCGGAAGTTGAGACCTTTTATGCCTTCGACCGCAAGCATGAGTTTGCCGGGCGGAATCGGTATCGGGATGTAGCGATAATTCTTCAGACCCGCCGCTTTGAAAGCCGCCGAGTAAATTTGCGGGGACAGCGAATGCCCCACGGGGTAGCCGAGTATGCCGAAGTTTTTTATTTCGAGCGAAACCATTTGCGAAAACCCCCTTCGTCGTGCGAAGATTTTTATTGGTGGAAACGTTGCTGCTCAAGTTTTATTCGGCGACATTTTAACACAAGGCGGCATGTCGCACAATCGCAAAAAAAGCAACTTGACGTTGCATTCAATTGGTTTGAGCCGCAACGTTACCATTACGCATTAAAAAAATCCCGCCTTGCGACGGGAACAAAACTTTCAGCTGATGTTTAGAATTTGAATTGCCCGACGGCGTTTTGCATGTCGTCGGCAAGTTGCGCCAAAGCTTGTGACGCGGCGGCAATTTCTTCGTTGGAGGCGGACTGCTCTTCGGTGGAGTCGGAAATCGAACGCATGTTGCCCGAAGTCTTCTTGCTTATCTCGTCGATGTTGTCGACCATCTGAACAATCGTGGCGGCTTCCTGCGAAACGGTTTGAACTGCGGAATTAATCTCGTCCATTTGCGTTTTAATGCCGTTGACCATTGACAAAATTTCGGAGAATTGCGTCCCGACGTCGCGAATCGCGCCCGTGCCGGCTTTGACTTCGTCGGTACCGGTTTGCATTGCTTCGACGGCGTCCTCGGTGTCCTGCTGAATCGACGAAATGCGGACTTTAATTTGATCTGCCGCCTCGCTGGACTGTTCGGCAAGTTTGCGGACTTCTTCGGAGACGACGGCGAATCCGCGACCGTGTTCGCCCGCACGCGCCGCTTCAATCGCCGCGTTGAGTGCAAGCAGATTGGTTTGTTCGGCAATGGCGGCAATGGCTTCGACAATCTGACCGATTTGGCGGCTGTTTTCGCCAAGTTTTCTTACAACGTCCGCGCTTGCCATAACGCTCGACTCGATACGTCCCATGCTGTCAACGGCGGTGGTCATGAGTTCGGAACCTTTTTGCGCCGCCGCTGATGTTTGATTGGAAGTTTCGGCAACGTCGCGGGATTTTTTCTCTACGGCTTGAATGTCCGTAAAAATCGCGTCAATGTTGCTCTTAGCCGAATTGATGTCGTGCATTTGACTGTTGACCGCGTCGGAAACTTCGTTGACGGTTTCGGCAACTTTAATCGACGCGTCGGCGGACTGTTGCGAACTTGCCGTGAGTTCTTCGGAAGACGCGGCAACCTGTTCTGCGGTCGTCGACATTTTCGATATGAGGTTGTGCAGATTTTTCTTCATGATGTTGAATTCGTCGGTCAACGCGCCAATCTCGTCGGAAGACGTGACGGGCAGGTCGCGCATTGCAAGGTTGCCCTTCGACAGTTCAACGGCGTAACCTTCAAGTTGCGCAATCGGGTTGGTGATTCTGCCCGCGAACGTCAAGCAAATGCCGAACGCCAATGCAAGACCGGCAACCGTCAAGAAGATGAACAGCATGCGCAAAGTTCTCAGCGGCGCAAAAACCGTGTCCGACGGAACAGTTATGCCCATGAGCCAGCCCGTCGCGGGAACAGTAGCGTAAGCACAAACCATGTCTTCGCCGTTAATTGTCGCCTCGAAGAAACCGTTTTTGTCGCGAACCATTTCGTCAAGGTGCGCGCCGATACCGTCAATGTCGCGGAAATTTTTATTCGGCTCGCCAAGTTGCGCGGTCGCCAAAATGTTGCCGTTCGATTCAATGATGATGCCGTAACCCGCGCCGTTGTAATTCATTTGCGTGGCTTGAGTTTTGAGCACGTCAAGTGAAATGCCCAAACACGTGCCGCCGATAAAATTTCCGTTCGACTTGACGGGCGTGGCAACCGCGACAATCTGCTTTTTGGTGTTGACGTCCTCATACGGGTCAGTAATAACCGAGCCGCCGGCCTGTTTGGCAAGCTGATACCACGGACGAACACGCGGGTCAACCTTACCGGTCAATTCGCCCGCGTAATAGCTGCGGAAGTAGCCGTCTTCAAGACCAAGCGACATTTCGAGAATTTCGCTATCGGTGATTGCGACGCCCAAAACTTCTTTCGTCTTGAGCAGAGCCGTGTTGCCGCTCAAGTTCGACAGTTCGTTGGACAAACTTTCGCCGAAAGCTTTTTTGCGTTCAAGCCAGCCGTTGAGTTGCCCGGCTTCTTTGACGGCGACGGTGCGCAGTTCGCTGTTGACGCTCGTTTGAAGTTCGTCGTTGGCGAAGTAGTAGCTGACGATACACACAATCGCAATCGACAAGCTCATCAGCCACGCCAACGCCATGAATTTTTGTCTGAGTTTCATTACTCATCCTCCTTGAAGTGTTGATAATTGCTTAAATTGTTTTTCGGGTTTGACGGTGAATTTCCTGCGCGTTGCAAAAAAAAATCCCGCCTTGCGACGGGAACGAAACTTTCAGCTTATGTTTAGAATTTGAATTGTCCGACTGCGTTTTGCATGTCGTCGGCAAGTTGCGCCAAAGCTTGTGACGCGGCGGCAATTTCTTCGTTGGAGGCGGACTGCTCTTCGGTGGAGTCGGAAATCGAACGCATGTTGCCCGAAGTCTTCTTGCTTATCTCGTCGATGTTGTCGACCATCTGAACAATCGTGGCGGCTTCCTGCGAAACGGTTTGCACGGCGGCGTTAATCTCGTCCATTTGAGTTTTAATGCCGTTGACCATTGACAAAATTTCGGAGAATTGTGTCCCGACGTCGCGAATCGCGCCCGTGCCGGCTTTGACTTCGTCGGTACCCGTTTGCATTGCTTCGACGGCGTCCTCGGTGTCTTGTTGAATCGACGAAATGCGAACTTTAATTTGATCTGCCGCTTCGCTGGACTGTTCGGCAAGCTTGCGGACTTCTTCGGAGACGACGGCGAATCCGCGACCGTGTTCACCCGCACGCGCCGCTTCAATCGCCGCGTTGAGTGCAAGCAGATTGGTTTGTTCGGCAATGGCGGCAATTGCTTCGACAATCTGACCGATTTGGCGGCTGTTTTCGCCAAGTTTTCTGACGACGTCCGCGCTTGCCATAACGCTCGACTCAATGCGTCCCATGCTGTCGACGGCGGTGGTCATGAGTTCGGAACCTTTCTGTGCCGCCGCGGAAGTTTGGTTGGAAGTTTCGGCAACGTCGCGGGATTTTTTCTCGACGGCTTGAATGTCCGTAAAAATCGCGTCGATGTTGCTCTTCGCGGAATTGATGTCGTGCATTTGACTGTTGACCGCGTCGGAGACTTCGTTGACGGTTTCGGCAACTTTAATCGACGCGTCGGCGGACTGTTGCGAACTTGCCGTGAGTTCTTCGGAAGACGCGGCAACCTGTTCTGCGGTCGTCGACATTTTCGATATGAGGTTGTGCAGATTTTTCTTCATGATGTTGAATTCGTCGGTCAACGCGCCAATTTCGTCGGAAGACGTGACAGGCAGATCGCGCATTGCAAGGTTGCCTTTCGACAGTTCAACCGCGTAACCTTCAAGTTGCGCAATCGGGTTGGTGATTTTGCTCGCGAACGTCAAGCAAATGCCGAACGCCAATGCAAGCCCGACAACCGTCAAAAAGATGAACAGCATGCGCAAAGTTCTCAGCGGCGCAAAGACCGTGTCCGACGGAACGGTTATGCCCATGAGCCAACCCGTTGCGGGAACCGTCGCGTAAGCGCAAACCATGTCTTCGCCGTCGATTGTCGCCTCGAAGAAACCGTTCTTGTCGCGAACCATTTCGTCAAGGTGCGCGCCGATACCGTCAATGTCGCGGAAACTTTTGTTCGCCTCGCCGTATTTGGCGGTTGCCAAAATGTTGCCGTTCGATTCAATGATGATGCCGTAACCCGCGCCGTTGTAATTCATCTTCGACGCTTGATCTTTGAGCACGTCAAGCGAAATGTCTAAACAGCTCGCGCCGATAAACCTTCCGTTCGACGTAATGGGCGTGGCGACCGAAACAATCAGCGCGTTGACGTTGACATCGACGTAAGGCTCGGTGAACATCGGCTTTGGATTTTGTTTCGCCATTTGATACCAGGGACGTTGCCGCGGGTCAACCTTGCCGGTCAATTCGCCCGCGTTGTAGCAGCGGAAGTAAGCGTCTTCGAGACCCATCGTCATTTCAAGAATCTCTTTGTCGGTGACGGCAATACCCAAAACTTCACGCGTCTTGAGCAAAGCCATATTGCCGCTTAAGTTCGACAGCTCGTTGGACAGACCTTCGCCGAAAGCTTTCTTCTGTTCAAGCCAGCCGTTGAGCTGTCCGGCTTCTTTGGCGGCAACGGTGCGCAGTTCGCTGTTGACGCTCGTTTGAAGTTCGTCGTTGGCAAAGTAATAGCTGACGATACACACAATCGCAATCGATAAGCTCATCAGCCACGCCAACGCCATAAATTTTTGTCTGAGTTTCATCACTCATCCCCCCGAAGTGTTGATAATTGCTTAAATTGTTTTTCGGGTTTGACGGTGAATTTCCTGCGCGTTGCAAAAAAAATCCGCCGCTTGGATGTTGTGTTACTTTTCTTTGGCAGCAAAGAAAAGTAACCAAAAGAAACTGCGCTTGCTGTGATACGTCGTGTATCACGCGCAAGCGGTTGCGGCCGTCATCCATGACGGCCGGAGTGTCGTTGCGGCGGCAAGTTTCGTTATACGCGTTGCAAAAAAAAAATCCGCCGCTTGTGTGCGACGGAAAAGTTTTCTGTTACGGAGCAGTCTTCGTCGTCGTCGTGCGGGTACGCGACGCACGTTTGGTTTCGGGCGGGTTCCAATCAGTCAAGCCCCAGCGACCGTCGCCGACGTGTTGAAAGCGGCTGTCCATGTTAATCATCGTGTAAATCTCGGAAATCTCCGACGCCTCGTTTTGCACGGGCTTGCCTTTGAGCTTGATAATCGTGCGAATCAGCGTTTTGAAGTAAACGGGATTGTCCTTGCCCGACTCGGCCAAAAGTTTGTAAGCAATGTCGACCTCGCTCATGTCGGCAAAATCTTTCGGCGCGTTGACTTCGTTGGTGTCAACTTCGTCCGCGTCGACTGAATTGGTGGTGACGACAGTATTTTCATCCATTTACAGCGAACCTCCCAAGTTTTCAAGTGAATCGATAACGCAGGCGCAACCCGGCCGCACGTGTTGCATGACGAAAAGCATTTTCGCTTCGGGCAGGGCGACACAACCGCCCGTCCACGGCTTGACGTCACCGAAACAATGCATGAACAGCGCGGAACCTCGGCCGGGCGTGCATTCCGAATTGTAGCCCATGTTCAGGCAATAGACGTAATGCGGGTTGTAGTCAATCAGGTGTTCGCCGCCGCTGAAATTCGACGGAGCCTCTCTCGCGTCGACGAACTGATTATATTTGTAATTCCAATCGCCCGACCAGTAATGATTTTCGTTTATCTGCACGTAAGGAATCGCACAGCCGGGGTCAGGCGCAATGCCGAACGCGTAATCGAATCGGAACGTGCCGACGGGAGTTTTGTTGTCGCCTTCGCGGACTTTGCCGAGACCTTCTTTGCCGATAAAGCCGGGCGTCGACATAATCTGTTGCCATTGACCTGCGGAATCTTTTTCGTGCATGGAAATCCACGCACTTGTTTTCGTCAAAGCCGCGACGACAACCATTTGTTCGCAATTCTGCGCGGCGGGCAAGTTTTTGACCCACTGCGGCGACGGTTGAGCCAACGCGGTTGAACAGGCGAACATTATCAGCGTCACCACCGTCAAAAAAATTTTTCTCATGACAGAAATTCCTTTCGAGCGGTCACATTTTTTCGGGAGCCGAAACTCCAAGCAAATTCAACGCGTGAGCAATCGTTTGGCGCGTGACCGTGAGCAGTGCCAGTCGCGCTTGAGCCAAATCCGTTTCGACGCCGAGAATCCGACAGTCGCGGTAAAATGCGCTGAACGTCGACGCCAAGTCGTAAACGTAGCGGGCAATTCTCTGCGGCGCAAACTCGACGGCGGCTTTCTCGACTTCGTCGGGGTACTCGAAGATTTTGTTAATCAAGTCAAGTTCGGCGGACGAATTCATCAACGAAAATTTCGGCGCGTCGGCAAAAGTCAAGCCGGCTTCCTTCGCCTGACGGAAAATCGAACAAATTCTTGCGTGCGCGTACTGAACGTAGTACACGGGATTTTCGGAGCTTTGGGACTTCGCTAAATCCAAATCGAAATCAAGTTGACTGTCCGTCGAACGCATCAAGAAGAAGTATCGCGCCGCGTCCGTGCCGACTTCGTCCATGAGTTCGCGAAGCGGAATTGCCGTGCCCGCACGTTTGGACATCTTGACCGCCTCGCCGCCGCGAAACAGCGAAACCATCTGCAAGAAAATGATTTTGAGCTTGTCGGCGTCGTAGCCAAGCATTTGCATTGCCGCCTTGACGCGGGCAACATAACCGTGATGATCTGCGCCCCAAAGATTAATCAGTTGCCCGAAGCCGCGATCGAATTTGTTTTTGTGATACGCAATGTCCGCCGCAAGATACGTCGGCTCGCCGTTTTCGCGGACAACAACGCGGTCTTTGTCGTCGCCGAATTTCGTTGACGCAAGCCACAACGCGCCGTCTTTTTCGTAAATGTGACCTTTCGCCTTGAGTTCGGCAATCGCGGCGTCAACCTTGCACGGGTGCAAAGTTCGTTCGCTGAACCACACGTCGAAGTTCACGCGGAAATTCTTCAAGTCGCGTTTGAGTTCGACGAGTTTGTCTTCGTAAGCCAAGTCGCCCAAAATTCTGCGGCGAACGTCGTCGGGCGAATCAAGATACTTGTCGCCGATACTCGCAATGATTCGTCTCGTCGTGTCGATAATGTCTTCGCCGAGATAGCCGTCTTCGGGAAAGTCAACGTCGCGTCCCAACAGCTGAAGATAACGTGCGTTGACGGAAGCGGCAAGTTTGTCCATTTGGTTGCCCGCGTCGTTGATGTAAAATTCGCTCTCGACGTTTCGCCCCGACGCACGCAAAATGTTGACAATTGCGGAACCCGCCGCCGCGCCGCGTCCGTGCCCAACGTGAAGCAAGCCCGTCGGATTCGCGCTGACGTATTCGACTTGAATCGTGACGTTGTTTTTGCAGGGCAGGTTGCCGAAGTCTTCGCCCGCGTCGTAAATCGTCTTGAGCTGTTGATAAATCGTGTCGGGCTTGAGGTAGAAATTCATGAAGCCCGCG
Source organism: uncultured Selenomonadales bacterium (assembly GCA_947165295.1). Lineage (GTDB taxonomy): Bacteria > Bacillota > Negativicutes > Selenomonadales > Selenomonadaceae > Quinella. Next base: position 20,594 of record CAMUZU010000010.1, on the reverse strand, counting down.
CCCGCAATTTCAATTCGCTCGACGATGTCGCAGGCGATTCGTGCTTTGAGTTCGTCGGCGATTTTGCGCGGCGACGTGCGGAAAACTTTTGCGCTCTGCATGGCGAAGTTCGTCGCGAAGTCGCCGAAATCTTTCTTCGGCGGGACTTCAAGTAAAACGTCGGGCAACTGACCCGTCAAAGTCAACGCGCCGTCGTCGACAGCCGCTTGTGCCGCAAGTTTAATCGACTCAACAAGTTTGTCTTTCGTGTGCAAGTTCTTTCCTCCCGTGAAAAGTTTGTTGACTGATATTCGTCGACGGCAATTTAAATCCTGCACAAACTAAGGTTTTAGGTTTTAGGTTATAGCCTGACACCTTCAAGTTGACGTTGACGCGGCGAATACTTTATAATCGACGCGTGCGGGTGTGGCGGAATTGGCAGACGCGCCGGACTTAGGATCCGTTGCCTTCGGGCGTGAGGGTTCGACTCCCTCCACCCGCACCAGTCAATCGAACGGAGGAAATTTTATGGACGCGATTTTGATTGCGATGTGGGCGTACCTTATAGGCTCGATACCCAACGGCTTGATTTTCGGCAAAGCCATCTGGCACAGAGACTTACGGCAATACGGCTCGCGCAACATCGGCGCAACCAACGCGTGGCGCGTGCTCGGTTACAAAGCGGGCTTGCTGGTCTTTACGCTCGACTTTATCAAAGGACAACTCGGCGTCCTGCTCGGCGGCTGTCTTCTGGACACGCCTGCGGCAATGGTCTTGGGCGGCTTCTTTGCGGTTGTCGGGCACATGTTCCCGCTGTTCCTGGGCTTCAAAGGCGGCAAAGGCGTCGCGACGGCTTTGGGCGTCATGGCAACGTTGATGCCGCAAGTCACGACGATTGTTTTCTTGGTGTGGGTCGCGCTCGTCACGGCGACGCGTTACGTGTCGGTCGGCTCAATCGTCGCGGCGGTGCTTGCCCCGATACTCGCGGCGGTGTACAAGGAGCCTGCGGAGTTCTTCGCGTTCGCGTTGGCGGCGGCGGCAATGATCGTTTGGCGTCACCGCGAAAACATCGCTCGACTTAAAGCCGGCCGTGAAAACAGATTCTGAGGAGGTCGCGACATGTTGACGTTCAAAAAATTTTTCGCAACACTCGCGCTACTGTTGGTGACGGCTTCAACCTGCGCGGCGGCAGAAACAAATTTTGAACCGTTGGCGGCGGGTTACGTCGAAGGCGAAAAACAAATTCTCATGCTGATTCGCGACGGCAACGACGGCGAACTTTACTTCATGCCATTTGACGCGGAGGCGGAAACCGGCGCGTTTATCAAGTTCGACAGGAAGATTTACGACTTCTACCTCAACCGCGACAGCGACGGAACTTTCAGCCCGCTGATTTTCGTCATGGCGACGCCGCGACAAAGTGATCCCGTCGACGACAAGCTCGGCGTGTGGAACGGCGACACGCACTTGATACCCGTGTACGCGCTCTTCGACATGCGGGACGGGCAATTTGTTTTCGACGCGCCGAACTTTTATTCGGGCGAAGAAACGCTTACGCCTTCGCATTACCACTCGAACATAAAAAACCCGATTCACGATCGACTGATTAAAACGCTCATAACGAAAATGCCCCTCCTTCACGCGGACGTTGAGGCGAAAGGTCTTCAACTGCCGTGAAGTTTCGTCCCCGATTCGTCGGGGATTTTTTTTGGAGGCGTTCGCATGATTTACATTCACGTGCCGTTCTGCGTGCGAAAATGCAACTACTGCGCGTTCAACTCGGCGGTCGGCAGTGACGCGAACAAAAGTCTTTACGTCGACGCTTTGACGCGTGAAATTTGTCAACGCGGTGATTCGTCGCAGATTGAAACGATTTATTTCGGCGGCGGCACTCCCACGACTTTGACGCTCGCACAGCTTGAAAAAATTTTCGACGCGGTCACGAAAAGTTTTCACGTCGAGGAACGGGCGGAAGTCACAATCGAGGCGAACCCGTCAACCGTCGACGAAAAATTTCTGCGCGGCTTGAGGTCGCTCGGCTTCAATCGGTTAAGTTTGGGCGTGCAAAGTTTCGACGACGCACTTTTGAAAATTATCGGGCGGCTTCACGATTCACGCACGGCGATTGACGCAATTTCGACGGCTGAAAAATTTTTCGACAACGTCAGCATCGATTTAATGTACGGCTTGCCGACGCAAACGCTTGACAGTCTTCGCTGCGACGTTGACCGCGTCAAAATTTCGGGCGTGCAACACGTGTCGATTTACGGTTTGGAAGTCGAACCCGGCACGAAATTTTTTTCCGACGGCGTGACAGTCGACGAAAATCTTTGCGCGGACATGTACGAATTCATCACGCAGACTTTGCCGACGGTCGGTTTTCGCCGCTACGAAATCAGCAACTTCGCGGTCGCGGGCTTCGAGAGTCGACACAATCTCGGCTATTGGACGGGCAAAAAATATTTCGGATTCGGGGCGGGCGCGCACGGCTTCGACGGCAAAATTCGCACGTCGAACATTTGCGACACGTCGGCTTACGTGCAAAAGATTTTCGCGGGCGAAGACGTTTCGACGGTCGAAGAAGTCGTTACCCGTCAAGCCGCAATGGAAGAATTTTGTTTCCTCGGACTGCGCACGGTCGACGGCATTTCCGCTCAAACGTTCGAGAAAAATTTCGGCGCGCAGATTTTTGACGTGTTCGGCTCGGTCATCGAAAAAAATTTTCGGCTCGGCTTGCTCAGCGTCGACGGCGACAGAATTTTTTTGACTCAGCGCGGCATGGCTTTGGGCAACGAAGTTTTCGCGGACTTTCTTTTGTGAGTTTTACGTTACTTTCTTTTGGCGGCAAAAGAAAGTAACCAAAGAAAACCGCGCCCGCAGTGAAACCTTCCGGGTTTCAACGCGGGCGAAAGCGGCCGTCATCCATGACGGCCGGAGTTACGTTGCGGTTGCGGACTTTCTCTTGTGAGGTGATAGCATGACGAACTTTCGGACGGTCGCGGACGGCGAAGTTTTCGGCGCGGCTTACGAAATCAACAAGTCGAAATTTCTTGCGCACATTCGGCACGTCGACGATGAAACTTCCGCTCGCGAATTCGTTCAGGCGGTCAAGAAAAAGTATTTCGACGCGACGCACAACTGTTCGGCGTGGATTCTCGGCGAACGCGGCGACAAACAAAAATCCAACGACGACGGCGAACCGGGCGGCACGGCGGGCAACCCGATTTTGGAGACGCTCAAGAAGAATTCGCTCACGGACTGCGCGGCTGTCGTCACGCGATATTTCGGCGGCATCAAGCTCGGTGCGGGCGGACTGATTCGCGCTTATTCGCACACGGCGGCTTTGGGCGTCGCGGCGTCAAAAATCGTCGAAATGACTGCCTTCCGCAAGCTTTCGTTGACGCTCGAATATAACTTTCTGGCGACGGTCGAAAATTTTCTGCGCAACAAAAAAATCCGCGTCGCGAACACCGATTATGCCGATGTCGTGACGACGGAAGTTTTGCTGTTGCCCGCAGATGTCGAAGGTTTTTTGTCAGAGCTGAACGACTTGACCGCCGCGAATTTCCTGTGCGAAGAAGTCGGCGAAGTTGTCATTCCGCTCGAAGTGTGAACCAAATTTCGGATTTAAAGTTTGTGCCGCCCAGCGCGTCGAAATTTTCCGTGAGGATTTTGGCGAAGGTCAAACAAACTTTCGTGTCGAATTTACTCGTCATGTAAAAGCCGTCGTCGATTTTGAAATCCGTCGGTGTCGCGGTGAACAAACTTTTGCGGACGTTGTCTTGTTTCGCGGCGCGGCGGAAGGCGTCTTTGTCGTGCGCATAAAGTTGCCGAACGATTTCGCGCAACATGTGATTCCAATGCGGCATTTGAATTTCGTTGCCGGCGATTGACAGCGTCGCGGGTTTCTTGCCGGTCAGCTTGCTGAAGTCATCATCAAGCGAGAAAATGTTTTCGTTGCGTTGAACAAGCGCGTTGAACTCGTCGGGCAACGTCCAAATCTTGAGCGCGTCGACAGCCAAACGTTTCGCCCGTGCCTGAATTTGCTTGCTCGTCCAATCCGAATAACTCGTCAATGCCCGCGTGCACGAAAAGCTTGACTGCGCGTAACGGGTTTTTTTGATGTTGAAAAGGTCTTTGGCACCAACTTTGCTCTCGGCAAGCGTCAAGTTGCCCAACGTCTTGCTCCACGCTTCGGCGGAGTGCAAGTCGCCACGCGTCTGCAGATAAATTTTCCAGTCTTTGTTCGGCTTCGACGGCAAAATTTCTTCGACGACGCTCGACGAATACGCAGGCAAATTCGACGTGTGTTTGTGGCGTTCCGTCGCGTACAGGAAATATTTGCAGTCGTTGGACTTCAAGCGGTCGGGCAACTCGCTGCTCGTCAAAGCCGCCTGAAACGTCGCGTCGCTCGGAAAAGCTCGGTCGCCCTTGCCGAAGGTTATCGCCTTCCAAAAGTTCTCGACGGTCAGCGGAGACCTGTCCAGCCGCGCAAGCACGTTGCCCGCGAACTGTTGAGTTATCAAGCTTTTGCCGCAAGCTTTGGAACGGAACGCAAGCGAAATCAGCGCGTCGACAAACTTTGCAAACGTCGCCGTGTCGAAATCGCCGCGTTCGTGTCGGTTAAGCAGGTACATCAAAATAATCGGCGCGTTGACTGCCTTGAGCAGAAACGTCAGCTCGTAAAACTTTTGTTCAAGCGCGGGCAGTTCGTTGAACTCGTCGCTCTCGTCGAAGATACAGCGTCGGAAAAATTTTGCGTAACGCAACAGCTCGCGCAGAAACTCTTCCGTGCGTGCGGTGCCGAAGTACTTCTCGAAATAAACTTTGAACGGCGCGTAAAGTTTCTGCTTGCTCAGCTGTTCCTGCTTGACGGCGTTGGACTTGCGGCGGGTTATCATGTACTGCGTGATGAAATTTTCCACGTTGCCCGACGGACGCAGAAGCTCTTCGATTCGCAGCCAATAATTTTTGTACAGCGACTCCTGTTGCGCGGACGAAAGCGACATGAGCAGGTAGTTGCGAATCAAATCCGCCTGCGTGAGGTCAAGCCCGGTTGAGTTGAGCGACTCGAAAATTTCTTGCGGGTTTTCGTCGTCCAAGCAGATGACAACGACGTTGAGCTTGTGCAACGCGGTTTGAAGTTTGTCGGGCGACAGCGGTGACTGTGCGATTGCGTCGCGGAAGTAAGCGAAGTTCCTGTACATGGCGGAAGACTTTTCGTTGTCGGTGAAGTTTGTATCGCCGTCGATAATCTTCGCGAAAGTCGATGCGTCGAATTCGGTCGGGTGCAACTTGCACGTGCCGCGCAGTCTGCCTCGCGTGTGCACAATGAACGCCGAACGCAGGTCGTCGCGCAGATTTTCGTCGGCAAAGTCACACAGCGCACGGGCAAACAAAATCAAGCTGGTGATTCGCTGTTGTCCGTCGATTATGACGAACTCTTGATAGATGTCGTCGACGGAATTTTTCTGGTGAACGATCGTGCCGACGAAGTGCGACTTGTTTTGCTCGACGGCCTCGGTCATGTCGGCGAATAGTTGTTTGCAGTTGGCGACCGTCCAATCGTAATTGCGCTGATAAACGGGCACGACGAACGTCTTGGAGCCTTCGATAAACGCGCTGAACTTGTCGTGGTTTGCTTGCATTGGTCAACATCTCCGAAAAGTTTTCGCCAATTGTAACACACCCGCCGCTTTCGTGATATACTTCGGAAAAACTTCGGAGGCGTTGACATGGACAGACGCGGACTTGTTATCGTGCACACGGGCGACGGCAAAGGCAAAACGACCGCCGCGCTCGGTTTGGCAATTCGGGCGTTCGGCGCGGGCTTGAAAGTTTTGATTCTGCAGTTCATCAAGGGACGCAAACTTTCGGGCGAACTCGTCGCGCTGAAAACTTTGGGCATCGAAGTCAAACAATGCGGGCTCGGCTTCGTCACCGAAGAAAATTTCGCCGAACAACTCAAAGCTGCGCGTGAGGCAATCGACTTGGCACGTGCTGAAATTTCGTCGGGCGCGTGGGATTTAATCATCCTCGACGAAATCAATTACGCGGTGAAGTTCGGGCTCGTCGACGCGTCGGAAGTTCTGTCGCTGCTTGAAGTTCGTCCGCCGACATTGCACCTGGTCTTCACGGGGCGCGACGCTTTGCCTGAACTGATTGATGCCGCAGACTTGGTCACGGAAATGAAACTCGTCAAGCACCCGTTCCGACAAGGCGTCACCGCACAAGCCGGCATTGAGTTTTGAACGTTGCAAGCGTTCGCCCGCTGTGATAGAATTCGCCGCAGATTTTGGAGGTGTTGCCTTGAAAGAGTCCGATAAACTTAAAGAGCTTGCCCGACAAAATAAACTTCTGCGCGAACAAAACGACTTGCTCCGCGAACAGAATCGCCTGCTGTCGACGCGTGAAGTTTTTGTCGACGACATTGACCGCGACGAAATGCGCAACGGTTTCCTCGTCACAAGCCAACGAAAAAAGTTGTGGAACGTGCAAATCGGCTTGATTAACGAATTCGCCCGTTTGTGCAAGAAACACGACCTGCGCTGGTTTGCTATCGGCGGGACGCTCCTCGGCGCGGTACGACACAAAGGTTTCATTCCGTGGGACGACGACGTTGATGTTGCAATGTTGCGCCCCGAATACGAAAAGCTTCGTCGAATTATCGCGACGGAAGTCAAGCCGCCGTTTTCGGTTGAGTTCTGGCACGATTTCCGACTTGAGACCGACGAACCGTCCGCGCTTGCAGATGAATCGTTGCCGCTCATTTCCGCCGACCAGATAAAAAAGTTTCCCGTGCACGCGCCGTTCTTCCCGATAATAAAAATCCGCGACGACCGCACGCTGTTTCTGGAGTTCCCCGAACGCCGCAACGTGAATCAGGGCATTTGGCTGGACATCTTCCCGCTTGACCCGTTGCCGCCGTTCGCCGACGAAAAACACGCGGCAATCTTCCAAACGGCGCGGATACTGTTTATCGCGGCTACACATCCCGAAATGATTCGTGCGTCGATGGAAAAAAATCAACCGCTCGGCGTGAGCTACGACGACTTGCGCAAATTTATCGCGTTGCCGTACAATCGTCGCGGCACGTACCTTGAAGACTTCTTGGCGAAAAATTTCTTTGCGTCGGAACGAATCGGCGACCTGCGCGACTGGTGTATCGTTCGCGGACAAAAGTTCTACAACCGCAAAGACTTCGACGGCGTGACTTATCTGCCGTTCGAGAAAATCGAAGTTCCCGCGCCAAAAAATTTCGACGGCGTGCTGTCGACCTTTTACGGCGATTGGCACAAGCTCATCATGACGCACACGCACGTTGCAACTTACAGCGCGGACATTTCTTACGCCGACTACTACAAGGCGACGACCGGCAAATAATTTTCGGAGGTGAATTGCGGCGAATTCGGCCGCGAATTTTTTATGAGCACTTACGCATTGATTCTCGCGTCGGGCAAAGGACAGCGCACGCGTCAAGACATCCCGAAGCAATTTATCAACGTGCACGACAAGCCGATAATCATTTACACGCTGGAGAATTTCCAGAAACACCCCGAAGTTGACGGAATTGTCGTCGTTTGCCTTGACGGTTGGCAGGACATTTTGCGCGCTTATTCGCGTCAATACAACATCACGAAGCTCACGAAGATTGTCAACGGCGGCGCGACCGTTCAGGAGTCTTGCCGCAACGGTGTCTTCGCGCTCAAAGACATCTGCTCCGACGACGACATTGTCATTGTGCACGACGGCATTCGCCCGCTTGTCGACGAGGAAGTTTTGTCCGACGTTATCGCCACGTGTCGCAAGTTCGGCAACGGCGTCACCAGTCTGCCGTACAACGAACAGATCTTCAAGAAGGCCGACGAATTTTCGACGCACGAATACATTGTTCGTGACACGTTGCGCCGCGTGCAAACTCCGCAGGCTTACAAGTTCGGCAAGTTGTTTTGGGCTTACGAAAAAGCTTTCGCCGAGGAGATCGGCATTTACGGTTCGTCGTACACCAACACAATGATGGTTGACTTGGGCGAGACGCTTTATTTTGCGAGCGGTTCCGACCGCAACATCAAAATCACGACGGTTGACGACATCGAGCTGTTCAAAGCGCTCCTTGCCGCGAAGAAAACTTCCTGGCTCAAGTGAGGTGGCGACGTGTACATAAAGCATGAACTTTACGCGGCGGACATTGCGAACATTGCCGCCGAAAATCTTCCGTGGCAGAAACTTGCTAACAAGACGTTGCTGTTGACGGGCGCGACGGGTTTAATCGGCACGGTTCTTGTCGATTCGCTCATGAAGAAAAATCGCGACGACGGCTTGAACTTGACGGTTCTTGCCGCAGGTCGCAACGAAAAAATTTCCGCACAAAGGTTCGCCGATTACGCGGGCGACAAAAATTTTTGCTTCATCAAGCTGGACGTGAACAATCCGATTGAACTTGCCGAACATGTCGACTTCGTGATTCACGCGGCGAGCAACACTCACCCGTTGCAATATTCGGCTGACCCCGTCGGCACAATGACCGCGAATATTTTGGGCACGCACAACTTGCTTGAGTTCTGTCGCATGAAAAATGTTTCGCGCTTCGTTTTCGTGTCGAGCGTCGAAATTTACGGCAAGGCTTTGCGTCCCGAAGATACTTTCGACGAAAAATATTGCGGATACATTGACTGCAACACGCTTCGCGCAGGTTACCCCGAAAGCAAACGTGCCGGCGAGGCTCTCTGTCAGGCGTACATCAGTCAACACGGGCTTGACGTCACAATTGCCCGCCTGTCGAGAGTTTACGGCGCGACGATTCGCCTTGACGATTCAAAAGCCATGAGCGAATTTATCATGAACGGCGTTCGCGGCGAAGACATTGTGCTCAAAAGTCAAGGTCTGCCGAAGTTCTCCTACTGTTACGCGGCGGATGCGGTCAGCGGGATTTTGTATTGCCTGCTCAACGGTACCTGCGGCGAAGCGTACAACGTCGCCGACTCAAGCGAAATTCTGTCTCTGCGCGAGATTGCCGAATATATCAGCGGCTTGAACGGGCGCAAAGTCATTTTCCGGTTGCCCGACGAAATTCAGCGCAAAGGTTTTTCCACGGCGGTCAACGCGATTATGCCGAACGACAAAATTCGCGGGCTCGGCTGGCTTCCGAAAGACGATACGCGTTCGGGCGTCAAGAAAACCGTCGAAATTTTGCGTTCGCTTGTCAAAAGGTGATTAAATGTTCGTTTATCGCAAGCCGACGTTCGCGGACGTCGACGAAATTCACGATTTAATCGCGGTTTACGCGTCGCAAGGGCTCATGTTGCCCAAACCGCACAGCACGCTTTACGAAACTTTGCGCGAATTCGTCGTTGCCGAAGAGGTTTCGTCGAAAAAAATCGTCGGAGTCGGCGCACTTCACTTGATTTGGCACGAATTGGCCGAAGTTCGCTCAATGGCAGTCGACGAAAACTTTTCGCGGCACGGTATCGGCTCGGCTATCGTCAAAAAACTCTTGCTCGAAGGGCGCACCGTCGGCGTAAAAAAGTTTTTCACGCTCACTTATCGCCCGGATTTCTTTAAATCGCTCGGTTTTCAGCTCACAACTAAAGAATCTCTGCCGCATAAAATCTGGAAAGAGTGCATTGACTGCCCAAAATTCGCCAACTGCGACGAAATTGCCATGATTCGCGATTAAAATCTCGATTTTTTTGCTTCCCGCCTGCTTTTTCGTGCAGGTAGGGAATTTTTTTTGTAGAATTTAGCCGTGAAGAACTTTTTTGGAGGGATTTTTTATGTCTGAACGCAGAATTCACGTCGTCGGCACCGCTCAAGTCGCTAAATCGCCCGATTTCGTCGTTTTGAACCTGATTTTGAACGCTTGCAACCCCGATTACTCGTCCGCAATGAAAATCGCCGCTCAACAAGTCGAAATTTTGCGCGAAACGCTCGTTGAAGCCGGTTTTTCGCCCGAAAACTTGAAAACTGTCGCCTTCAACGTCGATTCAAAGTACGAACGCGAAGATTTTCGCGACGGTAACGCAAAAAAATCGCGTGAAACCTTCGTCGGCTTCGATTGTCGTCACGATTTGGCCTTGAGTTTCGATTTCGACGCTCAAAAACTCGATTTCGCGCTCTCCGCCGTCAAAAATTGCCTCTCGCAGCCTAAAATTTCCGTCGTTTTCACGCTAAAAGACCCCGCAACGCTCTCCGACAAGCTTTTGAAGGCCGCCGCTCGCGATGCTCAACGTAAAGCGAAGATTTTGTGCGCCGCTTCGGGCGTCAAACTCGGAAATTTGCTCGAAATTCGCTACCAACCGACCGTTTTCGACGCTAAAAATGAAATTCTCGTCGGTGCAAACGAAAATTCCGCGTTCAACTTCCGCCCAAACGACTTAATTGCCTCCGATTCGGCGGATTTTCTCTGGGAGATCGAATAAATGAACAGTTTTTTGAAATTTACCGTCGGAAATGCCTTGCGCGGTTATAAATCTGTCGAAATTTCCTTCGATGACACGCTCATTGAGTACAAAATCTTGCGAAACGAACTGATTCACGTCGATAAATCGCAAATTTCACGCGTTCAACTCGATAAAACGTGGCTTGAGACCCTCGACGCGCTGAAAATCTTCGATTGGCAACCGTTTTACGGCGAAAATTCGTCAAACGGCGTCCATTGGAGCTTGATTTTCAAACGAAACGGCCAAATTTATCGCGGAAACGGCTTCGATGCATTCCCCGATGGCTGGGAAATGCTTCTCGACCTGCTCGACGCGCTAATTCCCGATATAAATTTCGTCGACGGCAACAGAATTGACCAAATCGAACTGATTTTGTCCCGCAAAACCGATTTCGACACCGTTTTTTCCGAAAAATTGACCTTAAATCGCGTTCAACAGGCCTTGATTATCGAAAAATCCGCTTCAACGCACGTTTACAGGCTTTCGACGGACTCCACGAACGATTTTCTCGACTTTTGTCAACGTTTTTTCGACGAAACCGACATAAATCCCGTCGATGACGCCAAAAATTTGCTTTCAGGCTCGATTTCGCGGCATGACGGCTCATCAATCACGTTCAAAACCGAATTCAGCGAAGATTTCATGCCTGGTATCGTCGATTTCGCCGAAAAAATCCACTCATTCACGCCCGATTTGACCGCAAAACTCTTTTTACCCGAAAAAATTCAACGCATCGACCCCGAAAAAATCATTTTGTGCAAGGTTCAATTCAAAAACAATTATAAATCTTACACTTACCGCGCCGAAGACGAAACTTTGAGCGTCGGAGACCTCGTTGACGTGCCTGTCGGCCGAAATAATGACGTTACGCAGGCAAAAATCGTCGACATCGGCTATTTTGATGCTCAGGACGCGCCTTTTTCGCTCGAAAAAATCAAATTCATCATCGGAAAACACGTTTCGCAGGCTTGGGAAGACATTTAAATCAAAAAATCCCCAACATTTCGCACGTTGGGGACTTTTTTTGCCCGAAATTGTTATTTCAGCTCGCCTAAATTGCTTAAAGCGTGCTTCGCGGCCTCTTGCTCGGCCAATTTCTTGCTTTTTCCGACTCCGCGACCGAAAATTTTGCCGTCAATCAACGCTGCGGCCTCAAAAACGCGCATATGCGGCGGGCCGCTCTCGTTCAGCTCGCTGTACGTCACTTTTCGCGTCGGATCGCGCTGAATTACCTCCTGCAGCTTGCTTTTGTAGTCTTTTGGGATGCCAGTGCGCTTCACACGCTCAAATTCCTCGCTCATTTGCCGCCAAACGTAATTTTTCGCCGTTTCCCAGCCGCAATCAAGGTAAATCGCGCCGATAACCGACTCAAAAGCGTCCTCAAGATTGGAATCTCGCCCGCGAAGTGACCCAACTTCCGTAATTCCGAGCAATAAAACGTCGTCAAGGTGAATTTTTTCCGCCAAACGCGTCAAAGTTGACTGCCGAGTAAGGCTTGAACGCGTTTTTGTAAGCTCTCCTTCGGTCAAATTCGTAAAATGCTCGAAAAGATACGTCGCAGTCGCCAATCCAAGCACCGCATCGCCCAAAAATTCGAGTCTTTGGTTGTCTTTTAGCTTCGGATCGAACTCTCGCGCATAAGATTTGTGCGTCAACGCCCGATTTAACGTCACAAAGTCCGAAAATTCCACTCCGATTGAGTCCGCAAACCGTTTTAATGCCGAAATTCGCTCTTCGGTCAACGGTTCGTCGATTTTTCCGTCGACGCCTTCGGGTTTTTCAAAGATTTTTTCGTCGATTGTCGCCAAAAAGGTCACTCCTTAATCGTTTTTTGATTTAAAATGTGTTCGGACGCCATTAAAACGCCCGTCAACAGCCAAAATTCGCGCATAATCGGCACTTGAGTCATGTTTGTATCCGTTAAACCTTCAAATTGCAGTCCCGCAAGGATTAAAATCGCCGTCAAACCCGCGCTGAACGCAAAATTTCGCTCTTCACGACGTTTTTGATGCCAAAATCGCCAGAAAAAGTACACGTAAAGCCCGATAAACGCCGTCAAACCGACGATTCCGCCCTCCGACGCCGCATTTAACAGATTATTGTGCGGTTGAGTGTGCCCGCCGTCGGTTACTTCGGGTCTTTCGACCGCTTCAGGCGAAATATATTGCTCGTTGTACGCCTTGACGAACATTTTTTGCCCGATTCCGCTCAACGGATAGTCTTTGAAGATCTCAAAAGCCGATTTCCACATCAAAATTCGCTCCGTATTGCTCTGAAACTTCGTCGAAACCATCGTTTCAAGCCGATTATGTATCGTCGGCGAACAAATTGCGACGATTGCGAACAAAATTGCCAGTCCGGCGAAGATTTTTGCCGTCAAAAGGCGATATTTCGGCTCCAAAATGAAGAAAATCACCGCTACGCACACGAATGCAAGCCACGCGCCCCGCGTCATCGACAAAACGAGGCAAATTAAGCTCAAAACGACCGTTGCAAGCGCGATTTTCCGCCAAATTTGCGGCAAAATCTTAATTTGCGACGCGAAAATCAAAAAAGGCAGTTGCATCAGCATAAATGAGCCGTAAAACGTCGGTGTGTGGCTGAATCCGAACGCTCGCGGCTCTTTCAGCGCGAAATATTGCACGATTCCCGCCAAATCGTTGAGCAAAAACGCCAAAATCGTCGCGATTAGCACTCCGCACAGCTGTTTTCGTGTTTTTACGAACGTCAGCGCGAAAATCAGCGGAAAAAATCTGTGAATCTCGCCCAAAACTTCCCGAAAACTGATTTTCGGCTCCCAACTCATCGTTGCAACGAAAATTTCGCACACAATGAACACCGCAAGCACTTCAAGCACGTTTGAATCGAATTGCGGGAAGTTTTTCGTCCTCAAACGGTGAAAAATCACGAAAATCACGCCCAAACCGACCAAAATACTCGCCGCAGCCGTCGAAATTGGGATTACGAACGCCAAAATCAACACAACGAAGTACATCGCCACGTCAATCGAGAAATTTTTCATGCTCATCGCTCCTTTGCGTCGTTTTGACATGCATTTTACCATAAAAAAGCCCCCGACACACCGTCGAGGGCAAATTTTTTCGATTTATTTCGCTTCAAGTTGCTCCGCAAACTCAATCGGAACGATTTCAGGGTAATTTTCGGCCATCCACGCGACGATTTTGTTCCAATATCGCTTAGATTTCCACTCTGCGGCGAATTCAAACCAATAAATCAGCGGAATTAGCACCGGCGTACCGATATTATCGACGATTCGCACGCGAAATACGTTCGGAGACGGCTCTTGAACCATAAAATTCTCAATATCGGCGTCGACAATCGCTATTTTTTCGCGCAGAAAGTCCGATTTGAAGTTTAAAAGGATTGTCCAGAGTCTTTGAAGCGTTTTTGTGTCCGGCGAACGATTTTTCGACAAAAATTTCTTCATATCGAGCGAAGTTTGGCCGTTATAGTCAAAAACGCGCTCAAAAACGTATCCGAGACCCAAATTTGTGTCCACCGTGCCGAAAAATTCGGTTATGAGCCGCGATTTTTCGAGTTTCGACGCGCAAATTCGTCTGTAACGCATTTCTTTGCGAATATCGCCGTCATTTTGCGTGTGAGGAATTTTTATGCACTTTCGCGGGTCAATCGGGTGAATATACGTCGCTTGATGGCCGCCCGAACCGATAAAAAGCTCTTCGTTGATGGTTAAAACGCTCATTTTTCGTTACCTGTCGAGTTTTCGTATCTTGTGAACACGAATTTTGTCCAACCACTGCCAAATTTTAAGCTGAATCTGGGCAAAATCGCCGATTCGACGAATAATCGCCCTGTCATACACGTCAGAACCGATAATTTCAGCCGTAATTACGACTTCGCGGGCATTTTTGAAGTTTAAAATCAATTCTTCGTCCGAAATTACTTGCGAAAGTATGATTTCGTCGCCCGAAACGGCCGAAATTTTCGCCGGCGCGTCAATATGGAAGCGATAAAGCCCCAAAGTGACTTTTTCGACCTCCCACGGCACCGAATATTGATAAAAAAAGTTGTCATCGACCGTCAGTTTGACGAATGGCGCGATTTTTCGTATCGGATCGGCGTTCGAGAAGAATTCTGCCTCCGAAATTCCGAAATTTTTGCCCGCAGACACGATTTCAAGCTCCGCACGCGTCACAAAAAGCTTTTCCGTGTTCAAAATCAGCGGTTGACCGTGTTTCGGCAGCGTCAAACGGAATTTTTTGACATTATCCAAGGAAATTTTATGTTTGTCAACGTTCGCGAACGAATTTGCAAGCTCCAAACGCAAAAAAAGTTCCGCAGATTCGTCGTCAAGCGGATTTCCGTAAATTTTTACCTGTTGAACCTGCGTCGGCTCGTCAAAATCGATAAAAATCGTCGGTTTCGCGTCATTTATCGGTTGCCAAACGTTATTTTCGAGTTTTGCTGGCGAAATTTCAACGTCAGACGTGTCGATAAGCTTAAAATCGCAAATTTTGGACGCGTCGCCAGATGTTGCAGTGATTTTCGCCGAAAAAAGCTCGTTATCAGTGCGTCGCTCGAAAAAAACTTCGTCAGAATTCAAAATCCTCAGCGCATTCCATTGATTTCGCTGTGATTTGTGCGCAAAAATCGCCTCGGCAAGCGGATTTTCTTTCAAAATCGTTCGACGGCAATTTTCGGGCACCGGAAAACGAATTCTGTCCGCCCAAACGTAATTTGCGCGGTCAATCAAGTCAAAATCGTAAGTATCGGTCTCTCCGACCTTCGGTTTTCGCGTTGCAAGCAAATTTTGCGCGTAAAAATCCGCTTCAGCCGTGAAAGCAGTCGCGTAAGCGAATTTTTTGTAGATTTCGGGGCGATAATCGCTTCGTTCGTGCAAAATTTCGCCCAAAACTTCTTCAAACAGCGTCGAAAGCGTCCGATGGTCGGCGTGAGAGTCAAAATCCACGCAAAAAATCACGTTTGCGCGAAGTTCGAGCAGTAAATTCTTCAAATCGCGTTTGAAATTGGCTTTGGTGTACGCGCTGTGGCGTCCGAAAGTTTTTTTCGCGTAGTCAACGAAATTTTCGGCGGCGTAAGTCTCCGAAAAGCCCGCAGGCGACGTTGTCGGCACGTTTGAGAGTTTTTGACCGTCTCCATAGCCCAAAAAAATGATTTTTTCGCGTGGAACGCCCAAAATTTTAAGCGATTCGACGATTTCACGCGCTCGAACGTCGGCTTTTTGCTCAAAATCGCCGTTTGTCGAGTACGCAACGAAAATTTCGGCTTTCGCGGCCGCCAAATTCAAAATCATGTTTCCCGCGACGTTAATTTCGTCGTCAGGATGCGGCGCAAGCACTAAAACACGCGTTCCGAAGTAATTTTTGTCGAAAAATGAGTTTCCGGCGGTCAAAATCTCTTCAATTTGAGTTTCCGCGCCGACAAACTCGAAAAATCCGCACGCTTCGGCCAGATTTCGTTGATTATCGTCGCAAAGATTCTTTTCAGCCCACGCGTCGAAGATTTTTTGATTTTTCATGGCTCACCTCGCAAGAATTTCAGCCAATTTCGGCATGACAATCGAAAAATCGCACGTTTCGCGAATTAATCGGGCAGAATTTTCGCCGAAACGCCTTCTGCGCTCGTCATCGGTGAATAAAATCGAAATTTTGTCCGCGAACGCCGCAAAATCTTCCGAATTCACGCGAAAACCGGTCACATCGTTTGAAATTACGTCTTCGCAGCCGCCAATATCGCTCGTTACGGCCGGTAAACCGCACGACATCGCCTCCAAAAGCGAAGTTGGCAGGCCTTCATGCCGCGACGGGAAAATATACACGTCCGCAAGCCGATAAAATTCCGCCGGAGCGTCAATTTCGCCGATAATTTTAATCGAATCGTCCATTTCGGCCGAAAGTGCGCGTAATTCGTCCAATAAATTCGTCAAACCGCCTCCGACAACGAATAAAATTGCCGCCGGGAACGTTTTATGCAGGATTTTCCACGTTTTTTGCAGTGTATCGACGCCTTTATCGGGCACAATTCGCGCACAGAACAGCAAAACCTTGCAATTCGGGTCAATTCCGTGCGAAATCTTCAATTTTCGGCGTATTTTTTCGTTTGACTGCGGAAATTTCTTCGTATCGATGCCGTGAGGCAAGATTGAAATTTTTTCGGGCGAAATTCCACCGTTTTTGATGAATCCGTCGCGAATTTCACGCGTTGTGGCGATATAATTCGTGCAAGTCGACAAAATTTTGTTTCGCCAACCGTTTTTCGCGCTGAAAATCTCCGCTTTGCCCGTCAGAGCCAACGTAACGGGCTTTTTCGATAAAAATCTCGCGAAAATTATTGCCCACACGGAAAATTTCGGCGTTCCGATGATATAAAACGCGTCAAAATCGTTGTGCGTCGTCAAAAGTCGAAAAAAAATCTCCAACCAGCGAATTGGCGGGTGTAAACGGACTAAATCAATGCCGTTTTCGAGTTTTTCGCGTGCTTTCGTGCTGAAAAATCGTTTTTTCGTCATGATCGTGACTTGATGACCGAGTTTTATGAGTTCAACGGCGTGATTTTCGCCGTGAATTTCGGCTCCGCTCTTCGTCGGGCGTCCGTCGGGCAAAAATTTCTTTCCAACGGCAAAATCTTTAATCAAAAGGCAAATTTTCATGGTTATTCACATCCAAACAGTAATTTCGACGTTGATTTTAGCAAAAAAATTCGTTTCGTCAACGAAAAAAGCCCTCCGACGCGTTGTCGAAGGGTTTTTTTGCGTTCAGAAGCCGAAATTTTTAATTGCGGCGAGCACATGAGCCGGTTTTACGTTATTTAAGCAGTTTGGACGCGGAAAACTCGGACATTCTTCGGTTTTGAACGTGCAAGGGCAGCAATTTTCGCGACTTGTGAGCACAATCGCGTTCGGATTAATCGGATGCCAGCGATCGGGGCTTGTGCAGCCGTAAATCGTGACCATTTTGACGCCGGTTGTGGCCGCAATGTGCGTCGCGCCCGTGTCTACGGTGATAAACAGGTCAATTCGGCGAAAAATCTCCGCCAAATCGGTCAAAGAAGTCTCTCCGCAGAAATTTTCGACGCAAAAACCGATTTCGCGTATGACTTCGTCGGCATAATCGCGGTCATTCGGTGCTCCGACGATAAAAAACGTCGCGTCGTCGTGATTTTTACGAATTTCGCGGACGGTTTCGGCGAAAAACTCTTTGCTCCACGTTTTTAGCGGAAAAGTTCCCTTTACACACAGCGCAATTTTAATTTTTTTGTCTTGCGGAAGCCGATTTAGCAGATTTTCGGCGATTGGCGACGGTTTTTGCGGAAATTTGGGTGTTTCGTGCCCCGAAATGCCAAAAAATTTGCGAACAATCTCCTGATACGTCTCCGCCTGCAAAGTTTTGTTCAGATCGTGCGAAATTTCGATGACATCGGTGTAAAAAAGCGTCACGAGGCTTGAATTATCGTCAAAAACTTTCGTGGGGCAAATTCTGCGCGGAATTCGAGCCAAAAACGTCAAAATCGCGGGTCTGAGCTTGCGATCGAACGAAATTGCGAGGTCGAAACGTTTTTCGCGCAGTTTTTTGACGAAATTGAGCATTTTGGCGACGGAATTTCGTTTTGAGCGGTAATCGAGGACGATAACGTCGTCGATAACGGGATTTTCGCGCACGGCGTCGGCGACAACAGGCTTAACGAGCATTGTGATTCGTGTTTCGGGGAAATTTTTCTTGATTAGCGCGAGTGCGGACGTTGTAAGCACGACATCGCCGAGATTTACGAGCGCATTGACCAAAATATTTTTAAACATGGCGATTTTCCTCCGTAAAATGAAGATTTTCGCGTCGAAAATTGTTTTGCAAGCGTTAAATTCGCGTTTTGAGTCGAAAAATCCTGTTTGAAGCCTCGAAAATTGCATTTCAAGCCGAAAATCACGTTTGAAGCCTCAAAAATTGCATTTCAAGCCGAAAAATCACGTTTGAAGCGTTCAAAATCGTTTTTCAAGCGTTAAATTTGCATTTCAAGCCGAAAATCTCTGTTTGAAGCCTCTAAAATCGTTTTTCAAGCGTTGAATTCGCGTTTGAAGCGTCTAAAATCGTTTTTCAAGCGTTGAATTTGCATTTCAAGCCGAAAAATCTTTGTCGAAGCAATAAAAAATGCGACTTCAAACGTTTTGAACGCGAAATCGCAGATAAATACGAGTTTGAGCGGGCAAAATCGAGTTAAACGCGCTGATTTTCCTCCGTGACGTGTCGATTTTCCATTCCGAAGTAATAAAGTTTGACATATTTGGCCATCGTGTAGAAAAAATGGAATCCTGCGAGCACAAAACCGATTTTTCCGTCCAAAAAACCGCCGCGAAGGACGTACATTCGGAACGAAGCCCACATTGGATGCAAAATCATGTCCAAAATGCCCGCAGATTTGCCTTGATCGTGCGCTTTTTTTGCCGCAAGCGTCGTATAAAGGTTGAGTTTGTTAAAATAATGGTTCCAATCGCGATACGGATAATGAATCAGGTAAAAATTTCGCGGAAAATCCTTTTCGACGGGGCATTTGTGATGAATTTGCGGGTGAACAAAGCCCGAAACGTAACTTTCTGCCGTCGGAAAGAGTCTTGTGACGTAATCGGGGAACCAACCGCCGTGTTTTAGCGGTTGACCCCAAAAATAACTCAATCTGGGCGTTCTCCAAGCGATTTTTTTGTCATCTTGAGCCAAAATCTTCTTAATTTCGGCGGAAAGTTGCGGAGTAGCGCGTTCATCGGCGTCAATGAAGAAAATCCAATCGAATTTGGCCTGTTTTATCGCAAAAGTTTGTTGTGCGCCCCAATCTCCGTTCAAATTGCGTTGAATTACGCGTGCGCCGAGGCTTTTTGCGATATTTGCGGTCGAATCGGTGCTAAAATCGTCGATAACGACGACTTCATCGGCAAAATCGAGCACACTTTTGATACAAGCGGCGATAAATTGCTCTTCGTTCTTCGCCAGAATCAAAACGGACACTTTAGCCATGCTCAAACCTCCAAAATTCGTTCAATACGCCGCGCAAAGTTCGTCGGAGAGAAATTTTCGCCCGCCAACTTCAAGTTTGACGCGTAAATCGGGAAATTTTTGTCGAAATCGTTGATAAAACCTTCGAGAACGCGTGAAAGTTCGTCTAAATCGCCGCTTTTGAACGTTTCACCGACGCGATAGAGCTCAAAAACCTCAGGATTCATGTCATTTGACGCGACAACGGGTTTTCCGAAGCCAATCGCGGTAAAAAGCATTCCGCCCCAATGATATTTGTATCGCGGAGACGAATATGGCATCAAAAGTGCGTCGACATTCAAAATTTCGCGCTGCCAATCGGCTCCAATCAAGCCTTTGTGCAAAAAACTCAAGCGATCGTCGGATTTATACTGCCGAATTATCGATTCAAAGTCATTTGCGTCCTCTTCGTGCATTGTAGAGCCTTGAATTTGCAATTTTACGCGTCGAGAGTATTTTCCGCGCAAAAAAACGTCCAAAAGTCCGCGTAAATTCTTTTCGCGACGATATTGACCGAAAAAACCGACCTTCAACACGTCACCGGCGGCAAAAATCGTCGATTTAACCTTCAAATCGCGTGCTGTGTACGTCGGCGGATAAATTGTGTAGATATTTTCGCGTCGTTGACCGAAAATATTATCGCTGAACGTCAAAACAACGGGTTTAATGTTCCTGTTTGACGAAATTTTGTCCGCCGCGTCAAGAAATTTGGGTGCTTCGGTCGGATTTATCCCGTGCAAGATAAAAATTATTGGCACGGAGACATTTTTCAGCCGATTATGGCTCAAAGCGCGCAAATATCGGTAAGTTGACGTCGGAATTATCAACGCGTCGAAGTTTTTTTGTGCATCAAACAGCTGTGAGTACCATCTTTGACGATTTATTTCACGTTTTGCGGCCGCGAACAGCTTTTTCAGCCCGCGAGAGTTCGTATAAGTGACCGCATCGCCTTTCAATCGCGTAACGGGCGTGTGATAATCGAATTGGAACGAAAAATTTTCGGGCACATAAAATTCGACGCTGTGACCGAGTGCGCGGAATTCTTCGACGAGAATTCTGTCGAATTCGACTTCGTGGCCGCCGGGCGTCATGATATTCTCGAAAATCGCAAGTCGCATGTTGTCACCTCCGTCAACGTGACGTTATCACAAGTTAA
>CAMUZU010000009.1 GCA_947165295.1 uncultured Selenomonadales bacterium | reverse complement strand
TCAGCTTCGCGCAAAAGTCACCGACCGTCACCGATAAGCGAAACACCGGCCGTCATGGATGACGGCCGCGCCCGACGTGTTTGCGTGATGCAAACTCCGTCGGGCTGCTTTCTTTGGTTACTTTCTTTCGCGCCGAAAGAAAGTAACATTTACGCATTACGCATTACTAATTACGCATTAAAAAAGACTTAACGGTCTTGACGGTCTTTCGGGTACCGTGTATCATTTGCGTCGCAAGGTACCTTGAAAACATTCGGAGGGATGACACATGGACGACACGCAGAACTTGACGGAAACGTTTCTGGAGACGCACCACCTGATGCACCGCTACCACATGGCCTGGTACGGCAAGAACTTCGGCGGACTCGACCCGCGTCAAGGTCAAGGGCGAATCTTGACGGCACTGCGTCGCATGAACACCGTCAGCCAAAAAGAACTCGGCTTTATCCTCGACATTCGGCCGCAGTCTTTGGGCGAACTGTTGCAAAAACTCGAAGCCAACGGTTACATTAAACGGTACCGTTCACCGACGGACAAGCGGGCGTTAATCGTCGAACTTACCGAAAAAGGCGAAACGTTCCAGCTCAAAAAGCCCGATTACGAAGAGTTGTTTGCCGACCTGAGCGGACTCGAACGCGAAATGTTGCGCAAGTCGTTGCTTAAAATCGGCGTGCGGCTTGAACGCTTAATCAGCAAGGAAGACGAAGAGTTTTATTGACGGCCGGCTCGTGAGGAGGTAGTTGCTGTGGTCAAGGACGGACTGAATTTCTTCGCGGAACTTTACGCGTCGCACAAAAAAAGTTTCGCGTTCGTGGCTGTCGGATCTTTAATCGGCGCGGGTATCGGACTTGCGTCGCCGATGTTGATTCGCCGCCTCATGGATGACTTGTTGCCGCACGGAATTTCGTCGGACATGCTGTTGACGGCGGGCGCACTCCTCACGGTTTACGCGGCAAGTTATTGGCTCAACTTTAAAGTCGAAGTTGTCGGACGTTCAATGGGCGCAAGAATCGAATTTGCAATGCGCGAAAAACTTTTCCGTCACCTGTTGCGCATGGGCTATTCGTTTTACGACAACGCCCGAAGCGGTCAACTGCTGTCGCGGCTGGTCAACGACATTGCGGAAGTCGGCAATTTGATGTTCGCAATTCCGCACCTGCTGGTTACCTGCACGATAACTTTGCTCGGCTCGACCGCGCTTTTATTTTGGCTGAATTGGCAACTCGCGCTTGTGGTGACGACGCTGTTGATTGTCAAAGCCGTCACGACCGTCAAACTCAACGGCAACATGAAGAAACTTTTCATGCGCGCACGGGAGAACACCGGCGACTTAAGCGGACAAATTTCCGAAAGCTTGCAGGGCATTCGCCTCGTCAAGATTTTCAACACGGAAGAACGCGAACTTGCCAAAATGCTCCGTGCGGGCGAAAGTCTTCTGTCCGTGCAAGAAACGTCGTTTAAGACCGTCGGCAAACTTCACGGCGGCGTTGACTTCTTTTCTAACGTGATGAACTTGGCGATAATTGTCCTCGGCGGCGCGCTGATAACTTTCGGGCTGATGACAATCGGCGACCTCGTGGCGTTCCTGCTGTATATGATGCTTTGCATGCGCCCCGTGTTTCAGCTGATGATGTTGACCGAAACGTATCAGCGCGGCATGGCGGGCGTCGACCGTTACCGCGAATTGATGAGCCTGCCCGAATCAAGCGAAATGTCCGTTGAACGCGTCGCGCTCCTCGACGGCAAAGTCAACGAACAATCGATTGAGTTTTCGCACGTCAATTTCGGTTACGCGGGCAACGCGCCGATTTTCAGCGACTTCAACTTGAGTATCGCGCCGGGCGAACACGTCGGAATTGTCGGCATGACCGGCGGCGGCAAAACGACGTTGTGCGAACTTCTGCTCGGCATGTATGACCTTGACGGCGGGAAAATTTCAATCAACGGGCGCGACATTAAAACCGTCAAGACCGACAGTCTGCGACGCGAAGTCGGCATGATTCAGCAGGACACGTTTTTATTCTCGGCAAGCGTACGCGACAACATTGCTTACGGGCGACCCGACGCCACCGACGCTGAAATTGTCGAAGCCGCCAAACTTGCCGAAGCGCACGACTTCATTACCGCGTTGCCGAACGGTTACGAAACTTTTATCGGCGAACGCGGCGTGAAGTTGAGCGGCGGACAAAAGCAACGACTTGCAATCGCCCGCATGTTCCTGCGCGACCCGAAGATTTTAATTCTGGACGAAGCGACTTCCGCGCTCGACAACGAAACCGAACGACAAATTCAACGCGCCATGCAAAAACTTTCGCTCAACCGCACGACGATAACCGTTGCTCACCGTTTGGCGACCGTGCGCAACTCGAACCGAATTCTCGTCCTTGAACACGGCAACATCACCGAAGAAGGCACGCACGAAAACTTGATGGCTCGCCGCGGAGTTTATTACAGCCTGTCGACGAATACGGCAGCGTAAATCCGGCCGTCGCACGCACGACAAAGAAAGTAACACAACGCCCGCAAAGTTGCGCAAAAAATTTTTCACGAATATAATTGCTCAAGACGAAAGGGGGACGCTCTTTTGAATCTTGAGCAAAATTTTTTTGACCGAAACGAAATCTTCGCCGACCTGAATCCGCAACAAGCCCAAGCCGTCGACTGCATTGACGGCCCACTTCTGGTAATCGCGGGCGCAGGTTCCGGCAAGACGCGTGTATTGACTTACCGAATCGCAAACCTTATCGCCTGCGGTGTCGCGCCGTGGAACATTTTGGCGATAACCTTCACGAACAAGGCCGCCAACGAAATGAAGTCCCGCGCACAAAAATTAATCGGCTCGCGTGCCCAAGACGTTTGGCTCAGTACCTTCCACAGCTTCTGCGCAAGACTTCTTCGACGCGAAATCGCCGTTACGGGAAAGTTCACCTCGAACTTTGCGATTTACGACGCCGCCGACTCCAAGACTGTGCTTAAACAGTGCATGAACGAACTTGAGCTTGACGCCGAAAAAGTTGTGAGCTTCCAAGCGAAAATTTCCGACGCAAAGAACGCGTTGATTGACGCCGCACACTTCAGGGAATTTACTGCGACGGCTGAATCACCCTTCGCCCGAAACGTCGCGGCGGTTTACGAGCTTTACGAGAAAAAACTTCGCGAAAACAACGCGCTTGACTTCGACGACTTGATTTTTGTCACCGTCAAACTTCTGCGCGAATATCCCGCCGTGCTGGAAAAATATCAGAACCGTTACCGCTACATTTTGATTGACGAGTATCAGGACACCAACGAGGCGCAATACGTCTTGACGAAACTTCTTGCGGACAAGTACCAAAACATTTGCGTTGTCGGCGACGCTGATCAATCGATTTACGGCTGGCGCGGCGCGGACATGCGAAACATCTTGAACTTTGAGCGCGATTATCCGCAAGCGACGGTTGTCAAGCTTGAACAGAATTACCGCTCCACGAAAAATATTTTGGACGCCGCAAACGCCGTCATTGCCAACAACTTCGAGCGCAAGGAAAAAAATCTTTGGACGCAAAACGAACGCGGCGAAAAAATCAAGTTCATTGACTGCGCGACGGACAAGGTTGAAGCCTCAATCGTCGCGGGCGAAATTCGCCGGCTTGTCACGCAAGAAAATTTCATGTACAAAGATATCGCGCTGTTGTATCGCACGAACGCTCAATCACGCCTGTTTGAAGAAAAGTTCATCCGCGACGAAATTCCGTACGTGATTATCGGCGGGCTGCGCTTTTACGAACGCAAGGAGATTAAAGACATTCTCGCGTACCTGCACGTCGTTGCCAACCCGCGTGACAACATTCATCTTGCGCGAATCGTCAACGTGCCCAAACGCGGACTCGGTCTGACGAACTTCAATCGCCTGCGCGAATTCGCCGACGAAGCCGGGCTTTCGATTATGGAAGTCGTGCGCGACAGAAATTTGTTGTCGAAGGTTGCGCTCACGCGGACTTTCCGTCAACGAATTCAAGACTTCGCGGCAATGGTTACGCTGTTCACGGAGATGGCGAAAAATCTTTCCGTCGACAACTTCATCAAGTTTGTGCTCGACGAATCGGGTTACCTCAAAATGCTCAACTCACCCGACGAAGGCACCGCGACCGAAAACGCCGCACGGCTGGAGAATTTGGGCGAATTCGTCAGTGCCGCGAAAGATTTCATCACGGCGAACGCGAACGCCGACCTCGACGAATTTTTGAATCACGTCGCGCTGATAACCGACCTTGACGCGACCGACACCGACGAATCACGCGTGCGCATGATGACAATTCACTCGGCAAAAGGTTTGGAGTTCCCCGTCGTCTTCGTCGCGGGCATGGAAGAAAGTCTTCTGCCGCACTCGCACGCACTCACAAGCCGCGCCGACATGGAAGAGGAACGCCGCACGTGTTACGTCGCGTTGACTCGTGCCAAAAAGAAATTAATCCTCACCGCCGCCGAACGTCGCATGTTTTTCGGCAAGGAACACGACCAGGACGTTTCGCGCTTCGTCGAAGAGATTCCCGCCGAATTTATCAGCCGCGTCGACCTGAACGCTGTGCATACTTATCAATCGACAACGCGCAGTCAAAGTTACACGCAATACAATTACACGCCGCCGACAGCTCACCGACCCGCACGCGTGACAGTTCCCGCGCCGAAGAAAATTTCAACGCCCGTCACAAGTTGGCACGTCGGCGAACAAGTCAACCACCGCAAATGGGGTCTCGGCACCGTCATGGACATTGACGCCAAGACGATAACAATTTCTTTCGCGAACCCGGAAGTCGGCTTGAAAGTTCTCGGACTCAGAGTCGCGCCGATTGACAGAGTTTAAGGCAGGTGAACGACGTGGACATTTCTCAAGTCAAAGCGGAGATCTTGCAACTGCGCAAGGACATTCGCCGACACAACCGCAAGTATTACGAACTCGACGCGCCCGAAATTCCCGATTACGAATACGATAAACTCATGACGCGACTTCGCGAACTGGAGGCGGCTTATCCCGAATTCGTCACGGCAACTTCACCGACGCAAACGGTCGGCGGCTCACCGCGACGCACGGCAGGCAAACTCGTCGCCCATGATGTGCCGATGTTGTCGCTTCAAGACGTGTTCAATCGCGACGACGTGGAAAGTTTCGTCAACGACACAATCGACAAGCTCGGCGAAGTTGAATTCGTCGTCGAAGAAAAAATCGACGGCTTAAGTTTGGCTCTGCGTTACGTCGACGGTCAACTTACGCAGGCGGTCACTCGCGGTGACGGCGTCAATCAAGGCGAAGACGTCACCGAAAATGCCCGCGTCATTGCCGACGTGATTCAGCATTTGATTGACGCGCCGAAGTATCTCGAAGTTCGCGGCGAAGTTTACATGACGCACGAAAATTTTCTGTCGACGAACGCCCGACAAGAACGCCTCGGCTTGAAAACTTTCGCCAATCCTCGAAACTGCGCGGCGGGCACACTTCGTCAGCTCGACAGCCGAATTGTCCGCGAACGCAAGCTGTCAATGTTCGTGTTCAACCTGCAGAAAATTGACGGGCTTGAACTCGACAGTCACACGCAAGCTTACGAATTCATGTCGCGCAACGGAATCAAAATTATTCACGACTTCGCGGTCTGCAGGACGTTCGACGAAGTTTGGCGGGCGATTGAGGACATCGGCACGCGACGCGATAAACTCAGCTATGACATCGACGGCGCGGTCGTCAAGGTCAACAGCTTTGCGCAACGCGAAATTCTCGGCGCAACGTCGAAGTTCCCGCGTTGGGCTGTGGCGTACAAATATCCGCCCGTCGAACGCGAAACGATTCTGCGCGACATTGAGTTAAGCGTCGGGCGCACGGGGCGAATCACTCCGACGGCGATTTTCGACGCGGTCAATTTGAACGGCACCAAAGTCGAACGGGCGACGCTCCACAATCAAGACTTTATTGACGGGCTTGACGTGCGGCTCGGCGACACGATTCGCGTTTACAAGTCGGGCGAAATTATTCCGCAGGTAAGCGGCGTCGTCATGTCGAAACGTCCCGAAAATTCCGCGCCGTACAAGTTGCCCGACACGTGCCCCGTCTGCGGTCACAAGCTCGAACGCGAAGATGACGCCGTTGACGTGCGCTGTGTCAACCCGAACTGTCCCGCGCAGCTGGAAAATCATCTGCTGAACTTCGTCGGACGCAACGCAATGGACATCAAAGGTTTGGGCGAAACGTCTTTGCCGAAGCTTATTGACGCGGGCTTTGTCCGAAACGTCGCCGACATTTACAAGTTGCGCGCTCGCCGCGACGAACTGTTGTCGCAGAAAATTTTCGGGCTCGCGAAGGCGACCGACAAAATTCTCGACGCGATTGACGCAAGCAAAAAAAATTCGCCCGCACGTTTGCTTACGGGCTTGGGGATTTTCGGCGTCGGATCTGCGGCGGCTCGCGACTTGATTCAACACTTCGGCGGACTTGTCGAACTTTCGCATGCGTCGGTTGACGAACTTCAACTTGTGCCCGACATTGGCGAAAAAACTGCGCGGCGCGTTAAAGAATTCTTCGACGACGCGGACAATCAAAAACTTTTGAAGGAGCTGATTGACATGGGACTCACCGTTGAGGCCGAACAAAAAACTTTCGACGAAGGCTCGCCGATTGCCGGCAAAGTTTTCGTGTTGACGGGCACGCTTGCCAATCACAAGCGCGACGACGCCGCCAAACTTCTTGAGGAACGCGGCGGCATCGTGAAAAATTCCGTCACGAAGACGACGAATTATCTTGTCGTCGGCGAAAAGCCCGGTTCCAAACTTACCAAGGCGCAAACTCTCGGCGTGACGATTCTGTCCGAAGACGACTTTGAAAAACTTTTGTCCGCCGAATAAATTTGTCGCAAACAAAAAAAATCCCGCCGCTCGTTTGAGTGACGGGAATTTTTTTTGCGCGTGAATCAGAAGCGAACTTCGACGCCGCGACGCTTGAGATACTCTTTGACTTGCCGCACGGTGAACTTGCCGTAATGAAAGACCGAAGCCGCAAGCACCGCGTCCGCTTTGCCGGCCGTGAGCACGTCGTAAAAGTGTTCAAGTTCGCCCGCGCCGCCCGACGCAATCACGGGGACATTGACCGCCTCGGAGACCGCCCGCGTCAATTCAATGTCGTAGCCGCCCGTCGTGCCGTCGGCGTCCATGCTCGTCAAAAGAATTTCGCCCGCGCCCAATTCGACGCCGCGAGTAATCCACTCGATGCAGTCAAGACCCGTCGCAGTTCGCCCGCCGTTTACGAAAACTTCCCAGCCGCCGTCGCGACGTTTGGCGTCAACCGCAAGCACGACGCATTGACTGCCGAATTTTTTCGCGCCGTCGCTGATAAGTTGAGGATTTTTGACCGCCGCAGAGTTTACGGAAATTTTGTCCGCGCCCGCTTTGAGCATGACGCGTATGTCGTCAACCGTGCGAATGCCGCCGCCTACGGTGAACGGAATGAAAACTTGCGCCGCGCAATTTCGGGCAACTTCGACCATTGTACCGCGACCTTCGTGCGAAGCCGTGATGTCAAGAAAAACCAGCTCGTCCGCCCGTTCGCTGTCGTAACGTTTGGCAAGTTCGACGGGATCGCCCGCGTCGCGCAAGCCGACAAAGTTTGTGCCCTTGACGACGCGGCCGGCTTTCACGTCCAAGCACGGGATAATTCGTTTCGTCAACATGTCAATCACCTGAAAAAATTTGCAAACTTCGAGGCCGACATGGATGTCGGCCAAACCGCTTGCGCATGATACAGGATGTATCATAGCAAGCGCAGTTTCTTTTGGTTACTTTTCTTTGCTGCCAAAGAAAAGTAACAAGCCCGTCACGCCTCCGCGATTTGAATTGCCGCCGACAGGTCAAGTGCGCCCGTGTAAATCGCCTTGCCGACAATGACGCCGCAAACTCCGTCGACTTCGCGGGCTTTGAGCGACTTGATGTCTTCGATTGAACCGACGCCGCCCGACGCAACAATCTGCGCGCCCGAAAATTTCGCAAGGTTTGCGAACGTCGACGCGTTGACGCCGCTCAACATGCCGTCGCGGGAAATGTCCGTGAAAATAATCGTCTTGACGCCCGCCGCGACAATCTTTTTCGCCAAGTCGCCGACGGTGAATTCGCTTGACTTTTCCCAGCCGTGCGTTGCGACGAAACCTCCGCGAGCGTCAATGCCGACGACAATTTTATCGCCAAACTTTTCGACAGCCTGCGCGACAAGCGAAAGATTTTCGACGGCCGCCGAACCGAAAATCACGCGACGAACGCCCAACGTCAAAAGTTTTTCCGCGTCGTCGAGCGTGCGAATTCCGCCGCCGACTTCAATCGGAATGTCAACCGCGTCGAGAATGTTTTTAATCGCGTCAAGATTTTGCGGGGAACCTGCGCGTGCGCCGTCCAAGTCCACCACGTGAAGAAACTTCGCGCCTTGAGCCTGCCACTTGAGAGCGGTTGACTTCGGGTCGTCGGAATAAACAGTTTCGCGGTCAAAGTCGCCCTGAATCAATCGAACGCATTTGCCGCCGCGCAAGTCAATCGCGGGAAAAATAATCATCTCGTAACCTCCAAGTTCCAGCCGCGCAAAATGTCGACGGCTTTGTCGGCGAACGTCGGCACGAGCTTTGACATCTGCGGCGTTAATTGCGTGCCCGCCTCCAAGCTGAACGGTTGCGCGCCGATTAATTCCACGTGCGGCAATTTGCCCGTCAGCTCCAACATCGTCAACACGTCTTGAATTCCGACTTCGTGCGCCGAAATTTTTTGCGCGAAATGTTTTCGTATATCGTCGCCGACAAGGTGAAAAGTTGTACCCGCCGCAACTCCGCCGTCAATCGAATCGACAATCAAAAGTTTTTGCGTGCCCGTGACGAAATGCAGAAGTTCAACGCCGAGCGTCCCGCCGTCGACAAGCGCGACGTTTTCGGGGAAGTTGAAATTTTTTTCAAGATACTCGACGACGCGCACGCCGAAACCTTCGTCGCTTAAAATCGTGTTGCCGACGCCGAGCACCGTGACTTCCGAAACGAACAAACTTTCCATCAGCGCACCGCCTTCGACAAAAGCCAGTCAGTCCAAGCGTCAAGTCCCGTGCCTCGTGTGCAAGAAGTCTCGAAAATTTTTATCGTCGGGTGAAGCGTCGACAGGTCTTCACGCGCCGCTTGCAGGTTAAAATTCGTGAACTCCAGCAGGTCAATTTTGTTGAGCACGACCGCCGCCGACTCCTTGAAAATCAGCGGGTACTTGAGCGGCTTGTCGTCGCCTTCGGTTATCGACAGCACCGTCGCTTTAAAGTTTTCGCCAATGTCGAACTCCGCGGGACAAACCAAGTTGCCGACGTTTTCGACGATTAACAGTTGCGTTTCGGACAAGTTGAGCGACGCGCAGGCTTTTTGAATCATCGGCGCATCAAGGTGACAGCCGCCCGCCGTGTTGATTTGAATCACGTCGACGCCCGTCCGTTCGATTCGTTCGGCGTCGCGTGCGGTGAACAGGTCGCCTTCAATGACCGCGATTTTAATTTTGTCGGCAAGGCGCGCCAAAGTTTTTTCAAGCAACGTCGTTTTGCCTGAACCGGGCGAACCGAGCAAGTTCATTACGACGACGCCGCTTTGAGCGAACATTTGACGGTTGAGCGCGGCAATTTCGTCGTTGGCGCCCAAAATATTTTTCATCAGCTTAATTTCCAAAGTCAATCACTCGCAATCCACAAAGTCAACCAGCAGTTCGCGGCCGCTCTGCAAAATCAAAATGCCGTCGCATTCGGGGCAGAAGAAATTGTACCTGTCAAGCGTGAAAGTTTTGCCGCACTTGTTGCACGTCGCACGACACGGCACGCGGTTGATTTTGAGCGTCGCGTCTTCGGCGGGCGAATTTTTTTTGAGCACGTCAAACGACAGCCGCAACGCTTCGACTTCAACGCCCGCCAATTCGCCGAGCGTCAAGCCGACGACGAAAATTTTCTTCGCGTGATTCTGATTCGCCGCGTCGAAAGCAATATTTAAAATGTTTTCGGCAAGCGCAGCTTCGTGCAAGTTCGTCACCTCCAACAGCAACGGAAGACCCGGCCGTCATGGATGACGGCCGCCGCCCGGCGTACGACGCGTGATGCGTCGTCCGTCGGGCTGTTTTCTTTTGGCAACGTGGACGTTGCATCCAATTTGGTTCGACGTGTTCGCTTCGATTGGCGAGGCAGTCAACCAAACTGTTCCCCCGCTTTTAAAGCGGGTCTTTTGCGCCAAAAGAAAAGTAACATCAATCGCCAAAGAATTCGTTTTCCGCCGCCAAGCACAGCATGTGATAAATCGGCAGGTGGAATTCCTGAATCGTGTACGACGAATCAGCCGGCACGCAAATGGACACGTCCGACAAATGCCGCAAACGTCCGCCGCGCCGCCCCGTCATTGCAACGACGGTAATGCCCATGATTTTCGCGACCTCGACGGCGAACAAAACGTTGTCCGAGTTGCCCGACGTTGAAATTGCAAGCAACACGTCGCCTTTCCGACCGATGCCGAAAACCTGTTGCGCAAAGATCAAGCGCGGATTCACGTCGTTGGCGAAGGCGGTCAAAAGCGAAGTTTCACCGACCAAACTCACAGCAGGCAACGCGGTTTGCAAGTTCGCCTTGAAATACTCCACGTCCGCCGGAAACAGTTCCTGTGCGCGCTGAACGAATTCGGGACGGAAATTTTCAATCGCACGCGGCAGGCGAAAACCTTTCATCATCTCGCCGACAATGTGCATTGCGTCGGAAGCCGAGCCGCCGTTGCCGCAGGTGATAAGCTTGTTGCCCGCACGGAAGGCGTTGCAGATTCTTTCGACCGCGTCAAAAAGACTTGTCCTGCAAACGTCAAGCGCGCCGTAACGATTGACAAGTTCGTCGATAATTTTTGTCGTTGAAGGTTTAATAGCAATCACTCCTCAATTACGCATTAAGCATTAAGCATTGCGCATTGCATTAAAAAGACTGCCGAACGCTTGAGCGGCGGCCGACAGTCGGAAGTTTTATGACGTTGTCAAAGGATTCACTTGACGCTTACGACGATGTCCGCGTCTTCTTCCTTGACGATTTTGACGCCGTTGTCTTTGAGCAGTTGCGCCAACATGTTGCACGAAGTCTTGTCGCCCGAAAGGAACGCCGTCTTGCCGTTGAGCACGGACTCTGTTGCCTCGACGATTGCAATTTCGTCGCCGATACGCAGTTTCGGAATGGGTTTATCTTCGACGTGCAGGCTGCCTTCAAGCAGTTCGTCGGTGTCGTTGTTGAACTTGATGACAATGTGACCAAGGCTTTTGATGTTGTTGTTGACTTCGTTGCCGACGTTGAGAATTTTGAATTCGGTTTCGCCGATTTTGAGAATGTCGCCCGGTTTAATCACGTCGGTGAGTTTGTTGCCGCTGTGCAAGACGGAAAACTCGCGAAGCTCCGGCAGCACCATCGAATCATCGAAGATGACCAGCATTTTGACAAGACCGGTGAATTTCGCGACCTCGCCGCCGATACCGACGATTTTCGTGCTGTAATACTTTTTCGCCATGTAAAGCCCTCCCGTAACCTTAAGTGAACTCAGCAATGAAAATTTACGAAACAATTCTGCAAGCCGCCGATTAATCCTGCCGCCGCGCTCGGCATTGTGAAAAATTTTTTGCGGTATCTTTGCTCGCCGCGAAAGCCCGTGTGCTACAAGGAAAATCTTTAGTCGCGTCGAAGAAAAATCCGCAA
Organism: uncultured Selenomonadales bacterium; assembly: GCA_947165295.1. GTDB lineage: Bacteria > Bacillota > Negativicutes > Selenomonadales > Selenomonadaceae > Quinella. The sequence continues at coordinate 56,515 of CAMUZU010000009.1, read as the reverse complement.
ACACTTTTTACGGGAGAGGATACACCATGACCGAACTTGCACGCGAACTTTTGGAGGACGTCAACCAGAACGATTACGTCAAGATTCGTTACGGCACCGACCAGAATCAAGAATTCGACGAAGGCACCGTGACGAAGGTGACCGACAATTTTTTGACGCTGACCCGCGCCGACGGTAGCCGACTGAAAATCCGCGTCGACGACCTGCGCACTTTGGACATGTCGCCCGCGTCGCAAAATACGCCGCAAACATTTCAACCGCAGACGTTCAATCCGCCGCCGCAAACTTTTCAGCCGCAAACGGTGATGCCCGTTGTTGACGGCGGAATTTCAATCGCTCGAAAAACCGTCGAACTTTTGCCCGCCGCGCCGTACAATTTCGTCGCACGCGATTGGCTCGAAAAAATTCGCGACCTTAAGCAGGACATCTTCGACCAGAAACTTAAACGCGACGTGAACAACATTTTGGCTTCGATGAAAACGGCGGTGAAAAATCGCGACGTTGCTTACAAGTACCACGATCTGCGCGCAAAGATTTTGAGTATCTGGGACGACTGCGACGTCGACGCCGATTACGAAGTTTTTTATTTGATGCTCGGCGTGTTGGCTGTCGCCGCAAAAGAATTCAATAATGCCTTTGAGCCGCTTGTTCGTGCGCGTGAATATTCGTTGGCGGGTTTCGCAGCGTCGGCGGCCGCCCGTCATGACTTCGCGGAAATTTTTGTGTTCTGCGCTCTGCTCAGCGGGCAAGAAAAAAATATCAGCCGTCAAGTCGCCGCAGTCTGCGCGGACAAACGCGACGTTAAGCTTGTCGAAGAAATTTTGAACGCGAACCGCGACGACGAAGATTTTTGCGAACAAGTTGCCGCCTGCGCGAAATTGATGTTGGAAGTCGCCCGCGCCGACGTTGCGTTGACCATTGACGAAAATCTTGACGCGTACTCTGCGGCGAAGAAATTTCTTGACGCGTACCCCGACAATCTCAAACGCGACAGCGGCATCTTGAACTATTGGCGCGAATATCAAAGTTACACGTTCCCCGCGCCGAAAGTTGTTTCCGAAGTGCCCGATTACGAATCAAGCCGCTTGACGGGCAGAATTTACAGTTACAACTTGCAAGGCGGCTGGGGTTTCATCTCGCCCGAATATTTCTTCCACGTCGGACAGATTTACGATTACACCGAAAGCGGCGTTTTGTTGCGCAAGATGTTGTACCTTGACTTGTGGCAACAACTTGAAGTTTCGTTCTCGCTGGGCGAAAGTCTCAAGTATCCCGGCCGAACTGCTGCAAGCGGCGTCGAACTGACCGAACGCGGCTACGAGGAAGCGCAGGAACTTTTGCAAACCGGCAAGCCCGCGCCCGTCAAACACACCGGCGTTGTCGAAGCGTTCTTCCCAATGTACATGAACGGCCGCGTCGTTTCAAACGAGGACGGCAACACTTACCTGTTCAAGCTTGACGACATTGCCGACCCGTGGCTCAAGGCGTTCTTCCGCAACCTGAACGACCGCAGTATCGAAAATCAAGATGTCACCTTCGAGGCGTCGGGCAAGAAGGCGCTCAACGTTTGCTGGAATAATGCCCCGCAATTTTATCGCGATACCTGCGACGAATTTGTCACCGACATTGAACGCGATCAGTGGCAACGGTTTTTGTCCGCGCAAGAAAACGTCGGTCAAAAGCCCGAACTGCCCGCCGAAGACCCGTACAAAGCTTATCGTTACGTCGCGTTGCCCGAAGTGAAGTCTTCGCCCGCTTACGAGAAACCCGCGCCGCTTGCCTGGCGAAAAGATCTGCCACGCGAATGAGGTTGCCGACATGAGCATTGAAGCCGCAAGAACTTTCGCACGCGATTGGCACGGTCACGGTTACGAGAGAGGCGAAAACCAACCGTTTTGGCTGGCTCTGCTGCGCGACGTGTGCGACGCCGAACGTCCCGAACGAATCATCGACTTTGAAAAGCAGGTTGCTATCGACGAGCAAACCAAGTTCGCCGACGGTTACATTGCCCGCACGAAAGTTTTAATCGAGCAAAAATCTTTGGGCGTCGACTTGACCGAAGAAGTTTTCGCGCAAGCAAAACGTTACGCCGACAACATGATTTATTCCGAGCGGCCGCGCTGGATTATCACCTGCAATTTCGCCGAGTTCAAAATTTACGACCTGTTCGACATGGATTCGCTTGAATATCGTTTGGGCACGAAAACTTACGAGCCGTTCACCTTCAGGTTGTCGGAAATCAGTTACATGTGCCGACGCTTGCGCTTCCTTGTCGACCCGAACGTCACCGACATCAAGCCCGAAATTCAAATATCGTTTGCCGCCGCGAAAATCGTCGACGTGATTTACAACGCCTTCAAGAACAGCTACGAACGCGCACACGTCAAAGGTTACAAAAGTTTTCTCGACAAACTTTGCACGCGGCTGGTATTCTGCTTTTACGCAAGCCACGCGCAGATTCTTGACGACGACTTTTTTAATTACCTGTCGAAGTTCTCCGCCGACAAACGACTTGACGCACTGCAAAGAATTTTCGACACGTTGAGCACGCCGAAATCCGAACGTCCCGCAAACCTCGACGACGACTTGAAAAAGTTTCCGTACATCAACGGCGGGCTGTTCAGCGAAAAAATTTTGCTCCCGAAGTTCAGCAGTCACGACAGCGACCCGACAAGTTCAATCGCCGCCGCCGACAACAAAGACCGCTTCAACTGGCGCAAGATTGACCTGCCGATTTTCGGCGCAATGTTTGAGTCAATCCTCGACGACGAACAACGACGCGAAGGCGGCATGCATTACACCGCACGCGAAAACATCCACAAAGTCATCGACCCGCTGTTTCTCGACGACCTGCACAAAGACTTCGACACCGCCGTCAAGAAACGCAACAAGAACCGTGCGCAGGCGTTGCTTGACTTGCAGGACAAAATTTCCAAGCTGACATTTCTTGACCCGGCTTGCGGCTCAGGCAACTTCTTGACCGAAACTTACTTGAGCCTGCGCGCACTCGAAAACAAAATTCTTGACGCGTTGCAAAGCTTGAACGTCGAATTGCCCGCCGAACCCGTCAAGGTTTCAATCGAACAGTTTTACGGCATCGAAATTAACGACTTCGCCGTCGCCGTCGCGCAGGTTGCCATGTGGATTGCCGAAAATCAAAAGCTTCAGGAGACCGAAGGCGAACTCGGCAAAGACCTCGACGCGTTCCCGCTGAAACATTACCCGAAGATCATTTGCGCCAACGCTCTGCGTGTCGACTGGCAAAAAGTCTTCGACGACGCGCCCGCAACTTTCGATTACATCATCGGCAACCCGCCGTTTGTCGGGGCACGCATGAAGTCCGACGCTCAGTCCCGCGACATCGGCAAAGTCTTCGACGGCTGGAAGAACCTCGGCAACCTTGATTACGTCGCGTGCTGGTACAAGAAGGCCGCCGACCTCATCCGCAATACCGAAACTCGCTGCGCGTTCATTTCGACCAACTCCGTTTGCCAAGGCGACAGTGTCGGCGCGCTGTGGAAAAATCTTTTCGCGGACGGCGTGCACATTGACTTCGCCCGCAGAACTTTCAAGTGGCAAAGCGACTCCGAAAATCCCGCGCACGTTTACTGCGTCGTTGTCGGCTTCAGCAAGGCGGACAATCCCAAGCCCAAGAAAATTTTCGACGGCGACAAAGAAATCACGGCGACCAACATCAACGCTTATCTCGTCGACGGCGAAGACATCTTCGTCGAAAGCCGCAACGAACCGCTGTGCGACGTGCCGACGATTGGTATCGGCAACAAACCGATTGACGGAGGCAACTACTTGTTCACGCCCGACGAAATGAAACGCTTCGTGCGCGACGAACCCGACGCCGCAAAATTTTTCCGCCCGTGGTACGGTGCCGACGAATTCATCAAGGGCAAGCGTCGTTACTGCTTGTGGTTGGGTGACACGCCCGAAGAAGTTTGGCGCAAGTTGCCGCACGTCGTCGAACGCGTTCAAAATGTCGTCACTTACCGACTGTCAAGCAAAAGTCCCGGCACGCGCAAGATTGCCGACAAGCCGACAAGGTTTCACGTCGAGAACTTCCCGCACGGAAAATTTCTTGTGCTTGCGAAGACTTCTTCGGGCGAACGTCAATACATCCCGATGGGCTTCATGGACGATTCGGTTATTTGCAGCGACAAAGTTTTTGTTCTTCCCGACGCGACGTTGTATCACTTCGGCGTATTGACGAGTTCAACTCATATGGCGTGGATGCGAATAACGAATTGCCCGCTTGGAACGAGTTACAGTTACTCGATTGCGATTGTGTACAACAATTTTCCGTGGCCGAATCCGACATCTTCGCAGCGGCGATTGATTGAGCAGTCCGCGCAGATGATTTTGGACGCACGAGCGAAGTTTTCGGATTGTACGTTCGCCAAACTCTACGACGAAGAAACCATGCCCGACGAGTTGCGTTCGGCTCACCATTTCAACGACTTCAACGTTGCGCGGGCGTACGGCTTCGATAAATTTTTGCACGACGAGGCGCGAGTCGTTGCGGAGCTGATGAAACTTTACGCGTCGTTGACAAACGGTTGAGCTTGTGATAGCTTGAGCGCGTTGGTAAAACAACACCACAAGCGCACAAACCATAGTAACACGAACGAAGAAAACCCCCGCCGGAGTGATGAACCGTGCGGGGGCTTCGTTTTGCCGATTGACATTTCGGCGGGCTTGCGTTATATTGACGACGTTGGTAAAACAACACCATGAGCGCACAAACCATAGTAACACGAACGAAGAAAACCCCCGCGCAGATTGTGGGACTGCACGGGGGCTTCGTTTTGCCGATTGACATTTCGGCGGGCTTGCGTTATATTGGCGGTGCCGAATTACAAGAGCAGGATAATAATTGTAGTTCCAAGAGTATCACCAAAACGAATAACCCCCGCCGGAGTGGTTACCTGACGGGGGCTTCGTTTTGCCTAATCGGTTGGTTAGTCCGATTGTCCGGGGCAATAAGTCAGTTGTTTCTGCCGCTTACTTCGTTCTGTTGCGGATGTAGTCGAGGATCAGCCCGCCAACGACGGTACCGATTATTCCGCCGACCGCAGTCACGCCGAACAGGATAATAATCTCCAAGATACCACCTCCCTCCTCAAGCGTCGAGTTACCGCTTTCGAGAGGCGCGGCATTGGTGCGATTATAACAGTTCCTGCGGCAACGTCAATCGCAACCGAAACATTACGCATTGAAAAACCCCCGACGCGCAGTCGAGGGTTTTTGTTATGTCTTGAGCTTGCCGACGAGTTCGGAAACGTTCTTGAGTCCGCGTCGTCGCAGGTAAGTTGACAGGTCGTCGGCGATTGTCATTGTGATTGACGGGTCGGCGAAGTTGGCGGTACCGACAGCAACAGCCATCGCGCCCGCAAGCAAGAATTCAATCGCGTCGCGAGCCGAGCGAATGCCGCCCATGCCGATAATCGGGACGTTGACAACCTGCGCGGTCTGCCACACCATGCGAAGTGCCACGGGTTTAATCGCGCCGCCCGACAGTCCGCCCGTCACGTTGCCGAGAGTCGGCCGCCACGTGTCGATATTAATTTCCATGCCCATGAGCGTGTTAATCAGCGACAGAGCGTCCGCGCCCGCCGATTCGACGGCTTTGGCAATCTTCGTGATGTCGGTGACGTTCGGGCTGAGCTTGACGATAACGGGCTTGCTTGTCGAACGTTTCGCCGCGCTTGTGACGGAAGCCGCCGCCCGTTCGTCCGTGCCGAAAATAATTCCGCCGTCTTTGACGTTCGGGCAGGAGATGTTCAGTTCAATCGCCGCGACGCCGTCAACGTCAAGCAGTTTGGCAAGCGCAGCGTAATCCTCGACGCTTGAGCCGCTGATATTGACGATGACCGTCATGCGGTCTTTGATTCGCGGCAAGGTGTCGGACAAAAACTTTTCGACGCCGGGATTTTCCAAGCCGATGCAGTTCAGCATGCCCGACGGAGTTTCGGCAATTCGCACGCCGTCATTTCCGCGACGAGGTTTGAGCGTTGTGCATTTGACCATGACGCCGCCGAGACGTTTCAAGTCGACGAAGTCCGCAAACTCTTCGCCGAAACCGAACGTGCCCGAAGCGGCGAAAATCGGTGTGTTCAACTTCAACCCGCAAAGTTGAGTTTGCAACAGTTCACTCGACGCGGGAGTTTCACGCGGCGGATTTTTGCCGTAAAGCTTATCAATCGTGCAGACGAACTCGAACAGGTTTTGCAGACACCGCGCCGCCTCGTCGGCTGTGAATTCGCGTTCATTGTGAATAGCTTGATTACCCGCCGTGCGACAGTAGTGGAGCTTGTCCGCCAAGTCTTTGCCGAACGTGCGCTGAAAATTTTTGTCGGCAATCAAGTCGAACAGATTATCGCTCGTCGCGGAAAGATTTTTGTCCGTCGCGTAAACCCACTTGACAGCCGCGTCAACAGCCGTACGAACAAGCTTGACACACGAATCAAACGACTTGCGGAAAGATTCTTCGGCGTCGAGGCAGTCTTTGGAAAAAAATCTGTACTCGTCTTTGTCCGCGATAAAAGAAAATCTCGACATGCGCCTCACCTGCCTTGAACGAAAACTTTTTGCGCGTCGAAGACGGGGCCGTCCTTGCAAACTTTCTTGCGGCCGTCGACGGTGTCAATCGAACAGCTGAGACACGCGCCGAGTCCGCAAGCCATGCGTTTCTCGAAGGAGACTTCGCACGGCAAATTTTTTTCGGCAGCAAGTTTGGAGACGCCGCGCATCATAATTTCGGGACCGCAAGTCAACACGACGGAATAATTTTTCTTCGCGAGCACGGCGGGCAAAGCGTCCGTGACAAAGCCGTGCTTGCCGACAGAGCCGTCGTCCGTCGTCACGAAAATTTCTTCGACGTTGGGACGGAATTCCGCGCACCAGAAATTGACTTCGCCCGCGTTTCGTCCGCCGAGCAAAACGTCCGCCGAAAAAGTTTCCGTCGCACACAAAAGCGGAGCAAGTCCCATGCCGCCGCCGACAAGAAGAATTTTTCCGTCGCGGGGAGTGAAGCCGTTGCCCAGCGCACCCAAAACGTCGAGCCTTTCGCCCGCCTGCCGTGTCGACAAAACTTGCGTGCCTTGACCGACGACGCGATAAAAAATTTTCACGCGACCGCCCGAAGTCGAAGCAATGCCAAGCGGTCTGCGCAAAGTGAACGCGTCGGAAATTTTCACCTGCACGAATTGCCCCGCGTGTGAAGTTTCGGCAAGTTCGGGCGCGTCAAGTGTCATGCGGAAAATTTTTTCGGCGACTTGATCGTTCGCCAAAATTTGAACGTTGAAGTTTTTAATCATCAGCTTGCAACCTGTTCTTTCGGGCGACGCGGATTGACGCGCTTGAACTTTTTGAGTTGTTCGGGCGTTTGCGGCGGGCAATCTTCGTCGAAAACAATGTCGTCGTCGGTCATGTTTTCCAAAAGTTTCAGGCGTTCGATTTGTTCGGGTCTCAAAGGCGCACTTATGTCAATAACTTTCCTCACCAGCATAATAATCGCTCCTTTCTTGTGCGGTCGCTCGCCTTGCTGAAATTAACCTTATTGCATTAACACGCTCGGTGTAAACGACAAACAAAATGTCATTGACTTTGCCGATTGTAATCCAGCGATCTTCGTAATCCGAATGCTCGTCGTCAAAACGTTCAATTCGATTGGGGTCGTCAAAAACTTTGGCGGCTTCTTCAAAGTCAACGGTATGTTTTTGCCAATTCAGCGCGGCTTTGTCTGAGTCCCACTCGAAAGTTTGTTCATTTGATTGATATTCGACGTTGCTCATGCCAGAGCATCACCGCCGCCGACGTAATCTTGTATCGCCAGCGAATAAACTAACCTCCTGTCACGCATGAAGGTCAAAACGCGCATGACTTCCCAAGCGGTATCCAAACTTGTGAAGCAGGGCACGCCCAATTCGACGGTGGCGCGACGAATGCGGAAGCCGTCTTTGGCGACGTGTTTGCCGGGTGCCTGCGTGTTAACGACCATGTGAATTTTGCCGAGCTTAATCATTTGAATGATGTCGGAGCTGCGTTGGTGAACTTTGCCGACGACTTCAGCATTAATGCCGATTGACTGCAGAGCGCGTGCGGTGCCTTCGGTGGCGACGATTTTAAAGCCGAGTTCGGAAAACGCTTTGGCAAGCTGTTTCATTTCGTCTTTGTCTTTGTCGGCGACGGTGAACAGAATGCAACCGTTTTTCGGAATGACGATGCCCGCGCCCGTAATCGCCTTGTACAGCGCACGTGCGTAGTGATAATCGATGCCCATGACTTCGCCCGTCGACTTCATTTCGGGACCGAGGGAGATGTCAACGTCCTGCATCTTCGCGAACGAAAACACGGGAGCTTTGACCGCGACGTAAGGTTTCGGCTCAACCATGCCCGAATAGTAGCCCATTTCGCGCAGAGTTTTGCCGAGTGCCGCACGCGTCGCGACGTTGACCATTTTAATATCGGTGACTTTGCTCAGGAACGGAACCGTGCGGCTTGAACGCGGATTGACTTCGATAACGTAAACTTTTCCGTCCGCCACGACATATTGAATGTTGAGCAGACCTTTGACGTTCAAAGCAAGCGCAAGCCGTTTCGTGTAGTCGGTTATCGTGTAAATCGTTTTCGACGGCAGAGTTTGCGGCGGATACACGGCGATTGAATCACCGCTGTGCACGCCTGCGCGTTCGACGTGTTCCATTATGCCCGGAATGACAACGTCGACACCGTCGGAAATTGCGTCAACTTCGACTTCCGTGCCCTGCATGTATCTATCAACAAGCACGGGATGATCGGGCGTGACTTTGACGGCGCGGCTCATGTAGTCGCGGAGTTCTTCCTCGTTGTAGACAATTTCCATTGCGCGGCCGCCCAAAACGTAGCTGGGACGAACCATGACGGGATAACCGATTTCAGCGGCACCGTTAATCGCGTCGTCAAGATTGGTGACGGAAATTCCACGCGGGCGCGGAATGTTCAGCTCGGTCAACATTTCGTCGAAACGTTCGCGGTCTTCGGCGCGGTCAATGTCGTCAACGCTCGTGCCGAAAATTTTAACGCCCGCTTCAGCCAAACTTGCCGACAAGTTAATCGCGGTTTGTCCGCCGAATTGAACGATGACGCCTTCGGGCTTCTCTTTGTCGACGATGTTCAAAACGTCTTCAGTCGTGAGCGGCTCGAAATAAAGTTTGTCGGAGATGTCAAAGTCCGTCGACACGGTTTCGGGATTGTTGTTGATGATAATCGCCTCAATGCCCGCCTCGCGCAGTGCCCAAACCGAATGCACGGAACAATAATCGAACTCGACGCCTTGCCCGATACGAATTGGGCCGGAACCAAGCACGATGATTTTGCGCTTGTTGCTCACGGTGACTTCGTCGACTTCACCGCGATAAGTTGAGTAGTAGTAAGGCGTCATTGCCTCGAATTCCGCCGCGCAGGTGTCGACCATTTTGTACACGGGCAAAATTTTGTTTTGCTTGCGAAGGGCGCGAACGTCGCGAACTTTCGTATTTGTCAACTCGGCGATTGACGCGTCCGACAAGCCGACGAATTTTGCTTCGCGCAGAACTTTCGCGGTAAGTTCGCCTTTCTGCAGGCGAATTTCCATGTCGGTGATGTTTTTGATTTTGTCGATAAACCAGCGGTCAATCTTCGTGATGTCGGCAATTTCCTGCGGCGTGGCGATGTTGCGGCGAAGTGCCTCGGCTATCAAAAACAGTCGCTCGTCGTTGATTCGGCTCAGGCGGCTTTTGACTTTGTCGTCGTCCCAGTCGTCCATTTTGTCCATGTGCAGACGATTTACGCCGATTTCAAGACTGCGAACGGCTTTGAGAATCGCGCCTTCAAAACTGCGGTCAAGGCTCATGACTTCGCCCGTCGCTTTCATTTGCGTGCCAAGAGTTTTGTCGGCGTAAACAAATTTGTCGAACGGCCAGCGCGGGAACTTGACGACGATATAATCAACCGACGGCTCGAAGCAAGCTTTGGTTTTCTTCGTGACGGCATTGACAATTTCGTCAAGCTGATAGCCGATGGCGATTTTGACGCTGACTTTCGCAATGGGATAGCCCGTCGCCTTCGACGCAAGCGCGGAACTTCTGCTGACACGCGGATTGACTTCAATGACATAATAACTGTCGCTGTTCGGGTCAAGCGCAAACTGAATGTTGCAGCCGCCTTCAATTTGGAGCGCACGAATAATCTTCAAGCTTGCCGAACGCAAAAGTTGATATTCGTGGTCGTTGAGCGTTTGAGTCGGGGCGACGACGATTGAATCGCCCGTGTGCACGCCGACGGGGTCGAAGTTCTCCATTGAGCAAATCGTTATGCAGGTGTCGTTGGCGTCGCGCATAACTTCGTACTCGATTTCTTTCCAACCCGCGATTGAACGTTCGATAAGCACCTGACCGATCATTGAATATTTCAATCCGCGCAGGGTCGTTTCGATAAGTTCTTCTTCGTTGTTGACGATACCGCCGCCCGTGCCGCCGAGCGTGTATGCGGGTCGGACAATCAGCGGGTAACCGATTTCGTTCGCGAAGTCAACCGCGCTGTGAATGTCTTCGACGATTGTTGATTCGGGTATCGGTTCGCCGATTTGCTCCATTGTCTCTTTAAAAAGTTCGCGGTCTTCGGCGCGCTTGATGGCTTCAATCGATGTGCCGAGCAGTTCGACGTTGTACTTTTTGAGCACGCCGCTTTCGGCAAGTTGAACTGCCAAATTCAAGCCCGCCTGTCCGCCGAGCGTGGCAAGCAAACCGTCGGGGCGTTCCTTTTCGATTATCGCCGACAAAAAGTCAACCGTGAGCGGCTCAATATACACGCGGTCGGCAATGTTCGCGTCGGTCATAATCGTCGCGGGATTGGAGTTGACCAGCACGACTTCAAGACCTTCCTCTTTGAGCGAACGGCACGCTTGCGAGCCTGCGTAATCGAATTCGGCCGCCTGCCCGATAACAATTGGACCGGAACCGATAACGATAATTTTGTTGAGATTCTTTTTCTTAGGCAATGTCAAGCCCCCTTAAAGGCAAAAATTTTATCGCGGGTAAGTTTGCGCCAACTTGCAATTCGGTATGCAGGCGTCGAACATTCTGCGGTACAGTTCGCGGCTGTTGACTTCCTGCGGCTCTTGACCGGAATTCGTCGGCTTGACATACCACACGCCGCCGACAAGCAGAAACGTTTGCCGCCGATTGTCGCCGAATTTGTTATTAATGACGAGTATAAGCGGCACGTCGAAAGTTTGCTTGTCGAAGTCCTCGACAATGCGCTCCGGCTGAACGTACCACTCGCATTTGTCGCGGCCGCTGTATTCGGTCAAAACCCAAACGTCCGCCGCAAAAGCCGTCGACGAAAAAATCAACAGCGCGAACGCGGTCAAAAAAATTTTTCGCATGTGAATCACCCGGCAATCAAAGTTTATTCGTGTACGCGGGAATCAAAATCAAGTTGTCCGCGTCGAACATGCAAACCGTTTCGTAAGTCCCTGCGTCGGGCGCGGCGTTGGTGTGCCACGGAATTGACAGCGTCCCGTTGTCCAGATACTTCACGGGAGTTGAAATCGTGTTGAACGACGCGTGCACAGCTTTTTTGTCGCGGCCGAGAAATTGCACCGCTTGAAGTCGCCCGTTCTTGACGGCGAAAACTTTCATCTCAAAGTAGCCGCCGCCCGTGACTTGAATCTTGCTGACGAGCAAGTCGGGCAAGTTGTTGACGCCCGTGACTTTGCAAAAGCCGTCGCGATTGTCCCGCGTGGCGTTGATTCGTTGCGGATGTTCGCCGTAACTGTCCGCGAAAAGTTCGACGTCCTGTCGGGTGAACGTGTCGGAATTCGCCGCGCCCAGGTAAGCCGAATAATCGCCCGCGTAAATCGTTTCGTCGAGTGCCCAAAACCAATCGGTCAAAATCGTTTCGCCGTCGCCGACAATGCGCACGTCAAAAGAATTCCCTTCGACGGAGCGCAACGTGAAACTTTGTCGGGCTTGCGAATCGGCTTCCGAACGATTTAAAGTTGACGCGGCGAAACAAACATGCGCACACAAAATCAGCAACGCCGTCACAAAAAAAATCCGTTTCATGCGCGGAAGTCTTTCATCTGATCGAGGAATTCGTCAAAAAGCTTGACGCTGTCATTCGGCCCCGGCGCGGCTTCGGGGTGATATTGCACGGAAGTTATCGGCAATTCGGTATGGCGCACGCCTTCGATTGTGCCGTCGTTGAGCGAAACGTGCGTGACTTTGAGCGGCAAACCTTTGAGCGATTTTTCTTCGACGGCGTAACCGTGATTCTGCGCGGTGATTGCGACTTTGCCCGTTTCAAGATTTTTGACGGGTTGGTTTGAGCCGCGGTGCCCGAACTTGAGCTTGTAAGTGTTCGCGCCCAAAGCCAATGCAAGAATTTGATGTCCCAGACATATGCCGAAAATCGGACGCGTGCCGATAAGCTTTTTGACTTCGCCGATAACTTCGGGCACGTCTTTGGGGTCGCCGGGGCCGTTCGACAGAAAAATTCCGTCGGGCTTGAGCGCAAGAATTTCTTCGGCAGTGGTCTTGGCGGGCACGACGGTCACGCGGCAGTTGAGTTTGCGCAGGCTGTCCAAAATATTTTTCTTTATGCCGAAATCCATCGTCACGACATTGAAGGCGTCTTCGCGGGCGTCAAGCGTGTAAGCGACGGGCGCGGTCACCATCTCGACGACGTTCTTGCGAATCGGCAACGCCATCATTTCGTTGATTGTCGCCTGCGAAGTGTATTCGCTGACAATGACGCCTTTCATTGTGCCGGCGGAACGAATCTTCTTCGTCAAAGCACGCGTGTCCACGTCGTAAAGGCAGGGGATTTTCTCCGCCGTCAAATATTCGGGCAAAGTCTTTTCCATCGACGAGCTTGACGGTTTGTCGCACAGTTCGCCGATAACCAGCCCGCCGACGAAACTTCTGCGGCTCTGATTGAAAACTTTCGCCGTGCCGTAATTGCCGATAAGCGGATAAGTCAACGTGACGATCTGTCGGCAATACGACGGGTCGGTCAAAATTTCTTGGTAACCCGTCATGCCCGTGTTAAAGACAACTTCGCCTTCGGCCGTCGCGTTCGAGCCGCCGAAAAGTTGCCCGCGAAAGGTCGTGCCGTCTTCGAGAATCAATTTGCCTTTCATGTCTTCACCTACTAAATCCGAGATAATTTTGTTATACTGTCAAAAAAAGTTTAACACAGGGCAAGCGGCATTGCAAACTGTTTTCGGAGCGCGGCGACAAAAATTCTGTATACAACGGGGGCGGTCACATGAACTTTTTGCGCGAAGTTTGGGATGCGGCGATTTATTTTTTGTTCCCGCCGAGGTGTCCGCTGTGCAAAGAGATTGTCGACGAACGTCATCAATTCTGCGCGGCGTGCGGGAAGAAAATTTTGCGCGTGGACTTTGCCGAGTGGACGCCTGAACCGCTGAGTCAAGTTTTGCGCGTGACGAAGTATCGCGGCGGGTCACGTGAACTGTTGCGCAAGCTCAAGTTCGACAACAACTTGAACGTCCTGCCGCCGCTGAAAAAAATCCTTGACGACGCGTCGACGCACGAAAACATTTCCCGACTGCTTGACGGCGTGAACTTCGCGGTGCCCGTGCCGCTTCACGAAAAACGTCTCAACGAACGCGGCTTCAATCAAGTTGAAAAAATTTTCTTCGAGTGGCTCGTCATGCGAAACATCCCGCTGAAAAATCTTGTTCGACGCACGAAGGAAACGCCCAAACTTTACGACCAAGGCAAGCGCGAACGTCAACAGATTTTAAGCGGCGCGTTCGCGGCGACACGGCAAGTTGACCTGCGCGGGCAAATTGCTTTGGTTGTCGACGACATTTACACGACGGGCACGACGGTAAGCGAATGCGCCAAAGTTCTCAAGTCTCTCGGCGCGGAAGAAGTTCGAGTGCTTGCGTTTGCGTCGGACTTCGGCGAACAGTTTGCACAAAAGAATTTCGACCGCAGCCGGGATTAATCGCTGAGCGTCAATCGCAACGACGACGCTGAACGACCGTCACTTTTTCGTTGCAGGAAATTTCGCGCCCGTTGCGAAGTGTACGCGTCATGAAAACTTCAATCAACGAAACTTTAAAATCCGCGACTCGACGGCTCACGGACAGCGGAATTGATTCGCCGCGCCTTGACGCCGAAGTTTTGCTTGCGCACGTTTTGAATTGTCGGCGGCTTGACTTGTACGTCGACGCGGAAAAAATTCTGCCGCTCGAAAAAATCTTGCGCTTCAACGAATTAATCAGCCGTCGCCTCGAAGGAATGCCCGTCGCTTACTTGACCGGCACGCGTGAATTCATGGGGCTGAAATTTTCCGTGACGCCCGACGTGTTAATCCCGCGCCCCGACACGGAGATTGTGACCGAATTCGTCGGGGAATTTTTGCGTGCGCTCAACCGTGAAGTGACTTTCGCGGACATCGGCACGGGCTCAGGAGCAATTTGCGTCTCGATACTCAAGTTCATCAAACTTGCGCGCTCTTGTGCGGTTGACGTGTCGTCGAAAGCTTTGGAAGTTGCCGAACTCAACGCACGAAAGTTTCACGTCGATGACCGAATCGAATTTTTCTGCGGGGACATGTTCGCGCCTTTGTCGGGCAAAATCTTCGACGCGATTGTCTCGAACCCGCCGTACATTCCGACGGGCGAACTTGAAACCTTGCAGGCGGAAGTTCAATCGGAGCCGACACTTGCGCTTGACGGCGGAACGGACGGTTTGACTTTCTATCGACGACTTGCCGACGCGTCACCGAAATTTTTATCGTCGGGCGGACTGCTTGCCGTCGAAGTCGGAATCAATCAGGCGTCGACCGTCAAAGATCTTTTCACTCGCGCAGGTTTTGTCGACGTTGAAATTCTTCGGGACTTGTCGGGCATTGAACGCGTCGTTTGCGGACGAAAAATTTCTTAACATAAATGACGCCGTACACATAAACCTTTCTGACAACATTGCGGTAAGCTCCAACTGTTCCGCCGCTTTTAAAGCGGCCGCGACTTGTCGGGCATTGAACGCGTCGTTTGCGGACGAAAAATTTTTTCGCGAACTGTAACGAAACTTGACACGCAACGTATAATGTGCGAAAGGCGTTTCAACCGATTCAAAGGAGTTTGATAACCATGGCAGACGAAATCTTCAAAGACGAAGCACTCGACGACGACGACCTCGACAAGGTAACCGGCGGCGCAAACCCGGTGTTAATTATGAAGGGCGTGCAAGTCGGTCTCGAAGTTATCCAGGAAGTCACTAAAGACCCGCAAGGCAAACCTCGCGTCGACATTCCCAGCATCAACAAAAACAAGTACAAAGAGTAAATCCGAATTCTCGGCCGCAACAAACATGTTTCAACGCGAAAGGACGTTTTAACCGTGACAGACGACAAATTTAAAGACGAAATTCTCGACGACGAGCAACTTGACCAAGTGGCGGGCGGCACGTTTACCCCCAACAAGTACGAAGAGCCGATTTACAATCAGGCGGGTCTTCGGACACAATACCACGTCTTCGAGAAAGATGAGTTCTTCGCCAAGTCCGAAACCGGCAAAGAAGTTCCAATCACTTACGATCAGGCGAACTGGGCTGTCGCATATTGGCAGCGAACCGGCAATCAGCCCTGCTACGAGCGCATTGCCTCGAACTGCAACAAGTAAGCCCACGACACAAAAGCGAATACCTCCACGAAAATTGTCCCCGTCGAACACGGCGGGGATTTTTTTTCGGCGGCGCGAAAAAATTTTTCGGCACGTGTAACGAAACTTGACACGCAACGTATAATGTGCAGAAAGCAAAATCACAACCGACATCAAAGGAGCTTGATAATCATGGCAGACGAAATCTTCAAAGACGAAATCCTCGACGACGCTGAACTTGACCAAGTGGCGGGCGGCACCCGACTTGAAACTTACGCGGACGGCAACGAACTTTACAAACGCGGCCTTATCAGCGCAGATGACGCACTCAGCTCCGCACCCGTGCGCGACATGTTGCACAAGATGGGCTACACCGGCTACCAGGACAAAGGCGGCATCATGAACGGCAACATTTACACCGACAAGCAAGGCAAAACGCTCACCCGCGACGAATTCTGGAAGAACTTCGACGCCGAAAACGGAACCAAAATCATCCGCTGATTCGTCAACGTCGGGAACTCAGACCGAAACAAAATCCCTTCGACAAACGCGTCGAGGGGATTTTTCGTTGCGTGCCGAAAAGTTGACAGCACACGGAGTTTATGTTACTTTCTTTCGGCGCGAAAGAAAGTAACCAAAGAAAGCAGCCCGACGGACTCCGCGTCACGCGTCGTACGTCGGGCGCGGCCGTCATCCATGACGGCCGGACACAAACTTTTTTCGAGGAGGTTTTATCATGGATGCCACATTGAAAGTCGCTTTGGACGAATACTTCGAGAGAGCCGCCGAACTCAAGCCGAATCTGTTCGTGCTCGTGCGCGACGACCGCGAAGTTTCGCCGCTTATCGAGGCGACGTTCAGCGAAACGGAACCGTTCACGCTCACTGCTTCCGACGACCAAGAAATTTTCACGGGCGACATTCTCGTTTACCCGAAGACGCGCCAGTTCTGCTACATTGACGATATCCGCCACATTCCCGGCAAGAAAGTTTTCGTCATTCACTACTGCACGAAAGTCGAAGTCGATTGAACTTCGCGCCCGAACAAAAAGAAACCCTCCTGCAACTTCGCGGGAGGGTTTTTGATTGTCGATTGAAGATTAATTCGTGCGCGTGAGTTGACCCGTCGATTGGTCGGCAACGTAAGTCGAGCCGTCCGACAAAGCAAACGCCGCGCCGACATTGCCCGCAACAGCCAAACTTGATCCGTCGCTGAAATTCAAAGCAACACCGTTTGCGTCGACGTTCGCGCCCGTGATTTGGTCAAGCGTCGCCGACAAATTGATTATGTCGTTGGAGTTCGCGTTGTGAATCGTGTCGTTGCCGCATCCGACGCCCGCGACGAAGTTGTCCGAGCCGTTGCCGCCGAAAAGTTCATCCGTGCCGTTCGCGCCGCCCCAAAGTTGACAGCCGCCGTCGCCCGCAATCAAAGTGTTGTTGACGTTGTCCGCGCCCGCAATGAATTCGTAGCCGCTCAAGCCGCGACCGTCGACGGTGCCCGCCGCAGCCGACATGTAAGCGCGACTTACCACTCTGCCCGACTCGTTCGCGAAGTTCAAAAGTTTTCCGCGTGCGTCACGAACAAACAAGTTGCCCGTCGTCATAGAAACAATCAAGTCGTTGCCGCTTGTCGAGGTCGCCCGAAAGCCGACGTTCGACGCCAGGTTGACTTGACTGCCGTTGGCCGCGCCGCTGATGACTTCTTCGCCGCCCGCGTAGCCGAACACTTCGGGCGTCGTGCCGTTGCCGATAACAACTTGCGTGGGCAAACTTTGATGCAACAGGTAACGCATGAACATGTAGCCGCCGGGGTACGCGTCCGGCGTGCCCGTGCCTTCAGCGAACGGAACCGCCGCCGCAAGTCGATTGGGGTCAGCCGCAAGTTCAAGCAGGTCGAGCGTGCGCGTTCCGTTGTAGTCGTCGACGCCGTGAATCAGTTCCGCGACGCCTTCGGTGAAGAATTCGGGCATACCTCTTTTCGACGTGCCCGTCGACTGCATTGTCGCATGAATCAGTTCGTGCGCGATTGTGCGGTCAAGGTAACTCTGTGCGCTGCCGTCCGCGACGTAAGTGTTGCCGTTCGGGTCAACCGCGTCAATCGGCGTGTTGACAACCGAATCTATCAGCATGACGATGTTCGACGCGGGAACTGCCGCCGTAAGTCCGATGTCGCCGGCAATCGGTCCGGTCTCCGCCAAAGATGATTGGTTGATGCCGAACTTAATCGTCAAAATCTTGCCGTTGAAGTCGAGCCCGAAGGTGTCGTAGATGAGTTTCAAGCTTTGATCAGCCCAAAAACTTTCGACGCCTTTCATGACGGTTTGAATCGACGCGACGATTGATTCGGCACTTTGCGTGCGTGTGGGTTGCTTGTTGTCGTCCAACGTGCTGTAAGACTGTCCCGCCTGCAGTGTGGTCGTTTGCGCGTAAGTCGAATCGGGTTGACCTTGTTCGTCGAGCGGCGAAGTGGCGACGTCGACAACTTCCAGCAAATTCGACGGGTAAGTTATCGCGTAGCTGAAAGATTTTCCGTCCGCGCCCGTGTACGTGTGGTAAGTCGTCGAACCGGAAGCGGGAACGGCAAACTGCGTGAGCAACGCGTTTTCGGGAACGATGTCTTGCGCGTTCTTTACGACGCCCATGCCCGCGTTGTAGCCCGAAGCCGAGCCGGTGTCGACGCTGAAGTTGTTATCCGCGCCGACGACAATCCCGCAGTTTTGGTACAGACTTTGCCACGGGTTGCCCGTCGTTGCCGTCGTGTTGGCTATGTCGTAGAGGAAATGGCTGACCGCGTCTTGAAGGCTTGAGAAGTGCGAAACGGTTCTGACCGCGTGGTCGAGAATCGCGACGCCGTCGGTTGTCGTGTCGTAAGCGTAGAGCTTGAGCACGTTGAAGAAATTTTTCATGGTATCGACGGATGTTGACATGCAATTCATCTCCTTGAAGTTTGATACCGGTTGATTCGCCGCGCAAAAAAAAAAACCTGCCACATTGACAGGGAAAAGTTTTCGTGTCGGTGACGGATTAATTCGTGCGCGTGAAGTGCCCCGACGATTGGTCGGCAACGTAAGTCGAGCCGTCCGACAAAGCAAACGCCGCGCCGACGTTACCCGCAACCGTCAAGCTTGATCCGTCGCTGAAAGTCAAACCGACGCCGTCCGCATTGACGGTCGTGCCGATAATCTGTTCAAGCGTCGCCGACAAGGTGATTATGTCGTTGGAGTTCGCGTTGTGAATCGTGTCGTTGCCGCAACCGACGCCCGCGACGAAATTGTCCGCGCCGTTGCCGCCGAAAAGTTCATCGTTGCCGTAGGAGCCGCCCCAAAGTTCCGCGCCGTCGTTGCCCGCAATCAGCGTGTTGTTGACGTTGTCCGCGCCCGCAATGAATTCGTAGCCGCTCAAACTGCGTCCGTCGACGGTGCCAGCCTCAGTCGCCATGTACGAATGACCGTAAACGTTGCCCGCGCTGTGTGCGAAATTGACAATTTTTCCGCGCACGTCGCGAACAAACAAGTTGCCTGCCGTCGTCGCGACAATCATGTCGTTGCCGCTTGCAAAGGCGGTAATGATACGAGCGTTGTCCGCCGTGTTTATTTGACTGCCGTTCGCCGCGCCGCTGATGACTTCTTCGCCGCCCGCGTAACCGAACGTTTCAGGTGTCGTGCCGTTGCCGATAACAACTTGCGTGGGCAAACTTTGATGCAACAGGTAGCGCAGGAACATATGACCCGCAGGATACGAATCAACCGTGCCCGTGCCTTGTTTGAAGGGGACAGCCGCCGCAAGTCGCGCAGAATCCGTCGCAAGGTCAAGCAATCTATTCGTGTACTTGCCGTCGAAATCGTCGAGACCCTGAGCGAGTTCCGCGACGCCTTCGGTGAAGAATTCGGGCATATCTTCTTTGAGCGTGCCGGTCGTCATCATTGTCGCGTGAACCAATTCGTGCGCAAGTATGCGGTCGAGATAAGTGTTCGCTCTGCCGCCCGCGACGTAAGTGCTGCCGTTCGGGTCGGCGGGGTCAATCGGCGTGTTGCTGACCGTGTCGAGAATTATGAGTATGTGATTGGCGGGCAGGTAATTCAGCTCCGCGTTGTCGGGCGCAACTTCGGTGTCCGCCGAAAAATCCGAATTGACGCTGAACGCGAAAGTCAACTTCTTGCCGTTGAAGTCAAGCCCGAATGTGTCGTAAATGAGTTTCAAGCCTTCTGCAACCCAAAAGTTTTCAATGCCCGTTGCCATTGTGACAATCGACGGCGCAATCGCTTCGGCAGGTTGTGTGCGTGAGCCGCCGGCCATTGAGTAAGATTGTCCCGGCTGCAGGTAAGTCGTCTGCGCATACGCGGGATTGATGAAGTCGATTATCGGGTCGTAAGGCGCAGTTGACGCGTCGATAACTTCAAATTCGCTTGACGGGTAAGTTATCGCGAAACTGAACGTTTGACCGTCCGCGCCAGTGTACGTGTGGTAAGTCGTCGAACCTGCGGCGGGTGCGCTGACCTGCGTGAGCAATGCGTTTTCGGGGACGATGTCTTGCGCGTTCTTTACGACGCCCATGCCCGCGTTGTAGCCCGAAGCCGAGCCGGTGTCGACAGTGAAGTCGTAATCCGCGCCGAGAGCAATGCCGCAGTTTTGGTACAGACTTTGCCACGGGTTGCCCGTCGTCGCCGTCGTGTTGGCTATGTCGTAGAGGAAGTGGTTGACCGCGTCTTGAAGGCTTGAGAAGTGCGAAACCGTTCTGACCGCGTGATCGAGAATCGCGACGCCGTCGGTGGTCGTGTCGTAAGCATAGAGCTTGAGCACGTTGAAGAAGTTTTTCATCGTGTCGACGGAAGTTGACATTAGATCATCTCCTTGAAGTTTGATACCGGTTGATTCGTCGCGCAAAAAAAAAATCCCGCCGTGTCGACGGGAAAAAATTTGTGTGCCGCGCAGAGTTTATTTCTTCGTGAACGCGCCGTTCGTGATTGCGTAAGTGTCGCCGTTGACGTTGAAAGTTGTCGCCGAATAATCCTTGAGCGTGACGGCGTTGGCAGTTGAGCCGACTTTAAACGAAACGTCGCTGCCCTTGAGCGAAGCCGTGAACGTGCCGACGATTTGAAGCGCGTCTTCGTTGCCGAAGCCGTAAATGACATCGTTGCCGCCGCCGCTTGAGTAAATGAACGTGTCGGAGCCGTCGCCGCCCCAGAGCGAATCTTTTCCGCCGCCGCCGTTGAGCGTGGAACCGAAGTCGCCCGCGAAAATTTGATTCGCCTTCGAGTTGCCGACGATTGAAACTTCGCCCGAAGCAAGTCCGCCGTCAATCGTGAGCATCGACGAATTCGCCGTGTAACTTGACGTGTCCGCGTTGAGCGTGACTGCGGTCTTCTTGCCGTTGAAAATTCCGTCCGCCGCGAAAATGTTGACGTTTGTCGTGACTCGGCCTTTGACTTCTTCGACGAAAGTCACCGAATCGTTCGCAACGTCCGCAATCGTCAACGAACTTGAGCCGAAGCCGATAATCACGTCGTCGCCGTTGAGGTCGAAGCTTTCAATCGCCGAAGTCAAACTGATTCTGTCTTTGGACTCGTAATCGCTGATTGTGTCGTCGCCCGACGAATAAACAAACGTGTCCGCGCCGCCGTTGCCGATCAAAATGTCGTTGCCCGCGTTGCCGTTGATGAGATTGTTGCCCTTGCCGCCGATTAAAACGTTGTCGGAATCGTTGCCGTTGAGCGTGACTTTCGCCGTGGTAGCGGAGCCGTCGACGTTCGAAAGTTCGTCCGCAACGAATGTCGCCGTCTTGAAATTCGCCTGAAGCGTGACGCCATCATCGCCGACGATTCGGTCGCTGAGGTAAGTCTTCGTAACTTCGTCGTTGTCGCCGACGAAAAGAATTTCATCGCCGCCCTTGATTGTAAGCTGATTCGCGCTGCTGAACTTCAAAACCACGTCGCCTTTCGCGCTGAGTGATTCGGAAATCGGAGCCGCCGTGAGCGAAATTTTGTCTTCGCCCGAAACGTAATCGGTGACAACGTCCTTGCCGCTCTCGTAAACGAAAATGTCCGCGTCGTCGCCGCCGGTGAGCGTGTCGTTGCCCGCTTTGCCGTTGAGCGTGTCGGAGCCTGAGCCGCCGAAAATTTTATTCGCCTTCGCGTTGCCGACAATCCAAACGCTGTCAGTCAAGCCGCCGTCAATCGTGAGCATCGACGAATTCGCCGCGTAATTCTTCGTCGTCGCAGACAGCGTGATTGAAGTCTTGGCGGTGTTCATCCTGCCGCCCGACTCGAACAGTTCGGTCGAAGTCTTGCCGCTTTGAATGAAGTTAATCTTCTTGCCCGCGCCGTTTTGAATCGTCAACGAATCGTCGCCGAAGCTCAACACAACGTCGTTGCCGTTGACCGCGAAACTTTCAACGTCCGCCGCCAAAGAAATTTTGTCCGTGCCGTTGCCGTAATCGGTGATTGTGTCGTTGCCGCCGCCCGCGACGAAGGTGTCGTTGCCCTTGCCGCCGGTGAGTTCGTTGAAACCGCCGCCGCCGTTGATGAAGTTCGCGCCCGTGCCGCCGATGAGTTCGTTGTCCTCGTCGCCGCCCGTGAGCGAAATTTTCTTTGTGGTCGCGGAAGCGTCAACGACTTCAAGACCGTCCGTTTCAAAACTTTTCGCGTTGAAGGACGACAGCAAAGTCGCGCCGTTGTCGACGATAATTCTATCCGTGTAGAAAGTTTGGTCGACAAGCGCGTTGTAGTTCGCGTCGACAACGTTGAGGTGCGTGCCGTTCTTCGCGGCGTCTTTGAGCGTCATTGTCGCGGAGCCCGCCTTGACGATTATGTCTTTGCTCTTGACCGAAGACGTGACGTTCGAGCCGTCGGTGATTTTGATTGTGTCGTCGTCGCCGTAGCCGACAACAACGTCCTTGCCGCCGTTGGCGTTGAACAGATACGTGTTGCCGCCTTCGCCGTTGGAAGTGATTGTGTCGTTGCCCTTGCCGAGTTCGATTTGCAGTCCCGTGCCGTTGACTTCGACCGTGTCGCGTCCCGTGGTGCCGGTGAAGGACGAGCCGTAGTAGTCGCCTTCGCTGAAGACAACTTTGTAACCCGCGTCGACGCTGAAGTTTTCGCCGACGACGTCGGGCGTGACCGTCAACGTTTTGCCGCTGACCGTGAGGTTTTCATTGAGGTCGTCTTCGCTGACGCCGTCGACGACGCCTTTGACCGTCAAAATGGTTTTGCCGAGAGCGGCGGGCGTGTACGTTACGGTCTTGGAATCGGTCAACTTGTAGCCGTCGGACTTGCCCGCGTCGTGGTAAGTAGCCGTCGTGCCGTCGAGTGACCAGCCTTTGTCGACCGCGCCGACCGTCGGGCAATCTTCGTCGAGCGCAAGTTCAAAGTCGCCGTCGGTGGTGAGCGTGACGTTCGATTTGCCGAGCGCGTCCGCCGACAGGATGATTTTGTTTTCGTCAACATAAATCGCCGCGTCCAAGTCGTCGGCCGTCAAATTCGGATTGAGCCCCGTAATCGTGAAGAGCGTTTTGCTTGCGCCTGCCGAACCGAAGCTGATTGTTTTGCCGTCGGCGGAGAGTTGCACGCCGTCGGCAGTTTTTTTCGTGCAAGTGAAGGTACCGTCTGCGAATGTCCAAGAAAGTTCTTCGTCCGCAACGGAAGCGATGCCGCCGATTGTCACGTTGCCCGCGACGAGCGAATCACCTTCGACGACGATTGAGTTGACCGCCTTGTCGAGTTGAATCACGTCGCCTTCGCTGAAGTCCGTGACGGTGAAGCTTGTGACATTCGCGCCGACTTTGATTGTGTCGGAACCTTCGCCCGTGGTGACAGTGACGTTTGTGCCGCTGTTTTCGATTAAGTCGTTGCCCGTGCCCGCGTCAATCGTGACGATCGAGCCGTAATTGGTGACCGTGTCGTTGCCGTCGCCGCCCGTTATCGCGGTGGTCGAGGCGTAGTTGCTGTTGTAAATCGAATCGTTGCCCGCGCCGCCGTCGATTGTGGCGTTGTCGTCGTTGTTGGAAACAATGTCGTCGCCCGTGCCCGCGTCGATTGAAACGTTCTTGCCGTTGTAGTTGACGATTGAGTCGTTGCCCGCGCCGCCCAAAAGCGTGGCGTTGTCGGGGTTGTTTGTGTTGTTGATTGTGTCGTCGCCGTCGCCGCCGTTGACGTAAGAAGATTCATTCGAGCGGTTGGCAATGAAGTCGTTGCCTGCGCCCGCGTCGATTGTCGCGTTCCAAGTCCGCCAATCCATGTCGATTGAGTCGTTGCCCGCGCCGCTTGAGATTGTGAAGTCGTAGAGGTTTCCGCCGTAAACGGCAATGGTGTCGTTGCCGTCGCCGGTTGAAATGTTTTGGCTGCCGCTGTTGACGCTGATTAAGTTGTTGCCGTTGCCCGCGTCAATCGTCATGTAGCCGCCGTAGTTGAAGATTGTGTCGGAGCCGTCGCCCGCAACGATTGAAACTTGTGAGCCGTTGTTGTTATTGATTAAATTGTCGCCTTCGCCCGCGTTGACATAAACATTTTTGCCGCTGTTGTTGATTGTGTCGGAGCCTTCGCCCGCGTTGATTGTGACGGAAGCACCGAGGCTTGAGTTGGTGATTGAGTCGGCACCGTCGCCCGCGTCAATCGTGACGTTAGAACCGACGTTGACAATGTTGTCGTCGCCTGTGCCCGCGTCGACGGAAACGCTTGCGCCGTTGACGCTGACAGAGTCGTTGCCGGAGCCCGCGTCGATTGTGACGTTTTCGCCCATGTGGTTGCGGATTGAGTCGTTGCCCGTGCCGCCTTTCATTGTGACGAAGTTGCCCGAATAGTTAGCAAGCGTATCGTTGTCCGCGCCGCCGTCGAGAATCGAGTTGTCTGCGCCCCAATTGTCGATTTTGTCGTTGCCCGCGCCGCCGAGCATGGTAAGTTTCGCGTTGTTGTCGGTAGAGCCGTTGTAAGAGTAAATCGAATCGTTGCCGTCGCCCGTGTCAATCAAGACGTTGGCACCGACGCTGTTGTTGACCGTGTCGGAGCCGTCGCCGCCCGTGATTGTGACGTTTGACGCGGTGTTTTTGATTGAGTCGTTGCCTTCCATGCCGTTGATTACGGCGTTGGTGACGGTGTTGGTGAGTTTGTCGTTGCCCGCCAATGCCTGAACCGTCGCGCTTGCGAGCGTGTTGGTATAAGTGTCGTCGTTCGGCGTCAACACGATGAGCAACGGGTTGTCGACGTTGCCTTTGTCTTCGGTACCCAAGATGTTGACGGAGTCCAAAGTTGCCGCATCTCTGAGCAGGACGGAGCCGTCGCCGACATTGACGAGGATGTTGTTGCCGACGGTTGATTTCGAGTAAGTGCCCGTGCCGTCGCCGATTTTGAGCGTTGCGTTTGCACTGAAGCCCCAAACGGTATCTTTGCCGTCGCCCGACGCGTATTCGATCAAATTGTCCTGCGCGCCGTTCAAGCTGATTCGGTCATTGCCTTCGCCGCCGTTGAGCGTGACGTGTTTGCTTTGCGAAATGAGTACGTCGTTGCCTTCGCCGCCGTTTGCCGTGACCGATGTGCCGTTGGCGGTAGCAAAGAGCGTGTCGTTACCTTCGCCGCCGTCGAGTGTGACGTTGGCAGCGTGGTTGTACACTGAGTCGTTGCCTTCGCCGCCGTAAATCAAAGCACGCGTGCCGTTGTTGTGGATGGTATCGTTGCCCGTGCCCGCGTTAATCGTCACGTCGACGCCGTTTTCGTTGGAGTAATACGAGCTGTTGAGAATGTTGTCGTCACCCGCGCCTGCGTCGATTGAAACGCTTGCGCCGCCGTTGTCGATTGAGTCGTTGCCTTCGCCGCCGAAGAGCAAGGCACCGGAACCGAGTGAAAAGTTGATGATTGTGTCTTGGCCTGCACCGCCGTCGACAGTGACGTTCGCGGCGTTGTTTCGGACAGAATCGTCGCCCGTGCCGCCGTTAATTATGACGTTCGAGCCGCTGTTGTTGACGGAGTCGGAACCGTCGCCGCCGCTGATTGTGACATTGGCACCGAGGCTTGAATTGACGATTATGTCATTGTCCGCGTTACCGTTGATTATGACGAACGCACCGCTGTTGTTGACGGAGTCGGAACCGTCACCCGCGTCAATCGAAACGTTTGCGCCGCTGTTGTTGACGCTGTCGTTGCCCGCATCGCCGTTGATTGTGACGTTCTTGCCGCTGTTGTTGACGGAGTCATTGCCTTCGCCGCCTGAGATTGTGACGGAAGCACCGAGGCTTGAGTTGGTGATTGTGTCATTGCCTTCACCGACGCTGATTGTGACGTTCTTGCCGTCGTTGGTGACAGAGTCGTTGCCGGAGCCCGCGTCAATCGTGACAGAAGTGCCGCTGTTGACAATTTTGTCGGCTCCCGCGCCCGCGTCAATCGCAACGTTTGCGCCGTCATTGCGAATCGTATCGTCGTCCGAACCTGCGCTGATTGTGACGTTGGCACCGAGGCTTGAGTTGGTGATTGAGTCGGAACCTGCGCCGCCGCTGATTGAAGTTTTGGTACTTTCGTTGCTGACCGTGTCGTCGCCGTCGCCGCCGTCTATCGAGACCAACGAGCTTGTCTTCGACGAAAGAATATAATCGTGACCCACGCCCGCGTTGATTGAAATTTTTTCGTCGCGGTAGTTGAAAATTCGGTCGTTGCCTTCGCCGCCGTCTATCGTCACGTTCGAGCCGATATTTTTCTGCAGTGTGTCGTTGCCGTCGCCGCCCGTTATCGTGACGTTGTCGCCTTGGCTGACGATTGAATCGTTGTCCGCGCCGCCGTCGACCAAAACCGAATCGCTGTCGTAGTTCAAAATGTTATCTTTGCCCGCGCCGCCGTAAATTGTCACGTTGGACTTGTTGTTGTCGACGGAATCGGCACCGTCGCCGCCGAAGATTTTCACGTTCGAGCCGAAGTTTTGAATCGTGTCGTTGCCCGTGCCGCCGCCGAGGGTCGCGAACGAGCCGAGACTTGAATTGTAAATCGAATCGTTGCCGCCCATGCCGTCGATTGAAGCGTTCGCGGCGGTGTTGGTGAGTTTGTCGTTGCCGTTGAGAGCTTGAACCGTCGCGTTTTCGAGCTTGTTGGTATAGGTGTCGGCGTTTTCGGTCAGCACGATCAACAACGGATTGACAAAGGTGCCCGCGATATTGACGGTGGACAAACTTGCCGCGCCAACGAGCAGGACGGAGCCGTCGCCGACGGTGACGATGATGTCTTTGCCGCTCTTTGTCGTCGAGTAAGTGCCCGTGCCGTCGCCGATTTGGAGCGTTGACGTTGCGTTGAAACCGTTGACCGTGTCGTTGCCGTCGCCGTCCGCGTATGCAATCAGATGGTTTTTGCTGAAACTTGCGAGACTGATTCGGTCGTTGCCTTCGCCGCCGATGAACGTGTTGTTTGAAACTTCAGTGGCAATGTAGTCGTCGCCCGCACCGCCGTTGAATGTGGAGTTCGAGCCGTAGTCGTTATAAATGGTATCGTTGCCCGCGCCGCCGTCGATACTTGAGTTGCTTCCGCCTCTGAAAAGGTAGTCGTTGCCGTCGCCGCCCGAAACCGTGCTGTAGGTACCTGAACTGTAGATGTAATCGTTGTCCGCGCCGCCGTCAATTGCGTTATAACGTTCGTCGACGTAAATCGAATCTTTGCCGCTGCCGCCGTTGACTGAACCGTATATGCCGCCGTGACGGATTGTGTCGTTGCCTTCGCCGCCGGTCATTGTGACGTAATGAGCCGAGTTGTCAAGGTAATCGTTGCCCTTGCCGCCGTCGACAGAAACGCTTGCTCCGGCGTTTTCGATTGAGTCGTTGCCGTCGCCGCCCAAAATTGTGGAGTTGATGCCGACATACGCCACATTGACGATTGTGTCGTCGCCCGCGCCGCCGTCGACGAAATTTTTGGCGGAACCGTCTGCTTGACCGGCACTGCCGTTGCGGATTGAGTCGTTGCCCTTGCCGCCGGAAATCGTGCCGTCCGCGCCGTTGTAATTATTGATTGTGTCGTCACCGTCGCCGCCGTCGATTGAATTGTTGTCGCCTTTGCGGTTGAGGATTGTGTCGTTGCCGTCGCCGCCCGAAATCGTAGCGTTATTGCCGCCCCAGTTGTTGATTGTGTCTTTACCCGCGCCGCCGTCGATTGAAACGCTTGCGCCGCCGTTGTAAATCGAATCGTTGTCGTTGCCGCCCGCGATTGTGACGGAAGCAGCCAGGTTATAAAGCGTGTCGTTGCCGCCCATGCCGGCGATTGAAACGTTTGCATAGTTGTTGGTAATTTTGTCGTCGCCGTCGAGTGCCAGAATCGTTGCGCCTTCAAGACTGTTGGCGTAGGTGTCGGCTTTTTCGGTCAAGGTGATGAGCAACGGATTGACAAACGTGCCCGCGACGTTGACGGCGTCCAAACTTGCCGCGCCAACGAGCAGAATCGAGCCTTTGCCGACAGTGACGATAACGTCGGAGCCGCTCTTTGTCGTCGCGTAAGTGTCGGTGGTACCGTTGCCGATTTTGAGCGTCGACGTTGCGTTAAAGCCCGTGACCGTGTCGTTGCCGTCGCCGTCCGTGTACTCAATCAACACGTTTTCCGAATACTTGTGGGCGTTGTTGCCGTTGTAAATTTCGTCGTTGCCCGTACCGCCGTTGATTGTGACGTTTTTGCTTTCGTGGGTGTAAATCGTGTCGTTGCCGGTGCCGCCGTTCATTGTCACCGAATTGCCGTTGTAGTTCCAAATTTCGTCGTTGCCTGCGCCGCCGTTCATTGTGACGTTTCTGCTGAACTGGTTTTCAAATGTGTCGTCGCCGGCACCGCCGTCAGCTATCACCGAGTTGCTGTAGTAGTTGAAGATTGCGTCCGCGCCCGCGCCGCCGTTGATTGTCACCAGATGGCTGCCCCGGTTGTAAATCGTATCGTTGCCGCTCATGCCGTCGATTGAAACGCTTGAGTAACCGACAAAACCGGTAGCGGCAGTGTAGTAACCGTTGGTGATTTTGTCGTCGCCGTCGAGAGCCAGAATCGTCGCGCCTTCGAGGCTGTTGGTGTAGGTGTCGGCGTTTGCGGTCAACGTGATGACTTTGGAGCTTTCGGGCATCGGAAGTTTCGGGTCAACTTCCGTCAAGATGATTGGCGAGGTCACGCTTGCCGAACTTTTCAAGGTGATTGTGGCATCGCCGACCGTGACTAAATAATCGTTGCCGCTTTTTGTGACTTTGTAAACGGGCTTCACGGCACCGACAATTTTTAAAATGTCGTCCGCGTGGAAATTCTGAATGTAATCGTTGCCGTCGCCCACATGGTAAAGAATCAGATTGCCGCCGCTCATGCTTGACGTGCCGAGTGAAATTCTGTCCCCGCCGAGGCCGCCGTAAATCGTGGAAAGGTTGCCCGCGTGCTGAATGGTGTCGTTGCCGTTGCCCAAGGAAATGTTGAGCAGACTTGTGCCGACAGTCGTGCGAACCGAATCTTTGCCGTCGCCCGTCGTTATCGTGACGAGGCTGCCCGTGTCGAAAACATAATCGTCGCCCGCGCCGCTGTTGATTGTCACGTTGTCGCCGCTGTTGGTGATTGTGTCGTTGTTCGCCGTACCCGTGACGATTGTGGCGTGCTTTGCGTTGTTCAAAACCGCGAACCGTTGCAGGTTAAAAGTAAATGCTTCCATAAAAATCCGCTCCTTCGCAGAAAAAAATTGTCGCCGAATGTTGCGGATACGATACTGCACTTTTGACATTTAAACAAGTGATTAAAATGTGACAAATAGTATCAACTTTTACGTCGTCGACGAGCACAAAAAAAACCCGCCGAGTCGTCGACGGGAAAAATTTTGTTCAGATGTCGAGATTTTTGACGAGCCGAGCGTTCTCTTCGATAAACTGTCGGCGCGGCGCAACTTGGTCGCCCATCAAAATCGTAAACAGTTCGTCGGCTTCGACGGCGTCTTGAACTTCGACGCGGAGCATCGTGCGCGTCAACGGATCCATCGTCGTTTCCCAAAGCTGTTCGGGATTCATTTCGCCCAAACCTTTGTAACGCTGAACCGTCGCGCCGTCGCGTCCGACTTCGTCGAGCTTTTTGGAAAGTTCTTCGTCGCTGTACGTGTACCAGTGCTCTTTGCCTTTGCGAATTTGATACAGCGGCGGCTGAGCAATGAAGACGTGCCCGCGTTCGACAAGCGGTTTCATGTAACGATAAAAGAAAGTCAACAGCAACGTGCGAATGTGCGCGCCGTCAACGTCCGCGTCCGTCATGATTATGATTTTGCCGTAACGCCGCTTGCTGATGTCGAAGTCGTCGCTTATGCCCGTGCCGAATGCGGTTATCATCGTGCGAATTTCGGCGTTCGCGAAGATTTTGTCAAGCCGAGCTTTTTCGACGTTCAAAATCTTCCCGCGCAAGGGCAATATCGCTTGAAAACGTCTGTCGCGACCCTGTTTGGCTGAACCGCCTGCGCTGTCACCTTCGACGATATAAATTTCGGCTTTGTCGGGGTCTTTGACTGAACAGTCGGCGAGCTTGCCGGGCAACGACGAAATTTCCAGCGCGTTCTTGCGTCGGGTGAGTTCGCGAGCTTTTCGGGCGGCTTCACGTGCGCGGGCAGCCATAACCGCTTTTTCAAGAATTTGTTTGGTGAGCGCGGGATTTTCCTCGAAGAATTCGCTTAAGCTTTCGTTGACGACGGCACTGACAAGCGTGCGAATTTCCGCGTTGCCGAGCTTGGTTTTTGTTTGACCTTCAAACTGCGGGTTGTGCAACTTGACGCTGATAACCGCCGTCAAACCTTCGCGCACGTCTTCGCCGCTCAAAGTTCCGTCGCTGTTTTTAAGCAGGTTGTGACGTTTGGCGAATTCGTTGGCAACCTTCGTCAACGCCGTGCGGAAGCCGATTAAATGCATGCCGCCTTCTTCGGTGTTGATGTTGTTGACGTAGCTGAAAATGTTCTCCTGGTAAGCGTCGGTGTACTGCATTGCGACTTCGACAACCGCGTCGTCGCGGCGGCCGTTGAAGTAAATCGGTTGCGGATTGATTTTTTCTTTCTTGCGATTGAGATGTTCGACGAAAGATTTAATCCCGCCGTCGAAGTGAAATTCGCGCTCCTCGCCGTTCGGGCGTTTATCAACCAACTTGATTGTGATTCCGCTGTTGAGGAAGGCAAGTTCGCGCAGTCGGTGCTTGAGCGTGTCGAAGTTGAATTCCGTCACGGTAAAAATTTCGTCGTCGGGCAGGAAGTGAACCTTCGTGCCTGTGTCCGTCGCCGTGCCGACAACTTTCAACGGGCTGACGGTTTCGCCGCGAGCAAAAGTTATCGCGTAAATTTTTCCGTCGCGACGAACTTCGACTTCCATTGACTTCGACAGCGCGTTAACGACACTGACGCCGACACCGTGCAGACCGCCGCTGACTTTGTAGCCGCCGTCGCCGAACTTGCCGCCCGCGTGCAGGACAGTCAACACGACTTCGACTGCGGGCTTGCCGCTCTCGTGCATGTCGACGGGAATTCCGCGCCCGTTGTCGCTTACGGTTATCGAGTTGTCCGCTTCAATCGTGACGTTGATGTCCGTGCAAAAACCCGCGAGTGCCTCGTCAATCGAGTTGTCGACAACTTCGTAAACCAGATGATGCAAGCCGCGTTCCGAAGTGGAACCGATGTACATGCCGGGACGAAGTCTGACCGCTTCGAGCCCTTCGAGAATTTGAATTTGATCTGCGCTGTAGTCGCCGTCGACTGCCTCAACCTGCGCGGCGGCCTCGTCGAAGTGAACTTCTATTTCGTCGTCGCCGTCGTCGTCCTCAACGGGCGTCACGTCGGGCAATTCGTCTTCGTGAAGCTCGTCGTCGGGCTCGTCGTGGTGATGAATCTTGTTATTGTCGTCCAAAGTGATTACCTCCGTTTCGTCGACGATTATAACAAAAAAAATCCCGCCGTGTCGACGGGAAAAAATTTGTGCGTTGTGCAGAGTTTATTTCTTCGTGAACGAACCTTCGCTGATTGTGTATTCGTCGCCGTTGACGTTGAACGTCGTCGCCGTGAAGTCTTTGAGCGTAATTGCATTGGCAGTCGAGCCGACTTTAAACGTGACATCTTCGCCGACAACAGACGCCGTAAAGTTGCCGACGATTTGAAGCGCATCTTCGTCGCCGAAATTATAGATGACATCGTTGCCGCCGCCGCCGTTGAGCGTGGAGCCGAAGTCGCCCGCGAAAATTTTGTTCGCCTTCGCGTTGCCGACAATTTCAATCGCGCCGCTGACAAGTCCGCCGTCAATCGTCAACATTGAAGTCGAAGCCGTGTAACTTGTCGTGTCCGCGTTGAGCGTGACTTTCGCCGTGGTCGCGGAGCTGTCGACGTTCGGAAGTTCATCAACCGTCAACGAACTTGAGCCGAAGCCGATAATCACGTCGTCGCCGCCGGTGAGCGTGTCGTTGCCCGCTTTGCCCTTCAAAGTTGTCGCCATAAAGATCGCTCCTTCCGAATGAATCCCTGTGAAACATCGTGAACTGCTGACACAAATTTAACCATTCACGGCGATTTGACAACGGTCGCGCACGAAAATTTTCCCGACGCGTTGACGGGCGAAACTTTTTCTGCTATCTTATTCGCGCCGCTCGACGAGGTTTTAAATCGGACGCGTTCCGTACCAAAGTCGGCGAGTTCATCCAAGAGAGGTGTTAAGGTTGTACGCAATCATCAAAACCGGCGGCAAACAGTACAAAGTCGCCGAAGGCAGCGAGATTATCATTGAGAAGCTCGACGCCGCCGAAGGTGATTCGGTCACGTTCGAGGAAGTTTTGGCTGTCGGCGAAGGCGCGGACTTGAAAGTCGGTCGCCCGTTCGTCAAAGGCGCGAAGGTCACCGCCACCGTCGTCAAGGTCGGCAAAGGCCCCAAAATTCGCATCCTCAAGTATCGCCACAAGACCAATTACCGTCGCCGTCAAGGTCATCGCCAGCCGTTCACGAAAGTCAAAGTCGACAAAATCGAGGCTTAAGCAATGATCGTCGCGGAGATTTACAAGCACAGCGACGGCAAAGTCGCGGCTTTCGTCTTCAGCGGACATTCGGGCTCCGGCTCTCACGGCTACAACATCCACTGCGCGCAAGTTTCCATGCTGTCGCAAACGGCGTTTCTCGGCATCAGGCAATATCTGAATCGCGACGTTGCCGCAGAGAATTTTGAACACGGCGGTTTGGGCGTCGAGTTGAAGAATCCGCCCGACGAATTGACCGAAGCCGTCTTCCAAACAATGCTAATCGGTTTGCGCAAGATTAAGAAGCTTGCCCCGAATGACTTGAAGCTCAAAGTCATTCCGCTCAGCACGGCAGCGGAAGAAAATCTTCAAAGCAAAATCAACGACATGACTCCTTCCGCGAACAAGCCGTTGCCGAAAGTCGAAGTCGAAGACGTGCGAATCCGCGCAAACATTTTTCGCAACGCCGACGGAAAAGTTGTCGGTTTTTCGGTCGAAGAGAGCGACGCCAAGCCGCTCAAAGAGTTCATGATTTACAGCGAAAGCATTTGGATACTCGTGCGGTCGTCGTTTTATTGCGTCAAAGATTTTCTCAAGCGCGATTTGGAATTCAAGTGGAAGTCGCGCCGTCTTGCAATGACGCTGAAAACTTCGCCCGACGAATTGACCGAAGCCGTCTTCCAAACGATGATTATCGGTCTTCGCGAAGTCGAAAAGCTTGCTCCGCAAATTGTCAACGTCACAGAAACCCTCGGAGGTGACACATAATGAAATTCACGTTTGATCTGCAACGTTTCGCGCACAAGAAAGGCGTCAGCTCCACGCGCAACGGTCGCGACAGCGAGTCGAAACGTTTGGGCGTCAAAGAACAGGCGGGCACCGTCGTCACGGCGGGCAGCATCCTCGTTCGTCAACGCGGCACGCACTTTCACCCCGGCCACAACGTCGGTATCGGCAAGGACGACACGCTGTTTGCGAAAATCGCGGGCAAAGTCGCGTTCGAGCGCATGGGTCGTTATCGTCGCAAAATCAGCGTTTACGCCGTCGAACAGGGCTGAAACTTTTTGTTGACATCCGTCGACGGTAGTGCTAATATTTGACGCGTGCCGAAGTGGCGGAATTGGCAGACGCAGCAGACTCAAAATCTGCCGTAGGCAACTACGTGCCGGTTCGAGTCCGGCCTTCGGCACCAAACTTGCAAAAACAAATCCCCTTCCGAATTCGGGAGGGGATTTTTCGTTGCCGAAACGTTGTCGCTTCGATTGACGGCGCGGCTTGTGACTGTTGCACGTCGGCTCGTCGCTTCGATTCGGCTTGTTCGTGAATTCGAGTTTGTCGCATCTACTTTTTCTTTGCTTGCCCAAAGAAAAAGTAGCAAAAAGAAAAGGCACCTCGCGGGGGCGTAATGTCGCGTATCCGCACGTTGTCGAAAGCCGCAACTCGCGTGGCCGACGGAGTTTGCATCACGCAAACACGTCGGCAGAGGCCGTCATCCATGACGGCCTCAATGTTCGCAAGCCGTCGAAAGTTTTTGTCCGACTTGAAGGTTCAGGCGATTGACTTCGCCGCTTGCAAGCTCCAACGTGCCCCAAGCTCCGAAACACGCGCTGAAGCCAATCCACGGGCGCAGGTGTCGAACAATCTTTTTGACGCGAAAATCTTCATCGAGATACACAACGTCGATTGAAAAGCGCATGAAGCCCATGTGCACGCTGTTGCACGGCGCAAGCAAAAGCCCGCGTCCCGCGTCCAAAGTTTTGCGGAACATCAGCCCGCGCAGTCTGTCAAAAAAACTTTCGGCAAGTTCAACGTCAAGCTCGTGCCCGTTGACGAAAAATTTTTCCGTGCGCATCATCTGAATTTGTTAAGCAGGGCGAACAGGACGATTCCCGCCGCCAACAGCACAAAGATTATCGGCAGAGCGACAAACAGCGTCAACGCCGCCAAAGCGACGACAATCAGCGTCACGGCAACGCGCACGAGTTTGTTGCCGCTTAAAAATTCGCGCAGAAGCCAACTTGTCGCACGCGAAAAAAATCCGCCGCCGTTGAAGTTCACGTAAGTCCGCCGCGATTCGTAAGTTTGTCCGCGAAAACTTTCGTCGCCGCGAGTGCTGTCGTCGCTGATGTCAATCGTTTTGCCGCGGAAAAAATTTCTCTCCGTGCGCGTCATTTCGCGAACGTTGCCGGGCGTGTTTTCGTAGCCGCAGAACGTGCACTTGAGCGACGAGCCAAGCTCTTTGCCGCAACGCCGACACTGCATGTAAATCACCGTCCCAAAAATTTTTTGATGCCGTCGCGCAAAGTTGTCATCGGTTGCCAATTCGGCAAGAACTTCGGCACGCCTCGCGGATTCGACGAAACGTAACGTCCCGTCCATTCGACGGGGAGTTTTTTTATTGCGACGTCTTCAAACGTGCGCACGACTTCAACCAATGAAAAAGGCCGCGCCGCGCCGACGTCGTAGTTGCCGCAGTAATCGTACTTGTGCGCCGCAAGGATATTGCCCGCCGCAATGAACGCCTCGACCGCGTCGTCAATGTAAATCAGGTCAACCAAACTGCCTTCGTGAGACAACTGCAACGGTTCGTTCGTCAAGAAACTGTGGCGCAAACGTCCAAGAAGCCTGTCGCTTTTGTCGTCCGCGCCGTAAGTGTCGGACAATCGAAGGCCGATGCATTTCAGGTTGCGTGACGCCGCGTAAAACTTGACAATACCCTCGAAACAATCTTTCGTCGCCGCGTACAGGTTGACGGGGCTCAAGCTGTCGTCAATCGTCTGCTCGAAGGTGCCCGCGTTGACGAAATTGTAAACGTTGTTGGCGGCCATTGCGTCAAGCAACTCCGTGCCGAAGGTGATGTTCGTTTGAATCAAACTTTGGATGTCCTCAAACCTGTGCGCGGTCTTGAAGTTCGTCGCCAGGTGAAAGACGACGTCGGGGCGATTGTTTTCGACGCAAAGGTCGGTAACGATGTCCAAAAGCGTGTTGTCGGGTTCGTGGACGTGGAATGTGACGTTGGCGCGCAGATTTTCGCTAAGCTCGTGAACTTTCGATGTCGGTCGAACAATCGCGTGAACTTCATGCCCGTCGTTGATAAAGCGTTCGCCCAAATGATGCCCGATAAAGCCGGTTATGCCCGTCATTAGAATTTTCATGTCGTGGCCTTCTTTCAGTTGAAAACTTTTTTGTCGTCGCGTGTGAAGAACTTCGCGGGCGGCAATTTTAATTTGTAACCGTTGGTCAACGCGGCTGCCAGTGCCGACAAAACTTTTTCGAGTTCGATGATGTTTTCGTCGCGGTAATTTAACTCCTGCGCCTTCAAAAGCCGAACGGTCACGCTCGCGATTGACTTGAGCAACGCTTTGCGGAAGTCGTCTTCTGTGTGCAAAAAAAATTTATTTCGCCACTCGACTTCAAGCAGATACGCCCAACAAACCGAAAAGACACTGCCGACGCTTTCCCAATTCGACGCCTGCCCCGCGTGGAAACGAAATGCGCTCAGCGGTTCCGCAAGCCAAATTAAATTGCCGCACGACAAAACCTGCAACCACGTCGACACGTCAATCAGCGGGTAAAAGCCGCGTTCGTCCGCCGTGCGACATAAATCTCCGTCGCGAAGACAAGACTTGCGAATCAGCGCGGTTGTCGGTTCGCCGATATCGTTCGTGCAGGTGAAAAGCAAGTTCCTGCCCGCGACTTCGCCGGGTTGAAAAACATTTTTGTCCAACGTGCCGGGCATTGTGTCGGTGATGTTGCCGTCGGCGTCAATGACGTGTCGAACGCTTGTGACAAGTGAAACGTCGGGGCGGCGGCGCATGACCTCAACCATCCGCTCAATCTTCGGCGGATAAAATTTGTCGTCGTCCATGAGCCAGTTGACGAATTCGGCTTTCGGGTTGTTGTAACTGCGGGCGAAATTCCAGTTGTCAGAGGCGTTGAAATTTTTGTGTCGGAAATATTTTATTCGGGCGTCGTCGTACGTGCGAATTAAATTTTCGGTGGCGTCGTCGGTCGAATTGTCGCTGATGAAAACTTCGATGTTGCGGTAAGTTTGATTGAGCGCGCTGTCGAGAGCCTCGCGGAAATATTTCGGGCGATTGAACGTCGGGATAATCACGCTCACCAACGGGAACAAGTCCGCCGAATATTCGTCCAGAAATTTTTGACGCGCCGCTTCGTCAAGCTGAACGTCGCCGCCGTCAACCGAAATCCACGGGCGATTTTGACGCGGCACGAAGACTTTGTAACCGGCACGTTTGAATTCGACGCAATGAGCCTGTGCGCCGAAAAAATTATCCGCAAAGTCCGTGCGCCACGGCAGGTCGTGTTGCGTCGCGATAAAAAATCCGTCGACAACGTCAACTTCACCCGAAAAATTTTCGTCCGTGCGCTTGAAGGACGTCAAAGAAATTCCGTGCGTCGACAGCTCAATCGCGCCGCTTGTGCCGACAAGACCGATTCGCTCGTCCGCAAAAACTTTCAGCAGTTCGCGCAGAAAATTTTCGTCGGTGACCGTCGCCCGTTCGTCGATGTAAATTTTGTACTTCGCGTCGCTTGCCGACCGTGCGGTTTCGTACGCGAAAAATCTTTCGTCGCCCGTGACGGGTTGAATTTCGACGGAAAAATATTTCGGCACGCGGACACTTTCCAACGACGCCGCCAATCGTGTGAAAAAATTTTCGTCCGTCACGTGCACGATAATTTCAATCTTGCGTTCGTTCATGACCAATCACCTCGCGGAGTTTGTCGACGTAAAGGTTGCGGAAACTTTCAAACTTGCCGAGGCCGTCGGTGGACACGCGGACTTCATGACCGAGCGCAGTCAAGTGATTTCGCCACGTGACGGCAATGTCTTCGTTGACGTGAACGCCGCCGTTGAACAGCAGAGGCGCAAGAAAAATTTTCGTCGCGTGCGGCAACTTCGCAACAACGTCGTCGAAATTCGGGCTATCCGTCGGCTCAATGACGCCAATCAAAATGTCGTCGTCCGCCAAACGTTGCAAGCTTTCGTAAACGGGATTGTGTCTGTGCGGCGAACCGTGCCCGACCAAAATCAAAACTTCGTCGGCGGCGTGCGGGTAACAGTCAAGAACTGTCGCGAAAACTTTTCGGTCAAACGCCGTCGAACAATCATCCGAAAACAGCGGCGGAATTATTTCAACGTCACTTGACGCGCAGATTTTGATTTTGTTGTCGAATTCTTCGCCCGCGGTCAAGTGCGTGGGCAGAACGAAAACTTTTCGGAAGCCGTCACGTTGCAAGTTTGAAATTTCTTCGGCAACCGTCGACACGAAAACATTTCGGCGGGCAAGCTTGCGAATCATGAAGTTTGACGTAAACGCCGTGCGGACTTCAAACGTCGGGAAACTTTGTCGGATGTCGAAAGTCAACGCGTCGAAGATTTTGCGAACGTCGTTGTCTGCCGAACCGAACGTCGCCAAAATTATCGCGTCAATCGCAGGCAACTTTCTCGACCTCCGCGGCGATTTTGTTGCAGATGCGGTTGAGCTGATTTTTGTCGGGACCTTCCGCCATGACGCGAATCAGCGGCTCCGTGCCCGAAGCGCGAACGAGAATTCTGCCGGACGCGCCGAGTTCCGCCTCACCTTCGGCAATCGAAAGTTTGACGGCGGGATTGTCGACGGCGGACTTGTCTTTGACGCGGACATTAATCAGAACTTGCGGGAACGTCGTCATGAGCGCGTTGAGTTCGCTTGCCGAGGCGTTGAACTTTTTCATTGCGGTCAAGACTTGCAACGCGGTAATCAAGCCGTCGCCCGTCGTGGAGTAGTCGCTGAAGATTATGTGCCCGGACTGTTCGCCGCCGAGTTTGTGACCGTTCGCCCGCATGTTTTCGAGGACGTAGCGGTCGCCGACAGCGGTAATTTCGTAAGCCAAGTTCATGTCCGACAAAGCTTGACGGAAGCCGATGTTGCTCATGACGGTCGTCACGACGGTTTTGTCGGGCAAGGCGTTGACTTCGCGCATTAACTTCGCGCAAATAATCATGATGTGATCGCCGTCGATAATTTCGCCGCGTTCGTCGACGCAAAGGCACCTGTCGGCGTCGCCGTCGTGAGCAATGCCGATGTCCGCACGATTCTTCAAAACTTCGAGCCGCAATTTGTCCAAGTGCGTTGAGCCGCAGCCGTCGTTGATGTTGACGCCGTTGGGTTCGTCGCCAATCAAAATCAAGTTCGCGCCGAGACGTTCAAGCACGGCGGGCATTGCTTTAAAGGCGGCACCGTTTGCGCAATCCAAAACGATTTTCATGCCGTCGAAGCGTTCGCCTGTCGTGCTCATTACGAAGCCGATATAATCTTCCAGCAGGTTTTGTCGACGTTCAATGTGCCCGACTTCAAGACCCGTCGGGCGATTGAAAGTTTTGCCGCCTTCGATGTCGCGAACAATTTGTTCGATGTCGTCTTCGACTTTGTCTGGAAGTTTGTAACCGTCGCCGCCGAAAAATTTAATGCCGTTGTCGTGGAACGGGTTGTGCGACGCGCTGATAACAATTCCGGCCGCCGCGTGAAGTTTTCGTGCAAGATAAGCGACCGCCGGCGTCGGGACAATGCCCGCAAGTATCGCGTTGCCGCCCGCCGAACAAATGCCCGCAACAAGTGCCGCTTCCAACATTTCGCCGCTGATTCGAGTGTCGCGCCCGATTAAAATTTGCGTCTTGCCGTCGAGATGTTGACCGAAATAAATCGTCGCCGCACGACCGAGCCGATAAGCCAATTCGGGCTGAAGCTGAGTGTTGGCGACGCCGCGCACGCCGTCGGTGCCGAATAATCTTGCCATAACAAAAACCTCCGCACAAAAAATTTTTCCGCGCAATTTTATCGCGGATAATCGTTTGACGCAACAAAAAGTCCCCGCTCAATCGAACGGGAATTTTCAATTCACGTGACGCGTCGACGAATCCGTCGACATGTCAACGACGTGAATCACTTGTCGCGACGCATTGATTTAACTTCGGCGTGTGAAAACTGTACGAAAAATTTTCCGACGTCAATCAATGACGAAATAAATTTTGTGATATAATGCTTGCCCGAAAGGAGGCGGCACATTGCTGACAAAATTTTTTGAGACCGTCGGCAGGTTCGTTATTCGTCGCTTCGAGGAATTCGGCACGATAATTTTGCTTTACGTCGACACACTGAAACAGTCCGCGCACAAGCCGCGAATCAAACACATTATCGCGCAGATGTCGCATCTGGGCGTTGACTCGTTGACAATCGTCTCGTTGACTTTGCTGTTTACGGGCGTGGTGTTTACGTTGCAGACGGCGCATGAATTTATTCGTTTCGGCGCACAATCAACCGTCGGCGGAATTATCGCAATCGCAATTGGCCGCGAACTGGGTCCCGTGCTTGTCGGCGTCGTGTGTGCAGGTCGCGTCGGCGCGGCGATAACGGCGGAGATAAGCACAATGAAAGTCACCGAACAAATCGACGCGCTAAAAGTCATGGCGGTCAGTCCCGTCAATTATTTGATTGTCCCGCGCATGATAGCTTGCATGATTGTTGTGCCGCTCCTTACGGTCTTCGGAGACATAATCGGCGTGATGGGCGGTTGGCTCGTCGCAACGCAGTATTCGGGTATCAGCTCGTATCTTTTCGTCAACTCGATAAAAATGTTCGCGACGATTCACGACTTGACGGGCGGCATGATTAAGGCGATTTTCTTCGGCAACGTCATTGCGGTGCTGGGCTGTTACTACGGCTTGAATTGCCCCAACGGTGCCGAAGGCGTCGGCATTGCGACAACGCGAACCGTCGTCACGTCAATCATCGTGATTTTTATTTTGAACGCGCTGTTGACGTTCATAATCTACAGGTGACGCCGCATGATTAAACTTATCAACGTGACAAAAATTTTCGGGCTCAAAGTCGCGCTCCGAAGCATCAACCTTGAAATTGCCGACGGCGAAACGCTTGCGATTATCGGCGGGTCGGGCTCCGGCAAGTCGACGCTCCTTCGCCTGATGATTGGTTTGATTCAGCCGACGAGCGGGCAAATTTGGATTGGCAACGACGAAATCTCTCACATGTCCGAAAAAGAACTTATGCGCGTGCGACTTCGCATGGGCATGGTTTTTCAATACAGCGCGCTGTTCGACTCAATGACCGTCGGCGAAAACGTCGCCTTCGGCCTTGTCGAACACACCAATTACAGCCGCGACAAAATCAACGACATTGTCCGCGAGAAACTCAAGCAGGTCGGTCTTGAAGGCGTGGAAAACCGAATGCCAAACGAACTTTCGGGCGGCATGAAAAAACGCGTGTCGCTTGCGCGGGCAATTGCCTTTGAGCCGGAAATTATTTTTTACGACGAACCGTCAAGCGGCCTTGATCCGGTCATGACAAACAAAATCGACGATCTGATTATCAGCACGCAACGGGCACTCAACGTCACAAGCATTGTCGTCACGCACGACATGGTTAGCGCGTGCCGAATCGCCGACAGAATCGCAATGGTTTTGGGCGGCGAACTGCTTGCCGTCGACACGCCCGAAAACTTCAAGAAGCTTGACAACCCGAACGTCAAAGAGTTTTTCCGCATTATCGATTGAGGAGGCGCGAAGATGATTTTGGTTCCCGGAGTTTTGGTTGTCGCGGGTTTCGTCATCTTGGCAATTTGTTTCTTCGCGGCGAAGGAAGCCGACAAGCGCGAAAAAGGCAACGCGAAATTTTTTGTCAAGACGGGCATCGGCAGCGCGATTTTCGCTTTCGTGACGGCGGGAATAATTTTGTTCGCCATGCCGCAATATTACGTTTGGCAACAGAACAAGGCCGGCGAAGCTGAACTTGCCCGCGCCGAACAAAATCGTCAAATTGCAATTCAAGAAGCGAAAGCCAAAGAAGAATCCGCAAAGTCGCTTGCCAACGCGGAAATCATTCGCGCCGAAGGTATCGCCAAAGCGAATAAAATTATCGGCGACAGCTTGCAAAACAACGACGCGTACATTCATTACCTTTGGGTTGAGGCGTTGCGCGAAACGAAAAATGCCGTCGTGTACGTCCCGACAGAAGCGGGCATTCCGATAACCGAGGCGACACGTTTCGCAGACAAACCGTAAGGAGACGCGACATGATTTACACAATCGACGAAATACGCCGCAAGGTCGTTCCCATTGCCAAAAAGTACGGCGTCAAGAAACTGTCGTTGTTCGGCTCTTATGCACGCGGCGAGGCCGACGACCAAAGCGACGTTGATTTTTTAATCGAACGAGGCAAGATTGTCGGCATAGAATATTTCGGCTTTGTGTACGACTTGGAAGACGAGCTTAGCTGTCACGTCGACGTTGTGACAACCGGCATTTCCGATAAAGAATTTCTTGCCGACATTCAGAAAGACGAGGTGTTACTTTATGAGGCATCGGCGTGACGTTAATCGCGTCGGGATTCAAAATATACTTGACTGCCGCAACGACATTGAAATTTTGCGAATACGTTTGACGAACACTTTCAACGCACGACACGCGGGCATTCCGATAACCGAATCGGCACGATTTAAACCAAAACCGTAAGGAGGCGACACAATGTCAGTTGAAGCAAAAGTCGGCGCGTTCACCGTCGGCGGGCTGATGCTTTTGGGCGGCGCGACGGTCGGGCTTGGCGATTTTCATTTCGGCTCAAACGACGAGACGATTTTGTACGCGGGCTTTAAGCAGGTCGTCGGACTTCAGCCGCAGTCGGATGTTCGCTTGAGCGGCGTGCTTGTCGGCAAAGTCACCAAAATTGCCAACGAAGGCACGGGCGTCACCGTCACAATGGCAATCAATCCCGACGTGCAAATT
Organism: uncultured Selenomonadales bacterium; assembly: GCA_947165295.1. Taxonomy (GTDB): domain Bacteria; phylum Bacillota; class Negativicutes; order Selenomonadales; family Selenomonadaceae; genus Quinella. The sequence goes on along the minus strand of CAMUZU010000009.1, from coordinate 14,119 downwards.
CCCAAGGAGTCGAAAGTTACCATTTCGTCAAGCGGCGTCATGGGCGAAAAGTTCATCAACTTCCAACCCAAAGTCGACAACGGGCAGTACCTGCAAAACGGCGCGTATCTTTACGGCGCGGACGAAGCCGGCATGGATGCGGTGTTCGACGGCTTGTCCAAAGTCATGAGCGAAGTCGAAACTCTTTTGCACAGCGTACAGGCGATTGTCGGCGACGAGACGTTTAAAAAATCCGTCGTCGAAATGACCGATAACATGAATCAAGCAACCGCGCACGTCAACGGCATGATGACTCAGCTTGACGACGCCATTTCCGAAAACGCGGGTGCCTTCGACGACACAGTTCAACAGATCAATCAGGCAATGGTGGGCTTGAATCGCGCAATGGCGAACGTCGAGAACATGACTGCAAATATCAATTCATTCGCGGGCGACCCGAAGACCGCCGAAGACTTGCGCACGACTTTAAGCAACATTGCCGCCACGTCGAAGAACATCGAGCACATGACGTCGAACATGGACAAGTTCGCGGGCGACCCGAAGGTTGCCGAAGACTTGAAAGCCACCGTCAGCAACGCACGCAGCTTGACCGAACGCGCCGACAAACTTTTGGGCAAAGTGCAGGGTGCCGCCGACAAAGTTTCCGCGATTGACGTTAAGCCTTCCGTTGATATACTATACAGCGGCAAAGCGCATGACTGGAACACGAATTTTAACTTGGACGCGACATTGGGCGACAAAAGTCTTGTGCTCGGCGCGGAAGACATCGGCGACCACACCAAATTGAATTTGCAGGCGGGCAAGAAGTTCAATTCAAATTTCGGCGCACGTGCGGGAATCATCGCGGGCAAACCGGGCATCGGGCTTGACGCTTACGCGGGCAGCCGTTGGAAATTTTCCGCCGAAGCTTACGACCTCAACGACGGCAAAGTTCGCTTGAAGTCGCAGTTCAAGGTTGCCGATTCGACTTACATTCTCGGTGAGTGGCACGCCGTCAACAAGCGCAATGACCGTGCCGTTTACTTCGGGTTGAAGCAAGAGTTTTAACATCCACCAAAAAATTTTTTACGAAAGCAGGTTGATTGTATGAGTTCTCCACTGAAAAATTTTTTTGGCGCATTGAGCGTCGTACTGTCGGCGGGATTTTTGTTGACCGGTTGCGGCGACGAAGCTCCGAATCCCGAAGAACAACAGGCACCGCCGACCCGCGTCAAAGCAGTTAAAGTTTTGTCGACGGACGCGCCTTTGACTTTGTCGTACAGCGGGCAAGTTGTCGACCGTGACGAAGTCAATGTTCAATCGCGTGTTTCGGGCAACGTCACCGAAAAATACGTTAAAGGCGGTCAAGACGTCGTCGCAGGGCAAGCACTGTTCAAAATCGATTCGCGCCAATATGAATCCGCCGTTTTGCAGGCAAAGGCGAATCTTGCCAAGTCGCAGACGACTTTGGCGAAAGAACGCGTCGACTTGCAACGTGACGAGGAACTTTGGCAGTCGCGGGCAATTTCTCAACAGACGCTCGACAATCAGCGCGCCGCCGTTCAAGCGCAACAAGCCGAAGTCGCCGCCAATCAAGCACTGTTGCAGAAAGCCGAAGACGATTTGGCTGATACCGTCGTTTACGCGCCGATATCGGGACGGCTCGGCATTGACGATGTCCCCGTCGGAACTTATTCCACGGCAGGCAACACGTCACTTGCGACAATCGGTTTGGTTGACCCCGTGTTTGTGCAGTTCGCCGTTTCGGAACAGGAATATCTTCGCTTTTCACGCGGCGCACAACAGGCAATCGAAAGAGGCGAAGCCGAACCCGATTGGAAAATCACTTTGACTTTGGCGGACGGCTCGACTTATCCGTATCCGGGGCACTTCGCGGAATTTGACCGCACGCTCGGCGGTGAGACAGGCACGTTGACCGTGCGCACGATTTTTCAAAATCCCAACGGTTTGCTCGTGCCGGGCATGTACACCCGCGTCGAAATTGCCGGCTTGAACATTCCCGGCGCATTGCTTGTGCCCGAACGTGCGTTGCAACAACTTTTGGGCGAAACAATGGTTATCGTCGCACAATCCGACAACAAGTCCGCCGTTCGCAAAATTGAACTCGGCGAAAAAATCGGCTCGTATTACGTCGTCAAAGGCGGTCTCAAAGCTGACGATTGGGTTGTCGTCGAAGGTTTGACGAATCTGCGCGACGGCATGCCTTTGGAAGTGACGCAAGTCACCGCGAAAGACATGGGCTTTTCGTTCAACCCCAGCGATAAAGTTTTTGACGTTCAACAAAACGCGGCGAAGTAAACAAGCTCCTGCCGCATGTCAAAAATTTTTCGCTGAAGTGAGGTGTCCAGTTCATGGCAAAATTTTTCATTCACCGACCGGTTTTCGCCATCGTTATCGCGATCATCATAAGCATCATCGGGGCAATCGCGGGCATGAACACGCCCGTCGCGCAGTACCCGAACATTTCGCCGCCGACGATTAACGTCAGTGCTTTTTACACGGGCGCAAATGCCAGCGTCGTCAATCAATCCGTCGCGCAGATTATCGAGAACAAAGTCAACGGCACGCAAGGCATGGACTACATGAGTTCAAACTCCAACGACGACGGAAGTTATGCGCTCAACGTTTTCTTTGAAGTCGGCACCGACGGCGACATGGACAGCGTCAAAGTTCAAAACAACGTCGCCTCCGCCAACGCAAGCTTGCCCGAAAGCGTCATTGCTACGGGCGTGACGACAACAAAATCGTCGCAGGATATGTCGATGATTTTCGCCTTCTACTGCGACAACGGCTTGTATGATACGGCATTCATAAAAAATTACGCCGACATTTACATTGCCGACGATTTGAAGCGCGTTAAAGGCGTCGGGCAAGTTCAGGTTTTGAGTGCCGATTATGCCTTGCGCGTGTGGATTAATCCCGAAAAGCTCGCAAACTTCGGCTTGACTGTCGCGGACGTGCAAAACGCGATTAAAACTCAAAACGCTCAAGCGGCGGCCGGCTCAATCGGTAAGTTGCCCGTTGCGCAAGGTCAAGAAAAAGAATACATCGGACAAATTCAGGGACGCCTTGAAACTCCCGAACAGTTCGAGAACATCATCTTGAAGACCGGCAGCGCGGGTGCCTTCGTTCGCTTGAAGGACATTGCTCGCGTCGAAATCGGGCAGAAGTCGAATACTTACATCGGCAAATTCAACGGATATACTTCCGTGCCGTTCATAATCAATTTGACTTCGGACGCCAACGCGCTTGAATCAATCGGTCAAGTCAAAGAAATTCTTGCCGCGGCGGAAAAAAATCTGCCCGAAGGCATCAAGTACGGTCAAGTTTTGGACAACACGGAATTTATCAAGGCGTCAATCGAAGAAGTCGCGCACACGTTCTTTGAAGCGTTGGTACTCGTCGTGCTGGTAATTTTTATCTTCCTGCAAAGTTGGCGTGCGACGGTCATTCCGTTGCTTGCGGTACCTGTATCACTGCTTGGAACTTTCGCGTCGTTCACCGTGCTTGACTTCACGATAAACACGCTGACATTGTTCGCAATGGTTTTGGCAATCGGCCTTGTCGTCGACGACGCGATTGTCGTCATTGAAAACGTCGAACAGCACATGGAACACGGACTTAATCCCGTCGAAGCAACCGAAGTCGCTATGGCGGAAGTTCAAGGTCCCGTTGTCGCAATCGCATTCGTGTTGTCGGCGGTCTTCATTCCGATAGCGTTCCTCGGCGGCATGACGGGCATTCTGTATCGGCAATTCGCGCTGACAATCGCGGTGTCAATGGCACTTTCGGCATTCGTCGCGTTGACTTTGACGCCCGCGTTGTGCGCAATGATTTTGAAACCGCACGACCCGAATCGCAAGAAAAACATCTTCGACAAGTTCTTTGACGCGTTCAACCGCTGGTTTGACCGCACGAAGAATTCTTACGTCGGCATTGTCGCAAAGTGCATTTCGGGCACGAAGCTTGCGATTATCTTCATGCTGATTGTCTGCGGGTTGACGGGCTTGCTGTATAAAGTTCTGCCGTCGACGTTCGTGCCCGACGAAGATCAAGGTTACTTCGTTGCCGCGGTGATGATGCCCGAAGGCACGTCGCTTAACCGCACGTCAACGACGGTTGACAAAGTCGCTACGGCGATTCGCGAACAAGTTCCCGGCATTAAAAACGTTATTTCCGTCGCGGGCTACGACGTAATTTCAAGCGGCTCGAAGTCTTCCGGCGCAACCTTGTTTTTGAGCATGTATCCTTGGGGTGAACGCAAGGATTTTGAAAAATCGGTAAGAGCCGCGATTGAAAACGTGTTTGTTGTCGGCAACGGCGTCGCGCCCGAAGCGTTCGTCATGGGATTCAACCCGCCCGCATTGCCCGGCCTCGGCGCGGTCGGCGGTTTGACGATGCAGTTGATTGACCAGGAAAGTCACAGCGACGAAGCACTTTCGGACATCACCAACAAAATCGTCAAGGCGGCCAATGAGCGTCCCGAACTTGCGGGCGTGACGACAAGTTTCAGCGTGACGTCGCCCAGTTACAAATACGACATTGATCAACAGAAAATCGAAATGCTCGGCGTGCAACTGTCCGACGTTTACAGCGCGTTGCAAGTCAATTTCGGCGGTATGCAGGTCGACGACTACAACAGGTTCGGCCGCACGTATAAAGTTGTCATGCAGTCGGACGTTTACTTCCGCAGTGAAGTCGACATGCTCAAGTTCATGTTCGTTCGCGGCTCAAACGGGCAGATTGTTCCGCTTGACACTTTGATAAGTCACAAGATGAACACGGGCACGACGCAGGTCACGCGCTTCAACGGCAAGCGTTCCGTTTTGATTCAGGGACAACCCGCGCCGGGATATTCTTCGGGTCAAGCAATGGCGGCTTTGACTGAAGTCGTTTACCAAGTTGCGCCGACGGGCTTCGGCGTCGAGTGGTCGGGTCAATCCCGCGAAGAATTCAAAGCTTCGGGCTCCACGGGTCAAGTCATGGCGTTGGCGTTGATTTTCGTGTTCCTGTGCCTTGCCGCGTTGTACGAAAGCTGGTCGGTGCCTTTCTCGGTTTTGATGACGGTTCCGACGGGAATATTCGGCGCGCTTGCCGCGGAGTTCATCTTGAACTACTACACGAACAATTTCGGCGTCGGCAACCCCGGCTTCCAAAACAGCGTTTACATGCAAATCGGCGTTATCATGATTATGGGTCTCGCCGCCAAAAACGCAATTTTGATTGTCGAGTTCGCCAAAGTCCGCACGGATAAAGGCATGGAGTCGATTAAAGCCGCGCTTGAATCGGCGGGCTTGCGTCTGCGGCCGATACTCATGACGTCGTTTGCGTTCATTATCGGTTGCGTGCCTCTTGCCACGGCAACGGGTGCAGGTTCGGCGTCGCGCAACTCAATGGGCGTCGCGGTCGTCGGCGGCATGACGGTCGCGACGATCATCGGGATATTTTTGATACCCGTGTTCTTCGTCGTGGTACAGACGATTGTGCATAAACTTTTCGGCAACAAAACTTCGGACGCCAGTCAAACGGCGGAGGCAGAATAAGGGACAAGGGAGAAGGGACAAGGGAAAAGAGAGCGGGGCAACACACTTGTCCCTTGTCCCTTACCACTTGTCCCTAATAAGGAGGACATCAACAATGAAAATTTCCAACCGCATCAAAAAGAAATTTCGCCGTAAAGTTGCGGCGGCTTTGGCGGCGGGCATCATGACTTTTTCAATCGGTCTCGGTTCCGTCGACGCGGCGCAGATTTTGAACGTCACGCTCGACGAAACAATTCAACGCGCACTTGAAAACAACCGCACGATTAAAGAATCCGTCGCCGACCGCGAACGTGCATTCTGGAGCCTGAGTGAAGCTCGTCGACGCGGCAACCCGCAACTCGCCTGGAACTTTGAAGCGCAACGTTTCGGCGGTTCCGCTTACCGCAGTTACACGTACAATCGCTCGTTCACCAACGCGGGCACGATTTCCATGCCGATTTATCGCGGCGGCACTCTCAAGGAAGGGCGTCGCTCGGCTCGTTACGCGCTGAGTTCGGCCGATCTCTCGCTCGAAAACACGATGCAGGATGTTCGCCTGCAGTCGACGATTTATTATTTCAACGTCCTGCAGTACCGCAACTTGATTGGCGTTTACGAAGAGGAAGTTGTCACCTTGCAGGAACACTTGCGCAACGTCAACGCTCAATTCCGCGTCGGCACGGTTGCGAAAGTTGACGTGCTTGAATCGCAGGTTGAACTTGCCAACGCTCAACAAAACCTCGTCAACATTCAAAACAACTACGACGTCGCCGTCGCCACGCTGAATAACTTTATCGGACTGCCGACCGACACGGTCATTCGCCCGCAAGACACGCTCGCTTACAAAAAATACAACTTGAATCTGAGCGACTGCACGGCTTACGCGTTGGAGAATCGCGCCGATGCCGCAATGGCAGATTACGCCGTCAAACGCGCCGAATCCGACCGCAGAGCCGCAAAAGCCGGTTATCGCCCGCAAGTCAACGCCTCGGTCTCGAAGGGCTTGACCAACGAAAATCTCGTGTCGAAGAAGATTGACGACCAGTGGACTGCCGGCATTACCGCGACGTGGAACATTTTCGACGGCGGTATCACAAGCGCGCAGGTTCACGAAGCCGACGCCGCTTTGATGCGTGCAAAGGAAGTTGCCGCTCAAACCCGCGAACAAATTCAGCTCGACGTGCAACAGTATTTCCTTGAACTTCACGCGGCGGAAAAAAATATCGGCACGACTCATGCCTCCGTTGCACTTGCCGAAGAGAATTACAAAATCGCGCAGGTTCGTTACGCGGCGGGTGTCGGCACAAACCTCGACGTCATGGACGCCTCGCGTAAGTTGACCGAAGCTCGCTCGAATTACTTCACCGCGCTTTACAATTACAACACCGCCAAAGCCTCGCTCGATCGTTATATGGGCGTGCCCGTCGAAATTGACGTTGTGCGTTACGTCGAAAGCGAAGAGGAAGGCAAGACCGCCAAGCAGTCCCGCGAAGACGCCGCTTTGACACCCGAAGCCGCAGTTGTCCCCGAAGCGGACGAAGTTGCGCCCGTCGTCACGATTGATTTTGAAAACGACGCGCCGTTGCCGTCCGACACTGTCAAGCAAGTTTACGCTCAAGACAAAGCCAAAGCTCAAGGTAACGCTCAAGATAAAACGCAAGTCAACGCGCAAACCAACGCTCAAGACCAAACTCGCGACCAAGCATTTAAGTGACCGAATCCGACACATCCACCCGACCGAAAAGGAGCTGACGCCGTGAACAAGATTTTCAAAATCCTCGGCGGCGTGATTGTCGTGCTCGTCGCCGGTGTTGTCGGGCTGGCGCTTTACATCAACTCACATCGTGCAGAAATAATCAATCAGAAGCTGTTGCCGTACGCCGAAGAACTCGCCTCGAAACAACTGGGCGTGACCGTCAAAATCGGCAGCGTCGAACCGGGCAACCGCGACCTCTTCGACATTCTGTTTAACCTCAACGAAAGTGACGACATAACCATTCGCGACGCGGCGATTTTCGATAAGCGCAACGAACTCATTGCTCGCGTGGACGAAGCCAAAATCAATCTCAAGTTCATTGCACTGCGCGACGACCCCGTTGCCGCACTCGACGAAATTAAAATCAACGGCGCGCTCGTCAACGTCACTCAACGCGACGACAAGACCTGGAACTTCGACGATATCGAAATGCCCAAAAGCGAAGGCGAATCAACCTTCGACGCGAAAGTTTCGCTTGAACGCGGCACGGTCAATGCAACCGTCGACGGGAAGAAAATCTCCGTCGAAGAAATTTCCGCCGCCGCCGACTGCGCGGACATGAACGCAATCGATGCGAAAGTTTCCGCCAAAACTTTGGACGCGCACGTCAAAGCTTCGGGCGTCGTGGGCAAAAGTCAACAAGTCGTCAACGCCGAAGTCGATTCGATTGACGTGCAGAAAGTTTTGCCGTACATTCCCGCCGACAAAATTCCCGAAGACGTCGAAATTCTGCGCGGGCTTGCTCAAAACCTCAAGTTGCACGTCCTGCGCCGCGACGACGACACGCTGACTTATCTTGCGTCGACGGACGTCAAAGACGCGGCAGTCAAAGTCGAACGCACGGACATTGGCGACATTAACGGCACGGTCACGCTCAACGAACGCGAAATTTTTCTTGACGCCTCGGCCGTGGCGAACGGTCAACAAGCCTCCGCGAACGGCAAGATTCGTTTGGACACGGACGAAGTTTATTTCGACGTTCACGCCGAAACCGACAGCTTCGCGCCCGCCGCAGTCATGAGCGACATCGGCATTGACGGCGCGGCGGCAATTCGTGCGCACCTCGTCGGCACGGCGACCGACCCGCAAGTCGACGGCGAAATTTTTTCCGACTACCTGGCTTACGAACAATTCTCCGCAACCAATATTGCCTCGAAGTTTCGGTTCGCGGGCGAAATGCTTTACCTCAACGACGTAAGCGCGAACGTCTTCGGCGGCAATGTCACGGGCACCGCGCAGATTAAAACCGCCGACAAAACTTTTAATGCCTCCGTCAAGGCGAACAATCTTGACGCGGCGACTTTGTGCGCCTTCGCGAACACCGACCAAATTGTCAACGGGAAACTTTCCGCTGACGTCGGTGTCGACGGATCCAATCGCGACAACGTGAAAGTTTTCGGCAACGCCTCCGCCGCTGCGCTCGACATCAAAGGTTTTGCCGTCAACGAAGCGAACACGTCATTTGTTCTGCTCGGCGACGACTTGACGATTGATTACATGAGCGCGAATTTGCCCAACAACGGCACGCTCGGACTTGAAGGCACGGTAACCGACTTAAACAAGCTTGACCTGAAATTTTACGGCGCGCATGTCGACATGTCGCAAGTTCAAAACTTCAACGAACAGCTGAGCATGAGCGGCTTGACGGACTTCAAAGGCTCCGTTCGCGGCGACGCGACAAATCCCGCCATTCAGCTTGAACTTTCAGCCGTGGACAACTCCGCACGCGAAGGCAAACACTTCGTCGGGACGTTCTTCAAGCAACCGTTTGATTCGATTCAACTTGCGGCGTCCGGTTCGCTTGACGGCGTGCACATTGACAAGTTCAACCTTGAAAAAGGCGGCAAGCTCAAGTGGACTGTTGTCGAAGGCTCGTCCGTCGGCTTGACGGGCGACAAAGCTCTCAACATTCAAGTCAACACGACGTTGGCTCGTGCGGAAGACATTGTTGCACTTGTCGCGCCCGACCAGCCGCTTACGGGCAACGTCACCAACACCGTCAAAGTCACCGGCACGCTCGACAAGCCGCAAGTCGCGGGCAACCTCAAGTTCAATCGCGGCAGTTATCGCGGCGTTTTGTTGAGCGGCATGGAAGGCGATTATTTTCTTGAAGGCGACCTTCTTCGTCTGCAGGAATTCAAAATCACTTCGCCCATGGTTGACGCGGTTTTAAACGGCACGATTAACACCGTCACGCAACAGATGGATCTCGTCGTGCAAGGCAACGACATCAACTTACACCGCTTTCAGGCGAAGTTGCCCGAAAATTACGTTGCGACGGGGCACGCGAAGTTTGAAGGACTCATCAAGGGCACGCCGACCGTTCCGCTGTTCGACGGCACGTTGACGGCTCCCGAAATTTTTCTTAACGGCGTGGAACTCGACGACATTTACGGTCATGTCACCGTTAAAGGCACGGAAGTTTTGCTTGACGAATTCCGGTTCACCGACGGCGACGCGAACTTTACCATGTTCATTGGCGCGGAATTGACAAGCGAATCAATGAGCGGCGAAGTTACAATGACTAACGGCGACATTCAGCACCTGTTGCAAATCGCCGACAAGAAGACCGACTTAATCACCGGCAAGCTAAACAGCACAATCACAATCGGCGGCACGTTCCGCAGACCGACCTTTTCGCTCATTGGCGACATTCCCGCCGGCACGTTCGCCCAATACGATATCAACCGCATACAAGTTGACCTCGGCTTAAAAAACAACGTCTTGACCGTCACGAAACTCGAAGGCTATCAAGGCGACAAAGGACAAGTTTCCATGAAAGGCTCGGCGAACTTGAGCGGCGCGCTTGACATTCGCCTTGTCGCCAAAGACATTGCGCTCGGCATGATCGGCAACGCGGCGGGCGCAAAAGACATGGACATCACCGGCACGACAAACATCGTCGCGCAGTTGACGGGCACATTCACTGACCCGTTCGGCGAAGTGCTCGTTACGGCTTCGGGCGGAATCAACGGCTCGACGTTCGACCTGTTGCACGGACATTTCTTATTGAAAGACCGTCGCGTTAACGTCGAAGAACTGCGCATTGAGCGTGAACTCGGCGGACGCGTCGTTTCCGCCAACGCCGAAGGTTTCGTGCCCATTGCCGCAGTGCTTGCCGAAACGAAAGAAAATCTTCCCGACAACGAACAGCTTAACTTGACGGTTCACCTTGACGGCGCGGACTTGAGTTTGTTGCCCGTGGTGAGCAAGTACATTGCCTGGGGCGTCGGCAACCTCGACGGCGCGATTAAAATCACGGGCACGGCGGCGCACCCGCTGGTTGACGGGAAAGTTTCGCTGATTGACGGCTCGGTCAAATTAAAAGGCGTCAAAAGCTTGGTTGAACACTTCAACGTTTCGGCTCTGTTCAAAGGCGAACGCTTCGACATCGAAACTTTTTCGGGCAACGTCGGGGAAGGCACGTTCACTTTGACGGGCGGCTTCAACTTCCCCGGACTGGAGTTCACGAATTACAACTTCGACTTTGTTGCCGACGCGCTGGAAATCGACAGCCCGTTTTATCGCGGCAAGATTAACGGCAACTTCAACTTCAGCGAAGGCGAGTGGTTCCATTGGCGTTTGCCGAAACTTTCGGGGCAAGTCAACATCGACAAATGCACGCTGAGCATTCCGCCGATACCCGAAGACGATTCGCCGACTCCGAATATCATCTTGGACGTGAGCTTGAATTTGGGCGACAAAGTTCACTTCTACAGTTCGCACCTGTACGACATGTACTTTGTCGGCAACGTGCGTTTCGAGGGCACAACGCTCCACCCGAAACCGTCGGGGTCAATCAGCGTCAAGCGCGGCGGTACCTTGACTTATTTGGAATCAGTGTTTAATATTCGCGAAGGCGAGGCGCACTTCAATCAAGTCGATACGTTCATGCCGTGGATTCATTTCTTCGCGGAAACGAAAATCGGCACGACGCGGGTTTACCTGAACATTGACGGCGTGCCTTTCGACATGAAGTTCAGCGACACGAAGTCCCAAAACTCCGGCTTTATCAAGCTGAGCTCCAGCCCCGAAATGAACGAAGCCGAAATTCTGCGCCTGTTGACGTTGCGCGAAGCTTATTACTCCGGCGGAAATTTGACGGCGGCGGACGCTTTGGCAATCGGTCTGCAAATGACGCTTATCGGTGACTTGGAAGACGCACTCAAGCGAACAATCGGCATCGACCAATTCAGAATTGCACGCGGCAACGGCTCCATGTTCGAGAAGTTTTCGCGCAACTCCGCGTCGCAATACAAAGATCGCCAAAACAGTTACAACATCACAATCGGCAAATACATCAACGATAAACTCATGATTCGTTACACGCAAGGTTTCGGCGGCACGAAGAGAGTTCACCGTTTCGGCATCCAATACGACTTCAACGACAACCTCGGCTTTTCGATTGATCGCGAAGATTCACATTACATCTTCGGAATTGAAGCCCGATATAAATTCTAGACCGCGAAGGAGGATTCGCTTTTGAACGTCAAAACATTTTCGCGCCGAAAACGCTCGGCACTCGTGGCGGCCGTGACATTGCCGTTGCTGTTCGGTTTCACGCCTGCACAAGCCGCGCCCGACACGCCGTCAAGCAACGACGCCGAAAAAGTCACCGTCGACCCGTCACAAGAAGTCACGCCGTTTCAGGACGCGCAAACTCAACAGCCGACACAGCCGCAGGACGCGCAAACTCAACAGCCGACACAACCGCAGGACGCGCAAACTCAACAGCCGACACAACCGCAGGACGAACAAGTTGCTCCGCCCGAAGACGAACAGCCCGCCGAAGAACCTTACCGTTCGCAGGTGGAAGACACGATTCTTGAATACATGAAGCAGTTCGAGGGCAAGACGATTGTCGATATCGAATTCGAGGGCGCAAGTTCCGTGACGGCTCCAACCGTTCGTGCGGCAGTCCTTGAAAACGTCGGCGACACCTTCAGCGGCGCGGCGGCTCTTCGCGACAGGAACGCCTTAATCAACACGGGCTACTTTTACGAAGCGTATCAGACGTTCGAGGTCGTGCCCGAAGGCGTCATTATCACTTTCCACGTGCTGGAAAATCCCGTGCTCAAAGATGTCGTTTTCGTCGGCAACACGCTTTACAGCAAAGAAGAACTTGACGAACTTGTCACCGTCAAGCGCGGCGAAATTTTGAACAGCAACACCTTGCACGACAACATCAGCGCGATTCAGGAGGATTATCACCGCGAAGGTTTTATCCTCATGAAAATTACCGACATGAACATCGACAAAGACGGTGTGTTGACTCTGCGAATCAGCGAAGGCACGCTCGAAGGTTACGCCGTCAAAGGCAACAAGAAAACCAAAGACAAAGTTATTCTGCGCGAAATGCGTCAGGAAGTCGGCACGCCGTTTAACGCCAAACTTGCGCGCCGTTCAATGCAACGCGTGTACAACCTCGGCTTCTTTGAAGATGTCAACGTCAAGATGACCCCGGGCGTCGAACCCAACGCGGTTATCATGGAGATCAACGTCAAAGAGAAACGCACGGGCACTTTCGGCGTCGGCGCGGGTTACTCGACAAGCGACGGCATTGTCGGCATGATTTCGTTGAGCGACACGAACTTTCGCGGGCTCGGCGAAACGATAAGCATCATGTACGAACGCAGCGGCAACGAAAACGACGCGCAAGGTTACACGTTCACTTACATGAAACCTTGGCTCGATAAACACGAAACGGCCTTCAAGTTCCAGATTTACAACCGCACGTATGCTTTCAACGATTACAACACGTCGGGCGACTTCCTCGAAGAATACATGCGAAAATATTCCGGCGGCGAAATTACAATCAGCCGACCCGTCAGCGAATACTCGACGAATTACTTCACGATTCGTTCGCGCAGAGATAAATACGTTCGACACGTTTCTTCGGGCGACGCGGGCGACCGTTCAACCGCCCAATACAAAGATTGGCGCAAGAAAAATTTCGGCTTGACGCGCAGCTTGATTCTCGAACACGTCACCGATACCCGCGACAACATTTACAATCCGACCGAAGGCAACAAAGTCAAACTCACGCTGGAGGCCGGCGGACTTTGGGGCGGCGACTTCAAATTCCAGAAAGCTTCAATCGACCACGAGTTTTATAAGCGTGCCGGCGACCACGATCAAATTTGGGCGATGCGTGCGGCTTACGGCTTCGGGCGCGGCGATATGACGGAGTTCAACAAATTCCGGCTCGGCGGACAAGGCTCACTGCGCGGCTACCGCGATGACCAGTTCCGCGGCGACAGAATGTTTTTGGGCTCGATTGAATATCGCTTCCCGCTCGCGAAGAAGATTCAAGGCGCGTTCTTTGCCGACTGGGGCGGTGCGTGGGACAACGGCGTCTTCCCGAAAAACATGAAAGGTGCTCTCGGCTTCGGCGTCGCGCTCAACACCCCGATGGGTCCTTTGCGTTTGGATTACGGACGCGGCTCGCAGGGCGGCAGATTCCATTTCTCCGTTGGCGGCATGTTCTGACAAAAAACTTTTCAAGGCGGCGTGCAAAACCTGCGCGTCGTCTTTTAATTTGCGGACGACAAACTTTCGTGCGGCCGTGTGAAGTTCGCGGCTCGTCTCGACGGTCAATCGGCGTGTGAAGTTCGCGGCTCATGTCGGCGAACAATCGGCGTGTGAAGTTCGCGGTTCGTGTCGGCGGTCAAGCGGCGTGTTAAGTTCGCGGCTCATGTCGACAGTCAAGCGGCGTGTGAAGTTCGCGGCTCATGTCGGCGAACAATCGGCGTGTGAAGTTCGCGGTTCATGTCGACAGTCAATCGGCATGTGAAATTCGCGGCTCATGTCGACAGTCAATCGGCGTGTGAAGTTCGCGGCT
>CAMUZU010000008.1 GCA_947165295.1 uncultured Selenomonadales bacterium | reverse complement strand
CACCGTCGCGGGCAACAAGGAACTGCTGATTATTCCCGGCGCGAATCACATTGACTTGTACGACAACCTCAACGCCATTCCGTTCGACAAAATCGAAAAATTCTTCGCGGACAATCTGCGCTGATTCAACGTCAATCGAAGCGAAGTTCCGGCCGTCACGGATGACGGCCGCTCGCCCGCGGTTGAAACAGGATGCATTAACGCGGGCTGTTTTCTTTTGGCAACGTGGACGTTGCATCCAATTTGGTTTGACGTGTTCGCTTCGATTGGCGAGGCAGTCAACCAAACTGTTCCCCCGCTTTTAAAGCGGGTCTTTTGCGCCAAAAGAAAAGTAACGTTCAGCTGTCTTCATAAGGTCGCACGCGCAACGTCAAGTTTCGTTCGTCGCAGATTTTTTGACATGCGGAAATTTCTTCGGGCGACGTAACTTTGTCGACGACGGTCAACACGACATGCGGCACGAAAACTTTCATGTGTTCGGCGAAAGTCAACATCGCGTCGAAAGACTTCAGCCCGTAAGCAGCGCGGGTCAACTTGAAATATCTTTCGGCGGTCGCGGCATTGAGACTGATTGACGCCGTGTCCAAAATGTTTGCGAAGTTCGACGCAATTTCCCGCCCGTGATAAAGTTCGCCCAAGCCGTTCGTGTTGAGGCGCGTCGGCAAAGTCGGGCGAATTTTTTTCGCGTAAGTCAACAGCTCAATCAAAGCGTCAAGTCGAATCGTCGGTTCGCCAAAGCCGCAGAAAACCAATTCCGTTACGAGATGCCACGGCGCACGGTCAAGTTCGGCTTTGACTTCGTCGACGTTCGGCTCGCGCTCCAGCCACAAGCTTGACGACTTCGCCATCAATTTTTTTTGCCGCAGACAGAACACGCAATCGCAGTTGCAACGGTTGGTTAAGTTCACGTACAAGCCTCGCGGCGTCGTCGGGTCAAGCCTCAAGCTCTCATCGACGGGGAAGTATTTGCCGCCTTTGTGTGTGAAGTAAACAATCATCTGAATCGCTCCTTTCGCACAATCAAAAAGTCGAGAGCCCGCAAGCTCCCGACTTCTTTTGTTGCGTTGAAAAAATTTTATCCGAGGACGCCGCAAGCATTTGCAACGACATAAGCAAGCGCACCGCCGACGAGCGGGCCCGCAATCGGCACCCACGCGTAACCCCAATCGGAACCGCCTTTGCCCGCAATCGGAAGAATCGCATGAGCAATGCGCGGACCGAGGTCACGGGCGGGATTCATCGCGTAACCCGTGGGGCCGCCGAGCGACAGGCCGAGTGCCCAAATCAACACGCCGACAATGTACGGGCCATAGCCGGGAACGAGCGCGCCAATCGGTTTGCTGAAAATCATCCAGATAATGAACATCAGGAAGAACGTCGCAATGACTTCGCACAGGAAGTTCGCGCCGGGACTGCGAATCGCGGGCCCCGTTGCAAAGACGCCGAGTTTCGTTGCCGGGTCGGGAGTTTCAGCCCAATGCGGCAGGTAAGCAAGCCAAACAATCGTCGCGCCGAGAATTGCGCCCGCCAGTTGAGCGGCACTCGTTGCGATAAATTGTCCCGGCGTGTAAATGCCCGCCATGCATTTGGCAAGCGTGACCGCAGGATTCAAGTCGCCTTGAGGAGCACCGAGCGTCGTCGACGTGAAAACGCCGAGCGTGACTGCGAAACCCCAGCCGACCGCTATGCAAATCCAGCCGCCGCCTTGGCCTTTGGACTTGGTAAGCGACATGTTCGCGCAGACGCCCGCGCCGAAGACGATAAGAACCATCGTGCCCATAAATTCGCCAAACAAGTTATCCATGAATAATACCTTCTTTCGAGTGGATTAATGCTTGTCGCGGAGACGGGAGGCGAAATTTTCCCGCCCCCGCGAACATTTCAAGCCGAAGGAATTTTAATCGTCATTCAACCAGTTCATTGCGTGCTTGACGGCCTTGCGCCAACCTTTGTAAAGCGCGTCGGCTTCGTAACGTTTCATTTCGGGTTCAAAGCGCGTTTCGAGTTGCCACGCGGACTTAAGTTCGTCTTTGTTCTTCCAAACGCCGACCGCAAGACCCGCAAGGTAAGCCGCACCGAGAGCCGTCGTTTCGACAATCTGCGGACGGTCAACGGGCACGCCGAGCAAGTCAGCCTGGAATTGCATCATCAAATTGTTCGCCGAGGCGCCGCCGTCAACTTTGAGCGCGGTGAGTTTGTTGCCGCTGTCGGCTTCCATCGCTTCCAAAACGTCACGCGTTTGATATGCAAGCGAATCGAGCGTTGCGCGGACAATGTGAGCCTTCGTCGTGCCGCGAGTCAAGCCGATAATCATGCCACGGGCGTTCATGTCCCAATACGGCGCACCGAGACCGACGAACGCGGGCACGAAGTACACGCCGCCCGTGTCTTTGACTTTTTTGGCGACCCATTCGGAATCGGGCGCACTGTCGACCATGCGAACGCCGTCGCGCAACCACTGAATTGCCGAGCCCGCGACGAAGATCGAGCCTTCAAGCGCGTATTCGACTTTGCCGTCGAGCCCCCAGGCGATTGTCGTAACGAGACCGTTTTTGGACTTGTGAATTTCCGTGCCCGTGTTCATGAGCATGAAACAGCCCGTGCCGTAAGTGTTCTTCGCGGTACCGGGTTCAAAGCAGTTTTGTCCGAACAGAGCGGATTGTTGGTCACCTGCCGCGCCGCTGACGGGAATTGACGCGCCAAGAATCGTCGGAACGCTTTCACCGTAAATGCAACTGGACGGTTTGACTTCGGGCAAAATCGCCTTCGGGATGTCCAGATACTTCATGAGCTGTTCGTCCCACTGCAACGTATTGATGTTGTAAATCAGCGTGCGCGAGGCGTTGGAATAGTCGGTGACGTGAACTTTGCCGCCCGTGAGTTTCCAAATCAGCCACGTGTCAATCGTGCCGAAAAGAAGTTCGCCCGCTTCGGCTTTTTCGCGTGCGCCTTCGACGTTGTCGAGCAACCATTTAATTTTCGTGCCGGAAAAGTACGCGTCGATTTCGAGACCGGTTTTGTCTTTGAATTCTTCGGCGTGTTCGGCCTTGAGAGCTTCGGCAATGGGCGCGGTTTGACGGGACTGCCAGACAATTGCGTTGTAAATCGGACGGCCTGTTTTCTTGTCCCAGATAACCGTCGTTTCGCGCTGATTGGTAATGCCGATTGCCGCAATGTCGCTTGAGGCAAGACCCGAATGTTCGAGTGCTTCTTTCATGACGGCAACCATTGTGCTCCAGATTTCGTCGGCGTCGTGTTCGACCCAGCCGGGTTTCGGGAAATGTTGCGTGAATTCGCGTTGCGACACGCCCACGATTTTGGAATTTTTGTCGAAGATGATGGCGCGGTTGCTTGTCGTGCCCGCGTCGAGAGCCATTACGTATTCTTTAGCCACAGTAAAAAACCCCTCCTCAAAATTCAAACAAACTTGCCGCAAAACTCACTGCTGAAATATCTTGCCGCGCATCACCTCCGGGCGTTACTTCAAGTTGTCGGGAGCGAAACTCATCGGCAAAAGTTCTTCGAGCGTCTTTTCGACGTAATCGGTCGGAGATTTTGCCATGATAACCAAAAGCTTTTCGGGATTGGCGAATTCGCGCATGACTTGCCGACAAACACCGCACGGCGGACAATAATCCGTGTTGACGCCGTTGGCTCCGCCGACAATCGCTATCGCAATAATTTGACGTTCACCCTCGGCCGCCGCATGAACAATCGCGTTGCGTTCGGCGCAAACACTTACGGGATAAGACGCGTTTTCGACGTTGACGCCCGTGTAAATTTTTCCCGACGAACACAACACGGCCGCCGCGACGTTGAAGTTCGAGTACGGCGCGTAAGAATTCTTTTGAGCGTCCAAAGCACAGCGAATCAACTTGTCGCGGTCAATCTTCATGTCGGTTACCTCTGTTCAAGCGTAAGCCTTAGCCAAAATTTCAATCGGGTGAACGGGCTTGATGTTCGTGCCGTGGTGAATCTGCATACGGCAGGTGCCGCAGTCGCTGATGACTTTGTCGAAGTCCTGTTGCTTGACGCGTTCAAACAACTTCGCGCCAATCTTCATGGAAATTTCGTATTTGTCTTTGCGGAAGCCGTAGTTGCCCGAAATGCCGCAACAGCCCGCGTCCGCCGTCTGAACTTTGGCGACCTTGTACTCTTCCAAAATATTCTGCGCGGGAAGACCGATTGCCTGCGATTTCAAATGACACGGCACGTGATACAAAAGTTTCTGGTTGAGCGGCTTGACATTTTCGTTGAACTCGCCGCGCTCCTGCAGAATTTCAAGGAACTCGAACGCGTCGTAAACGTTCTGCGCCGCCTCGTGCATTTCGTGTTCGCCGAACAGCTCGTGATATTCTTCCTTGAGCATAAGCGAACAACTCGTGCACGGCGTAACGACGGGAATTCCCTTGCGCTTCCAGTCAAGAATTCGGGCGACGTTGTTGTCGGCATGTTGACGCGCTTCGTCAAGAAAACCCGTCACGACAAGCGGCGACCCGCAACAGTTGAAACCTTCGTCGATTAAAACTTCGTAGCCGTTGGCGTTCATGACTTTGACGAACGCTTGACCGACCTGCGGCTCGTTGTCGTTGATGAAACAGCCCGTGAACATGACAAGCTTTTTGCTCGCGGGAGCCTGTTTGATTCGCTTGAAACCGTCCTTGAAAGATGTCGACGCGTAAGCCGGCATGTTGCGTTCGCCCGCAAGTCCAAGCGCGCTGAAAATGCCCAACGTCTTGCCGATACTCATTCCGATATTTGAAAACGTCGCGCCGAACGGCATCATGCGAATCAACTTCGCCATGCGTTCGCCGTGAGCCAACATGTCTTCGTGGCGCAGATGTTCATGCTTCTTGTAATATTCGGCGCGTTGCAACATGTTGAGCGTCGAAACCGCCACGCCCGACGGACAGGCGCGGTCACAGCTTTTGCAGTTGGAACAGTAATTCAAACTTTCCTCGATGTCTTCCTGAGAAAAATGCATGCGTCCATGCGCAGGCCCGACAAGTTTGGGGCCTCGATACTCTTTGACGGCCGCCATGACGGGACAATTCGCCATGCAGGACGTGCACGAAAGACAGCGGTCGCCCGTGAAAATCGCTTTTGTGTTGTCGCTCATGTCAATGCCGCCTCCTTAAACCGTCGCAGCTTTGTACGCCGACGAAATCGCTATGCCGCCCGCTGACCGCTCGAAAATTTTATCGCAACCGCCAAGGTTCGCGCCCACGACGTGCAGATTGTCAAACAGAACGTTGCCGCTTGAGTCGACGGGACGTAAGCTGTCGTCCGTGAAAATTCCCGTCGTCGAAAAACCTTGCGGCTTGTCGCCAAACAGCTGAACGTTGCTCCAGTTGTCCGCGCCTTCGGGGAAGAACACCGGTAAATCGAAAATCGGTTCGCGTGGCTTGTCGAATTCGCGCATCGTCAATCCGCCGCTGTAAAAACCGCCCGTCGCCAAAATGACTTTGCGCGCAGGGAACGTCTTTTCGCGAACGGCAGTTTCGACGACGACGCCTTTAACGGTTTTGCCTTCGACGACGCCGCGAATGACTTTGGAATTCTCGAAGAACTTGACGCCGTTATTCTGCAGATACTTCATAAACGCACGCTGCAACCTCATGCCTGGCGGCGAAGGCGGCAAGCAAGTCGTCTCGAAAATTTCTGCGCGGACTTGCGTTTGCACGGCCGAACGCGAAAAGTTGCCCGCGATACCGAAAATCGGCGGCAGGATAATCGCGTCGTCACCGCCCGCGTTGAGTGCTTTGAGTTCGTTGGCAAGCGGCTGTTCATTGTCCGTCAAAAGTTGCGCGGCGTCCATGCAGGTTATGTCGCGCCCGCCCAAAAACTTCAGGTCAAGTTTCGCGGTCTCGAATTGTTTGGCGGGGAAATATTTTTTCAGGTTGTCGACAATCATCGACGCGTAAAAATCTTTCAGCCCTTTGATTTCGACGACGAAAACTTTTTGCTTTGCGGCAAGTTTCGACGCGTCCATTGATTCGGGCACGAGCGCGGAATATTTCAGCGTGCCGACCGCCGTCACGACGGGAATTTGTGCGCTGAGCCGTCCGTTGTAAGGCAAATTCGCTTGAGCCGCCACGTCGCACAAAAATTTAACCGCGCCGTCACGAGCCTTGCTGCCGATTTTCGCGTAAGGGTGCGTGTCGGGCAACTGCTTAATCGCGACTTCGGGATTGTCCGCGTTGAAAAAGTCAATCGCGCCGCTTGCCAAAGGAAGCGAGCCGCTGCCGAACGTCAACAGCGTAACACTTTGCTTGCGGGAAGCCGACACTGCCGCCGCCATAAGTCCCGCAAGTCCGCCGCCGACAACAATCACGTCAGAAGTTCTCATTGCGCATCGCCTCCCGTCACGTTCATGGAAAGTTCGTAAATTGAGCGCGTCATTTCGGTTTCGCGTAAAGTTCTGCCGAGCAACACGGGACGAATGCCCTTCCAGCGACCTTGCAAAAATTCACGCAGACGAGTCAACGAGTCTTTCGCGGTTGATTCGACGCCCATGTCCGCAAAGACAGCCGCCGCACGAAGCGCGCAGAAATTACCTTGACAGGTGCCCATGCCGATTCGCGTCCGACGGCGCACGTCGTTGACGATAAAACTTGTGTCGTCCTTGCAAATTTCTTCGACTTCGGCGCGGGTGACGTTTTCGCATTCGCAAACGAGTTCGCGGCTTTCGGGGTCACTTTCAAGCCGTTCGACAACTTTCTTGAAACGTTCGACGCCGAGACGAGTTGCCGCAAGATTCGTGCCGTATGACGGGAAAAACTTTTTCGCACGCGCTTTGTCGCTGTCGGAAACTTCCTCGACGAGCGGTTCCTCCGCCGTGCGACAAGGCGTCGTGTTGCCGAGCTTCGCGCAAATTTGATCGCACATTTTTTCCGCCATCAAGCGATATGTCGTGAACTTGCCGCCGACAATCGTGAAGAAACCTTTCAAGCCGTCGCGTTCGTGGTCAACAATCGCAAAACCGCGTGAAGCACTGCGTCCAACAGCACCGCCGGGCGGAATGTACAGCGGTCTTGAGCCTGCAAACGTCCGCAAGATTCGGAAGTCGCGCAGTTCTTCAAAAGTTTGTTCGCCGATTTTAAGCAAGCTCTCGACTTCTGCGCGTGAAGTTGACGTGTCTTCGGGGTCGGGGACGCTCATTGACGACGTGCCCAAAATCGTGATTGAGCCGTGCGGAACAAAAATATCGCCGTCGGAAGACTTGTGCAGCCGATTGACGACATGATTAACAATTCTTTGATTGAAGGCGATAAGCGTGCCTTTGTCGGGTTGAACGCCGATTTCGACGCCCGCCAATTTGCCGACGAAAGCCGCCCAGCCGCCCGCCGCGTTGACCGCAATGTCACAGCCGATTTCGTATTCTTCGCCCGTGAATTGGTTGCGAACTTTGACGCCGCGCAATTCGCCGTTGACGCTGTCGAAACCGATAACTTCGGTGTAAGTTTTGAGTTGCCCGCCGTAACGTTTCGACGAGTCAATCAGTTGCCAAGACATGCGAAAACCGTCGACAGCCGCGTCGGGGACAAGATACGCGCTTTTGACGTGCTTACGGGAAAGTCTCGGCTCCAACGCAAAAGCTTCGTCAAGCGTTATCGGTTTGGCTTCAATGCCGCTGTCGGCGCAACCTTTGACCCAAAGCTCCTCGTAAGCTTCGTCGTCGATGTCAAGGCGCGTGAACATGCCGCCGCACGGTTCGACGCACGACTTGCCGATTTTGCGCATGATTTGGTTTTCGATGATACACTCTTTGGCGGCTTCCTGGTCTTTGACTGCGTAGCGTCCGCCGCTGTGAAGGAGTCCGTGGTAGCGGGAACTCGCGCCGTTGACCAAGTCGTTTTTCTCGACGAGCAGAGCTTTGACGCCGCGCATGGACAAATCGCGAAGAATGCCCAAGCCCGTGGCTCCGCCGCCGATTACGACGACCATAACTTTTTCCATAACAATCACCTTTTCGTTAAGCTCTCCACTGCTCAAAAACTGTATAAGAATTCTACAGCGAACTTTCACTTTGGTCAATGTTCGGAACAAAATTTTCCGCACGAAAAAATCCCCGCGACCGCAGTCGGGGGATTCGTCGTCAATTTATTTCAGCACGAGTTGCATTGATTGTCGTCAAGATTTATTTGAGTACGAAGACGGTAACATTGCGCCGCCCGAAGTCCATTGCCTCGTCGTAGCTTTCCATGCACAGATCGATTCGGTAGCCGTAAATCGCGCCGCCCGTGTCCGCCGCAAGAGCTTCGCCGTAGCCGGGGATATAAACACGCGTGCCGAGCGGAATAACGTCGGGGTCAACCGCGACAATGCCGTAAGTTGCGGGAATGCCCATTGCCGTCAAGCCTTCCGCGCTGCCGTCGGTGGGAAGATACGCCGTCGCTTCCATGCCGTACATTTGCGTGTACTGCACAAGGCCGCGTCCCGTGTCGATGACGTTTTCGGGAACTTCTTCGACGGGTTCGACAATTTCAATCGTCGACGCATCCGCCGCTTGAATTTCGTCTGACGGAGTTTCAACCGGCTGAGTTTCGTTTGACGGAGTTTCGACCGCCGCGTTCACGTCCTGCGAATTCTCGACCAGCTGAGCGAACGCTTTGGAAAGTTCGTCGTCTTCGCTTACTTTGATTCGTCCGTTTTCGCCGACAGCGATTGCCGTCGGTTCGGTTGCGCTTGTCTGTTCGATTTCGGCTTCGGCTTCGACTGCGCTTTGAGTTTCGGGTCCGTTTTCGGTAAAGCCCGTGTTCATCGCCGTAAAGCCCGCAAGAATCAAACACAGCGCGATTTTTCTGTTGAGGTTTGCAAATGTCTTGAATATGTTTCGCTTCATCATTCCGCCGCTTAACGCAACACCCAAGTTGCGTCCCGAGCAGGACGACCGAATAGGTCGCCGCTTTGCCTTCGGAGCAGCATTCACTCCTTTCAATTGACAGAAAATTTTTCGCCGCGCATTATTGCACACGCCGCTGAAAAAGTCTTGAAACGCGTTCAACGTTACTTTCTTTCGGCGGCGAAAGAAAGTAACCAAAGAAAGCCGCGCCTGCTGTGATGCTTCCGGCATCACGCGCAGGCGGTTGCGGCCGTCATCCATGACGGCCGGGTTTTTGAGTTACTGCGTCGATAAACAACGTCAATCAAAAACCGCCGCGTAATATACTGCGCGACGGCGAGTTTGTCAAATGTCTGAATTTTTTGCGGTCAAAGGTGACGCCATTTCGCGAAACTTTTGGTCGTCGACGGTGTGCCAGTAGAACTTGGGCGTCAAGACCGAATCAATCTTCGTGTCGTGGAATTCGGTCGGCAAATTGTTGACGAGCTGAAAATCGTAAGCGAAGGCAATCTTATGCGCTTTGACGGCCTGCAACAAAAATCTGTCGTAATAGCCGCCGCCGAGACCGAGTCGCCCGCCGCGCACGTCAAATGCCGCACCGGGGACAATCACGCAGTCAATGTCCGCCGCGTCGACGAAACGGCGAAGTTCGGGCTTGACGGTGAAAATGTTGAACGCGCCCAACTCCAACGAGTCGAAGTTCGGCACGACGACCGCACGCATTTCGCCTTTGCCGACGATTAAAGGTATCGCCAAAGTTTTTCCGTCCGCAAAGCACGCGCTGAAAAGTTCGGTCAACTGAAGTTCGTCGGGGCGCGACGCGTACGCCATGAGGATTTTTGCTTCGCGATAAAGTTCCGTCGCCAAAAATTTCTGCACGAGCAAGCGGCTGATTCGGTCACGTTCATTACGCGGGATTCGTGCCCGTCGCGACAGAAATTCGCGCCGCAAATGTTTCTTCAACGTCTGAACGTCGTCAGTCATCGCCGTCGCCTTTCGACAAGTTGACTTCAGGCGCGACGCCATTAATCGAGCCGCGGGCAACTTCAATCGTGACGTTGTCGGCGACCTTAAGGCGAACAATTTCGTTCGTGAGACCGACAATCGTCCCGTAAATGCCGCCGATTGTTATCACGCGACTGCCGATCTTCAAGCTGCTCAACATTGCGTCGCGTTCCTGCCGAGCCTTTTTTTGCGGGCGGTACAGCAGGAAGTAGAAAATCAAAAGCATTACCACTATCGGCGCGAAGTTTGCCACAGCCGCCGTCGCTTCGTTATCCATGTGAAATGTTGCCTCCTTCGTAAGCGTTAAAAATTATTCGTGTAAACAGTTAATGTTACCTGCGACATTTCGACAGTCAAGCTTCGTCGCCGCGAACGTATGCGGTAAAAAATTTCTCGCGGAACTCGCTGAACTTGTCGGCAAGAATCGCCTGCCGCATGTTCGCCGTAAATCGTTGCAGGTAACGCAGATTGTGCAACGCCAGAAGTCTCAAGCCGACCCGCTTTAAAAGCGGGGGAACAGTTTTCGCGATTGACGTTGTCACCGTTTAAGCGTTGTCGCCGCGAACGTATGCGGTAAAAAATTTCTCGCGGAACTCGCTGAACTTGTCGGCAAGAATCGCCTGCCGCATGTTCGCCGTAAATCGTTGCAGGTAGCGCAGATTGTGCAGTGCCAATAACCTCAAGCCAAAAATTTCATCTGCGCGGACAAGATGTCTGATATAAGCGCGGGTGAACTTGTTGCGACAGGCGTAACAATCGCAGTTCGGTTCCAGCGGCGAAAAGTCTTCGGTGAATTCGGCGTTCTTCATGACCAGCCGACCGCGAGGCGAAGTTTCGGGCGAAACCATTGCCATGCCGTTTCGGGCGACGCGTGTCGGGAAAACGCAATCGAACATGTCCACGCCGCGCAGGACGCCTTCAATCAAGTGGTCGGGCGTGCCGACACCCATAAGGTAACGCGCCTTGTTTTCGGGCAGAAACTTCGTCGACGCCGCCAACATGCGATACATGATGTCTTTCGGTTCGCCGACGCTGAGGCCGCCAATCGCACAGCCCGCAAAGTCCAGGCCGCCGATAAACTTCGCGCTTGCTTCGCGCAAGTCTTCATACATGCCGCCTTGACAGATGCCGAAAATTCCTTGACGGGGATTCGTCGCCGCGTCAAGACTTCGAGCCGCCCAACGGTGAGTTCGCTCCGTGGAAGTTTTGGCGTAATCGTAATCGGCGGGATACGGTATGCACTCGTCGAATGCCATTGCGATATCGGATCCGAGCGCGGCTTGCGTTTGAATTGAAATTTCGGGCGACAGAAATTTTTCCGAGCCGTCAATGTGCGAGCGAAAAGTTACGCCGTCTTCGGAAATTTTTCGCAGGTCGCCCAAGCTGAAGACTTGAAAGCCGCCTGAGTCCGTCAAAATTCCGTGCGTCCAGTTCATGAACTTGTGAAGTCCGCCCGCCTTGCGAACGAGTTCGGCTCCCGGTCGCAGGAATAAATGATACGTGTTCGCCAAAATGACGCCCGCGCCGAGATTTTGTACTTCGTGCGGCGAAAGAGTTTTTACCGTCGCCTGCGTGCCCACCGGCATAAAAAGCGGCGTCAAAAAATTCCCGTGCGGCGTGTGCAAGATGCCTGCGCGTGCGCCCGTCGCCGCGTCCGTGTGAATGAGTTCAAATGTTATTGCCGCCAATTACGCCAGCTCCTATTGAATGTCCGTTATCTTAAATTTGCCGTCCTTGAATGTTACCACAGAATTTATTCGTTCGCCGACAAGCGCGTTGAAGCGGTCGATTAATGTATAATCGCGAGTCCTGTCGTTGTCAAGCGAAACAAGTTTGACCGTTCATGTGTCGTCGACTTTCGGTTGATTTTTGACGCAGGCAATCATTATTTCGGCAACTTCGTCGGCAGTCAAGCAGTCAAGAATCAACGCGCCGCCGACCTTGTTGACTTCTTTGAGCGCGGGACGAAGATTTTTGTCCGCGTTGACTTCGATGCCGTTTCGCCTGCAGTAGAGCAGAAACTTAACCACGCCGTTTAACAGCTTCGGGTTCGCGACGAAACCGCGAGTCAACGTGGAAAAAACTTTCGTGTAAAAATCCTTCGCGCCGAGCAAGTCGAGCTTCGCGAAGTGGTTGCGGTTGCCTTCGTCGTAAAAGACGCGCCCCGTCCACCAACAGCGAGCCGTCATATTTTTCACCAGTGCTTCCTGCGAATTGCCGTTTAAGAAAAATCGGTTCTTGATCTCTTTGACGGTTTTGTAAACGTCAACATCTGCGGGAGTTTCTTTCGTGTCGTAACCGTAACGTCGTCGAACGCAATCATAAAACACGCCGTGAGACAGCCCCGCCCAAAGTCTTTCGTCGGCGGCCTGCGCGTCGGTCAGGAAGTGAAGATTTTCGTAAACGCGCTTGCAGTTTTCAAAGTCAACCTCGCCGACATTCAAAGTTTCGTTCGGCACGACAAGTTTAAAGTCGGGCACGTCGCGGAACTTCACGAAGGGATTTTCGCCGCAAACTTCGACGAGCCACGAATTGTCGCGTTCAGTCAGATACTTGTCAAAAATCTGCGGCATGTCGTTCTTCAACGTGTCAAGCGCATTGCTCTTCATAAAGCAAATTTCCATCACGAGTCCTCCGCGTCGAAAACGTGCGCGATACTTTCCAAAGCTTTGGTCAGCGGCAAGTTCATGATTTCCTGCGCCAGTTCGAGCGACGTTTTTTCTTCGCGCAGAAGATATTCCATCAAGTCGATGTTGAGCCGTCGATAAGCCGCCTTGATTGACAGGAACCAAGGTTTTGAACCGTGGTTGTCAATGGCGTTGGGTTGCTTGAGTTCCTCGAAGACGTAAACCAACGTCGGCAAAATTATCATCGCGTTCAAAATCGGTTGCATCGTCGGGTTGTCGCAGTGTCGGCGATAGACGGCGTAATCATCCTCGTTCAGCCCGATTTTGATTTTGTCGTCTTCCAAATTCGGCTTGAAAAATTTTTCGGCGTCGGGCGGCCTCTTGTACACGCTGAAGATTGAGCCGACATTTTTAAAGATGTCCGCGTCGTCGGGCAAAATCAGCGGCTGAAATCTTCGGTAAGCGAGCGGACTGCCCTTCGACAAGCTGAAAGTCAAGCCCGAAAAATCTTCGTTCCAATCGTCGCAGAAAAAATTTTTCACGTCGCGGCGAAGGACGACAAAAGCCGTAATGTCAAGTTCTTTCCTCACGCAATCGAGCGGGATTGTGCACGAAAAATTTTTTGCACTGCGCGCCGTGACTCCGCGATAAATTGTCGACGGGCATTCGACGTGCAAAAGATATTCCGCGTCGCCGTTTGCAATCAGCCGATTAATTTCCGCGCAATTCGTTTGACAGGAAACTTCAAGCCGAAGATTATTCGCCGCGTCGAACGAGGACACAACGTCGGCGGTGAACTTGCAAGTTTTGTAATCGTCGCGCCCGTCGGCAAGCACGGGATACGTGAACAGTCGACGGTTGTCAATCTTCATAAACGGCAACTCCCAACGCGTAATTTTTTTCGTCGGCAAGCTCAAAACTGATTTTCGCATCGACGCCGCCACGCAGATTCGCGAACTTGATATCGTCGTTGACCGTGAGCGTTTGAACGTTCGGATTGTCGGCACGTGCCCGCATGACGGAAAGTTTGTCGCGTGAGCCGTTTTCGCCGACGGCAAAAATTTCAAGCCGCCCGCGTGAAATGTTTCGGTCAATGCGGACAATCAGCCGATATTTTTTGTCGCCGATTTTAATCACGCGAACTTTGTCGCAGGCAACCGACTGCATGACGAACTTTTTTTCGCCTGAAGGATTTCGCGGCGGCTGCTTTGGTTGCCGTGCACCATTCGAGCTTTGATTTCCGGAATTGTTGGAGCCGCCCAAAGTCCAAATTTTTGGCGGGTCGTTGTTTGCACCCGAAAGTTTCTGCACAGAATTTTCTTGCGGCGCGGGATTGTCGAGTGTTTCAACCCGATTTGAATTGCCGCCGACAGCCGCGTCGTCGAAGTCAAGCATTCGGCTCAAACCTTTGACGATGACCTCGTCGGAAGTGTTTTCCGCGCCAAGTTTTGAAATTGTGTCGCGCACCCAACGTTTCAGCTCCGACAGATACTGTTTGGCTCGTGCGGGAAATGTCGGGTGACGCGTCGGCTCCCAGTTGGTGTGGTCGGGCGTCTCCATTTGTCGAAAGAAGGCGTTGAGCTTAAAGCCGTCGAGTTCGAGAATAGCCGTGAAGTTTAACGTCCGCGAAAATCGGTCGAGTTCAAAAAGTTTCATGCCGCTCTTGCGCACGATTAAAACCCGCCGATTAAGTTTCGCCGTCGGGTCGAGCAGAACGCCGAGCTTAAGCTTGCCCATGTCGTGGAACGGCAACTCAAAAGTTTTCACCGCGTCGTTACCCGTCAAGATTTTGTGGTAATTGGCGGCGTTATCCTTGACAAACTTGCCGAGGCTTTGCTTATCGAGCACGGCGTCCTGAACTTTAAGGCGCAGTTTGTCGCGGTAAATTGCGACGAGGAAATTCTCAATCAGTTCGTCGACAAGTTCAGTAGCCCAATCGCTTTGACCGTTGAAACCGTAAATGAAAACGTCCGTGCCTCTTTTTGTTCGCCGATAAATATTGTCGAGCGCGGCTATCGACGTGACGGGCATGTTGCCTTGCATGTCGCCAAAGTAGCCGGTGCCCGCCGCGACATTCCAAGAATCGAGATCGAAAGAGACAAGTTTGGCAACTGCCTGCGCGGCGCGTTCGCCTTTCGTGTTGAACGTGCGATAACAAACCGTACGGAAGAAAGAGTTCGCAAAAGGCGCGTTCTTGCCGATACCGAAATTGCCCGCCTTGTCGTCGGATTTGATTGCGCCGCCGTTTATTTTCGTCAACGTGTTCCAGCCCGTCATTGCGCGTGGATTGAACGGTTCGGCAAGGCCGGTGGTGTTGAAGTCGCTGATTCGCAGGACGGCGGTTTGAGAACTTCTCAGCTTAAGATTTGCCTGCTTGATGAACGCCTCGGTCTTTTCGGATTTTTTGTTCCAAAAGTTGAGGCAAGCTTTCAAAATCATTTGGAAGCTCCGAACGTCGGGAAAGTCCGTCGAGTTAATTTCGTGGCATTGAAATTCGACGGTCACGGGTTTGCTTTCGTCATTGACGGCGTCGAGAGAATTTTGACAGATCTCGCGTGCCAACGACGGGATTTCTTTGCCGCGGAAAATTTCGATGCCCGAATCTGCCACGCCGTTAATCGCGCCGCCGCCGTTCGACGGAAAGTTCCAGCCAACCATAATCAAAGCTCCCT
This sequence comes from uncultured Selenomonadales bacterium, assembly GCA_947165295.1. Lineage (GTDB taxonomy): Bacteria > Bacillota > Negativicutes > Selenomonadales > Selenomonadaceae > Quinella. The sequence goes on along the minus strand of CAMUZU010000008.1, from coordinate 57,161 downwards.
GTGCGTGATAAACATTGCGTCGCCGAACGAAAAGAATCTGTACCGACGTTCGACGGCCTCGCGATAAGCTTGCAAGATGAATTCGCGCCCGGCAAGTGCGCTGACCAACATCAACAGCGTTGACTTCGGCAGGTGGAAGTTCGTTATCAGCGCGTCGACGATTTTGAACTTGTAGCCGGGGTAGATGAAAATTTTCGTCGAGTTCGCGCCCGTCGCAACGGTTTGTTCGTCGAGTGCCGCCGCCTCCAACGTGCGCAGTGAAGTCGTCCCGACGGCGATAATTCTTCCGCCGCGTTGTCGGGTGTCGCGAATCAAGTCGGCGGTCTCCTGCGGCACGGAAAAAAATTCTTCGTGCATTTCGTGTTGCTCAATCGTTTCAACTTGCACGGGGCGGAAAGTTCCAAGCCCGACGTGAAGCGTGACGAATCCCAAATTGACGCCGAAATTTTTCAGCGCGGACATTTGTTCCGTCGTGAAGTGAAGTCCTGCAGTCGGTGCGGCGGCGGAGCCTCGTTCGCGATTGTAAACGGTTTGATAGCGTTCGCTGTCGGCAAGTTTTTCGTGAATGTACGGCGGCAGCGGAGTTTCACCCAAGCGGTCGAGAATTTCTTCAAACACGCCGTTGAACTTGAACTTGACGATGCGCCCGCCGAAGTTCGTTCGGTCGACAACGCGGCAGCTCAGTTCGTTGCCGAAAAAAATTTCTGCGCCCTGTGTGATTTTCCTGCCGGGCTTGACTAAAGTTTCCCAAGTCACGGCGTCGAGTCGTCGAAGCAAAAAAATTTCGGCGCGTGCGCCCGTGGACTTGTGTCCGATAAGCCGCGCCGGAATTACTCGCGTGTCGTTGAAAATCAGCGTGTCGCCCGCCGTCAAAAAGTTTTGCAGGTCGAAGAATTTTTCGTGACGGATTGTCCGACGCACAGGGTCAATCACCATGAGCCGTGACGCGTTGCGCGGTTCAATCGGTCGTTGCGCGATTAATTCTTCGGGCAAGTCGTAATCGAATTCACTTAGTAACATGTGGTTTCCTTCCGAGATATTTAATTTCGAGTTGTTCAAGTCGTCCGTCCATGCGAAGTTCGGCAAGCACGAAGTTGATGTAGTTGAGAAATTCTTGGTCGCCTTTTTGCATGAGGGCACCGCACGAATGTCGCGTGCCCGCAAACGGTTCGGTGACAAGCGGCGCAGCAAGTTTCGGTTCGCGCTTGACCCAACTGACCGCCTCGACAGTTTCGGTTATCATGATGTCGGCGTTGCCCGCGGCAATTTCAAGCGGAATTTCGGCGTTGGCGTCGTTGACGATAAGTTGAGCGTTCGGCAAGTTCGCCCGCGCAAATTTTTCGTTCGTGCCGCCGGGATTAATCATGATTCGCACGTCGGGCTTGTTGAGGTCGGCGACGGTTTTAAACTTCTTCGCGTCAGCCTTGCGACAAAGAATCGTCTTGCCGAAAAGTCCTTCGCCGTACGCGTCGCTCATTGCCATCGTCTTCGCCCGCGCAAAGTTTCTTGAGATGCCGCAAAGCGCAATGTCAAACTTGCCCGCGAGCATGTCGGCGGTGAGCGTCGGCCAGGTCGTCGGCACGTATTCGATTTTGACGCCGAGCGAGTCCGCGATAATTTCGGACAATTCAGCGTCGAAGCCTTCGTATTGTCCCGTCGCGGGATTAAGATACGACATCGGAATATAATCGCCCGTCGTGCCGATACGAATCGTGCCGCGTGCCGAAATGTCTTCGAGGCGGCCGGCCTCCAGTCGCGCAATCGGCAACAAAATCAGCACGGCGAAAATCATCAGGCAAAATTTTTTCATGGTGAGTCGCCTCCGTCAATAAAGTTTCTTGAGTTTGGTGCCGCTGTAGTAGTGCGACAAAATTTTGTCGAACTTCCAATCTTTCAAGGCGTAGGACTTCGCGCCCTGTTGGCTCATGCCGACGCCGTGTCCGCTGCCGTAGCCCGTGAAGACGACTTCGCCGCCGTCAAGTTTCATGTCAAACAGCGTGCTTGGCAACGAAAACTTTCTGCGCATGTCGGTGCCCGTGACGGTCAAAGTTTTTTTCGTGCCGACGAGTTGCGCGCTTTTGACGCGGCCGGAATCGGTTCGATCGTTCGACTTCTTGCCGACGGTCAACTTGCTCAGCTTGATTGACTTCAAGTCGCCGAAACCGTCACCGAAGCGCGACGCAAAATCTTTGGCGGAAAATTTCTTCGTCCACGGCGCGGTAAGTTCGAGCAACTCTTTGACGGGCACAAGGTAAGCAACGTTCGTGCCCCAAACGTCCGCGACGGCCTCCGTCATACCGCCCGAATCCGCGTGAAAGTTTGCGTCGGCGATTTTCTCTTTGAATACCAAAACTTGCCCGCGAGTTTCGTCGACGGCTTTGTTGACAATCTCGAAGTCTTCAAAGCCCGCGTAAACTTGACAATGCGTCGTGGCGCAAACGTCGTAGCCGTCCTTTTCGTGCCGCCCGCGATTTTTCAGCGCGAACGAACGAGCCGCCACCGCTTGAGCTTTCAAGGCCTCCAACGGGTACGCGGGGGACATTTCTTCGCCGACGACGCCGCGCAGATATTCTTCCGTCGGCACGAGGTTTATCACGGTCAACGACGCTTTGAGTTTATTGACGCGCACGCCGCCGAAATATTCGCGACCGTCAATCGTCGACTTGAGGTCTTTGAGCAGAATTTTTTCGGGACGAATTTCAACCGCCTTGGTTTTCATCTGCGCGAAGTCCACGACGAAATTTTTGTTCGCGGGAATTTTCTTGAGCGTCTTTTTCGTGGCGGGGTCAATCATAATGCAGGGTGCTGAAACTTTCAAACCGACTTGCGTCACGTCGCTTTTGATGCCGACGCGCAGTTCGGGTTGCCACACGGATTTTTTCGGTTGCTTTTCGGCGGCGAAGGCAAAATTCGTCAGCACGAACAAAATCAGCGCGGTCACAAAAATTTTTCTCAACATGTCAGTCCTCAACTTTCGGGACAAAAATTTTACACGTGACGGTTTTCTTGTCGCCGACGTGCTTTCGCATGTAAACGACGTCGTAATTTGCATCGCGGCTCAGAGCGTTGAACACACGCGGCATCTCGTCCGTAACGATAATGTGCGTGAAGTCGTAGCGGGCGAAAAAGTCCGCGTAATAAATTTCGCCGCTCAACAGATCGAGGTACTCCGCCAAAAGATTTTTCGACAGACCGCTGTTTGACGGCAAGAAAACTTCCGAACGTGAGTCGATGTAATATTTCACGCCGAAACTTCCCGCAAGTCCGCCGCCGCCTTGACCGATCCACAGCGAAATATTTTCGGGGCGTTCGCTCTGCAGGATGAATTCAATTGCGGGCGTCAAGACTTTGTCGGTGTCGTCTTTTTTGTCGGGCAGCGTCACGGCGTAGGTTGCGCTTGCGATTAACGCCGTCACCAGCAACGACAAATTTTTTCGCGGAAGTATCGTCGGGTGAAGCAAACTTCCTTCGCGCCTGAAAATCAACAAATTATACAGCATGCCCGCCGCCGTCACAACGAACAAAATTTTCAGCGGCAAGTTGAGTTCGTCGAAGCCGTCCTGCAATGTCAACGTGATTGCTATTGTATTGACCGTCGTCAACAGCAGGAACAAAATCGTCAGCGGAAAGCGATTCGGCGTGTCGTTCGTCGACGGGAAGATTTTTTCGACGTTGAAATTTTTCCACGCGCACGCAAGCGGAAACGTCGCCATGAAGTAAAACAGCAACTCGTTTCGTTCGTGCAACAGCGCAAGACACGTCAGCCCGCCGCTTAAAAAGACGTAACGCCACGGAAGCTTGACCCGCGCGAACGTGAAGATTGTCACCGCCTCCGCCGCGTAAAAAAGTTTCCCGCTGAAGGTTTGAGCCGACGGCGCGAACATTTCCGACACATGCTCGTTGATTATGTCGACGCCGTACGAACGCAGGACGTAAGTCATTGCGTCGAAGCCGTACGGATTGGCGAACGCACACACGAAACTTGCCGCCAACGTCGCAAGCAAAAATTTCGCGTGACGGGCGTCCTTAACGAAGAAAAACGGCGTCGCGAGCACGAACAACATCAGCCAAACCGCCGCATGAAGATTCACCAACAGCGCGGACATCAGCGGCAACGGGATTAAAAATTTCGCGTCGTGTGACCGCGTGAACTTTTCCAACAAGAAGACTTCGGCAAGCAGTATCGGCGTCGAAAAAATTTGCGGTCGCGGAACGATTGCGGTTGCCGTGACCAACGCGACGACGAAGCTTAATCCCAGTGCGACGAACTTGTTGCCGCTCACCGACAGACACAGCCGCCAATACAAAATTATCAGCAATGCCGCGCAAATGAAGTCCGCAAGCTTGAGACCCGCGACGCCGAAAAGTTCATGCGCCTCGAAAAAAATTACGCCGCTTAACCACTGCTGCGCGACAAGTTGAATGCCGTCGTGAATCGTGAACGGGTCGACGTGCGGTATGCCGTGTTCGACGACGTGTCGCCCAATGTTCATGATAAAGTTCGTGTCGCTCTCTTCGGGCAACTTGAACATTATTTCGACGCAAGCGACCGGCATAAGCAGGAACGCAAGCGCGATTAGTTTTGAAAGTTTTTCAGTCATGCGCGTCCTCGTGATAAGTTTGTTCGGCGTTGACGTTCCAAATGTTTTCGCGTGTCGACGTGCCCAAAATCGTGCGCACGGCCTCGCGTGCCGTCAACATGCTGTGATCCATGTTGTTGTAGCGGTGTTGACCGTTGCGTCCGATGCAGTAGAGATTTTGAATTTCGTCAAGCGCGGCGCGAAGTTCGGCGATATTTTCGTAACTGTCGAAGTACGCGGGATAAGCTTTGGGAACTTTGACCTGCGCGGCGAAGCGAACGTCCGCAGCGTCGACAATGCCGATCGAAGCAAGTTCGTCGACGGCAAACTTGACAAACTGCGGCTCCGACATCTGCCAAAGTTCGTCACCTTCGCGGCAAAAATATTCCAGTCCGAGCCAAACGGAATTTTGCGGGTCGGCAACCATGTACGGTGACCAGTTGTTGAAAATTTGCAGGCGTCCGAGTTTGACCGACGGCTCCTGAATGTAAATCCAGCAGTCGGGCACAATGTCGCCGAAAGTTTTAATCTTCGTGCGGTTCGTGAGCTTGAGTTTGTCGACGAGCAACCCGACGGTGATAAAGTCGCGGTACGGCAAACCTTTGGCGATTTGTCGGGCACGAGCGGGCAAAGCTTTTTCGTCGAGTGCGTCGGCAAGTTCGGCAAGCGGCATACTCGACAGAAAATAATCGGCGGGAAACGTCAACTTGCCTGCGGGGCTGTCGGCCGTGACCGAACGAATTTTTTTGTCGACGACGCGGAAACTTTTCACGTCCGAGTTAAACAGCACTTCGCCGCCGCGACGTTTGATTTCGTCGGCGAACATCTGCCACAGTTGACCCGCGCCGAGTTTCGGGTAAAAAAATCTTTCGATGAGCGACGTGTCATCCGTGCCTTTCGAGCCGAAAGTTTTCTTGACGAAGTCGACAATCGTCTTGCCGAGCGATAGGCCTTTGATTCGTTGGCGTCCCCAATCCGCGCCGATTTCTGCGGGCGTGCGTCCCCAAACTTTGGTCGTGTAGTCGCGGAAGAAAGTTTCGTAGAGCTTTTGCCCGAAACGATTAATCATGAAGTCTTCAAGCGTCGTCTCCGTGCGCTGATTGTACTTCGCCTTGAGGAAACTTGCGCCGATTGAAAACATTTCGCCGAGTCCGAGATTTTTAATCGTGTCGAAGTTGAGCGTCACGGGATACGAAAAAAATTTCCGCCGAAAAAAAATTCTCGACACGCGGTTTCGATTCAGAAAAACTCCGTCGACAGCTTCGGGGTCAACTCCGCCGTCAAGCAAAACCGATTCGCGCTCCAAAAGTTTGTCGTCAAGAGCGGGCGCACCTTGAGCGGGCAAAAATTTCTGCCACAGTTCCAAAATGTCCGCGTCCTTCGTGAAAAATCTGTGGCCGCCAATGTCCATGCGGTTGCCGTTGAAAATCGGCGTGCGCGACAAACCTCCGACGAGAGTTCCGCGTTCAAGGACAATCGGGCGAATGTCGGTCTCCGTCAAAAAATAATACGCGGCAGTCAATCCCGCAGGCCCCGCGCCGACGATTATCGCGTGACGTTTATGCATCACGTTTCTCCGGCAGGTGAATCAAAATGTTTTGCGCGTTGACTTGCGCGACGCCGAACTTGACCGAGTCGCCCGCGTGCAGATTGAAATTTTGTCGCGGGTCAACGAGAAGTTCGCCCGTCAAAATGTTTTCGTCGACGGTCTTGCAACGAACCCAAAGCAATTCGGCGCGGTGCCCTTCATCGAAAAAATAAACCGCCACGTCGTCGGGATAATCGGGATGTCGAAAGTCGTCAATCGTCTTAATCAAACGCGTTTGACTGCGTGCGGCGTCGGTTTGTCGGTCGGTAATCATTTGAATTCTGTCGCGAAAAGCAACGGAGTAATCGGCAGTCAAAATCGTCACGTCCGCGCCCGAAACTTCGCCGCGTTTGAGTTTGCGTGACTTTTTGTAACTGGCGGGGAAAACTTTGACTTTGCCGCCGACAACCTGCGCGCCCGCCAAAATTTCAAACACGAAAGAATTCCCGTCGACGTCGGCGAACGTCAAAAAGCCGTCAAGTTTTTCGTCGGGCGGGAAGTCGAACACGTCACGCGGATTTATCATGCCGACAAGTTCCGTGCTTTCAAGCAGGCAAATTTGCCGATACAGTTCGCGGAAAGATTTTTCATCAACTCGCAAAGGTATCATCTCCAAAAAAAAATTTCCCGCGCATTGTACCACACGCCGCCGAAATTTTTAACCGTTTAAATATTGTCGCCGCCGTGTTGAAAAAAGTTTTCGCGTCTGATAAACTGCGCGTCAACAGCAAACATGCCCCGACGGTGGGCGCGACATGAGTTTTCGGAGGAGTGAAGTCGATTTTGTTTACGCACATAACCCAGTCCCCATACGGGACGGTAAAATTGGCGGCGAAAGTGGCGCAACGTGTGCGCGAAGGAACGGTAATTTGTTTGCAAGGCGGCCTCGGCGCGGGCAAGACTCTGTTTGTGCAGTCAATGGCTCGCACGCTTGGCGTTCAAGGCGAAGTGACCAGCCCGACGTTCAACCTGATGAGCGTTTACGAAGGTTTCTGCCCGATTGTGCACTTTGACTTGTATCGCCTGCACTCGGAGGAAGAACTTGAAGACATCGGCTTTTACGAATACACGGATTTTCCCGAAGGCATCGTTTTTATCGAGTGGGCGGAAAAGTTCCCCGACGCGCTGCCCGAAGATTACGTGACGATCAAAATCGACCGAATCAAAGACGCACGCAATTTGCGGCGGATAACTTTTTCGTGCGTGGGCGAAGAGCACCGCGACTTCATTGACGAGCTTGAAGAGTTCGTGACCAAAGACGATTGACGGGTGATTACATTTGCACATCTTGGGAATTGAAACTTCGACGCGGGCGACGGGCGCGGCGGTCGTTGCCGACGGAAAAATTCTGTCGGAGACCGTGCGCGAGTCCCCGCAAACTTTTTCGGAAACGCTCATGCCGCTTGTCGAAGAAGTCGTGCGTGCGGCGAACGCATTCAACAAAATCGACGCGGTTGCGGTAAGCATAGGTCCCGGCTCGTTCACGGGCTTGCGAATCGGTTTGGCGACGGCGAAGGCTTTGGCTTACGCGTGGCGGACAAAAATTATCGGCGTGCCGACGCTTGAAGTCTTGGCGCAGAACTTCCCGTTCGCCAAAGTGTTGCCGCTTGTCGACGCGCAAAAAAATCGCGCTTACTGTCAACTGTTCCAAAGCGGCGAACCGTTGACCGAAGCGCAAGTAAAACCGATTGACGCGGCTGTCGTCGAGGCGTCACAAACCGGCGGCGAAATTTTTTTGTGCGGCGACGTGCTCGGCAAAATCAAAACGTTGCCCGAAAACGTCAAGCTTGCTCCGGTGCATTTGAAGTTGCCGCGACCGTCGTGCGTCGCTCTGCGCGCAAAAGCTTTACTCGACGCGGGACACGCCGACAACGTGATGAACTTGGAGCCGCTGTATATCCGACGTGCGGAGGCGGAAGAATTATGGGAACGACGGCACGGCTTGCCTGCCGAAAAATGACGATTGCCGACGCGGACTCCGTTGCCGCGCTCGACTTGAAAAGTTTCGGCGACGCGGACGCGTGGAGCGCCGAATATTTTTTTTATGCCGCGCAGAACGAACGTGCGGAGTTTCTTGTCGCCGAATCCGACGGGAAAATCATTGCGTGTGCGGGCGCGGACATTTTCACCGACGCGGCGGAGATTGTCAGCTTTGCCGTCGACCCCGACCGTCGTCACGAAGGCATCGGCACGCAACTTTTGACAAGCTTGCTTGACGCGGTCAAACGGCGCGGCGCAACGTTGATTATCTTGGAAGTTCGCCCGTCAAACACGACGGCGATTCGGCTGTATGAAAAGTTCGGCTTCCAAATCGTCGACCGCGAAGAAAATTATTACTTCGACGAGGACGCCTGGATTATGGCGCGGGAAATTTTTTGACATGGAGCACATCACCTTCCGACCAATGACGCAAGCCGACGCAGACGCTGTCGCCGCGCTGGAGGCTCAATGTTTCGCAATGCCGTGGAGCCGCGAAGATTTTTGGCGCGAAACTCGCAACGAGCTTGCCGAATACATCGTCGGCGAAATTGACGGTCAAGTCGTGGCTTACGCGGGCGCGTGGGTTTCCTTCGATCAAGCCGAAGTCATGCACGTTGCAGTTGCTTCCGAACTTCGCGGTCAAGGTGTCGGCACACTTTTGTTCGGCGCGTTGATTGAGTCCGTCAAACGTCGCGGCGCAAAATCGATAACGCTTGAAGTTCGTCCATCGAATGTCGCGGCGATTAAGCTGTACGAAAGCTTCGGGCTTCGCAGTGTCGGCCGCCGCAAGGGCTATTACCTTGACAACGGCGAAGACGCGCTGATTATGTGGAACACGAAACTTTGACGTGTCGAATCACGGCGCGTTGTCCCTGACACCTGAAACCTTAAAGGAGATTTTTTATGCAACTTCGCGGAACGCTGATGCTCTTGGGCGCGGCGTTTTTTTGGGGCACGACGTTTGTCGCACAGCTCACGGGCATGGACGACTTGCAACCGTTTTCGTACGCGGCGGCAAGATATTTCGTCGGGACGCTGTCACTTGCGGCGGTGTTGATTTTCACGCGTCGACAACGGGCGCACGAACGTCGACAAAAAAATTATCAACACGGCTTCGGCGTCGGGCTGATAATCGGCGTGGTACTTTTCGTGGCAAGTTCACTGCAACAGGTCGCGCTGCAATATTCGACGGCGGGCAAGGCGGCTTTCATAACGTGCCTGTATATCGTCTTCGTGCCGTTGGGCGCAAAGTTTCTCGGCAAGACGATTCGTCGCGAAAATTGGCTCGGCGCGCTGCTTGCAATCGTCGGGCTGTACCTGCTTGCAGTCGGCGAAAGTTTTTCCATACAGGCGGGCGACGTGTTATTGTTCGTCGGCGCATTTTTCTGGACGGCACAAATTTTGCTCGTCGACAAGTTCGCCAATCGCGTGGACTTAATGGAACTTTCCGCCGCGCAGGTTTTCATGACGATGATTTTGAGCTTCGCGGCAATGTTCGCGTTCGAGTCGCCGAAAGTCACCGCAATGGTCGACGCGTGGTTGCCGATAATTTATGCGGGCGTGATGAGTTCGGGCGTGGCGTTCACGTTGCAGAACTTCGGTCAAAAGTACGCGGAACCTTCGGCGGCGGCAATTTTGATGAGCTTCGAGGCAATCTTCGGCGCGCTTGCCGGCTGGCTCGTCCTGAACGAAGTCATGTCTTCGCGGGAGATCTTCGGTTGCGTGCTGATGTTAATTGGAATGCTTGCGACGCAGTGGGCGCTCGTCAAGAAAGTTTTTTGACGGTTGTGTTACTTTTCTTTTGGCGCAAAAGACCCGCTTTAAAAGCGGGGGAACAGTTTGGTTAACCGCCTCGCTAATCGGAGCGAACACGCCAAACCAAATTGGATGCAACGTCCACGTTGCTCAAAAGAAAACAGCCTGCTGTGATACATCCTGTATCGTGCGCAGGCGGCGGTCGTTATCCGTGACGGCCGGAGTTTCAACGATGGTTATTCGTTGGCGGTCGACGTGAAGGAAAATTTTTCGGTGCGTCGAAGTTAGCAAAAAATTTTTTTCGGAGAGGAACGACTGACATGGGGGCAAACGATGCTGCAATCAAGGAGGCGCTGAAAAAACTTCGCCTGAACAAGGAGCAACAGAAAGCCAAAGACGACGCGGCGATTAAAAAAGCCCTCGTCACTATTAAAGTTTTCGGCGTGGGCGGCGGCGGCAACAGCGTCCTTAAACGCATTGCCGAAAGCGATTTTCTTGAGATTGACTTGGTCGCGGTGAACACGGATTCGCACGCGCTGAGCTTCTCGAACACGAACGCTATTCGCACGCTTCAAATCGGCGAAATGCTCACCAAAGGCCGCGGCACCGGCGGACACGTCGAAGTCGGCGAACAGGCCGCCAAAGCCGATGCCGAACGAATCAAGTCAATGATGACGGGCGCGGACATGATTTTTATCACGGCGGGCATGGGCGGCGGAACCGGCACGGGCGCGGCTCCCGTCGTCGCTCGGCTTGCCAAAGAACTCGGCATGTTGACCGTAGGCGTCGTCACGCTTCCGTTCAGTTTCGAGGGTCGACGCAAACAACGCATTGCCAACGAAGGTATCGTCAAGATGCAGTCGTACATGGACGCGTTAATCGTCGTCAAGAATGATAACCTCATGAAACTCCCCGAAAACAAAGATCTGTCGATGGTCGACGCCTTTCACGAGGCCGACTCCGTCCTGCGGCAGGCGATTCGTTGCGTCGCGGAACTCATCTTGACAATCGGCGTGATTAACGTTGACTTCGCGGACATGACGACGATTTTCCGCCAAAGCGAATCAGCCGACGCGCTCCTCGGTATCGGTCGCAGTAAAATCAGCGCGGTCAAAGCCGTGCAAGAGGCGATTCACAGCCCGCTTATCGACAAGTCATTGAAGGGCGCACGCGGAATTATTTTGAACATCACGGGCGACGAAACGCTTCCGATTCACGACGTCAACGCCGCCGCAAGTTACATCTTCAGCCAAACCGAAGACGACGTGAACATTATCCTCGGCACGGTCATTGACAAGAGCATGAACGGCATGATTCAAGCGACGATTATCGCCACCGATTTTGCCGACAGCCTCGCGCTCAAAAGTCCGACAATCGACGTGCCGAAGTCAAACGTCACCGTGTCGAAGGGCTTCAACTTTGACGCGCCCAAACCTCAGCCGACGCAACAAAAGCCGTCAAATCCGTTGACGTTGCCGACGTTCACTTTTCGCCGCGACGGGAACAAGTGACATGGACGACAGATTTCAGCGGCTCAAAGTTTTAATCGGCGACGAAAACTTTCGTAAGCTTAATTCGGCAACCGTCGCGATTTTTGGTGTTGGCGGAGTCGGTTCCTTTGCGGCGGAGGCGTTGGCTCGTTCGGGCGTCGGGCGGCTGGTTTTGGTCGACAAAGATTCAATCGACGCGACGAACATCAACCGTCAACTGCACGCGCTCAGCTCAACCGTCGGGCGTGCGAAAGTCGAAGTCATGCGCGACAGAATTCACGACATCAATCCTGCGGCACACGTCGACGCGATTCAAAAGTTTTTCTTGCCGACTGCGCCCGTCGAGGATTTTTTTGTTTGCAAGTTTGATTACGTCGTCGACGCGATTGACAATCTCACCGCGAAAATTTTTCTGGTCGAAGAGTGCAACCGTCGCGGCGTGAAAATTGTTTCGTGCATGGGCGCGGGCAACAAGTTCGACGCAACGCGCTTCAAGGTCGGCGACATTTACGACACGAGCGTTGACCCCGTCGCGAAAATTCTGCGCAAGAAACTTCGTGAACGCGGAATCAACCGCTTGAAGGTCGTTTGGTCGGACGAAGTTCCGCGCCGCGTGGAAGACGTTATCGGCTCAACGGCGTTCGTTCCGTCGGTTGCGGGCTTGATTCTTGCAGGCGAAGTCGTCAAAGATTTAATCAGCGAATGAACTGTGCGTTTATCTACTTTTCTTTTGGCGCAAAAGAAAAGTAGCAAAAGAAAACAGCCCGCAGGTGAAACATCCTGTTTCAACCGCGGGCGGCGGCCGTCATCCATGACGGCCGGATTTTCGTTTCAATGCGGCAACTGTCGTGCGTGCCTTGCTCAGCGAATAAAAAAACTCTCCGTCAATCGGCGGAGAAATTTTTTTTCAGCGAATGAATTGTTCGACGGCCTTGTTCAAGCGTTCGAGCGCGGCGGTGTCGCCGTCTTTGACCGCGTCAACGATGCAATGTTCGAGATGATCTTTCAGGATTATTCGTTGCACGGCCTTAATCGCGGCGTCGACGGCGGACAGCTGAATCAAAATTTCAGAGCAGTCGCGCCCGTCCTCAATCATCCTTCTGGTTGACTGCAGGTGCCCGATAAGCCGCGCCATGCGATTCAAAACCGCCTTCGTCTGCGTGTGGCTGTGCGTGTGGCGAATGACCGTGCCGTCTTCAAGCGTGTGTTCGTGTTCGTGCATTGCTTGCCTCCCGAAATTTTTTGACGGCAGTTTAGTTGATTCGGTTGACGGCGTCAAGGAAATTTGCTAAATTCACGGCGGAGGCGATTGCTTTATGAACAAGTCCAACCTGGCGAACAAAGTCAAGAACACTCTGCGCGAAGACAAACCCGCAGGCGTCAAACGACTTGGCGACGCGAAGAAAAATTCTTCCGTCAAGAAAGTCGACGCCAACGACCGCAAAGAGTCCGGCAGCAAAAACTGACAACGTCACCTCAAACTAAAAATCCCCGTCGAGCAAATCGGCGGGAATTTTTTTGCGCGAAATTAATTCACACGTTGAAACGGAAATAAGTAACGTCGCCGTCCTGCATGATGTAATCTTTGCCTTCGAGGCGCACAAGGCCTTTGTCGCGGGCAGCGGTTATCGAGCCGAGCCGAATCAAGTCGTCGTAGTTGACAATCTCCGCACGAATGAAACCGCGTTCAATGTCGCTGTGAATTTTGCCCGCCGCTTTGACCGCAGGCGTACCTTTGGCAATCGTCCAGGCGCGGCACTCATCGGCACCGGCAGTCAAGAAAGTCATCAAGCCCAACAAGTCAAACGCCGCGTGAATCAACCTGTCGAGACCTGAACTGTCGAGTCCCAAGTCCGAAAGAAACTCTTTGGCTTCGTCCGCGTCGAGTTCGGCAATTTCGGCTTCGACCTTCGCGCAAATGACGACGACTTGTGCGCCTTCAGTTTCGGCGAGCTTGCGCACTTTGGCGACGTTGGCGTTTTCGGAAGTCAATTCGTCTTCGGCGACGTTGGCGACGTAAAGCACGGGTTTAAGCGTCAACAAGTTCGCGTCACGAATCAAAGTCAATTCGTCGTCGGTCAAGTTCAAACTTCGCGCAGGTTTGGCGGCGTCCAACGAAACTTTCACGCGTTCCAAAACGTCGGCTTCGGCGCGAGCTTCCTTGCTGCCCGACTTCAAAAGTTTAGCGACTTTGGCAAGGCGTTTGTCGACAACGTCCAAGTCCGCAAGGCACAGCTCCGTTTGAATCGTGTCGATGTCGCGCAGCGGGTCAATCGTGTCCGCGACGTGCGTTATGTTTTCGTCCGCGAAACAGCGCACGACGTGAGCAATCGCGTCGACTTGACGGATGTGTTCGAGGAACTTGTTGCCGAGACCTTCGCCCTTCGACGCGCCTTTGACGAGCCCGGCAATGTCGACGAAACGAACGAGCGCGGGCGTCGTCTTCTTCGAGTTGTAAAGTTTGGTCAACACGTCAAGCCGACCGTCGGGCACGGCGACGACTCCGACATTCGGTTCAATCGTGCAGAACGGGTAATTTGCGGCTTCCGCGCCCGCCTTCGTTATCGCATTGAAAAGCGTCGACTTGCCGACGTTCGGCAAACCGACGATACCGACTTCAAGGTTGCTCATGAATTGTTGCCTCCAAGTTTTTTCGTGAAGTCTACGGCAGGAAAATTTTTTCGTCAAGCGAAGTTTTTTTGCGAGGTGATTGACGTGGGCAAACGTTTCGAGCAGACGCCCGCTTATCGCAAAGGTTTGGTCGGTGAGCAGATCGTCCAAAAGTTTTTGGAGTTTCGCGGCTGTGAAGTTCGTCGCCCGCCCGACACGGCTTCGACGGGTTCAAGTCACGTTGACTTTGTGTTGACCGCGCCGAAGAAATTTTCGCTGTGGAAGGGCACCGAGCTTGTCGAAGTCAAAACGCGCACGACGTTGGGTTACAGCTACGGCCGCTTCCCCGTGTACATTTTGCCGACGAGCCAGGTTGAAGGTTATCGCAAGTACGCCGCCGAAAAAAATTTGTATCTGAACTTGTTCGTCGTCGACGAAGAGCGCGAGCGAATTTTTTGGCGCGACCTTGACGAGCTGGAAGTTCCGTTGCACGTCGAAGAAAAAAAATTTCCCGTCGACGTGGAGCAGTCCAACGGCTTGTACCGCTATTACCACATCAAGCAGTTCGTGCCCGTCGGACGACCCGGCTTCGTTGACTTGGAGCGTTTGCGTGCGATAAATCTTTCGTCCGCCGAGCAAAAAATTTTCCGCCCGCTTAAAGACGACGTTGAGCTGTCCGACGAAGAAATTCTTGCCGAAAGCCGCGACGCCGTCCGAAAAGTTTTGCGCGTGACGTTGCCCGACGAGATGCCGTCCGAAGAAAAAATTCCCGCGTTCGTCGACGCCTTGCGCTCAAGTTTTCGACGCGTGCCGACTTATCGGTTGCGCGAAATGTATCACGCCGTGCGAAACTTGAACGCCGTCGAAGCGATTGGCGCGTTCGCCGAAAAGTTTTACGCGTTGCTTGACGACATCAAACTTGCGCGCATGAAGTCCGATTATCAAACGCCGTACACTTTTCGACCGACCGCGCCCGCAGAAAAAGTTTTTGAACTTCACGCGCCGAACGGAACGACCGTCGACATCTTCGCGTTGGCGGGCGACGAAACTTGTTTGTTCGCCGAAATGTTTCAGCTTGCGGCTGCCGTCGGTTGCGACACACGCGGGCTGATTCACTCCGACTTTGGCAACGCGATCAAATTCGCCGCGAGATTTTACACGTTGACTTTCGGCACGACCGACAAAAAAATTTCCGCCGTCGCCGTCCGTGACGTGCGCGCAATCGTTTACGAATTCGCTTTCAATCGCACGGAGGACGCCGAAACTTTCAATGCCGCGAAAAAATTTCTGTCGTGGTGGCGAAGTGTCGAACCGTCGCTCAAATAAAAAATCCCCGTCAACACGGCGGGGAATTTTTTTGTGCACACAAACTTTTGACCGGCTCGAAACTTCGGCGGTGAATCGGTGTCGCGCCGAAAGTTTTAATCGCGTCAAGGTGAGCTTTCGTGCCGTAACCGCGATTTTTGTCAAAGCCGTACTGCGGAAAAGTTTTCGCCCACTCGTCGGCAAGTCTGTCGCGGGTGACTTTTGCGACGATTGACGCGGCGGCAATGGAAGCACTGAGCGAGTCGCCGTGAACAATCGCCCGCGTCGGAACGTCGAAGTCAACTTTCATTGCGTCGGTCAAGACGAAGTCCGGCGCAACGGACAAACCTTCGACGGCGCGTTTCATGCCGACCAAAGTTGCTTGATAAATGTTGAGCTTGTCAATTTCGTCCGCCTCGACGCAAACGGCTTTGTAACTGATTGCCGCCGAAGTGATTTTGTCGAAGAGCATTTCGCGAACTTTGGCGGAAAGTTTCTTTGAGTCGTCAAGCCGCTCCAAATAAATATTTTCGGGCAAGATGACCGCCGCGACGACGACGCAGCCGACAAGTGAGCCGCGACCCGCCTCGTCGACGCCCGCAATGAGCTTGTGACCTTCGGCACGCGCTTGAGTTTCAAACTCGTAAAGTTTCGTGACGCGAAGTCTGTCCGCCTCGACGGAAAATTTTTTCATGAACAATCGCCTCCGAAACAAAGCGTCAACGAAAATCCGGCCGTCATGGATGACGGCCGCCGCCCGCAGTTGATACAGGATGTATCACCTGCGGGCTGTTTTCTTTTGGTTACTTTTCTTTTGCGCCAAAAGAAAAGTAACGTAAGCGACAAATTCAAATTAACGAACGGGCACGAACGAGCGAACGACGAATCTACTTCGACGCCCGCCACACGCAGTAGAAGCCGAACAGCAAGCCGATAACGTTTGGTATCCACACGGCGTACATCGGCGCGATTGCACCCGAACGTGCGATTGCGTTGGCAAGCGTCATTATCGCGTAATAGACGAAGATAATCACGACGCTGATTGCAAAACCCATCGACGACGGCGTTCGCGTCGGTTGCAGTCCAAGCGGCACGCCGATTATCGCGAAAATCAAACTTGCCATCGGCACGGTGATTCGCTGATAAAGTTCCGTTTCAAGCGCGTTGGTGTTTGCGTACTGCGACTTCATGATTTGAATTTGATCTTTAAGTTCGCGCATGGTGAGTTCTTCGGGCTTTTTTTGTTCGCGAACAATTTGTTGCGGGCTTGCCTTGACGGGCAGAATCTGTCGGTCGAACTTCATTGTGTGCGTGCGCTGGTCGTCTGCCAAGTCGTAAATCATGCCGTCATGCATGACCCATTGCTCGTTGCGCCACTCGGCAAACGTCGCGTTTTCGACGTGCGTAACCTTGCCGTCCTCGTTGAAAACTTGCATGGACACGCCTTCGAGGACTTCGTTTCGGGCGTTGTACTCGCGGGCGTAAATCAGCCGTTGCATCTTGCCGGCGGTGATTTCCTTAACGATAATGTGGTCTTGATTCTTCAGCTCGGTGTTGCCCTGAATTTCAAAGTAAACGACGTTGTTGTAAGCGGTGTTCGCCCAAGGTACGACGTGTTCGTTGAACAGAATCGCACAGCCGGACACGAGGACACCCAAAAAAATCGCGGGCGCGGCAATTCGTCCGAAACTGATTCCGCACGACTTCATTGCGGTAATTTCGCTTGAACTTGACAGCCGCCCGAAAGTCAAAAGCGTCGACAAAAGCATCGACATTGGGAACGTCCACATGATTATGCTCGGCAGACCGTAAATAAAAATCTTCACCACGGAGGACAAACTCGCGCCGTAGTCTGTGATGAATTTTGCGATTCGGAACAGCGTGCCCGAACCGATAAACACCGCCGTGAACGCGCAGATTGCGAAGAAGAACGCGGACACGACTTCCTGAAAAATATATCTGTCCAGTATCCTGAGGCGCATTAAAAAACCTCCGTGAATTTTTTACAGCGTGAAGTTGCTGCCGAGATAGAATTTGCGGGCGACGGCACTGTTGGCAATTTCGTCCGCCGAGCCTTCGAGCAAAATCTTGCCTTCGTTCAAAATGTAAGCGCGGTCGACAATGTGTAACGTTTCGCGGACATTGTGGTCGGTTATCAAAATGCCCATGCCGCGTTTGCGCAGGTAACGGATGATGTCTTGAATGTCGGCAACCGCCAACGGGTCGACGCCGGCAAACGGTTCGTCAAGCAGAATGAATTTCGGCTCCAACGCAAGACAGCGGGCAATTTCCACGCGCCGACGTTCACCGCCCGAAAGTTCCGTTCCTTTGCGCTTTTCGACGTGACGAATGCTGAATTCGCGCAAAAGTTCGTTGAGCCGCGTGAGGCGTTCATTTTTGCCGAGACCCATTGTTTCGAGAATCGCCAAAATGTTTTCTCGCACGGTCAGCTTGCGGAAAATCGACGGCTCCTGCGTCAAGTAACTGATTCCAAGTTCGGCGCGCCGCGGCATTGGCAACTTTGTAATGTCCAAGTCCGAAATGAAAACTTTGCCCGAATCGGGACGTTCAAGCCCGACCATCATGTAAAACGAAGTCGTCTTGCCCGCGCCGTTGGGACCAAGTAAGCCGACGATTTCGCCCGTTTCCACGCGCAGTGAAACTTTGTTGACGACAGTTCGATTTTTGAACGCCTTGACCAAGTCCCGCGCTTCAAGATTCATGACTGTCGCCTTTGTCGAAAGAATTGTCGGGCGTCGTCACCGTCTGCTTGTCCGAAGACTTATCGTCGGTTGACTTTTCGGCGGGTTGCGCGTCCGTTGAATTGTCAGCTGATTTATCGGCGGTTGAGTCGGTGAGCTTTGCGTTTGTCTTGTCGGCGAGCTTGTCGCTGATTTTGAACGCTTCGTCGACGTCGGGAATTTGCGCGGCTTCGGGCGTCGCCTTCAAGTTTCCGTCGTCCGCCATGTACACGGTCAAGCGGTTGCCGCGAATGGTGTTGTTGTCCTGAATCGCCCACGCGTTGCCCGAAAGGACGGCTCTGCCCGAATCTTTGCCGAAATAGTCCGCCTGGTCGCCGCCTGCTTCCAGTTTGCGCGGTGTGCTGACGATGTGTGCGTTGCCGCGTCCGACGTAGTGCTGTTCGTCGAGCCAACCTTCCATTTGGTCGGCGGTGAACGTGCCTTCGACGGCGCTTTGAGCTTTGCCGCCTTTCGGAATGATGACGTGCTTTTTGTCGTCGGGGAAGTAGTCGATGTGTTCGGCGGTGAACGTGCGTGTGTCGCCGTTTGGATATTGTTCGTCGGGCGCGACGGTTTGAACCGCAACGACATTTCCGTCGGCTATCATGTGCTGTTGAGCAAAACTCGTGAGTGAATTGCAAGTTATGCGCACGTCGTCGCGGATGACAATCACGTTGCCGATAAGGTGCGCCTCTTTGGTCTTGACGTTGTAAACCGCCTGCAAGCCCGTCGCACGCAGCGTGCCGTATTTAATCAGAATGTTGCCCGCCGCCGCCGCAATGCCGGTGTTCATGTCGTATTCAATTGCGTCCGCGTTTATCTCCGAAGGCGTGTCGTTTTCCGCCGCCAAAGCCGCAGAACTCATAAGCAACGTCGCCGCCAAAGCCGCGCAGATTTTTTTTGTCGTCGTCATGAAAGTTGCCCTCCGTTAAAAGTCCGTCGAATCGTCGGTGACGCCTTTTTGAAGTTTGGCGTTGCCCATCAAGCCGAAGTGTTTAAAGCCGTTGTTCGAGTAAGCAAGGTCGCCGAAAGCGCGCACGTCGTCTTTGCGGATTTTGACTTCGCCCGTGGCAACAAGCATTTCCTGTTCGCCGAACCAGTCGAGCTTTTGGCTTGTGAGTTTGGCGCCCTCGTTGTTGGTGACTACAACGTTGCCTTCGGTGTGAATCAACTTGCTGTTCGGGTCGCAGACGCCGCTGTCGGAAGTCAACTGCCACTCTTTGTCGCCTTCTTCTTTGACGATAACGTTGCCTTGAACGTAAATCATCTTACCGTTTTGGTCGTAAGCGCCTTTGTCGGCGGTGAGTTGCCAAACTTTATCTTTCTCGTGCTGATAGAATTTGGCAACGACGTTGTCGAGTTCGGCAAGTTGCGTGACTGAATCGATGCGCATCTTACTGCAGGACAGTTCCCAAACGACAACGCCGTCAACTTCTTCAACGATTGTGTTGCCTTCGTATTCCATGACGGTCGGCGGGTCGATATCGTCAGGCGCAATCGTCGGCGGAGTCGGCGGAGCCGTGCGCACAGCCCAAACGACGACGCACACAAAGAACGTCACAACGACGGCGGCAAAAATTTTTTCTCGTGTGCTCATGTCGCGTCCTCCGAAGGTCTGCGCCGTGCTTTGACGGTGTGATGTTTGTTGGTCTTTTGCATTTCGGGCGGCGTGTTCCAACGTTTCTGAAACCAGAGCCACTGCGTCGGGTTTTCGCGAATGACTTGTTCAAGAATTTTCGTCATGCGTTCGGTGAAGCGCAACAAGTCGGCGTCGGTGTCGCCCGTGTCCTCGAAGTGCATTGGCTCGCCGATTTTGACCAGGTGTCGCCCGTCGGGTTGACGCAGGATAAACGCGGGCACGACGGGTGCGTTGAACCTGCGCGAAAAAACTGCCGGTCCCATTGGTGTCGAAGCAGTCTTGCCCAAAAAGTTTATGAAAGCTCCACCCGGCCCGGCGTCTTGGTCGGCAAGGAAGCCCAAAATTTTTCCGTCTTTGAGCGCACGACCCGCCGCCCGCAATTCGTTCGTGCCGCGATTGAAAATTTCAACGTGAATCGTCGCCCGCAAGTCGTCAAGCACTCGCGAATATTCGGCGTTGGGTTGAAGTTTGGCTATCGCGGTGACGGGCATGTTGTTGAGCGTGAAAGCCGCGCTGAGCCATTCCCATGTGCCGACGTGCCCCGTCAACACAACCACGCCGTGACCTTCGTCCAAAGCCGCCCGCATTCGTTCAAGGTGATCAATCGTCACGAATTGCGACAGATTTTCTTCGTTGAGGTTTGGCATGTACATGATGTCGAGCATGTTTCGCGCAAGGTTCACGAACGACGCACGCACGAGTTTTCGCGCCTCATCTTCGGACACGTTAAGCGCGGGCATCATCTGCGCAACCGCCCGTTCGCGCTGCTTTTTGACGAGCAAGTAATACAAATTGCCAAGCACCCGCCCAAGGAACAAAAGCGCGTCGTAAGGCAGGCACCGAATTAATCTGCTCATCATCATCAGCGTGTTGTACAGCATGTTGACCTCCGAAAGTTTAATCGTTGATAACCAGGACTTGTCCGTCGAGCACGTAACAATCTTTACGCGTCGGCATCGGGAAATTTTTTTCGCGGGCAAGTTCAACGTTCTCGCTGAAGAAAATTTCTTCGTCCGCACGACGAACCGAATCAACTTTGTATTGGAACGAAGACTTGCGCCACTCGTCAAGATTGAAGACGCCCGCGAAGTTTTCGAGCTTGCCAAGAATCTCAAGCGTAAGCATTGTGCGCAAACACTTCGAGCACTTGCCGCAGTTGGTCGAGTCGTCGCCCTTCTGAAGCAAGCAAACGTTCAAATACTTGTGCGCAATGTCCCAGTCGGCAATGTTGGCAATCTTGTCCACGCGCTGATATTGACAGCCGTCGATAATCAATTCGACGCGCTCCGTTTGAATCAGCGGAATCAAGTACGAATCCGAAGACGTCGCCAAGTCGTGATGCATGTTCAGATATTTTATGCTGGTGTAACTGCAACCGCTGCCGATGTAGTAACGCTTAAACAAGTTTTGCAGGGCAAGCACGCACGAATAAAACGATAGAAATAAAACCGTGTCTTTGTCTTTGTCGTGGCGGAATTGGTGTAAATTCGCGTCGACGATAACGACGGGCAGTTGCAATTCGTTGGCAACCTCAACCGAACGAACGACGCGACTGCGGAAAACTTGTTGCGTGTGTGCGGCACCGAAGTCACCGTGCGAACCGCAGTTGAAAATGCACAACGCGCTGATTCGATAATCGGGGTCGGTCTCCTTGACGAAGCGGTCGTAAATGGTCGACAGCGAATCCACGCCGCAAGAAATGCCCGCTCCGACGTAACGCCCTTGAATTTCGGTCGGCGCGAAACCGTCAATGATAATTTCGACGGGCGACAGCGCACTCGAAAAGTCGCACAGGATTTTTTGAATGTACCACTTCGCGTTCTTGTAAAGTTTCTTCGACACGTTGCCGCGAATGCGCAGGTCGGTCTTGTGATACATTGCCAGATACAGTCCGACAAGCAGAAATGCATCGTAAGTGTCGTCCGCGAAAGCCCTGCCGTAGTCTTGACGAATCTCAAACCACAGCGTGTCGGCGGGATATTGCGCGTCCACGTCGATAAATTTGATGTCCGCCTCAAGACGAACCGCCGTGTCGTTGCGCGAAAGGTATCTGCGCAAGCCCGAAATTTCAATCATAAAAGTCCTCCGTTAAACCAGGACGGCCTGCCCGTCAAGCAAATAAACTTCGCGGCGTTCGGGCATCGGGAAATTGTGTTCTTTGGCAAAGTCGACGTTTTCGGTGTCGAACGGATCTTCGCCGTAATTTTTCAGGCAATTAATCTTGTAGCCCAGCGAATTGCGCTTGTAGTCGTCAATGTTGAAAACGGCGGCGAAGTTGTCGAGCTTGCCCATAATCTCAAGCGCGAGCATCGTTCGGAAACATTTCGGGCACCGACCGCAATTCGAGCCGTCGGGCGTGTATCGCCAGCAAACGTTCAGATGTTTCCGGGCAACGTCCCAGTCGGCAATGTTGGCAACCTTGTCCACGCGACGATATTGACAGCCGTCAATTATTAAATCCGTGCGTTCATTGCCAATCAGCGGCACAAGGTACGACTCGCAAAACTCTGACATGTCGTTGTTGTGAAAGTGTTCTCGGAAAATTTTTGACTGTTCGTATTCGACAGCATTTGAAAGATAGTAACGCGAAACGGCACCGCTCAAACTCAACACGCACGAGTACACGAGAAGGTAATTTGCCTTCGTCAAGTCTTCCAACTTGCGGAAGGTGTCGACGTTCGACTTCAGATAATGGCACGGCAAGCCCAGTTCGTCGGCAATGGTTTTCGCCTGCGCGTAACGAGTCATGTTGAGTTCGTGCATTTTCTGCGCGTCGACGCCGTATTGACCGAGGACGCCGCACTCGAAGTAAAACAGCGCGTTGATTCGATAATCGGGGTCGTCTTCGCGGACGAAATGATCGTAAACGGTTGACAGCGAATCGACGCCGCAAGACATGCCCGTCGCAATGATGTCGCCGCGCTTTTCGGGCGGTTTGGTGAATCCGTCGACAATGACTTTTGCGGGAGACAGTTTGTCGTAAAAATCGCACCAGATTTTTTGAATGTACCACTTGATATTTTGATACAGCCGCTTTGAGATTTTGCCGCGGATATGCAACGTCTGCTTGTGCAACATTGCCAGCCACAGCGGTACCAAAACGAACGCGTCATAAGAATCGTCGGCGAGCATGTGCCCGTTCTCGTCGGCGACCTCGAAGTAAATCGTTCGTTCGGGGTACGGCGACGCCATGTCGTGAAACGCAATGTCCGCTTCAAGTCGCGTGACTTCGCCCGTGTCGTATTTGCGCAGATTGGAAACTTCAATCATGGTCAAGCCTCCGTTCACTGGTTGAGATTGGCCGCGTCGTCTTCAAGTTCGGGCGTCGTGTAGCGTTCGATAATCGACTGCCAAAATCCTTGCGCCTTCAAAATAAATTCAATGACTTGACGAGCCGCGCCGTGACCGCCGACGTTGTCCGAAACGAAATGCGCACGTTCGACAACTTCGGGCGAGGCGTCCGCGACAGCCGCACGAAAACCGACTTGAACGAAGACGGGCAAGTCAATCACGTCGTCGGCAACGTAACAAATTTCGTCGTCGGTCAAGCCGAATTGCAACTTGATTTTGCGGTAAGCGTCGCGCTTGTTCATCTGCCCTTGCAACACGGCGGAAATTTTCAATTCGGCGGCGCGGTGAGCTGTGATGTCGGTCGTGCGCCCCGTGATAATCGCGGACTTCAAGCCGCACGAATGAGCCAACGTGATTCCGAAACCGTCGCGGCTGTGGAAACGCTTGAAAACTTCGCCGTGTGCGCCGATGTTCAAGCTGCCGTCAGTCAACACGCCGTCCACGTCGAAGATAATCAACTTGACGCGCTTTGCCCGTTCGAGAGCGTCGCCCGAAATTTTCATGTCAAACAACTCCTTGGCGAAGTAAATCCGTCAGGTGAATCATGCCGACGGGGAAATTCTTTTCGTCAATGACGGGCAAAACCGTCACGGGACGCGGCTTGTGCTTTTCCATGACCGAAAGTGCCGCCGCCGCAAGTTTGTCCGCGCTGATAATAAGCGGCGTGGTGAACATGATGTGTTCGACGGGCTCATCAATGAAACTGCGGTTCTTTTCAAGCGCACGACGAATAATCCCGTCCGTGACCAAGCCGACGAATTTATTTTGCTTGTCGACGACGGAGACCGCGCCGAGACCTTTGGCAGTCATCTCGAAGAGCGCATCTTTTGCCGTCGCGCCGACGGTGACAATCGGGTTGTCTTCGCCGCTGTGCATGACGTCGCCGACGGTGAGCAAAAGTTTTCGTCCCAACGCGCCGCCGGGGTGGAACAGCGCGAAGTCGTTCGACGTGAATTTTTTTTCAGCCATCAAAGCCATAGCCAACGCGTCGCCCATTGCAAGTGTCGCGGTCGTCGAGGCGGTCGGTGCCAAACCAAGCGGACAAGCTTCGCGCTCAACGCCGATGTCAATAAAGTAATCGCAATTCTGTCCGAGCGTCGAAGAGCGTTTGCCGCACATGGCGATAATTTCCGTGCCGATTCGCCGCACGACGGGCAAGATATTTACAATCTCCGACGATTCGCCGCTGTTCGATATGGCAATCAACACGTCGTTTTCGGTGAGCATTCCCAAGTCGCCGTGGTAAGCTTCGGCGGGGTGCATGAAAAATGACGGTGTGCCCGTCGACGAAAGAGTTGCCGCGATTTTCCTGCCGACGTGACCCGACTTGCCCATACCGGTAACGACGACGCGTCCGCTGCAACGCATGATTTTTTTGACCGCCGCAACAAATTCGTCGTTAATGCGCGGAATCAAATGTTCAATCGCCGCCGCTTCAATCTGCAAAGTTTCAATCGCTTTGTCTTTAATCATTGTATCGCCTCGTGAACTTTCAATGCGGATGTCAAAAGTTGCTCCAGGTTGTCAAGCGCAATCATGTTCGCGCCGTCGGACAAACCTTCGGCGGGGTTGTCGTGAACTTCAAGAAACAGCCCGTCGACGCCGACAGCACACGCCGCTTTGACCAACGGCTCGACAAATTCGCGTTGTCCGCCCGACGAAGTGCCCGCGCCGCCGGGAAGTTGCACGCTGTGTGTCCCGTCGAAAATCACGGGGCAATTAAATCCGCGCATAATCGGCAGTCCCCGCATGTCGACGACCAAATTGTTGTAGCCGAAAGATGTCCCGCGTTCGGTGAGCAAAATTTTTTCGGTTTGCGTGCGCAACTTATCGACGACGTTTGACATGTCGCGTGCGGAAAGAAATTGAGCTTTCTTGACGTTGACGACCTTGCCCGTCTTTGCGGCGGCAATGAGCAAGTCGGTTTGTCGGCACAGGAACGCGGGAATTTGCAAGATGTCGGCGACTTCCGCGACGGGTTGCGCCTGATAACTTTCGTGGATGTCCGTTACGATCGGGACGTTCAATTCGCGTTTGATGTCCGCCAAAATTTTCAAGCCTTCGACAAGACCGGGGCCGCGAAAACTTTTAATCGACGAACGATTTGCTTTGTCGAACGACGCCTTGAAAATGTACGGCATGTTCAGACGTTCGGCAATTTCTTTGGCGCGACGACCGATTAAAAGACTGCGCTCGAAACCTTCAAGCACGCACGGCCCCGCAATCAAAACAAGTTTGCCGCCGCCGAATTCGACGTTGCCGACTGTGACAGTGTTCACGTTACAAAACCTCCCGACGATAAATTTCGTTGACGAGTTTTAAATCTTCTTCGGTGTCCACGCCGACGAAACGGCACGAACTTTTAATCACGCGGATTTTAAAGCCGTTCTCCAGCGCACGCAACTGTTCAAGTGATTCGGTTTTCTCAAGCGGCGTCGGCTCCATCTTCGCGTAATCCAGCAAAAAATTTCTGCGGTAAGCGTAAATGCCGATGTGCTTGAAAACCTGCGACTTGCCCGCGTTTCGCGGATAAGGTATCGTCGCACGCGAAAAATACAGCGCGTCGTTGTAGCGGTCGACGACGACTTTAACGTTGTTGGGATTTTTGAAGTCCGCCTCGTCGGTAAGTTCGGTTGCGACGGTTGCCATCTGTAAAGTTTCGTCGGCGAATTCGGCAACAAGTTCGTCAATCAGCGAGGGTTCAATCAACGGTTCGTCGCCCTGCACGTTGACGACAACTTCAACGTCGGGGAACTTCGCGGCGACTTCGGCGAGGCGGTCGGTACCGGTTTTGTGGTCGGCGCGAGTCATCATTGCCCGTCCCGAAAACTTTTCGACGGCGGCGAAGATTCGTTCGTCGTCGGTGGCAACGATAACTTCGTCGACGGTTTTGGCAAGACTTGCCCGCTGCCACACGCGACAAATCATCGGCACGCCGCAAATTTCTTTGAGCGGTTTGCCCGGCAGGCGCGTCGACTTGTAACGCGCAGGTATCACGCAAATTGATTTCATGTCAAACCTCCGTGTAAAATGTCGCGCATATCTTAGCACAATCGTCACAGCGCGGCAAACGGATTTTAATAAAGTTTTCAGATTGAACTGCTATAGTAGCCGAAACTTTTTGCAGCTTGAAAGTTTTGCGGGAGGCGATCACTCGTTGAAGAAAAAATTTTTCTTGACAATGATTCTTGTCGCGCTCGTCAGCTCGGCTTTGACGTTGGGGCTGATTTGTTTTTTGCTCGGCATCAACTCGAACAGCGCGCTTGACTTGGGCAGGTTCTTTGTTGCGCTTCGGTTTATCGAAGGTCATTACGTCAAGGAAGTCGAACGCGGCAAGTTAATCGACGGGGCAATCGGCGGCATGGTAAATTCGCTCGGCGACCCGCATTCGGTTTATCTCGCGCCGAAAGTTTACAGTGCCCTGCGCGACGAAACGACGGGCAGCTTCGGCGGTATCGGCGTGTACATGAGCTTCAAAGACGGCGGCGTTCAAGTCATGAGCGTCATTCCCGACGGCCCCGGTCAACGTGCGGGCTTGCAGTCGGGCGACGAAATTCTTGCGGTGGACGGCGTGCCCGTCACTGAAATTTCGCCCGGTGAAGTTGCGTTGAAAATCCGCGGGCAAGTCGGCACGAACGTTGAACTTCTGATTCACCGCGAAGGCATCGACGACACGACTTACAACCTGACACGCGAAGTAATTCAGATGAAAACCGTCGCGGGCAAAATGCTCGACGACCGCCTCGGCTACGTGAAGATAACCAACTTCAGCGAAAACACGGGCGACGAATTCAAGACCGTCCTCGGCGAACTCGAAGGCGCGGGCATGAAAGGTTTGATTCTCGACCTGCGGCAAAATCCAGGCGGCGTCATTACCAGTTGCGTCGAAGTGGCGCGACAAATTGTCCCCGCAGGCACGATAACTTCAGTCATTCAGCGCGACGGCTCGAAGGAAGTTTACACCTCGGACTTGGCGGAGGCGAAGTTCCCGATTGTCGTTCTGCTCGACGAACACAGCGCAAGTGCCTCCGAACTTTTGAGCGGCGCACTTCAAGACACGAAGGCGGCAATCGTCGTCGGCGAAAATTCTTACGGCAAAGGCTCCGTGCAAACGTTAATTCCCATGGCGCACAACGACGGCATCAAGTTGACAATCGCGAAGTATTACACGCCGCTCGGACGCGAAATTGACGGCGTGGGAATCAAGCCCGACGTTGAAGTCAAACAGGACGCCAAGCCGCAACACATTTACGCTTTGCAAACCGACGACGCGACGGACGCGCAACTTCAAACCGCCGAAGAAATTTTGCGCCGACAAGTTGATTCGGGCAAAGTTCTGTTCAACGAAAACTTTTGGTCGACGCCTGAAACTCCCGCGCAGTGAATTCGACACACAAAAAATCCCCAACGCTTTAAACGTCGGGGATAATTTTTTTGCGTCGAAGTTGCGCTTACAAAAGCTTTTCGATGTCGGCGGCGATTTTGTCGGGCGTGGTCGTCGGCTCGAAGCGTGCGACAACGTTGCCTTCGCGGTCAATCAAAAACTTGGTGAAATTCCACTTGATGCCGTCGCCTTCGAGAATTTCGGGGAAGTCTTCCTTGAGCGTGTCGACGAGCAGTTGAGCAATCGGGTGGCTCATGTCGAAGCCCTGAAAGCCTTTCTGCGCGGTCAAGTACTTAAACAGCGGTTGAGCCGTTTCGCCGCGCACGTCACCTTTTGCGAACATCGGGAACGTCACGCCGTAGTTGGCCTTGCAGAACTGCTGAATTTCGTCGTCGCTGCCGGGCGATTGGTTGGCGAACTGGTCGGACGGGAAGCCGAGAATCTCCAAGCCGCGATCTTTGTACGTGTCATAAAGCTTTTGGATATCGCCGAGCTGTTTCGTGAACCCGCAGCGGGTTGCCGTGTTGACGATGAGCAGAACTTTGCCTTTGTAGTCCGCAAGCGACTTGTCTTCGCCGCGTTTGGTCTTGACGGTGAAATCGTAAACGTTCATGTTGCCGCCTCCTTACGCGATGCCGAGGAGTTTTTCAAGTTCGGGCTTGTTGAAGCCGAGCACGTAGTTGACGCCGTCAATCGTGGTGACGGGAACTGCCGTGTCGCCCGAAATTTTTTCGCATTCGGCGGCGGCCTCCGCGCTCAACTCCACGTCGCGAACTTCGTATTCGATGCCCTTCGCGTCAAGAAATTTTTTGACTTTGTCGCACCAGGGGCAACCGTCGAACGAGTAAACTTTGACCAATTCAATCAACCTCCAATCACAAACACAGAAGCTTGTCAAGTTCGTCCTTGTCGTAATCCATGACGAAAGTTTCATCGTCAATCGTGGTGACGGGGACGGCGTAATCCATGCCCGTCAACTTTTTGCAGGCGTCGCGTGCGGCGGGGTCTTTTTCAATGTCAAGCTCGATGAATTCGACATCTTTGCTCGCAAGATATTTCTTGACCTTCGCGCACCACGGGCAACTTTGAATCGTGTAAACTTTGACTATGTCAATCACCCGCTTTGAGTTTCGACAGATATTTTTCTGCAAGCAGAGCCGCAGTCGTGCCGTCGGACGCCGCAGTTGTCAGTTGGCGAATTTCTTTTTCGCGAACGTCGCCCGCCGCAAACACGCCCGCAATTTCCGTGCGACAATCTTCGCCTGCGGGAATTCGTCCGCTTGCAGTCAACGTCAATTCGTCTTTGAACAGCGCGGTATTCGGTTCGACACCGATGTTGACAAAAATTCCGTCGACGGCAAGATTTTTCGTTTCGCCCGTCGCCTTGTCGAGGATGTCGACGCTTTCGAGCCGCTTGTCGCCGTGCAGAGCTTTAATTTCCGTCTGCAACATGACGGTGACTTTTTCGTTGGCGCGCAGGCGTTTCTGCGACACGTCGTCGGCGCGAAGTTGCGAACGGTGAATCAAGTAAACGTTGTCGGAGTATTTCGTCAGGAAATTTGCCGCGTCGACAGCCGCATTGCCGCCGCCCGCCACCGCGATAATCTTGCCTTCGTAAGCGTGCCCGTCGCACAGTTCGCAGTAGTGAACGCCGCGCCCCGAAAATTTTTTCTCTTCGGCAAGCGGAAGTTTGCGACGGTTCATGCCCGACGCGATAATCACGACGTCAGCTTCGTAAATTTTCTCCTGCGTTTCGATAAGTTTGGGCGACGTTTTGAGCGTGACGCGTTCGATCTCGTCGAATTCGTCAATGACCGCGCCGAAACTTTCAGCTTGCTTTTGAAGCGTGCCGATAAGTTCTTGTCCCGTGACGGATTTGAAGCCGGGGTAATTTTCAATTGAAGTCGCGTTGGCGATTTGTCCGCCGACCAAAGCGTTTTCAAGGACGAGCGTGTCAAGGTTCATGCGCCCGCAGTACAGAGCCGCCGTCAAGCCCGCCATGCCTGCGCCGACAATCACAACGTCCTTGTGAATGCGTTCTTTCACGTGACCACCTCCGTCGCGAATATTTCTATCGTCGCCGCGAATTTCCTGCCGCGTGTTGTGTTACTTTTCTTTGGCAGCAAAGAAAAGTAACCAAAAGAAACTGCGCCCGCAGTGAAACCTTCCGGGTTTCAACGCGGGCGATTGCGGCCGTCATCCATGACGGCCGGAGTTACGTTGCGGTTGCGGACAAAACTTCGTCGGGAATTTTGCCGAGAAAATAATCTTCCAGCACGTCCCAAAGTTGCGCGTTGGTGAAGTTGCCTTCGTAAATGTGCGTGAGCATTGCGATTGAAAGTTTGTGGCGCGCCTCTTGAAGGTCAAGAATTCTGTTGCGGTAACTTTGCGGCCTGTCGACGATTCGCTTGAGCTTGTTGACTTGCAGGACGCGAATTGCAAGTTGGTTGCCCGCGCCGCCCGACATGTTGAACGTCAAAACGCCCGCCGCTTCCAAAACACCGAGTACCGTGACGAATTCCGCCCGACTTGTCTTGCCGAGTTCGTCGGTGATGAAAAATTTGTCGTCGACCGTGCCGTCAATCAGCGCGTTGAAAATTCGTTCGACCCACGCGAAGAAAATTTTTATCGCGGGGTTGAAACGGTAGCCGAAACTGCCGCCCGCGAAATGTTTCATGAACAGCGTTGCGCCGCCCGTGTAAAAATTTTTGCCGTAAGCGTCCGCCGCCGACAAAAGAACTTCGCAGGTGTTGCGCGCCTTGAATTCGGAAACTCTTGCGCCGAAAAGTTGAGTCCGCAAATCGTCGACCGAAATAATTTTCTGTTCGCTGATTGATTGAGCGACGACGGCTTTAAACTTGTCGAAGAACTTCCCGAAGACTTCGCGGAAATTTTTCTTGTAATCGATCGTGACGCGCAACGTCGGCTGAAGTTTTTTCAGTTCGTCGGGTAAGGCGTCGTCCGCCGAATAAATCATGTGCTTGAATTGCGGGAAAGTCACGTTGCCGAAATTCGACTCCCAAACGGTCTTCAGGTTCACGGAAAAAATATCCGCCGCCGCCGTCGATTCGACGCAGTTGCCGAACTTGCCGACGAGAAATTTTTTCGTCGACGCGCTCATCTTGAAGAAACCTTTCGCGAACATTGGACAGGGACGCACTCGAAGCGGCGAAAAACCCGTGCGCAACTCGAAATCTTTTTGCACGGTCAGCAAGGCGAGCTTGACTTTGGCAACGCTGTCTTCTTCGTCGTCGCTGTCGAAGATGTACGAAAAATTTTCCGCGTCCAACAGCAGAAAGTTCTTGCCGCCGCCGCGATAATACAGCTCACGAATTTTCTTGAGCACTTCGACGAGCTGATATTTTTTAATCGCGGAGAGTCGGTGCAGAGTTTTGACGTACTTGAAATCGCGCTTGTCGTAATGATAACACGCCGCGCCGTTGAAGTTGTCCGCACGAGCCGCACGACCAATTTCCTGCACGTAATCGCAGACGGAGCCGGGTGCCGCGAAGTGCCACACGCTTTTGATGTCGCTGATGTCAATGCCCATGCCGAAAGCCTTCGTCGCGAGCATGACGGGACTTTTGCCGCCGCGGAAGTTGTCGTAAGCGTCGCGCTTGTCCTCCTTGCGAAGTCGCCCGTGATAAATCTCGACGTTTTCGCCCGCCGCACGCAAAAAATATTTCGCGTCTTCAACGAGCCGCACGAACGGAAAGTAAATCAGCGTTTTTTCGCCGAAGATGTTTGCACGCCTGACGACGTTAAGCAGTTCGGAATACTTGGCGTCCTCAAGTCGCGTGCCCGTCGGCAAAGGTTGCGTGTCGATTTTAATTTCGATGTCGTCGCGCTTGACACGTCCGAGGTAAGTTATCGGGTCGAACATGTTCAGCGCGCTCAAAGTTTCGTCGTACATGTCGTCCGCGCCGTGATAAATCGCCGTCGCCGTGAAAGCCGCGATAACAAAGCCGTGACCTTTGGCGTCGCGCTGAACTTTTCGCAGGCGGCCGATGTAATCGCCCAGATACCAGTAATCGGGTCGGAACTGCTTGCCCCAGGTGGTGACGATGTGCGCTTCGTCAATGACGACAAGCCCGATTGTTCGCCCGCCGATAAGTTGATCGATGTCACTGCGGTGAACCAAAGTTTCGGGCGACACGTAAAGCAGGTTGCACTTGCCCGACGAAATTTTTTCGACAATCTGCGCACGTTTGTTCGGCGGAGTTTCGGAGTTAATCGTTTCGACGCCGTCGAAGTTCTTCAGCCCCAAGTTGATGACATGGTCGTTCATCAGCGCAATCAGCGGCGACACGACAATCGTCAGCAAGTTGAAACGTTCGGCAAGGTAAATCGCGGGCAGCTGGAAGATGACGGATTTTCCCGCGCCCGTCGGTGCCGTGACAAACACGTCGCGGAAATTTTTGCCGCCGAGACACAGCTCAACCTGCGCGACGATGTCCGAAATGATTTGTTCCTGCGAAACGTCGCGGATAACTTTTTCGCCCGCGTCAAGCTTTTGCATGTCGTAAACTTTGAACGTCCTGAACGCGTTGAAATTCCACAGCCGCTTCAAGATGTCGGCGAACTCTTCACGGTGAACGAGCGGAAGATTTTTACGGCGAGAAACTTTTTTCGTCGACGGACGAACAACTTTATTCGCGGCGGTAAACAGATTCGTCACGGTGACTTTCGAGTTGCTCAAAAGTTCCGCGTCGTTGTACACGCCGAGCAAAACGTTATCTTCGCGCAGGTCGGTGAAGATGTCGACAATTTTGCCCGCGTCGATGTCTTCGGCGGAGTCGTCGGCGTCCTCAAGCCGTGCGAAGTGATCAAGCAAAAGTTTCTTCGTCGCGTCGGAAAAGTTTTGCTCAATCGGATATTCGTCGCCGCAGGAATTGTTGTCGACGACGTAAACCGCCGCGAACTGCATCAATACAACGCCGCCGAGCAAGATGAATTCTTCGTGCGACAAAAACTTTCGTTCGCCCGTCAGTCGCAGGAAGTAATTCAGCGGATTGTTCGCCGCCGCGTCAAGGTCGGCAACTTCACCGAACAAACTTAACGGAACGCCTTTCAACACGACGACGGAATTTTTGTCACGCGGAAGTTTGTCGACAACTTCACGCACGCGGGCTGAAATAATTTCGTTGGTCATGCGGGTGCCTCCTCAGTCGAGAAAATCTTTAAGCTTCTTCGCACGTGCGGGGTGACGAAGTTTGCGCAACGCTTTGGCTTCGATTTGCCGAGCGCGTTCGCGGGTGAAGTTGAAATATTTGCCGACTTCTTCAAGCGTGCGATCTTTGCCGTCAGCCAACCCGAAACGCAACGTCAAAACTTCCCTTTCGCGGGCGGTCAACGTGCTCAAAACTTCGTCGAGCTGTTCTTTAAGCAGAATGAAACTTGCGGCGTCTTCGACAGCTTCGGCGTCGCGGTCTTCGATGAAGTCGCCGAGCAAAGCGTCGCCGTCTTCGCCGACAGGAACGTCAAGCGAAGTCATGTTCATGTACACGTTGCGAAGTCTGAAAAGTTCCGTGACGTGGTCGACGTTCGCGGTCATTGCTTCGGCGATAAGTTCAAGTCGTTCGCGCACGCCGTAACCTTGCATTTGAAAATCGCGGTCGAGCCGTGTCGCCTTCAAAATTTGTTCGACGAGATTCACGGGCAGCCGCACGGTAAGCCCGGTGTCGTCAATGGCGCGGGTAATCGCCTGCTTAATCCACCACGTCGCGTAAGTGCTGAATTGCGTGTTCTTGCCGAAGTCGAACTTTTCGGCGGCCTTCAACATGCCGAGGTAGCCTTCCTGCACGAGGTCTTCAAGTTCAAGTTTGCAGGGAAATCTGTTCAAGTAACGTTGCGCGAACTTGTGAACGAGTCCGCTGTTCTTGACGAACAAATCTTGCTTCGCCTGTTCGTCGCCGCGTTGAATCAGCTCAATCAAAATCCGGTTCGACGCGAGAATCTCCGACTTCTGCTTTAAAATCGTTTCGTCGGCTTCGTCGGCAGGCGTCGCGTCTGTGACAAGTTCGTCGACAAGAAAAATCTTCAACTCGTCACGAAGTGCGTCAACGATTGGATATTGTTCGCGCAAAGGCAGAAAACCGAATACCCGATCGAAGTCCGCGTAAGTCATTTGGCTTTCGACGACGTACGGGCGAATCAGTTGCAAAATTTTTTCCGTGTTCATGTAAACCGCCTCCGTCGAAAGTTTTCTGTCGACGGCGTGAAATTCCTGCGCGGCGGCGTTGACCGAATGAAAATTACCTGTTAAACTCGCGGGCGAATGATTTTTATTGGGAGTGAATGCTTTGGCGAAGAAATTTTTTGTCGGCGCGTTGATTTTGCTGTTGAGCGTGACAATTTTCTCTGCGGCTTCGGCGAAGAAAAATCCGCTTGTCTGTCGGCTGGACGGTTCCGCTTCCGACGGCTTGCGAAACTTCCGCTTGATGACCGACGATTGGCACGTCGACGCACGTTCAAAAGAGCCGACCCGCGCAGGTTTGGACGAACTTCACGCTTCGGCGGGCGCGCAACCTTCCGAACGGGCTTTGAACGAACTTCGCGACAAAGTTTCGGCGATTGACTCCGTCGCGAAAATTATCGTCGTCGACCTGCGGCAGGAGTCTCACGGCTTCGCGAATTCAATTCCCGTCAGCTGGTGGATTGAACACAACGCAGCCAACGCGGGCAAAACTTCCGCCGAAGTTGAGGCGACCGAAGTCAAACTGCTTGACGACCTGCGCGGCGTGGAAACGACCTTCAAGCCTTTGGGCAACGCCGATAAGCAAACGTTCAAGCCCGTGACGATTGTTCCGCGCTTCATGCAAACCGAACGCGACGTTTGCGGACAAGTCGGCGTCGAATACATGCGTTTCGCGGCGGCGGACATGCAGTTTCCCGCGCCCGAAGTTGTCGACGAGTTTATCAGCTTCATTGCGACGTTGCCCGAAAATTCGTGGTTGCACTTCCACTGCCAAGCCGGTCACGGGCGCACGACGACTTTCCTTGTCATGTACGACATCATGAAGAATCCCGACGTGTCGCTTGAGGAGATTTGCAAGCGGCAATATCTTTTGGGCGGCTCGAATCTTTTGGTTGAGCCCGAAGGCGACGACTGGTATGCGAAGATGAGCCGCGACCGTGCGAAGAAAATTCGGCTGTTTTATGAATTCGTTCAAGGCACGCGCAACGAACAGATCGGCTTGCAGTGGTCTGAGTGGCTTACGGAGGTCAAACGATGAAAAATTTCTTCGCGACGCTGGCGTTGACGCTGTGCCTGTTGACAAGTCCCGTTCAAGCGTCGGACGCCGAATATCTGTTAAACAACGCCGAACTTTACCCGACATTGACGGGCGACGATTACTGCGACGCGGCTGTTGCGCAAACTTTGGCGGCGATAACTTACGACGGCATGTCCACTTACGAAAAAGTTCTCGCGTGTTATAACTATCTTGTCGACACCTGCAGTTACGGCGACAACGTCCTGCGACTTGACTTCCCCGAAGACAACGGCACGGCTCGCGCTTACGGCATGTTGACGGGGCACGTCGGAGCCTGTGACGATTATTCTTGCGCGTTTGCGGCTTTGACGCGGGCTATCGGCTTGAATTGTTACACGGTTTACGGTTTGACTGCGCGGGCTTCGGGCGGCATGACGGGTCACATTTGGTGCGTCATTGCGATTGACGGCGTCGAATACGTTTTCGATCCGCAGATTGACGACAACATCGGCGCGGGCGAATATTACCGTTTCTGCATGACTTACGACGAAACGCCCGGTTCATACGAAAACGCCGAAGTTCGTTGGGGCTATTTTGAACCGTTCTATTGATTGGAGACGATTACAATTACTAACGAGGAGCTTGCCAAACAAATTCTTGACACGGTCGGCGGCACGGGCAACGTCATGCACTCGGACGCGACCCAAGTCACCAACTGCATGACGCGCTTGCGTATGCGGCTTTTTGAACGAAACGACTTCATGATTAAGGCACTTGAGAAAATCGACGGCGTGCTCGGCGTCAACATCGACGGCGACGAAGTTCAAGTTATCCTCGGCGCGGGCAAGGCGACTTCCGTCACGGGTGTCGTCAACGAAATTCTCGAAAAGAGTAACACGGTCAAAGTCGGCGACGGCAAAGCTCTGCACGAACAAATTCGTCAGCGCAACGCCACGCCCGTCAAGCTGTTCTTCAAGAAGGTCGCGAGTATTTTTACGCCGCTGATACCCGGTTTTATTGCGTGCGGCCTGCTTACGGGACTTGTCAGCTTGGCGATAAAAATTTCACCCGCGCTTGAAGGCGACCCGATTGTCAAGCTACTCATGGTTGCGGGCAACGCGGTTTTCTGGGGCATGAACTTGTTCGTCGGCGTTAACGCGGCAAGAGTTTTCGGCGGGACACCGATTATCGGCGGCGTGCTTGCGGCGTTGATGACTCATCCCGCGCTTGCGGACGTGAACATTTTCGGCAACGCGCTGGTGCCCGGACGCGGCGGCGTTATCTCCGTGATAATCGTCGCGGCAGTCGGTGCACAGCTTGAAAAACGTCTGCACAAAATCATCCCCGAAATGTTCGACTTGTTCTTGACGCCTCTGGTGACGGTTTTAATCGCGGGCGCGGCGGCGATATTCATCTTGCAACCGATTGGCGGCGCGTTGTCGGACGCAATCGGCACGGCGGCTACGACTGCAATTCAATCGGGTGGCGCAATCGTCGGCTTCGTACTTGCGGGCGTGTGGTTGCCTCTTGTCATGCTGGGAATTCATCAAGCAATGACGCCGATTCACGTCGACTTAATTTCACAGTTCGGCGTGACGATTCTGCTTCCGATTTTGGCAATGGCGGGCGGCGGACAAGTCGGCGCGTCAATCGCGGTTTACTTCAAGACGAAAAACAAATTCCTCAAGAAAACAATCGCGTCGGCACTTCCCGTCGGCATGATGGGCGTCGGTGAACCGTTGATTTACGGCGTGACGTTCCCGCTGTTCAAGCCGTTTATCTGCGCGTGTGTCGGCGGAGCGTTCGGCGGTGCAGTTCAAGCGACTTTCATGGTCGGCGCGGCGACGTTGGGCATTTCGGGCTTGCCGCTTGCCGCCACGACGAACAACATCGCGGTTTACTTGATTGGGCTTGCAACGTCTTACGTCGTCGGATTTATCGCAACGTGGTTTGTCGGCTTCGACGACCCGCCCGAAACTTAATCGCACAAAAAAGCCGCTTTAAAAGCGGCGGAACAGTTGTCGCGACGTATCTTTGTCATCGTTTGAGCGTCGTCGCCGCGAACAAAAAAACCCCGCAGTCTGTTGACCGTCGGGGATTTTTGTTTACAGTAACGCGTTCAGTTGTCGAAACGTCGCGGTGAACATCAACTGTTTCGTCCTCGCGCTCATCGACCACTTCAACGGAAAAAATAAGCCGTCTGCGCAACGGCTCTGAACTGAGTTAAGTCATTAACGAGGAAGGAGTCGACGCTTTGCATCGGTTGCCTGCCACGATTTTTGCTTCATTAAGCATTAGAAATTTAACACAGTGACGCCGCTTTGTCAAACTTCCGACAGCGGATTTTTTAGTTGTCGAGCTTCTTGACGGCGCGGGCTTCGGCGATTCTTTCGGTCAACGCGTCCAAAGAAATTCCGCCGACAGATTCAACTGCGGCAAGCACGGCACCTTCGACAAGCGGACAGTCAAGCATTTTGACGTTGTCGCGTTCGAGGTCTTCAAGCACCATTTCGGTTGTCATGACGGCGGAACCCATGTCCATAAGTACAGCGACGCCGTCCGCCGAATAAACCGACTCAATCGCCGCAGAAATTTTTTCGTAGCTTGTGCCGAAGTTTCCGTCGTCAAGACCGCCCGCCGCCGCAATCGGAGCTTCGGCCGCCATCATGCGCGCAAGTTCAACGACGCCTTCCGCAAGTTTTTGGCTGTGCGAAACAATGACGATACCGACCATGTTCACGCCTCCCGCAGGACTTCAAGCGCACATTGCAACATGAACAGCGACGACGTTGCGCCGGGGTCTTGATGACCGAGACTGCGTTCTTTGAGGTAACTGGCGCGACCTTTCGTGGCGATAATTGTCTTGGTGAATTCGACGCCGTTTTGAGCCGCAGTCACTCCGTCCGCCAAAGCGTCAACCAAAGTTTTGCCCGCGTCGAGACCGTCTTTGAGAGCTTTGTAAGCGGGACACAGCGCGTCAAGCATGGTTTTTTCGCCTTCGACAGCCTTGCCGCGCATTTTGACGCCGTTAATCGCCGCGTCGATCGCCGAGGCAAATTCCGCGTCCGTGAGTTCGAGCTTGCCTTTGGTGACGTTGCCGGCCTTCATGAAAGCGGTACCGTACAGGGGTCCCGATGCGCCGCCGACCGTCGAGACGAGTTCCATGCCGACGCCTTTCAAAATCGCGCCAATGTCTTTGTCGGCAAGTGTCGGCAACTTCGCTTGAACTGCCTTGAAACCGCGTGCAAGATTAATGCCGTGGTCACCGTCGCCAATTTCGTTGTCAAGCTGCGTGAGGAAATCTTTTTCGGCTTCGATTTTGTTCGCGACGGCTTCAACAATCGCGATAATCTGTTTGCTGTCGGTCATGTCGGTTACCTCTTGAGCGCGGGAGTATCGGCGGGCGCGTCGTAAAGTTGTTTGAGTTCGTCGTCAAGCTTGAGCAGCGTGAGCGAAAAGCCCGCCATTTCGATTGACGTCATGAAGTTGCCGACCATTGTATCGTAAACTTTGACGCCCGCTTGAGCCAAATAATCTTGCACGAAATTGTTGATGATGTAAAGTTCCATGAGCGGAGTCGCGCCCATGCCGTTGACCATGACGACGACTTCGCTGCCCTTGAAGTCGATGTCGGCAAGAATTTTGTCGAGCAAACTTTTGGCAATTTCGTCGGCGGACTGCAACTTGTCGCGGTGAGTGCCCGGTTCGCCGTGAATTCCGATGCCGATTTCCATTTCGTCTTCGGTGAGTTCAAAGCCGGGTTTGCCCGCGGCGGGAACTGTGCACGGAGAAATTGCCATGCCCATTGTGCGAACGTTGGCGATAACTTTTTCGGCGACGGCTTTAACTTCGTCGAGAGTTGCGCCCGTTTCGGCTTTGGCACCCGCGATTTTGTGCACGAGGATTGTTCCCGCAACGCCACGACGACCCGTGGTGTACAGGCTGTCCTGAACTGCCACGTCGTCATTAACGACAACATGCGCGACTTTGATGTCTTCGTCGGCCGCCATGTCCATAGCCATCTCAAAATTCAAAACGTCGCCCGTGTAATTCTTGACGATACACAGGACGCCTTGATCCGTTGCGACGGCTTTAATGCCCTCGAAGATTTTATCGGGCGTGGGCGACGTGAAGACCGCTCCCGCAACCGCGCAATCCAACATGCCTTTGCCGACGAAACCGCCGTGTGCAGGTTCGTGACCCGATCCGCCGCCGCTGACAAGCGCAACTTTGTCGTCGGATTTTTTTTGCGCACGGACGACGACATTGCCGTAATCGAGCTTGGCAAGTTTTGTCGGCGCGGACTTGACCAGACCGAGAATCATTTGTTCTTCGACGGCGTCAACCGCGTTAATCAATTTCTTCATGTGAATCCCTCCCGCACGAAAATTTATCACACGCACGCCGAAGCGTCAATCGGTTTGAATTCTTTTGACACGGCTTGCATGCATTGACTCGTCATAACTTGAAACGGTCGAAAAAAATATCGGCTTACAGACAACGCGCAGACAATTTCGGACACAAAAAAGCCCTCTCCACGAGTTCGGAGAGGGTAATTTTTTTATCCAAGCAAACGCCGTGCGTATCGTCAAGCGGTGGATAAAAGCCCGTGCCGTCGAAGTCAAGTTCTTCAACCGGCTCACTCGCACGGTCAAAGCCGATTTCTTCCCAAGCCGTCGAACAGAAACAGCTTCACGTCGTAGCCGACGGCGCGCAAATAACCTTCGACGCGTCGTCCGATTCTCAAGACGAGTTATTCTTTACAAGTAGTCTTCAGCGGTCGGCGGCTCAAATTATCAACATGTACAGCCACAGCGCGTCAATCATGCCGTGCGCTTCCTTGTGTAAAAATTCGTCGATGCGGTCGTGCGCCGCCTACTCCAACCAAGTTCAATCCATGAAATCACCTCGTCGAGTTTGTCGTAGCTTGCGATGATTTTCGTACCGACGGACGCGACGCACGTGATGATTCTGTTTTCGGCGTTGAAAGCGGATGTTGGCGATTTGCAGTCCGCGTTTGTCGTCGGCAAGCGAATAAATATAACAGCTTTGAACGGAATCGTCGTCGTAAGGCTGTTGGTCAACTTCGCAAGTCATTTCGCGCCAAACTTCGGGCTGATTGTCGAAGCCGTACGACTGCGGTGATTGTCGCGTAATTGTTCAGCTGAATGTTTGTGCCCGCCACGTCGCCGAACGAACCGTTGCCAAAATTTTTAATGTTCATGCGCTTAATCCGCGACGGCGTCGAAATGCAGTCGTAAGCGTAAAGTCCTTCGTCGTTGCGAAGTTTGGTTTCACTGGCGATATAACATCTGCAAAAGCCTTGACCCGCCGTCAAAGATGAATTGCGGTATTTGGCAATCATTGCGCACGAGAAATTTTCGATTGATTCAGCGGCGATTAAGATGGTCGAGCCGCCGACGTTGGTGACGCCGCTTGGTGCAGTTTCATTATAAATTACTGATGTCGACGAGCCTCGGTAAAATTGCACGCCTTTTGTCGACGGGTTACCGATACGAGACGCCGCGTCGCAGACAGATTGATTTTGCCGCCGTGATAATTCGACGCGCTGTAGACGGGCGGTGTAATCGTACAATCTTCGCCGAGCGTCAAATCCTTGTACTGGGCGACGGCGACGGCAACAAATTCAGCAACACGACTGCGACGTTGTTTGCGACGAAGAAAAACAGCGGATTCGTGCCGAGCGCGCCCGCCCCGTAAGAAATTTTCAAAGCCATGTCGTCACCTCAAGCCGTCAAAGAAAAGTAACCGTTTTCCGAAAACGCCGCGTCGCCCGAAAGCGTGAAGTTGCCCGCGCCCGAAGCTTGACCGTTTGAATCGACGGCGACCGACGAGCGATAAAGTTGCGCACGCGTCAAGTCGTACGTGTTCGCCAAATCGTTTGTGAAGACCACCAAGGCACGAGGCGCGAATTGATTTTTGGAACTGCGGACGCGTCGCCGTTCAAAATCAGCCGCTGAAGATTCACGAACGACATCGGGTGCAACTTATTGTCGCCGACGTCAACCCGGATCGTGTCGGCGAAAGTGACGGCTTCGGCGACGTTCGGCAAGTTCGGATGCGGGTTGTCGCTGTTGACGTGCTGAAGGAATTCGGCTTGCGAAACGTACAACAAACTCGCGTCAATGACCGCAGTGACGTTCGTCGCCTTGTCGACGACGATGACAATCGACAGCGTGACATTCCGGCAAACCGCGCCGCCGCCGCCAGGCATGTAACTCGACGCCACGCCCGAATTTCGGTAGCAATGCAGAATTTCTTCGTCGGTGTCCGGGTCAAGCGCGAAAAGCCCGACTTCGGCGATTCGGAAACCGTGTTCGACTTTCGCGTTCTGAACAATACACGTGACGGTTGCCGTGCCGCCGCCCGTAAATCGCATGTCGCTGATTTTCGCTTCGAAACATTGATGAATCATGCCCGTCATTTCGTACTGCTCGTCTTCGGTCGGCATGAGTCCGTTCGCGTCGCCCAAAGCCATTCGCGTGAAATGAAGTTGCTTGCCCGCCAACGCCTTGCTCAAAAGGTCGAAGCCGCGTTGTTCGTCGATCAAACCAAGTCCCGCCGCTCGAATCAAACGCCGCGAAGTTGCCCGCCGTCGCGTCGAAAATTTTGCTGACCTTGCCGGTGCCGTCGTAAATGATTTTTTCGGGCTCGGCGGCGATTCTGATTGTTTCCGCGACAAACAACGAAGTCCCGACGCGAATCGTGAACAGTTGACTTTGCGGATTGCCCGGTTCGAAAGTGATTTCGCCCGCGTGCGTCTCGTCAAGGCAGCAGTCGAAGCCGTAATTGTCACGCGCAAACTTTTCTAAGACTGCGGGATTCAGCGGCAAATGAACTGCGGCTTTGATTCGCAGGAGCGCCCGAAGTTCCGAAAAATATTTTGTGAGCGTGTCGAAGGACGCGCCAAGTGCATCGAAGTAAGACTTCAGGCAAAACGAATTCTCGTAAATCGACGCGACGAAACGAATCATGCGCTCGGAAGACTTAGCCATAACTTATCAGCTCGATTGTGCCGGTGATTGGCAGTTCGTCTTCGGCGAAGTCGACGTTGCTCAGCCCGTCGTTCACGCGTAAATGTTTGAAGTCTTCGACGCCCGCCGTGTTCAGAATTTGTTCGGAAACTTTCACGTAACGCAGTGTCCCGAAACGATTTTCAGCGTCGGCAAGCGTCAAATAAAACGCGTCCAACTTGCGGCGAATGTTTTCTTCGACGCTCTCAAGCGACGTTATTCAAAGTCGGCGCGGCAACTTCCCATTTCGCGACGTCGATTGGTGCCAAACGGTTCAAGTCGTCGTGACCCGTGCCGAAAATGTAAGTCTCAACCGCGTCCAAAATCTCCTGCATTGCGGGCTGACCGTTCGCGTCCGCGATAACAAGCTTGACGGAATTCGCGCCGAAGTACAGCGGAATGCAATGCGCGAAACCCACGCCGTCAACGCTTTTTGCCCGGCGAATGTAGTCGCGCTTGTTGCCGACGAAACTCAATTGACGCCAGGCATAATAATCGTCGATTCGCGCACGCAAGCTGT
This sequence comes from uncultured Selenomonadales bacterium, assembly GCA_947165295.1. Classification (GTDB taxonomy): domain Bacteria; phylum Bacillota; class Negativicutes; order Selenomonadales; family Selenomonadaceae; genus Quinella. The sequence continues at coordinate 14,970 of CAMUZU010000008.1, read as the reverse complement.
CGTCGCTCTCAATCTCGGTGCCACCCGACGTCGCGTCGTTGGTTATCGTGTACACGTTGTCGACGGGATTTTTCATAATTATGATCGTGTCGGCGCGCACGCTTAATTGTCCGCTTTCGGGCACAGTCGCCGCCTCGACGGTCTCAAAGTCCACCGCCGCCACGGAATTTTCACTCGGCACGCTGAACACAAAAACTTTCGGGAACGTCAAAAACGGGTCGGCGGTCACGTGAACATTTCCTTAAGCGCAAGTCGCTGTATGTATCGAAAGTCCGCAGTCCACCGCGCAATAGTCAAGCAAACGTTCCGCGCCAACTGATTGCGGTGAGCTGTTCGCCTTTCGGGGTTTTGATTTCGCCGACTTCAACGACGCTGAACGTGCGGAAACTCGCCGTCGACAAGTCCGAGCTTGACTTCGCGGATGATTTCGGAAAGTTCCATGCGCCAATTCGGTTGTGTTCGGGAATGTCGACGCCTTCAAGGTTGTCAAAAGCCTTGCGTTCGGGTTCGGGCTGAAGTTCGTCGCCGCCGAAATTTAACGCTTCGCTGCCGAGGCGCCGGTCTTTTAGTACAAGTCCAAAAATCAGCCATCGACGCCGACGGTCAATCGATACGCCTTGCCCGCGAGACTTTTGAGCACAGAATTGATTCGACTGCCGGGTTCAGTCACGCGGTCAATCAGCGAAATTGTCGCCCGAAATTTGGCGGCGGCGAAACCCTTCATGCGGCTTGCGACGCGCTGAATCGTCTTTTCGGCAGCCGGAAACTTCGACTGAATCGCCGACAAGCCCGCCGAAGTTTTGTCGTTGGTCTGGATGATTATTTCAATTATGCGGCTTGACATGAAAGTTCACTTCCGTTGCTTGGATTCTTCGTCAAGTTCGGCTCTCACGTACGAACGCAGAAATGCCCGCGTCACGAAGTCGAAGTTCGCGTATTGGCGCGGCGGCCTGCAATGACGAGAAAATTGTCTTCGTGCTCAACGGCCGGTCACGCCCGACGCCACTTGCGACGACGGCTGGAAGAAAATTCGCCGCACAAAGACGCGCTTCGAGGTCATGGAACGAATCAATTCGAAGTGCGACCGACTTATCGGCGACAAGAATGGCGTCTGCGCAAAGTTTCTTGTCCGGCTTGCGTTTGATTGTCGGTCAAAACACGTTGTCATTTCGTTGCATCGCCGAACGTCTCAAACTGTCACTTGATTTTGTCGTCGTATTCAGCGGCTTTGGACTCGTGCAAGCGTCGGATGTTCAGTGCTAAACGGCGTCAATTTCTTTTTAAAAAGGAGTTTTGCTTTGGTTGAGCGTGTCGACGATTGATGCAAGCGACGTGGTAAAACGCGTTTCTTCGCCGCACGGAAGCTTTGTCGTGGTATAATGTCGCAAAAATTTTTGGGAGGTTCGTGACATGAAAATCATCGTGGCGATTGACAGCTTGAAAGGCAGCTTGACCGGCTTAGAGGCGGGCGCGGCGGCTCGCGACGGAATTTTGTCCGCGTCACCAATGTCCGACGTGAAAGTCTTTCCGCTTGCCGACGGCGGCGAAGGCACCTGTCAAACGATAACCGCAGGTCTCGGCGGCGAATTGAAGTCCGTTGACGTGTGCGACCCGCTCGGTCAAAAAGTTTCGGCTCAATTCGGCGAAGTGCCCGCGAAAAGTTTGGCGGTCATTGAAATGGCAAGTGCGGCAGGTTTGACGCTCGTGCCTGAAGATAAACGCAACCCGCTCAACACGACAACTTACGGCGTCGGCGAAATGATTCTGCAAGCTCTTCGTGACGGCTGTCGAAATTTCGTCGTCGGTATCGGCGGCTCGGCAACAAATGACTGCGGGCTCGGCATGTTGACCGCGCTCGGTTTTAAGTTCACGGACGCGAACGGCAACACTTGCGGGATTTTCGGGCGCGACTTGGCGAACGTCACCGCGATTGACAGCTCAAATGTTCCCGCCGAACTTGACGATTGCACGTTCAAAATCGCCTGCGACGTGACCAATCCGCTCACGGGCGAAAACGGTTGCTCGGCGGTTTACTCTCCGCAAAAAGGCGCGACGCCTGAAGTTATCAAGACGATGGACGCGTGGATTGAACGCTTCGGCGAACTGTCGGCGAAGTTCCTTCGGCTCGAAAAAATTTCTGCGGCGGGTGACGGTGCGGCGGGCGGACTCGGTTTCGCGTTCAGGACGTTTCTGCGCGGCGAACTTGTGCCCGGCGTCGAATTGGTTTTGGACGTGCTCGACATTGCCGACGACTTGCGCACGGCGGATGTTTTGTTCACGGGCGAAGGTCGGCTCGACTTCCAAACCGCGCAAGGCAAAGCTCCGTCGGGTGTCGCCAAACTTGCCAAACGACTCAACCCGAAGATTTTGACCGTCGGGCTTGGCGGAAGTGTCGCGGACATTTCGGACGACGCGGGACTTGATGCCGCCTTTGCGATTCTTCGTTCGCCCGTGACGCTGTCGCAGGCAATGCAAAAAGAAACCGCCTCGAAAAACATTTCCGAGACGGTTGCCAATATCGTCAAGTTGATTGAAAAGTGTCGCCGCTGACTTCACCGCGACGTAACACCGGCCGTCATGGATGACGGCCGCGCCCGCAGTTGATACAGGATGTATCACCTGCGGGCTGTTTTCTTTTGCTTACTTTTCTTTTGCGCCAAAAGAAAAGTAACACAGATCACGCCGCTTGTTTGATTCGCAGGTCGGTGACGGGGAACGTGAAATACGTATCGGGATACGGCTCGTCTTTGAGCGTGAAGTGCCACCACTCCTCTTCAATCGGCTTGAAACCGTGACGAATCATCGCGTCGCGCAGAATCTTGCGGTTGTGCAGTTGCTTGCGCGTGAGCTTGCCGACGTAATCGGGGTGTGACTCTTCGCCGAACCAATCGAACGTGCCGCCCATGTCGACTTCCTTGCCGGTCTTCATGTCGAACAGCGTCAAGTCAACCGTCGAACCGCGACTGTGCCCGCTCTTCGCGGCAATGTAGCCTTCGTCGAACAGGCGCGTCTTGTCGACCTTCGGGTAAAAATAATTTTTCATGCGGGTATCTTTGATGTCTTCAGCCCAACGCACGAAATGATCAACGGCCGTTTGCGGACGGTAAGCGTCGTAAATTTTGAGCCGATAACCGCGACGCATCAAGTCATCTGAAACCGCCTTCAACGCTTCGGCAGCCTCGCGTGTCATTAACGCGCAGGGGACTTGGTAGCCGTCAATCCTGTCGCCGACGAAATTGTACGTCGAGAAGTAGCGAATCTCCTGGATTATGTCGGGCGCGACTTCCGACAGCACCACGAATCCCGACGAGTCTTCGGGCGACGCGGATTTTTGCGCGTGAGCCGGCGCGACAAACAACGTCAACGCCAAAAACGCGCCGATAAAAATTCTGCAGAACTTCATGAGCAAAACTCCTTCCAAATGTTTGCGAAATTATATCACGCGTCGAAGGTTGCGCAAACTAATTTTCCGCTTCGTCGCATAAATCGTCGTCCGTGACGAAAATGCCGCGTCGAGTGATTCAAGCGTCGGCGGCGAACGTCGCAACTAACATTCCGCTTCGTCGCAGGAGTCGTTGCCTTCGACCAAAATGCCGTACCACGTGCATTGAAACAATTTTTTCTGCGCGAGCCACAAGCTGTACTTGCAGTCTTCGCAGCAGATGTCGGGAATTTTTTCTTGAGCAGGTTTGAAGATGTCGAGATTTGCCGCGTCGAGTAATTCACAGTCGTAGGTGTCCATTGGTGTCAACCTCCCAAAAAGTTGTTGCGCCCTTGCGGGTAAACTTGCGGGTAAACGAATTATACGCGAGTCAACGTTGGTGTCAAGTATCGCGGGCGGCGATTGAACTTTCGCGGCGAATTAGTTACAATCTGCGCGGGAGGTGTTTTTTTATGACACGCAAAGAGTTGCTTGAACTGGTCAACGCGTATGTCGCCGAACATTTCAAGGGCGAAAAGCCGACCGTTCGTTACGCCGCAAGAATGTCTTCATTTTACGAACCGTCAGAGCCGCGGGCAATGAGTTTCTTAACGCCGTCTTTTTCGGCGAGTGACTTTGACTTTGACGACATTGTCGCGAAGAATGCGGGCGAAACGTTTTCACAGATGTTGTTGCGCCTGGTCAATGAGAGCGGCGAAAAGCCGTCGACGATTTACAAGCGCGCCGAAGTCCTGCGACAAATTTACAATCGAATCGTGAACAACGTCAATTACCAGCCGAGCAAAGACACGGCGATTGCTTTTGCCGTTGCACTGCGGCTTGACCTTCCGACGACGAAAAAGTTTTTAAGTTCGGCGGGCTTCGCGCTGTCGAACGCCATAAGACGCGACGTGATAATCTCCGCGTTCATAGAAAAGCAACAACTGCTTGCCAAGAGCAAATTCTTCAACCTGAACACGCTCAACGAAATTCTTCACGCTTGCGGACAAGACATCGTGCCCAAGCGAAAAGACGATTTGTAACTTCGCAAGTGACCGGGCGTAACTTCCTGCGCGTTACAATCGGCGCAACGAAGGAGGTTATAACAATGGCAAACGTTACTGAATTGGTTTTCATCCTCGACAAAAGCGGCTCAATGAGCGGGCTCGAAAGCGACACGATCGGCGGCTTCAACTCCATGCTCAAGAAACAACAGGCCGACGACGAAGGCACGGCTTACGTGTCGACGGTGCTGTTCAACAACCGTTCGCAAGTCCTGCACGACAGAATTCCGCTCGACAAAGTTCAGCCGCTCACCGAAGACGATTACGTTGTCGGCGGAACGACCGCGCTCCTCGACGCCGTGGGCAACGCGATTAAGCACGTGCGCAACATCCACAAATACGCCCGCGAAGAAGACCGCCCGTCGAAGACGCTGTTTGTCATCACGACCGACGGCTACGAAAACTCAAGCCGCAAGTTCGGTTACAGCGACGTCAAGCGGCTCATCGAACAGCAGAAGGAAGCCGGCTGGGAATTCATCTTCCTTGGTGCCAACATCGACGCGCCCGAATTCGCCGACTCAATCGGTATCGACCGCCGCAGAGCCGTCAATTATCACTCCGACGACATCGGTACCGCAAAAGCTTTCATGGCAATGGACAACTTCGTTTCGTTCGCGAGAGCGCCCAGAGCAAAGTCACTTGTCGACGACGACAGCTGGCGCGAAGTGCTCGACGAAGATTTTAACAGCCGCAAGTAAATCGTCGCCCGTTGCAAAAAAAATTTATCCCGTGACCGAACAAGTCGCGGGATTTTTTTAGTCGCTGAATATGTCGTCGCCAAACGCGTAAAAAATCATGCACACGAGCATCAGAAAAATTATCACGTCGCCCAATCAAATCACCTGCCAAAAAATTTTTCACGCACGAACGCGGCGACAGCGTTCAACCGTCGAAACATCACGGCGCGACAATCGGATGCAACGTCACGTTGCCACCAGCCCAAGAATCAAGCCTGCCGCGCCCGACGCGAGCAGAACTTTTATCACGCCGACTTTCAAGCGCACAGCCGCAAGTGCAGCGATTAAAATCACCGCGCCTTTCAGGTCGAAGGTCGCCGACAAGTCTTCGGGAATGTCTTCGGCGTTCCACACGGCAAGCAACACGAAGCTCACGCACGCCGCCGCAATCAGAGCCATGACTGCAGGTCGCAGTCCGTTCAAAATGCCGTGAATCGCGCCCAAGTCGCCGTACTTGAAAATTATCTTCGCCAACGCAATGCACAGAAAAATACTCGGCGTGACGAAACCCGCCGTCGCGCAGACAGCCCCGCCAATGCCCGCGATTTTCATGCCCGCGAACGTCGCCGCGTTAATGCCAATCGGACCGGGCGTCATTTGCGAAATCGTGAATATGTCGATGAATTCGCTCAAGCTCAGCCAGTGATACGTGTCGACAACCGCCGCTTGAATCAACGGCATTGACGCGTAACCGCCGCCGACGCAAACCAAACTGATTTTCGCGAACTCGAAGAACAACAGCCAGTAAATCATTCGCACGCCTCCTCACTCGTACTTTTTGTCGTGCATGAGGAAGAAGCCGATTATCCCGTCAATCGCAACCAAAAGCATGATGTTGACGTCGAAGAACAGGTTTGCGACGAACGTTGCAATTATGATGACAATCGGCAGCAGCAGTTTCTTTGCGAACTGTTTTTTGAGCAGGTCAATCGCCACGTTCAAAAGCAGAGCCGTCGCGCCGCATTGCATGCCCTTCAAGACGAGCTGAACGTATTCATTCGACGCGACAAGGTCGTAAAACGTCGCCACGATTGTGATGATGATAAGCGGCGGCAGGACGGTTGCGAACATGCCCGTCAACGCGCCCGCGACGCCCGCCATTCGGTAGCCGAGCATGATTGCCGTGTTGACAGCCATGATGCCCGGCGTCGACTGCGCGATTGCAACCATGTTCAAAGTTTCTTCGTCGGTTATCCAGTGGTACTCGTCGACGTATTTTGCTTTGAGCAGCGGAATTATCACGTAGCCGCCGCCGACGGTGAACATGCTTACGATAAACGTCGACTTGAACAGCGTCCAGTAAAAATTTCTGTCGGTTTTGATGTTCGTCAAGGTGAAGTCCTTTCAATTGAAGTCGTTTGTAACATGTTACTTTCTTTGTGCGGACAAAGAAAGTAACCAAAGAAAACCGCGCCCGCAGTGAAACCTTCCGGGTTTCAACGCGGGCGGTTACGGCCGTCATCCATGACGGCCGGTCAACGTTGCGTTCATACGAGTAACGTCTCCAAACCGATTTGCTTGACGACGCGGCACGGGTTGCCGAACGCAAGAACGTTGTCGGGAATATCTTTGGTGACAAGTGACTTAGCACCGATAACCGAGCCTGAGCCGATTTTCACGCCGGGCAAAACCGTCACGTCGCCGCCGAGCCACACGTCGTCGCCAATTTCAATCGGCTCCGCACGTTCGAGGCCTTTGGCGCGTTGAACTTTGTCGAGCGGGTGAATCGCCGTGTAAAAGCCGCAGTTGGGGCCGACGAAAACTTTCTTGCCGAAACGAATCGTCGCGCAGTCCATCAAGTAACAGTTGTGATTCAGAAAAGTTCCCGCGCCGAGGTAAACGTTGTAACCGTAATCGACCATGAACGGCGACAGAATTTCCACGGCTTGAACGTCGACGTGCGGCAAAATCTTCTGCAACAGCTCACGGCGGCGAGACAAGTCCGCAAGCTTCGTCGCGTTGAGTTCCAAACACAAATCTTTCACGAGAGTGCGCTGTTCGATTAAGTCCGCGTCGAAGTTCGCGTCGTACCACTGACCCGCAAACATCTTATCTTTTTCAGTCAACGTGACCGCCTCCAAAAAGTTTTCGTCATTATAACGAATTGGCAAGGCGCGTGCAAAATTTTTCGTCGCCGCACGGGAAAATTCTTGTCGACGCGAAATATTTTCTTCGATATAATTGGCAGAAATATTTCGTCAAAGGAGTGACAAACCGTGGCCATGGTGATTAACAACAATCAAGACGCGTGGATTTCAATCGGCGAGTTGAACCGCAACATCAAAGACACGGTGCGCGAATTCGAGAAAGTCGTCACGGGGCAAGAGATAAATTATTCTTCCGACGATCCGTCGAAATACGCCGCGTCCGAAAAAATGCGCACGAAAATCCGCGCCCTTGAACAAAACCAACAGAACGCCAAAGCCGGCATGATTATGCTCACTATGGCGCAGGGAGGCATCCAAGAACAGCTCGACATTCTGAGCACGATTAAGGCGCGGGCATTGCAGGCAGCCGATGCAACCGCCACCGACGACGACCGCAAGTGGATTCAAAGCGAAATTGAAAAAGGCTTCCGCAAAATCGACGATATCGCTTATGAGATTGAACACAACGGCATTAACCTGTTGACGGGCAACGTGCCCATTCGCGAAACGACCGTCGGTTGGCAACTGTTGTTGACGCCGCAAGTTTTGGAAGACTCGGACTTGTACATCGTCGACGACGTGTATTTTCAGCTCGACGGCATTGAAGGACCTTTCGACGCGTTCAGCCGTTATCAATCCGTCGACACGCCCAGCACGTCGCTTTTGAACGGCAACAGCAAAGTCAACTTGTCGGGCGGCACGGACGGCACTGCGGCGCAGTACGAAATGGACTTCAGCAACAAAAGCGTCAGCGACCTTGTCGGCAAGGCGTTTCAAATTCGCGCCGTCAACGCACGCGGCAATTTGCAGAACAATTACACGAACTTTGCCGTCGTCGACTCAAGCCGCCCGTACAACACAAACGGCGTCAACAGCGGCAACGTCATCAACATTACCGGCCTGGACAAGAGCGGCGCGTTGAACGCAATCGCCTCGACGCTCAACAGCAAATACGGCAGTTACCTCAACGCCACAGTCAACGGCGATAAGATTGTCTTCACCTCGACGAACACGCAGACCGAATCGAACGGCGTTTTATTCGGCAACTATTCGACGGGCGACTCATATTCTGGCGGCGTCGCGGGACGTGAAGCGGCAACGGCGACCGGTTTGGGCTTGAACGGCATGAAAACTTCGGGCGGTGCCAATGCGACTTATAAAATCATTCACCACGAAGCGTATAAAGACGACAAGGACAGGTTTCACCCCGCGTGGGACGAGCCTGTTCTCGACCAACCCGCGACCACCGCGACAATGTCGTTCAACATTTCGGGCGCGGCGGCAGGTTCGGGCATTACCTTCAACGGCAGATACTTTAAGTTCATCACCGACCCAAGCGACCCGAATTACGCGGGCACGAAGGCGGGCACGGGCGTCACCCTCGTCGGACTCGGCTACAGCGGCAGGATAACCACGGGCAGCTTTTACATGGACTTCAACAACGGACAAGTCACCGTAACCGCGCAGGGCGCAGGTGCGGCTTACAACGGCTTCGCAATCGGCGACAGAGGCTATAACGAAGTTACGGCGGTGCCTTCCAGACTCACCGGCCACGGGCTCAATGCTATGAACGCTCCGACCGTACGAACGGTTGACGGCGTCGACGGACAACGCGCAACTTACGACATGGACTTGACCGCTTACGACACGACCGACCCGAATCAACTTGAAAGCTTTATCGAAGAATTGATTGTCGGTTCGCTCCACGTAAATTACAAGCCGCAAGCTTACTCGAACGAACAATCGATTGCTTACGAATTCCTCGACACGAAGGAGCCGCTTGCGTTGGAAGCTCTTCAGCGTCTCAACAATTCGCAACCGATTGACTTAAACGGCTTGCGTACGGCGGTTCAGGGCGGCAAGACAATCGCCGACGCTTTTATCGACATGATGACCGCGAAGAATTCACGTTTCACGAAAGTCACCACCGACGACGGACAGAAAATCCTGCGCACAACCGCCACGTCAAAAGGCGTTTACGGCAACGAGGACAGCTTAAACACAACCGCCGACCAGCTGAGCCACTACACGCTCGACTTTCGCAAGTGGTTGACGGACAACGGTCAAACTGCGCTGAAAAATCTTCCGCGTTACATGGACGGCAAAGGTTTTCGCTTTTACTGCGCGACCGATACCGAACACTGGTTCAACTTCGTGTTCACAAGCGGCGAAGACGAAAGCGACCGACCCGCGGGCATTTCAGGCGCGCATTTGGAAACGATACCAATCGACGTGTCAAGTTTGAATTCCGACGCGCTTGCAGGGCTCAGCTTCGACGACATTGTTTCAAAGCTTGTCGACACGATTTATCACCAGGCGAATCCGCATCTTGAGGCCGACGACCACAATCTTTATCTTGCGGTCAGCCACGAAAAAGGCACGATTACCGTTTACGACGAACGCAAGGAAGACGTCCTCGATCCAAGCTTGCGGCAGTATTATCCCGAAGTGCGCGAAATGGGCGCGAAAATCGGCGACGGCGTGCTTGACGACGTGCAGAAGACGACGGTTCAGGTGCCCGCCAATCAGCGACAACTTGCAATTCAACACACCGATTATTCCGCGCAGAATATTCTGTTGCACATTCCGCAGACGACAATGAATCACATCTTCGCGCTTGACCCCGATTGGCCGGATTACTCGAAGTTCAACATCACCACGCAGAGCGGACGCGATTACCTTTTGGGCAAGACAATTTCAAGCAATGCCGCGCTCAACAAAGGCCTCGAATATCTTTACAACGCCTTGACTACCGTCAGCGCGCAGAACGCAATGTTGCGTTACACCGAAGCGCAGATCTTCAGCAACTACGAAAACGAAACCGCCGCCGAATCGAAAATCCGCGACACCGACATTGCCAAAGCTTACGTCAACTTCACAAAGTCCAACATGCTCGCCAAAGCGTCGTACACCATGCTCGCACAGGCAAACCAGAACGTCGCCAAGGTTATCGAATTGCTTGACCGTTCAAAGCCCGCCGACACCGACGATGATAAAAAATCCGCCGACAAAAAATCCGCCGACAAGTCGAAAAATGCTTACGGCTGGCTCGGCACGCCGACATCTCAGCGCGAAAAGAAAACTTCAACCGCCGACAAGAAGTCCGACAAGAAAACTTTCGCCGCCGATAAAACTTCAACCGACAAGAAGTCCGCCGACAAAAAGAAGACGACTTACGACCGTTTCGGTTCGCCGACATCTCAACGCAATAAAACTTCCGTCAAAAGATAATGCTCGACTGTTTTCTCAAAGGACGTGACCTCAAGTGGCGATTAAGGTTCGCAACAACTTGGCGGCAATGCGTTCGCTCGGTCAGCTCAACATTGCGAACGACCGTTTCGGTTCGGCGGCATTTCAGCGCAACAAAACTTCCGCGAAAATGTAAAGCTCGACGGTTATCACAAAGGACGTGACCTCAAGTGGCGATTAAGGTTCGCAACAACTTGGCGGCAATACGTTCGCTCGGTCAGCTCAACATCAACATCACCGAACTCGGCAAGGCTTTGACTCGCGTCGCAAGCGGACAGAAAATCAATTCTGCGGCCGACGACGCTTCGGGGCTTGCAATCAGCGAACGGATGCGCGTGCAGATTCGTGCGCTCGCACAGGACGTGCAGAACGTCAAAAACGGCTCCGTCCATGCTTGAAATTGCTTCGGGCGGCGTGGGCAACATCGTCGACATCCTGCGCGAAATGAAGAAACTTGCCATTGACGCGGCAAACGACTCCAACAGCGACGAAGACCGCCGCACGATTCAAAAGGAACTCAAGCAGCGCATGTTGACGATTAACGACGTGGCAATCGGCACGAATTACAACGGCAAGCGTTTGATTGACGGCACGTATGACGTCAAGACAATCACCGAAACCGAACAAGTCGGCTGGATTGAGCCGCACACGATAACAATGGTGCCCGGCAAAACGTACACCAAAACCGTCAACGCCGACGGCTCCCGTGTGATTATCGGCGTCAACAACGTTCAGGACATGACGGCGAACTTTTCGGCGGCCGACGAAAGCATTGCGGACGATACCATTTTGCGCTCCAGGACAATGCCGCCTTTGGATTGCGATGAGGGCTATGTCGTAACAAATTCAACGTGGAACTGGTCGAAAGCTTACAAAGAAAAGAATTTCGCCGTGGAAACTTCCGGTACAAGCTCCACGCCGCAACAAGTCATCAAAGATTTCATGTCGTCGCTTAACGGCACAAAACTTGCGGGCGTCGCCGCGCTTGACGAAGCAGTAAGCGAGTCGTCTTCGGCGAGTTTCTCTTCCAAAGCTGAACTTGTTCAACAGTTCATGAGCGACCTTGCAAATTCGTCGTCGTATGCGGACTTCCTCGAAACGTACTGCGACATTAACTTGACCAACGCGGACACGGGCGCAATAACCGGCTCCGACGCGGGCGGCGGCTCCACCAAGACTGCCGAATCAATTGTGCCCGAAAGCCACGCCGTTTCAACCTGGGGCGACCCGACTCCCGGCGACACAACAAAAATTGCGGGCGTGACGATTCATTGGCCGACCGACGGCGTAATCAACGGCACACTGGGCGGCTTGAGCGACGAAGAAAAATTTATCCTGCGCGGATTGAATTCCGACTGGACGCAGACTTGTGCCGACTTAATCGAAGAGTCTTTCGGCTTGAGCTTCACCGAAGACGGCACCTCCGAAAATTTCAAAGACATGTACGTCGTCTTCGAGTACAACACGACCAACGGCAGATTGGCGGCGCAAGGCGTTCACACAAATTCCGTGACTCATGCCGTTGACGGTTTGTCGCTGATTGTCAACATAAACTATTACGGCAACATCGACACGACCGACGAAAACGGCAACCCGCTTGTCGACGGCGAACGACCGATAAGCGAAGTCAAACAGAAGTTCAACGACCTGTTTACGAACAACATCGGCAGCGGCGAAGTTCCTTACGCGGGCGGATACATTTTCTTGCGCTACCTCGTCAAACGGGGACAAGGGCAAGAAATTTCCAAACTCACCGCCGACACCTACAACGAAACGGGCGTTGAAATTAACTTCAACGGCTCGCATGACGTGAGCAACTCCGACTCGCCAATGCCGACCGACCCCGCCGACATTCCCGCTTACTTCGACAACCAAGGTTTCAGCATTCTTTGCGGTGGCTGTCCGCAATTCATCAACATAAGTTTCGATGCGGATATGAGTTTCGGCTCCGCCACGCTTAAAACTTACCCGGACGACAATCCGTACAGGAAAGATTACGTAATTGGCTTGAACGGCATTGACGCGGCCGACAGCAACGCCGTTGCCCGTGCGATTTTCGAGGGCATTGCCAACGCTTCGGGACGTAGCACATCCAAAGACGTTTACGTTGACCACACCGACGGCACCAAAGAACTTGCCGTTGTTTCAATCGACCCGAATCACAACGTGCGAATCGCGAAAAATCCCGCGTACCCCGACACGAGCGAAAACGAATTCGTCTTCCTGAAAGATTGCTCACCGCCGCTGGATTTCATAACAAGCGGCATTGTCGAGGCCACGGGCGGCAAATATTCGACCGACGACATTGCTCCGAGTGACGACATTGAAACTTTGGAAGACGGCACGACAATCGAAACAATCACCGTCGAAGAAGACACGCCCTGCGGCATTTTTGAGGCCAAAGTCAATACACGCACGTGGACGGAGAGAACGCCGCTTGTCATTCACGACGGCACGCAGGCAGGTCAGCGAAATTTTTTCTACATCAAAAACATGCAAACCAAAGCTTTGACGGCAGGCAAAATCTTCGACGGAGACGAAATGTATATGATGACCTTCGACATGCTGTTAAACGAAAGCGACCGCGCACATTACGAAGCTTTGAGCAACGACCCCGACAAACAGCAGGAGTGGATTGCCATTTTGATTGCCGCCGAAAACAAAAGCGTCGACGACATCACCGTCACCACCGTCAAAGACGCGAACATTGCAATTCGTGTGCTTGACGGCGCGCTTGAATACGCACTTGACAACGCCACGCGACTGGGCGCTTACCTGCAACGTTTGGAGACCGACGAAGGCAACCTCACCACAAGCAACGAAAATGTCACCGCCGCCGAATCGACAATCCGCGACGCAGACATGGCACGCGAAATGACTTCGTACACGAAAGCCAACGTCCTTGCTCAGGCGGCACAGGCAATGCTCGCGCAAGCTAATCAGAATTCCTCCGCCGTGTTAAGTTTGTTGCAGTGAACCGTTTCGACAATCAAAAAGCACGTCTCCGAATTTGGAGACGCGCTCTTTTTTGTTGACGGAAATATTTTATCCGAGGATAACAAGCGATTCGTGCGCTTTGACGGACTGACCTGCCGCGACGTTGAATTTCTTGACGGTGCCGTCGGCGTCGGCGGTGATTTCGTTTTGCATCTTCATCGCTTCGAGGATAAGCAGGACGTCGCCCGCTTTGACCGCCGCGCCTTCGTTGGCGACGAGTTTGACGACTTTGCCGGGCATGGGAGCATCAATCGAGTGTTCGCCCGCGCCCGCCGCAGCTTTCGCCACGGGAGCCGGAGCCGCCTTCGGTGCGGGAGCCGCAGCCGGTGCCGCTTTCGGTGCAGGAGCAGCTTTGGGAGCCGCGCCGCCCGCCGCTTTGACTTCTTCAACTTCGACTTCGTAAGTCGTGCCGTTCACGGTGACGTTGAATTTTTTTGTTGCCATTGATTAACTACCTCCGATATGTCAGCGATTGATTTTGGACGCGAGTGCCCAAGTGTCGTTGCGTTTGATTTTGACTGCGACGACTTTGCCGCCGCCGCACATTGCCTGAACCGCCGCCGTGATTGCCGCGATAATTTCGGGTTTGATTTTTTCAGCCATCGGAATTCTCCCTTCGATTCGCAGACTTCGCGTGATTCATTACGCATTGCGCATTAAGCATTACGCATTGAATCAAAGCGGAATGTTGCCATGCTTTTTGGCGGGTCCGACTTCGCGCTTGCTTGCCAAAGCGTTCAGTGCCGTGATAATCAGCGGACGAGTTTCCTTCGGCTCGATAACCATGTCGGCATAACCGCGTTCGGCAGCCTTGTACGGCGTCGCGAATTCTTCGACGTATTCGGCGGTCTTCTGGTCTTTGTCGGGGTCTTTGCGGAAAATGATGTTCGCCGCGCCCGCAGGACCCATAACCGCAATTTCAGCGGACGGCCACGCCATGACTTGATCGGCGCCCAATTCGCGGCAGCACATTGCGATATACGAACCGCCGTAAGCTTTGCGGGTGATGACGGTGACTTTCGGGACGGTCGCTTCGGAGTAAGCGTAAAGCATTTTCGCGCCGTGACGGATAATGCCGTTGTACTCCTGGTCGACGCCGGGCAGGAAGCCGGGCACGTCAACCAAATTCACCAGCGGCAGATTGAACGCGTCGCAAAATCTGATGAACCGCGCAGATTTGTCCGAAGCGTTGACATCCAAGCAACCCGCCATGACCGCAGGTTGATTCGCGATAATGCCGACAGAGCGTCCGCCGAAGCGCGCAAAGCAGGTGATTATGTTCGTCGCGAAATGTTGATGAACTTCGTAAAATTCGCCGTTGTCGACAATCATGCGGATAACGTCTTTCATGTCGT
>CAMUZU010000007.1 GCA_947165295.1 uncultured Selenomonadales bacterium | reverse complement strand
ACACGCCCAAAAAAAATCCGCCGTCGCGAACTTCGGCGAAAACTCCGTCGTCCAAGTCTTTGGCGTCTTCACCGTCAATGGTCACGACGGGCAAATTTCGACGGTCGACGCGGCGATTCATTTCGGCAACGGTCGGTTCAGTTTCAATGCGCGACGCCTCCGCTTGAACTTCGGGCGGGAAATTTTCTTCGACGCCGTGACTGCGCAAAATCCCGCGAACTTCGACGCCGACACCGTCCGCCTTGCCGAGAACTTCGGTTACTTTGCCGCGCAACGGTTCCCACGAAGTGACCTTGACGACAACTTTTGTGTTCGGCAAAAACTTTTGATTCGGCAGGACAATCACGCGGTTGATTCGTTTGTCGTCCGGCTCGACGGCAACTTTCCTGCCAAAGTGCGTCAACATGCCGACGACGATTTTATTTGCACGCTCGACAATTTCGGTGACGTGACCTTCGCGCCGCCCGCGGAAAATGTTGGTGATTCGGACTTTGACGGTGTCGCCGTTGAAGGCTCCGCGCATGTTCTCCGCCGCAACGAAAATGTCGGTGCCGCCGTCGTCGACGATGACGAAGCCGAAGCCGCGCAGGTTGACGCTGAGCTTGCCGACAAGATTTTTCGCCCTCACGACAACGCAACGACCGCGAATTTTGCCGTCGCCTCCGCAGTGATTGTGCCGCCCGAAGTTTCCACCGTCGCACGCATGGTGATGATGTTTCGCCGCTGACTTTCCTGCCACGCGGAAATTTTCAGCTCTTGTTCAATCGGCGTCGGGAACTTGTAACGGACTTCAAGCCGCCCCGTCAAAGCCCGTTCGTTGAACTTCGCGCTGATAAACTTGCACATTGCCTCATCCATCATCGTCGACAAAATACCGCCGTGCGCGGTGCCTTCGTAACCTTGAAACTCTTTCGGCAAAACTTTTCGCGTCGTCAAAAATTCGCCGTCGAAATCGAACGTCAAATGTAAACCAATCGGATTGTTCGCCCCGCAAGCGAAGCAGTAATCGTCCGTCATTAAATCGCCTCCTCAAAGATTTTCGACAATGAATTTCGCCAGGAAGTTGCCGACCACACGAAAAACCTTCGCCCGTTCGTGAAAATATTTTTCGTTCATCGACTCGAAATTTTTGGCGGACTGTTCGTAAGCGTCCAACATGGCTTGCGGTGCCGAAGTTCCCGCACGAATCAAATCGTCGACATCATAAACTATGGCGGGGTCGTCAAGCATCATGCGGTAAACCTCGAAATCGCCCGCCTTGTCGTGAAGGTTTCGTTCGCGCAGACGTTCAATCACCTTTTGAAACAATGCGTCAACCTGCGCAAAGGCGGCGTCGGCTCGTTCCTTTTCGGCGGCGGGACTGCCTGCAACGTAATCGTCCAACGAAATTTTTTCCGTCGGCATAATCGGCAAAAGTTTTCGTTCGTCCGTCATTAAATCGCCTCCAAAACAACAGCAACGGTAACCGGCCGTCATGGATGACGGCCGCCGCCCGCGCCTTAATGCAGGATGCATTAACGCGGGCACACACGGCACGCGGTACCGACAACTTTTCGGCAACGAGTGACCAACGCCCTCCGCGCAGGAGTGCCGTTTCTTTTTGCTACTTTTTCTTTGGGCAAGCAAAGAAAAAGTAGATCCTACAAACTCGAATCAACGAATCAACCGAATCGAAGCGACGACGCCGCAACGTTCAGAAGCTCGGCAACTGAATCAACACAGCTCGCGCCAACACGAAACACAACGTCAACGCAAGCGCGCACACCGCGACATACTTCAGCCACACCGCCACCGTCACGAAGGTGAACGCCCACGCCACGAAAAACAAAATCGGCATGTGAAGCCAGTAGAC
The DNA here is from genome assembly GCA_947165295.1 of uncultured Selenomonadales bacterium. Lineage (GTDB taxonomy): Bacteria > Bacillota > Negativicutes > Selenomonadales > Selenomonadaceae > Quinella. The sequence continues at coordinate 79,542 of CAMUZU010000007.1, read as the reverse complement.
CGCGTACGAAGTCGCCGACAACTCTTTAAGCAGCGGTGACGTGAAGTTGAGCTTGCGACGGAAAAATCCCGTCAAGAAGAACACCGACGCCACGGTAAACGCCGCTTGACAAATTGCGTTGAGCCAAACTTTTTCAACGTCGCCGAACTGCGCGAAGATGAAGCCGAACCGTTGCAAGATGTAAAGCCCGCCCGTCAACGCGAAGGCAATTCCCCACGTCCACAGTTTCGGGACGTAGCCTTCTTCGACAAACCAGCCTTGCCGCCAAGCCTGCGCGCCCGCAAAAAATATCGCAATGTACGTCGGAATTCGCACGGGTTGCAACACAAGCACGTAACCGAAAAATTTCCACGTGTCGGGCGGCATGTGCGCGCCGATTAATCCAATCGTCACCGCAGACACCGCGAATATCGCCGCGAAAAATTTCACCGTCGGCAACTCTTTCGTCCGCGTCAAAAAATTCGGGAACAGGTCGCACACCCACACGAGCAGCGCGTAAAGTGCCGTCAACGCTCCCAGGTACCAATACTGCGCCTGCTGATAGAACACGCCCCAAAACAGCGTTGTGTAAAATTCCCAAAACGGAACCTGCGCGTGTCGGCTTGCAAGAATTATGTACGTCACAAGCGGCGCGACAAAAATTGACCCGATTAACCACGGCAAAATTATCCGCACAAACTTTCCGCGCCAAAATCGTTTCACGCCGTGCTTTGACAGCGACATCAGCCCGAAGTACCCCGACACGAAGAACATTACCGGCATGATAAAAATATCCGCCCAACACACGAACACCGTCGCCGAAAACTGCGGGTCGTCCGCGTCGACGACATACCACCATTCGGGCGCGAACGCCATGTAACACATTGCCGCGTGAAAGACGACCATTAACCAGATGACGAACCACTTCAAGTTGTCCAGCGCGTACAGTCGCTTAGCGTTCATGACCGTCCGTCAAAAAGTCCGCAACCAAATCGAAGACTAAATCGCGCTCTTCGGCAAGCGGCAACAGGTGACCGCTCTTCGGAATCGTGACGACGCGCTTGTCCTGCGAGCCGACATTGTCCGTAATGTAACGGGCACTTCGCGGTTGAGCGGTGTGATCTTCTTCACCGTGCATGATTAAAATCGGCGCGGTGACGTCGGGCAAAATTTTTTTCGCGTCGTCAATCACGCCAAGCAATTCGTGCACGCTGATAAGCGGCGTCTTCTTGTCGGGATTGTTGACGCCCGCGGGCACGTCGTCCAAAATTCTGCGCGGCTGAACAATGCACGCTTCAGAACAGAATTCACGCGGCGGAAGGTTGCGAAGTCCCAGCCCGTCGTCAATGAAAATCGGAGCCGCCAACGTCGCGACCTTTGAAACGTTTTGCACGGCAGCCAACTTGAGCGCAAGCAAGCCGCCCATTGAGTGCCCGACGACGCAAATGTTGTCGCACACGCCGCGAAGAACCGCCGCACCGTCGACAACCGAATCAAACCAATCGTCTTTGGTCGTGCGCATTAAAGCCCGTTCGTCGACACCGTGACCCGCAAGACGCGGACAATGCACCGTGAAGCCTTTGCGATTAAGAAATTGTCCGAGCAACGACAATTCGACGGGCAGACCCGTAAAGCCGTGAATCAACAAGACACCGTTTGAGTTGCCGCCCAAAAAAAAAGATTGTGCGCCTTCAACCAAAACAATCACCTCACCAAAGCGAAAGTAACAAATCCGTCACATCGACAGCTTTGCAATTACGAGCGTGATTATCGCGAACAAAATTCCCAGCACGACGGTAAATCGCGCAAGCAAAGCGTCCATGCCGCGAACTTTGCCCGAAAACGTCGTGTCGGAACCGCCGTCCATGCCGCCCATGCCGCCGGACTTGGGCTCTTGACCGAGCACGACCAAAATCAACGCGATTGAAATCAACGCGTCCAAAACCATCAAAACAGTAAGCATTCGCAAACCTCCGTTACTCTTGCGTCATGTAATAACTGAGCGCGCTAAGACCGATTGACAAGTCTTCGTTAATCAGCGGAATCGTCGCGGGCACGTTGAGTTTCGTCGGCGCGAAATTCCAAATGCCTTTGACGCCCGAAGCAACGAGCAAGTCCGCCACGCCCTGCGCCTCTTGAGCCGGCACGGTGATGACGCCGATGTCAACTTCGTCTTTGGCGACAATTTCGTTGAGCCGCGTCACGTCGGCGACTTTAATGCCGTTGACTTGCGTGCCGACAACTTTCTTGTTGATGTCCAACAGCGCGACAACCGAAAAGCCCAACGACGCGAAGTTGACGTAATTGGCGAGCGCGCCGCCGAGATGTCCCACGCCGACAATCGCAAGCCGCCAGTGTTTGTGCAAGCCCAAAATGTTGGCAAGCTTCTCCTTGAGGTCGTGCACGTCGTAACCGATGCCCTTGCGCCCGAATTGCCCGAACGTCGCCAAATCTTTGCGGATCTGTTCGGGGGTAATGTCGAGCCTGCGTCCCAGTTCGTCGGAAGAGATAATCGGAATCTTTTCGTCTTCAAACAGCCGCAACGTCCTGAAGTACAGCGGCAGTCGGTCAATCGTCGCCTGTGAAATCATCTTTTTCAATGTGTACGCCACCTCCGTAAAAGCAGTTTGGATGTTGACGCGTCGTCAACTCCTGATTGAATTTATCGCTGCACCCAACGCGCCCAGTTGCCACATGAGCATTGCGCTTGGGATGTTAAACAAAAGGTCGTCGGTCAAGCCGTTGAGTGCCATTGACAGAAACGCAAGACCAATGCCGAGTTTAAGCCCGTCGATAAACTTGCGATCGTCAAGCTTGGTCATGCCGTCCCAATCGACAAGCGGCTTGTCGTCGCGTTCAACGGTTGAGTCGATGTCGGTTGAGTCGTCGGACTTTTTGAGCCGCACGCGCTTGACGGAAATTTTTTCGCCGCCGACAGAAATTTTTTCGATGGCTGAAACTTTTTCGTCACCGTCAATGAAAGCCGAATCGTCCACACCGTCGCCCGAAGGTTTGTCGACGTCGGCGAACTTTTTGCGCGTGTGTTCGCTGAAGTTCAAATCTTCATGATGAACAACTTCGCGATAACTCTTGCGCGGCTTCTTGACTTTGAGCGTCGGCAAAGGCTTTTTCCCGAACGGCAACAAATTCGTCACCGCGTCGGCGAAGGCGGACAACCTTGCGTTGAGCGCGTCTTTAATCTCCGTCACCGCACGCAAGAATCCGCTTGAGTCCAAAACGTTCTGCGCACGTTCCGACAGACTCGACGCCTGTTGTTCGGCAAGTTCTTCGACGCCGTCGCGAATCTTCGCGTAACGTTCGTTGGCACCGAGAGCGAGCGACATAAACATTGTCCCGAAAAAATACCAGAAAAACGCCAGCGCACCGACAATGCCAATCTCCGCCGCGACGTTCAGGTAAATGTTGTGCGCGTGGTAAATCGTGATGTCGTTGTCGGCAATGTAATAGTTGTACTGCGGGTAAACGTATTGATACGCGCCCCAACCGATACCGGTGAACGGGTGATCGCTTATCATTGCGGTCGTCGAAACCCAAATGCCCAGTCGCACGCCTTCGGACGAGTCGCCCATGTTGAACGCGGAAAAAATTCTGTCGGTGAAGGTTGCGTCGGTGTAAGCGATTATGCCCGTCACCGCCGCGAACAAAATTAGCACGCGCCAATCTTGCAGGAAGGCATACACCGCGAAGACTGCGGCAATCGTCAGGAACGCGCCTCGCGAATAAGTCATTGTCAAACAGCCCGCAAGCGCGATTATCGCGACGATTAAAATCACTTTCTGCGAACGCCGCTCGACTTTGGCAAGCAGTCCGAGTGCCAAGCAAATGAACACGTCCAGATAACCCGCAAGCACGTTCGGATTTTCCAGCGTCGAAAAAATTCGCTTCTTCAGCTGCGGGAAGGCTTCGGGGTCTGTCCACTTCACGTCCGCCGCGTCCACGCCGAAAAGTATTTGGAACAGCGCATACAGCACGACAATCACCGCGCCCGCCGCAAGTGCTTGCGACATTTGCTTGACTTGTTCGGGTGTGCGAATTGTTTGCCCGACGACGAAATAAGTCAACGCGTAAATGCCGACCAACATGCAGTAGTTGTAAATCAGCGCGAACGAACGCACCGACGACATCAATACGCTTGCCGCGCCGATTAGCAGAAATATCGTGACCGGCACGTCGAACGGCAGGCTTCGGATTTTGTATTTGGAATCGATTTGGCAGCGCAGGAACCACGTCACCACGCCGACCATTATTGCCGCCGCCGCAAGTGTCGGGCTCAGCGCGAGGAAGAACGACTCCGCGATTATTGCGTACATCGTCCACTGCTCAAGATTTTTGATTCTGCGGCGTCTGGCAAGGACGCTGATTCTGTTCACTGCATCACATCCATAAAAGTTCGGTCGTCACGTTGACGGTTGCACGTCGGCGCGTCGCTTCAATTGAATTCGTGTGTTTATGTTACTTTCTTTGGCAGCAAAGAAAGTAACCAAAGAAACTGCGCCTGCTATGACGCATCCTGCGTCATGCGACAGGCGATTGCGGCCGTCATCCATGACGGCCGGTCACCGTCGCGAACCTGCGAACTTTACCAATCAGGTACAGCGAACCGGCGATTATCTTCACGTCCGCAGGCGTCGACAACAATCTTTCCACGGCGGCAAAGTTGTCCGCTTCGGCAACGCAAGAAATTTTGTGTTCGCGCAGGACGTTGCAAACTTCGTCGACGTTGGCATTCGTCATCCATGACGGCCGGTCACCGTCGCGAACCTGCGAACTTTACCAATCAGGTACAGCGAACCGGCGATTATCTTCACGTCCGCAGGCGTCGACAACAATCTTTCCACGGCGGCAAAGTTGTCCGCTTCACCGACGCAAGAAATTTCGTGTTCGCGCAGGACTTTGCAAACTTCGTCGACGTTGGCGGCACGTTCCGAAGGCGGCTCCGTCACGATAACAAAATCGTCACCGCGAAACAGAATCTTCACCATGTCGGAAAAATTTTTGTCTCGCAGAACGCCGAATACCCATGCACGCTTGCCGTCGGGAAAAGTTTCGTCCAAAGCCGTGCGAAGTGCCGCCGCGCCGTCGGGATTGTGTGCCCCGTCAATCACGAGCGAGCCGAAGACTTCAAAGCGTCCCGGCCACGTCACGCGCTTCAATGCCGCGAAAATCGTTTCGTCGTCGACGCCGAGCAACCGCGCAGTTTCAATCGCAACAGCCGCGTTCATTCGTTGGTGACGCCCGCGCAGATTGACTTCACCGTCGAAAGGCTTCGTCACAATGTGCAACGGCGAATTCATTTCAACGGCAACACTGCGGACAATGTCGAGCGGTTTATTTTTTGCGCCCGTCACGCAAGGAACGTTCGGCTTGATAATGCCCGCCTTGTTGAGCGCAATGTTGTCGAGGTCGCCCAAAATGTTTTCGTGGTCGCGGGCAACGTTGGTGATAACCGACACTTCGGGCAAGATGACGTTCGTCGAATCGAGCGTGCCGCCCAAGCCGACTTCGACAACCGCAATGTCCACGCCGCGACGTTTGAAGTAATCGAAGGCTGCGCCCGTCAACGTTTCAAAGTGCGAACAATCGACGCCCGTCGCCTTGACGCGGAAAATTTCTTCGGCGAAGTCCGCTTCCGAAATGTCGACACCGTCAACCTTGATTCGTTCGCAGTAACTCTCCAAATGCGGCGAAGTGAACAGTCCGACATGCAAGCCCGACGTCCGCAAAATTTCCGCCAACATTGCGCAGACGGAACCTTTGCCGTTGGTGCCCGCGACGTGAACCGTGCGATAACAATTCTGCGGGTTGCCGAGCTTGTCGACAAGAGCAAGGGTGCGTTCGAGTCCCGCCTTGATGCCGAAAATGCACAGGTGTTCGAGATATTTAAGCGCGTCGTCGAAGGTGTTCATAACGCTTTCAACTGCGCGATTTGTCCGTCGAGTGCCGTGACTTTGTCGCGTGCCGTCGCAAGTTTGGCGTGTTCGGCTTCGACGACGTTTGCGGGTGCCTTGCCGATAAATTTCGGATTGGCGAGCCGCGCCTCCGTCGACGTGATGTATTTCTGCAACTTGTCGCGCTCTTTGGTGAGGCGGGCAATTTCTTTGTCGGCGTCGATTAAACCTTCGAGCGGCAAGAAAATTTCCGCGCCGTCGACCACGGCACTTAACGCGTGTGCAGGCTTTTCGTCGGAGAAGTCAATCGGCTCCGCGCAAGCCAAAATCGTCACGTAATGCGAAACTCTCATGACCATGAGGCGGTCGCGGGTATTCGACATGCGCAGGACAATCCGCGTTTTCTTGCGTGAATCAATGCCGACTTCGGTCTTCAAGTTGCGCACGGCTTTGACGATGTTCAGGATGATTTTCGCGCAGGTTTCGATTCGCGATTTCTTGACGAGCAGATCGTTCAGTTCGTCGACCGTCGGGAACTTCGCAAGCATGATTGAACCCGTCGCGTTGGGCAGCTGTTGACGAATCGCCTCCGTCAAGAACGGCATGAACGGATGCAAAAGTCTCAGCGCGCATTCAAGCACCGTCGTCAACACGAACAATGCCGTCGCCTTCTCACGCGGATTGTCGCCGTAAAGTCGCGGTTTCGTCAGCTCAATGTAATAGTCGCAGAACTCAAACCAGATGAATTCGTACAGCTGTCGCGCCGCCTCGCCAAGCTCAAACTTTTCGAGGTTGTCGGTAACCATTTTGATTCGATACGCCAGCCGATAAATAATCCACAAGTCGGCAAGCTCAAAATCATGCCGCGCAGGTTTAAACGTCGTGTCGAAGCCGTCCAAATTCATCAGCACGAAGCGCGACGCGTTCCAGATTTTGTTCGCGAAGTTGCGGGACGACTCAACTTTCGCACGGAAAAAGCGCATGTCGTTGCCGGGAGTGTTGCCCGTCACCAAAGTGAAACGCAAACTGTCCGCGCCGTAAGTGTCGATAATTTCGACGGGGTCAATGCCGTTGCCGAGCGATTTTGTCATCTTGCGGCCGAGTTCGTCGCGAACAAGCCCGTGAATAAACACGTGACGGAACGGGACTTCGCCGCGGAACTTCAAGCCCATCATCACCATGCGCACGACCCAGAAAAATATTATGTCGTAGCCCGTCACAAGAACGTTCGTCGGGTAAAATTTTTTAAGCTCCGCAGTTTCGTTCGGATAACCGAGCGTCGAGAACGGCCACAGCGCAGAACTAAACCACGTGTCGAGCACGTCTTCTTCGCGGCGAAGATTTTTCCCGTGACAATGCGGGCAAGTGTCAATGTCGACTTCGGACACGGTCATTTTGCCGCAGTCGTCGCAGTACCACGCGGGGATTCGGTGTCCCCACCACAGCTGTCGGCTGATACACCAGTCGCGGATATTTTCAAGCCAGTTGACGTAAATTTTCGTGAAGCGTTCGGGGACAAACTTAATCGCGCCCGACTTGACGGCGTCAATCGCGGGCTTTGCAAGCGTGTCCATTTTGACGAACCATTGTTCGCTGACGAGCGGCTCAATCGTCGTGTGGCAGCGCGAGCAGTGCCCGACGGCGTGATTGTGATCTTCCACGGACACGAGGAAACCGCCCGCCTGCAAGTCGTCAAGAATCACCTTGCGGCATTCGTAGCGGTCAAGTCCCGAATATTTGCCGACACCGTCCGACATGGTGCCGTTGTTGTTGATGACTTTGATCTGTTCGAGGTTGTGGCGAAGACCCATTTCAAAATCGTTCGGGTCGTGCGCGGGAGTGACTTTGACTGCGCCCGTGCCGAAACTTTTATCGACGTAGCTGTCGGCGAACAGCGGAATTTCGCGATTGACAAGCGGCAGAATCAACGTCTTGCCGACAAGATTTTTATAACGTTCGTCGTCGGGGTGAACCGCAACGCCCGTGTCGCCCAACATTGTTTCGGGGCGCGTTGTGGCAACTTCAATGTAGCCCGTGCCGTCCTTGAAGGGATAGCGCAAATGCCACAGGTGACCGGCTTCGTCTTCGTGGTCAACTTCAATGTCCGAAATTGCGGTGTTGCACTTCGGACACCAATTCGTAATTCGCGTGCCGCGATAAATCAAGCCTTCGTTGTACAGCGTGACGAAAACTTTTCGCACGGCGGCACTGCAGCCCGCGTCCATTGTGAAGCGTTCGCGTTCCCAATCGCAACTGGAGCCGAGCGTGCGAAGTTGGTAGCTGATACGGTTGCCGAATTTTTCTTTCCACTGCCACACGCGTTCAAGAAATTTTTCGCGCCCGAGTTCGTAACGGTTGGTGCCTTCCTTGCGCAGTGACTCTTCGACTTTGGCTTGAGTGGCAATGCCCGCGTGGTCGGTGCCAGGCATCCAAAGCGTGTTGTCGCCCTTCATGCGGTGCCAACGAATCAAAATATCTTGAAGCGTTTCGTCAAGCGCGTGCCCCATGTGCAGTTGACCCGTGACGTTCGGCGGCGGAATGACGATACAGTACGGGTCGCCCGACGCGTCCGCCGTGGTGTGGAAATTGTTATCGCGTTCCCATGCCGCGTAAATTTCGCGCTCGAACTTTTGCGGTTCGTAGTTCTTCGGTATGTTGTTCAATGTCCCAGCCTCCGTAAGTGAATTCTTGCGCAATTCTAATCTGCCCGCGTATGAAAGTCAACGTTGACAAAAAAAAGCCCCGACGTTGAAGTCGGAGCTTGCAAAAAGTTTGCAGTGTGTTGAGTCGTTCGTTTGTGTTGACGGTGAAAGTTTATTTCTTCGTCCAAGTGCCCGTTTCGTGGTCGGCTTTGTAAGTGTTGCCGTCGCCGAGTTTGTATTCGATGTCGGCGTTCGATTGCACTTCGAGGTTGGAGCCGTCGGTGAGCGCGATTGAAACTTTGTCGCCGTCGATTTGCGTCGAAGCGATTTGCGCTTGATTGACGGTGGTAAGGTCGACGATGTCGCCGTCTTTGGCGCCCGTGACGGTGTCGTTGCCGTCCGCCATGCCGAAGAAGAACGTATTGTGTCCCGTGCCGCCGATAAGCGTGTCGTTGGAAGAACCTTCGCCGCCGAACAGCGAGTTCGTGCCCGTGCCGCCGTAGATGACGTTGTCGAGGTCGTTGCCCACGAGCGTGTTGTTGCCGTTTGCGGTGACGGCGTTGATGACGGTGAAGTCGCCGCGATAAACAATGCCGTGCATGTAGTCGCCGTAGTAGCCGTCTTCAAGCCAGATTTCCACGTCGCCCAAGTCGGAGCCGACGTTCATTGTCGCGTTGGAGCCGGTGGCAACGTAGCAGTTCGCCAGGCCGTCGAAGTCCGCGTTGGTGTCGACGCGTGCGGTGAGGTGGTTGAGTTTGAAGTCTTTGCCCGCCGCGCTTTCCAACACGAGATAATCGTTGTCGGAGTCGTTGAGTTGCATGATGACATCCGAGCCGTGCATGTAAACCGAAGTTATCGTGCCCGCGGCGGTGATGTTGATCATGTCGGCGGTGTAGTCTTGATTGTCGTCGGCGAAGTTGAACGCGGCGATTGAGTCTCTGCCGTCGCCGGTGAGGAAGAAGAATGTCGACGCACCGTTTTTGTCTGCGTCAGCACTGCCGACGAGCAAGTCTTTTGACGCGCCGCCGCCCCAAAGACTGGTGTTGCCCGCGCCTGCAATCAACGTGTTTTGTTCGCCCGCCGCGCCAATGAGTGTGGAGTTGCCCGAACCTGCCTGCAACTTGTTGATGCCGTAGAACAGTGCCGCGCTGCCGTTGATATAGCCCGCGTTGGAATTCAAGTTGACTTCGACGGAGCCCGCGTATTCGCTGAAGTTCAAGCCGGAGCGGTTGCCGTAGTAGATGTTGGCTTCGTCGTCAACGTCGGTGACTGCAATGGCCTGCCCGTCCTGCGCGACGGCGGCGTTGTAGTCGTTGGCACCGTCAGTCAAGATGAGTTTCTGGAAGGCCGCGCTGCCGAGTCCGACGGAGGCTGCACTGTCCGCGCTGATTGTCAAGTCGTCGTAGATTTCGTTGATGACTTCCTGAGCTTCGGCTTCGCGTTCGGCGACGGTCTTGGCGTTCTGTGCGTCGATGTCTTCGATAACGTCCGCACTTTCGACGAGATCCGCGCTTTCGACGGTGTCATTTGTGCTGAGCGTGGGCGTCATGCCGTCGAAGGTAATTTGCGCTTGACCCGAACGCATCTGCAAACCTTCAGGCGTGTAGCTGAACTTGAGGTTCGGAATTTCGGACGCGTCGATTTGAATCTTGTCGGAGTTGTCGTCGTAGCCCGCGTGGAAGTTGTGAACGGTGTCGTGACCGCGTGCGCCCATTTCGATAACCGCGCCGTCGGGTGAAGTTCTGCGCAGATTTTCATCGGTGATGTAAATCTGGTTGTCGCCCGCGCCTGCGTTTGCGAAGTCCGCCGCACCAATCAACAGCGTGTCGTCGCCCGCGCCGCTTATCAAGCTGGAGCCGCCGCTCTTTGTGGTGTCGGAGGTTGACTGCGCGTAGTTGCCCTTCAAGAGGAAGTTTTCAGCCGAAGTGGAAGCGTTCAAGACGCCGCCCGCCGTGTGCGTGAAGCCGACAGCCGTCGTGTCGCCCGTCGCGTCCATGATGTCGACGAACGTGCCGCCCGAAGGTTCAGCGTCGGGTTTAAGCACGACAGCCGCGTCGCCGAGCGTCATGCGGCCGGAGCCGAACTTAATCGAGCCGTCTTTGACCGCGTCGCCGACATTGAGATAATCGAACGTCTGCACAACGGCGTTGCTGTCGTCGGTGTAGCCCGACAAGGTGACGCGTCCCGAAGTCGGAACAATCTTCGTGTTGCCGTTGTCGGTGACGTCGACAGTGGCGCGAGCGTCGTTGCGAATTGCGACGGTGTCATTGCCCAAGCCGGCTTTGACGGAAGTCTTCGCATACGGGCTGTCGACAACCGCGATGTCGTCGCCGTCGCCCAAAACAATCGCCTTGCGTCCTTCGGCGGTCGGCGCGACGTAAGCGGAGTTTTCGCCTTCGTCGTTGAAGCGAACGGCCTGGTCGCCGCCTTCGAGCGTGACGCGTTTGGGATACGTGAAGCTTGAGAAGTCCGCAGCCTGCACGCTTTCGCCGTCGGAGTTGTCGAGTTCCATTGCAAGCGGGGCGTCGAGTTCGCCGCTTTCAATTCTGCTTGCCGCCTCGGAAGCCGTAAGCGATTCGGTCGACGGTGACGGTTCGCCAAGCACGTTGTTGATGAGCGCGTCGCCCGCAGTTTTGTCGGTGATGGGTTTGTTGTTCGAGTCGTAACGATACGCACCGTCGCGGCTGGCAATGATAACTTCGCCTTCCGCGCCGACAGTGAAGGGTTGACCGTTGACGTTGTAAGTGCCTTCGCCGACGGCAAGGCTTGCATTCTTCGCCAAGCCGCTGACGACGGAGCCGTTGTTCGTCAAGGTGACGCCGTTGTCGTCGCCCGCCAAAAAGTACGGCGTGCCGTTGACGACGAGTGCCGAAGGTGTCGTGCCGCTGGAGCCCGGCATCGGTATCGTCGCGGAGGTGAAGTCGCCCGTAATTGCGTCGCCGTTTGCCGTGCCGTAAACGCCCGTGATTGACGCGCCGTCGGTCGACAAGGTGACATCCGCATTGGAACTGGTGAACGGTTGACCGTTAATCGTCGCCGCGTCGAGAGCACCGCTGACCGAGCCCGCAAGGTTGCCGATATTCGTCAAGTTGCCGTCCGCGTCCGTGGTGAAGGTGACTTGCCCGTCGACGGTGTCGCTGACAGTGTACGGGTCGGAGCCAAAGTAGAACGTGCCGTTGTCCGCCGTGCCGAGGTCGACGGCGGGAGCCGCGTTGATTGACGCGCCGTCGACAAGACCCGTGACGGAGACTGCTTCGCCGTCCACAGCGGTGACGGTGTACGGGACGCCCGCAATGTCGAACGCCTTGCCGTCGACGGTGGTTTGACCCGTGGCGGCAATTGTGCCGTTGACAAGTCCGGTGACTTCCTGCCCGTCGTTTGTCGTCAAGCCCGTAACAGAATCGTTCGCCGCCGTGACGGTGACATCCGCGCCCTTCGGATTAACGGTCGAGTTGCCGACTTTAAGCGGAGTTTCAAACGAGCCGGTGAGCGTGCCGTTCAAGCCGGACATCTGCGTTGCTTTGGAATCCGCGTCCGTGCTGAGCGTGACGGGGTTGCCGCCGTTGCTGAGCGAGTACTGACCGTCGCCAATGTTGAACACGCCGTCGCTGTTTGTGACAACGTCCATTGACGGAGCCGCGTTGACGGAAGCACCGCTGTCGACGCCCGTGACGGAAGCCGCCGCGCCTTCGCTGACAAGCACGTCGTAACCGTCGGTGTCGCCCGCAACGTCAACAGGAATGCCGTTGACCGTGACTTTGTCAAGCGCACTGACCGTTGCATTTTCGAGACCGTCGACAGCTTTGCCGCCCGCAACGGAGTTGGCTTTGTTGCCCGCCGCAACGAGCGTGACGGGTTCGCCTTCGGTGGAGAGCGTCGCGCCCGCAACTTTCAACGGTTCGCTGAACGAGCCGGTGAGCGTGCCGCTCAAGCTGTCAATCGAAGTCGCGTTGCCGTCGTCGTCGGTGAAGAAGGTAAACGGATTGTCGCCGTTCGAGACCGAATACTTGTCGTCGCCGAAGGTGAATTCGCCGTCGCCGTCGGTGGTGATTGCGACGTTCGGAGCACTCTTGACGGATGCGCCGCTGTCAAGGTCGGTAATTCCGCTTGTGACAGAATCTGCAACAACCGCGTTGTAGCCGTCAGTGTCGCCCGCAACGTCGAGAGCTTTGCCGTTGACGGTGGCTTTTTCGCCGATGCCTTCGACAGTCGCGGTTTCAAGACCGTTAATCGTGCCGTCGACGCCCGAAGCGTTGGTGACTTTGCCGTCGGCCGTCTTCAAGGTGACGTCGCCGGTGTTGCCGCTCAAGGACACGCCGTTGACAGTCGCGTCGCCCGTCGCCTCAACAGTCGCGTCGTCGAGACCGTCGACAGCTTTGCCGCCCTTGACGGAGTTGGCTTTGTTGTTCGCCGCAACGACGGTGACGGGTTCGCCTTCTGTGGTGAAGTCCGCGCCCGCAACGTCAAGCGGAGTTTCAAATTCGCCCGCAAGCGTGCCGTTCAAGCTGTCAATCGAAGTCGGTTTCGTGGAGCCGTTCGTGTTGAAGGTGACGCCGTCGCCTGAAGACGTGGTGACCGAATAAGTTTCGTTGCCGAAGGTAAAGTTGCCGTCTTCGTCGGTTGCAACTGCCATTGACGGTGCCGCGTTGACCGTCGCGCCGTCTTTGAGTCCTTTGACCGAAGCAACCTTGCCGCCCGCGATAACTGCGTCGTAAGTGGAGCCGTCGATGTCGATTTCCGTGCCGTTGACGGAAGCCGCGCCGCTCAAATCTTCAACCGTGCCGTTCGTCAAGCCGTCAATCGCGCCGTCGACGCCCGAAGCTTTGGTGACTTCGCCGTCCGCCACGTCGAGTGTGACGTTGTCGCTGTTGCCGCTGAGTTCAACGCCGTTGACCGTCGCGTCGCCGCCCGCGTTGACCGTCGCGGAGTCAAGCCCGTCAATCGAGCCGTCCACGCCGTCGACGCTGACGATCTTGCTGTCGGCAATGGTGAGCGTGACGGGGTCGGTGTTGCCCGCAATGTCGATGTCTTCGTCGCTGTTGACTTTGAAGTCTTCTTCGTCCTGCGCGATGATGAACGTGCCGTTTTCGAGACTTTCAACGCCGGTGACTGCGCCGCTTGACATGTTGAACGCAACCGCGCTGTCGCCGCCGACGGTGTAAGTTTTGTCGCCGAACGTGAACGAGCCCGCTTCGTCGGTTTGAACTTGATTGACGCCTTCCGCCGCAGTGACGGATGCGCCGCTGCCAATGCCGCTGATTGTCTTGTTGCCGGAGCTGTCCGCGCTGACGGAGACGAGAGCCGAGCCGTTATCAACTTTGATTGCGTCGCCGTTGACGAGCAAGCCGTCGGTGAAGTCGCCTTCAACCGTGCCCGAAGCAAGGCCGCTTATCGCGGTGATTGAACCGCTTGCCACGCCGTAAGTGATTGACGGGTCGCCCGCCGCTGTGAAGGTTTGGTCGCCGACAGTCAATGCGCCTTCAGCGTCCGTAACGATTGTGACGTTGTCGAGGCCGTCAACCGTGACGCCGTCCGCCGCGCCGATGTTCTCAAGCGTGGTGACCGCGCCGAGACTGTCGACGTTGACTTTATACGCCGTGTCGCCGTCGACGGTGAAGCTTGCGCCCGTGACGGAGCCGACTGCCAAGTCATAGCCGTCGTCATTGATTGAAACGTTCGTTGCCGCCGCCGCGTTAATCGTGTTGGTGCCGAGGACAACTTCGCCCGTGACGTTAATCGTGTCGTTCGCGCCGAGGACAGTCGCCCCGCCGTCAACCGAAACGCCGTCCGCGTTGGTGAGCGTGGCTTTGGTTGCCTTCGCGCCCGTCAACGTCATTTCGCCCTTCGACAGAGCAACGTCGGTCAAGTCGACAATCGCGCCGTCGGAAGTGGTCGTTGCGTTCGTGGAGCCTGCAACGGAAACTTCCAAGTCGTTGACGAGGTAAGTGCCTTCGCTCAAGTTCAACGCGATGTCTTCGGGAACTGCGAGTTCTGCCGCCTTCTGAGCGATAAGCGTTGCGCCGGAGCCCATGACGCCGATTTGGTTGTCGTCCGCGTTGGAAGTGACGGTGGCACCGTCGGCGGTCAAAGCTTGTCCGTTGCTGAGATGGAAGCTTGCGCTTGTCACATCGCTCAAAGCGTTGACGGAGGCACCGTCGGCGGTCAACGTGATGCCATTCGTTTCCGAAGTCGTGCCGAACGCGTCAACCAAAGTGTTGCCCGAACCGTCGCTGATTGTGAGCGGGTATTTGTCGGCACGGCTGTAGTTGTTGATGAACGTGATTGTCTTGTTCGTCAGGCTGAAGCCCGAAGCAAGTTTGATTTCCAAGCCGTCTCTGTTGCTGACTTTGTTGCCCGAAGAAATGATGTTGCTGAACTTGACGCCCGTCTCTTCGATTGTGATGTTGCCGCTTGAATCGATGTTGACGACGACGCTGTCGGGAATGTAATCGTCGAAGTTCCAGGTCTTGTCGTCGCTGTCTTTAGTGAGCGTCTTTGTGTTTTCGGTGGCGGTGTAAGTTTCGCCGTCAACATCGACTGTTGCGCCCGCAGGCAAATTGCCGATTGAAGCCAACGCGCCGTCTTTGGTCGTGAAGGCAACTTCGGTGCCTTCGGGTGCGGTGACCTTCGCCGTGCCGTAAGTGGCGGTGCCTGCCGAGGAAGCCGGTTCGATAATCGTTGCCGTGCCGCTTGTCGGAGGCGTGACGGTGTCGGCGTCGGCAACCTTGACGGTGGATTTGTCGCCAACAGTCAAAGCGTTCGCGCCCGTGACTTCGGGGTTCTTGTCGGTTGCGTCGACGGTGAAGTTGCCCGAAGCCTCAACGTCGCTGATTGTCGCGGATGTGTCGGTGCCGTTGGCAGTAATCGGCACGGAAGCGAAGTCGTTGGCAATTTCCGCAGACGCCGTGTCAATTTCAATGCCTTTGAGCGTGCCGGTGTTGTCGTCCGTCTTCGTCAAGCTGTAATTGCCGTCGGAATCTCTGCTGAGCGTGCCGTAAGTCGTATCTTCGGCTTGATTGATGACAACTGCCGAATCATCCTTGGCGAGTGACGGGCTGTCGGTGGAGCCGTCGATTGTGAGTACTTCGTTGCTGTCAACTTTCACGGTTGTGCCCCAGTTGGTTTCGTTGCCCAAAGCGTTGTCTCCCTTCTCTGCAAGGGTGATGCCGTCTGTGTATTTGGTGGAGCTTGTCCACAAGTTGTCGTTGGCGTCAAGCAAGCCCAGTGCCGTGACGCGGTAAGTGCCGGTGCCCGCAGTGAACGCGTCGCCCGAATTGAGACCCGTCAAGGTGACTTTGCCGTCGGTAGCAGTGGCGGTAATTCCGTCGCCCGCCGTGACGGTGACGGTTTGATTGTCGTTGGTGCCCGTGACGGAGTCTTTAACCGCGAGCTTGACGGTGCCCGTCGTCAACGTGGAGCTTGCTTTGCTGTCGGCATAGGTTGCCGCGATTGTCAGCGCGTCAGCTCCCGTCGCGTTGTACTTGTTGCCGTTGACGGTGTAAGTCGCCGCGTCCGTGTTGGTCGTGGTGACGGTCGCGCTGAAGTTCGTCGTCAAAGCCGTGTCGGTGGTACCGAGCGTGACGGAATCAATCTTCGTCGCAACGTCGGAAGCCGTGCCGTTGAGCGCGTAAGTGACGGGTGTCGTGCTTGTCGCCGCCGTGAGCGTGCCGATTTTCGACGCGTCGGTCGGGTCGATCGAAGTCAACACGGTCGCGGGTTCGGTTTGAGCAGTCAAGTCAAGCGTCGTGCCGTCGGGAGCGATAACGTCCGTGACGTCGTCCGTGCCGAGCTTGAATACGCCCGTTGTGAAGCTTGAGCCGACAACGCCGTTAATTTTGTCGCTGTCGTTGAGCGTGACGAGTCCGACGTTCGGGACGAATTGATAAGTCTTCGAGGTCGTGCCGCTTGTTACGGTGAACTTGTCGGTCAAATCGGTGTTGTCAATGCCTTCGACGGTGACTGTGCCGTTCGTGTTCTTGACGGTGAGCGACGAAGCCGAATCCGCCGTGATGACGTAATTGTTCGTGCCCGCAGTAATCGGGACGGTCGTTGCGGTGAGCGTGCCCGCAGTCAACTTGACGCCCGCCGCATTCGTGACAGAAGCGTTGGCTGTCGTGCCGTCGACGGTAAAGGCTGTATCGGTCGTCGGTGTGACGGTGAAGGTCGCGGGTGTCGAGGTCGAATCTTTCGCGGCGGTGACGGTGAAGCCTTTGTCGCCGACGAAGTTGGCCGGAACGGTCAATCTTATGCCCGTGACGGTCGCCTTGTTGAAGGAGCCTTTGTCGTCCGAAGACTTGCTCAAGCTGTAACCGTCGGTGCCTTTGGTCAACGTGCCGTACTTGGTATCGGCGGCGGCGTTGATGATAATGGCGGAGTCGGTTGACAGCTGTGTCGTCGGCGGAAGCGTCAAGTTGGTGTCTTTGGCGTCGAGTTCGATAATGCCGCCCCAAGTGTTGCCCGCAAGTCCGTCAAGCGTGACGGTATGGTCAGTGTTGCCCGTCCAGCGCAAGCCATTGGTGTTGTCGCGCAAACCGATTTTGGTCAATTCGTATTCGGTCGCGGTGCCGCCCGAAGGTGTGACGGTGAACTTGTCGCCAGTGGCAATGTCGCTTATCGTGCCGGTTCCTGCGGTGAAGGTTATGCCGTCGCCCACCTTGCAGGTGATTGTTTTGCCCGTGGAAGTGTCGGTGACCGTGGTGTAATTCGTGGCGTCGAGAGTGACGGTGCCGCTGTCGAGCGTTGCCGTGGTGCCGCTGCCGCCCGCCGTGAAGACTGCCGCCGCCTCCGTGACTTTGAACGCGTTGCCGTTGATTGCAAAGTCGCCGTCGGGAACGGTGACGGAAACATTGCTCTTAAAGCCCGCGAAGGCAACCTTATTCGCGTTGTTTGCGGTGAGCGCGGCGGAAGTGAGTTCGTCGTTTGTCTTCTTGACGGTGTAAACGCCATCGGTGACGGTGACCGTGCCGTAGTAAGCCGTCGGGTTTGCGGGGTCGTCGACAAGCGCAACTGGAGTGACGCCGTCGCCTTTAAGAGCCGTTGCCGCCGCGTCGAGTGAAGTGACCGCAGTCGCCCAGTTTTCGGACTTGACGAGTTCGGTGACCGCAACGCCGCCCGTGACGTCGCTGCCCTTCCAAAGCTTGCCGCTCGTGTCCGCGAAGTTACCCGACTTCGACATCTTGTAAGTCGTTTTGGTACCGTCCGAAGTCGTGACGGTGAATTGATCGGCTTCGTCCTTGCCAATGCCGTTGATTGTCAATGCGCCCGCGTTCGCCGTGACGGTGAGCGTGCCGCTTGTCGAAGTGACGGTATTCGACGCGCCTTTGACGGTCGGATAAGTCGTGTTGAGCGTGACGGTGCCCTTATACAGATTTGAGCCTGCGGTCGTGCCGCTGATTGTGGCGTTGACGGTGAGCCCGTCGGTACTCGTGCCGTTGTAAGCCGTGCCGTTGACCGTGACAAGTCCCGGCGAATTAGTCGCAACGTTCGTGGCAAAGTCGGTGGTGATGGTTGTATCGGTGTTGACGTTGACGGTCGCAATGGCTCCGTCGGTGAAGCCTGAAGCCTTCGCGAACGTGTAACCGCTTTCCGTCTTGGTGAGCGTGGCAAGTTTCGTTCCCAAAGCCGCCGTGTCGTAAACAACCGCGTTTGTCAAAGTGCCAATCGAGATGGCTTTTTTGTCGTCGGGAATGAGCACGTCCGCCCAGTTTTGACCCAATGCCAATGCGCTCAAGTCGAAGTTGTCGCTCTTCAAGCTTTCGTTGAGTTTGTTGTCCGCCTCGTTGGTGATACCTGCGGCAGTTCGCTTGTAAGTTGTGTTGTTGTAAGTGAAGGACTCGCCCACGCCGACGTCCGCAACCGAAGTAAACGCGCCGTTCTCTGCCTTCGCGGTGATTGAAATTGTCGTGCTGTCGTCTTTGTCGTCGGCAACGGAGATTGTCTTGCCGTTGTCGTCGGTGACTTGCTTGCCTTCGCCGATTGTGACGGTGCCGCCGTGGAGCGAAGAGTCGTCCGTCTTGACGGTGAGCGTGATTGCCTCGGTCGAAGTGTATTCGTCGTTGTTGACGGTGACGGTGCCCGTGCTCGTCGCGTAAAGCGAAGTCGTGCCGTCAGTGATTTCGACGGTGTAAGTGCCGTCGGTATTCTTCATCGCCGTGCCGTAAAGTTTGCTGATTGCGCCTTCGCCCGTTGCAATCGTGCTGTCGACAAGCGCGTAAGTGTTGCCCGCCGTCAACTTGTCGTCCAGCGCGAAGGTGTTATTCGTGACGGTGATAGGCAGATACGTCGTCTCAAGTTGCGCGAACGTCAATTCGGTGGCGAGTTTGCCGTCGTTGACGCTTGCGGGAATGAACGCGCTGAGATTTGTGGAGCCGTCCAAAACGAACAAGCCAACCGAAGTCATCTTGTACTTGGTCGTCGTTTCGGTTTCGCCGACAGTCGTCTTGACTTCAAACTCGTCGCCAACGCTGATACCCGTGACTTTCTTGTTTTCGTTGTCGACGATCTCCTCGAAGTTGGCAAGGTCGCCTTCGCCGTTGACGATGTCTGCAGTCGCGGTGCTTGCCGTGTATTCGACAGCCAAGTTGCCGTTGACGGAAGTGGCGGTGAAGGTGTCGGCATTTTCGCCTTCGCCGAAAGTGATTGTCTGATTTTCGTTGACGCCGACAGTGCCGTCGGTGAGCGTGATGTCCGTGTTAACTTTGACGTATTGTCCGCCCGTGGTGACGACGAAGGTATCGGTGGCTTCGTCCGCGTTGCCGCTGATTTTGGGTGCGAAGAAGTTCGCCGCACGTGTCGCGCCTTGATAAACTGCATTGGCGACGATTGCAATGCCGCGGAAGATGTTGCCGATTGTCGCCTTGATGTTGTCGCCGATTGAAATTTCGGTGACGTCGGTCGGCGTGCTGTCGAAAGCGGTCGTCGAAGTGTCGGACAGCTCAAACTCTTTGACGGTGTCGCCCGTGTCGGAGTCGGTGGTTTCTTCGCCCCCGGTGATTTGCCCGAAAGCTTCGGTCGGCTTGCTCGTGTCGTCGACGACGATACCCGCTTCGGTGCTGTCGTCAAGCACAATGGTCTTGTTGTCGCCTTCGGTCGTCGCGGGAATTGCCGTCGCCCAGTTTTCGGAGTCGGGGTTGGTCGGGTCAAGCAGGCTCGTGGCGACGGACATTGTTTGACTGCCTTCTTCGCCTTCGTAGGTCGGGCCGCCGATGTAAAGTTTGGGCGTGTCGCCGTCGCTTGAAGTCAACGTGAGATCAGCCGCAGTGTAAGTGTTATTGCCGACGGTGAAGTCGTCGCCCTTAGCAATGTTGCCGATTATCGCGTTGGTGGTGTCTTCGCCCGTTACGTCGTCGGTAGTCTTCTCTGCGGTGACGGTGAGATTGGTGCCCGCGTTTGCAGTGATTGTGTCGCCGCCCGTCGGTGTGACAGCTTTGGTGTCGTCGTTGTCGCCCGTCAAGTTGACAACGCCGTTGGTGAGCGTCGCGGTCGTCACGGGTTTTTCGACGGTGTTGCCGTCCTCGTCGGTGACAGTTTTGTAAGTCGGATTACCGTCGGAGTCAAGTACAGGTGTCGCTTCAACGGTCAAGGTGCTGGGTTTGCCGTCCTCGTCGGTGCCGACGTCGAACTTCTCGCCGTTGACGGTGTAAACGTTTTCTGCGTCTTCAGCTTCCGACGGAGTGATTGTGACTTCCATGGGACGTTCGTCGGTGTTGAGCGTGCTGATGTTCTGCGCTTTGCCGTCGGAGTCGGTGTACGCGCCGATTGTGACAGCGTCAAGCCCGGCGTTGTCGGTGATTGTGTAATTGCCGTTTTCGTCGGTCTGAATACGCGCAACCTTTTCGCCTTCTTCGGTGACAACGGTCGACGAACCCGGCTCAAGCGCGTTATTCGGATCCGTCAAGTCGACGCTGAAAACGCCGTCGGATTTTTTGGCTTCGATGGTGCCGCCCCAGTTGTTGTCGTTGAAGAAGTCGCTGTTGAGGACAACCTTAAACGTGTTGGCTTTGCCGTCGTCTTCGTCGTCTTTAACGGAGACTTGGTACTTGTTGCTGTTGGTGGAGCCGTAATCTTTGTCGCGTTCAATTATCTTGCCGTCCTTGACGGTGTAAGTGACTTCGCCGACGGTGAAGGCGTCATTTTCGTTGAGTGAACCGATTGTGACGGTCGTCGTTCCGTCTTCGGCAACGGTGGCTTCGACAGTCAAGCCGTCGCCCGCCGTGGCAGTGACGCTGTTGTAAGTGGTCGTCGTTTCGCCTTCGGTGACTGTGGTAATCGGCGCGGTCGTCTCGACGGCGTCGTCTTTGTTGAGCTTGACTTTGCCCTCAGTGAGCGTGGCGTCACTTTCGGTTTCAGAGGTGTACGTCGCATCAATGGTGAGCTCGCTGTTTGCCGCCGCGAAAGTCTTGCCGTTGACGCTGTACGTTTGAATCGTGTAAGTGTCGGTTTCGCCCGTGTCGGTGACTTCGGTGACTTCGCCTGGGGTCGTGGTGACGGTGGCGTTGAAGTTGGTCGTCAAGGTCGCGTCGGCGGTGCCCAAGGTAACTGCTTCAATGCCCGTCGATTGAACGTCGAAGACTGCCGCTGCGTCGGTTGTCGCCTCGGTGTAAGTGAGCGTGCCCAAGCGTTCAGTCGGATCTTCGAGGCTGTCGACAATGACGTTCGTCGCTTTGAGGCCGTCGGTCGTCGGGTCGGTCAAGTCAAGCGTCGTGCCGTCGACGGCTTTCATCGTTGACCAGGTGGCGTTCGACAGGTTGTAACCGCCTTCGGGCGTCGCCGTGTCCGGCCAAATTTGTTTGTTGTCTTTGGTCAAGCCGACGGTCGTCATGTTGTATTTGGCGGTGACTGCGTCGGTGCCCGTGCCGGTGACAACGGTGAACTTCGTGCCCGTCGCAGGCTTGTAAGTCGTTGCGGCGTTTTCGCCTGTGGTAACGGCAACTTCAAGCGTGCCGCTCGTTACGCTGACGGTCTCGCCGTCGAGTGCAAGCTCTGCCGCGTCGGTGACGGTGACGGTGCCCGCAGTCAACACGGCGGTCATTGCGTCGGCGGAATTGTAAGTTGTATCGATTGTAAGTTCGTCGCTCTTCGCGGTGAAGGTGTTGCCGTTGACGGTGAATGAGTTGCCTTTGGTCAAGCCCGTCGCGTTGAGCGTGTAAGTCGCTTTGTCGACGGTGAAGTCCGCGCCGTCCGCAGGCGTGAAAGTCGTCGATGCCTCGGTGCCTGCGGCGGTGTCGGCGGCGGTAACGGTGACATCAACCGTGCCGTCGTTGACGGTGACATTCGTGTCGGCAAGTGCAAGCGGTGAAGTGCTGACGGTGACTGTGCCCTCGGTGAGCGTGGCTTTATGGTCGGCGGTATCGTCGATTGTAATTGTGAGCACGGAAGCCGTCGGCGTTTCGCCCGTAGTCTGCGCGGGCGTGAATCTGTTGCTGTTGACGGTGAAAGTGCCCGTGCCTTCGGTCGTGACGGTCGCCGCAAAGTTCGTCGTCAAAGTCTTGCTCGCGTTGCCCAAGTTAATCGACGCGATGTCTTTGATGTCGCCCGTCTCGGTGGACTTCGTGAGTTTAAGTGCCTTCGGGGTGCCGTCGGTTGCGGTTTCAATTTCAAGCGTGGCGTAATGCGTGCCGTAGTCGGCGGAAGTTATCATGCCGCCCGCAGTGACTTCGCTCAGGTCAAGGACTTTGTCTGCCGTCAACGGAATGACTGCCTGCCACGTGCCTTCGGTATCGCTGTTGAGCGCGTCCAAAGTGACGGAGCCGTCCGTGAATGTGCCCTTGAACTGTTCGGAAGGTTTGCCGTCGGTGTATGTGCGCAGGAGCACATCGCCCGCGACGACTTTGTAAGTCTGTGTGGTGTCGTCGGCTTTGGTGACGATGAACTTGTCGTTTTCGCCGCCTTCTTCTTTCGCGCTGTTGAGGCCGCCGATTGTGACGGTGGTGCCGTCGACTTTGACGGTGATTCCGTCGCCCGTGTCCGCAGTGATTGTGTCGGTGCCGACGGTGACGGTGTCTGTTTCGTAGGGTGTCAAGTTAACCGTGCCGCCCGTGAGCGTCGCGCTCATTGTATTTTCGTCGGTGTAAGTCGTTTCGACGGTGACGGTGTTGTCGTTGCCTGCGGTCGCCACGAAGGTGTTGTTGCCGTTGACGGTGAGCGTCTTGCCGCCCGCAATTTCGACGGTCGCCGCGAATTGAACTTCAATCTCGGATTCGATGTCAAGGTTGCCCGTCGTGATTGTGTAAGTGTTCGTGTCGTCGGCGTTGGTAAGCGCGAAGACGTTATCGTCCTGCGTGGCGTAAGTCGCAGTCGGTGCGCTCGTGCTGTTGACGAAGATGACGCCTTCGGTGTCCTTCTGCGCGGGAAGCGTGACGTTCGTGCCGTCGACTTCCGCCTCAACCATCTCGCGATAAGTGCCGTCGGTGATTGTGTCGATGCTGAAGTCTTCGTCGTCGGGCACGAACAGTTTCTTGGTGCCGTTGTCGTCGATGATGAAGCCTTGAACGTTGTCGTTGACGAAAGTATAGTCGACTCCGTCTTTCGTAAAGATCGTGCCGCCCGTCGGAGCGATCTTCGTGACTTCGTCTTTCGTCGTGACGGTCATCTCGCCGCTCGTCAAAGTGATGCCGTTAATCGGGATATTCGCTGTCGCCGCAAGCGTGCCGCTCGTGAGGTCGATTGATTCAACGCCCGTGACGGTGGCGGTGTCTTCCGTCGCGTCGATAACGATGTCGTTGCCGTCGGTCGTTTCGACGGTGAAGGTCGCGCCGTTGGCAACGTAGCCGTCGGGTGCGGCCTCGCTGACAAGCGCGCTGTCGACGGTGACGGTCGTGTTGCTGACGTTGAGCGTTGTCAAAGGCGTGTCGCTGAAGTTGGACTTCGCAAGTTTGATTCCGCCGTTCTCTTCGTCGACAGTCAACAAGCCGTAAGCCGTCGACGGAGCAGTAGCGTCGTTGACAACAATGCCTGCCGTGCTCGTTGCGTTAATATTAAGTTCGCCGTCCGTCGCAGGAACAGCCGTCGCCCAGTTGGTGTCGGCGTCTTCGGTGCTCGTCAATTCGGCGTAAGTGACGGTGGCACCGTCTTCCGTAAGTTTGGAGCGGATCCAAAGCTTGCCGTCGTGCGACAGGGTAAGGTCGCCCATCGTGTACGCGTTGGTGTCGGTGCCGATTGTGAAGGCGTCATCCGCGTCAAGTGCGCTGAACGTGACGGAAGCGGCAGTTTCGCCCGCAGCGGCAGTGACCGCAACGTTGAAGTCGCCCGTCGTGGCGGTGATTGCTTTGTCTTCGGTGCCCGTCGTCGGTGTGACGGTAGCGTATCCGTCATCTTTCGAGAGTGTGACGGTGCCCGTCGTCAACGTGGAAGTGCCGTCCGCAGTCGCCGCGATTGTCAACGGATTGTCGTCGGACAAATTGGCAGGTTGGTAAATCGTGCCGTTGACTGTAACCGCGTCGGTGCCCGAAGTCGTGATGGTCGTGCCGAAGTCGGAAGTCTTGATGTTGGTGACTTCGCCGCCGATTTTGATTGACGTGAACGGCGGATTGTCTTCGTCGTCCCAGCCGTCGCCCGCAGTCGCCGTCCACACGTCGTCTTTGAGTTCGAGCGTCGCGTAAATGGCTGTCGGTTCAACGCCGGCTTCCGCTTTGTCGACGATAACGATTTTTCCGTAAGTGCCCGTCACGTCCGTCGAAAGGTCGACAACGCCGTCCTGCACGTCGACAAGTTCGCGTTGCTTCTCTTCGTCGTCGGCGTAAGTGTAAGTGTCTTGGTCGGTGCCCATTTCGTCCAAAGTCGCGACGAGAGCCGTCGGGTTGTCTTTATCGTCCGTTTTGATTAAGCCAATGTCGGTCATGATGTATTTATCACCACCAATTGTGAATTTGTCGCCTGTATTGAGTTTGCCGACTTGCAAGGTGTCGCCCGCCGTGACGGTGATTGTGCCGTCCGCAGTTTCGCCCGCTTCGACGATGTTTGTGGCAACGACAACTTTGTCCGCCACAGTGATTTCAAGGTCTTTGGTTGCGGCAAGCGTGCCTTCGTTCAGTGTGACGGCAATGTTGTCGCCCGAAACTTGAGCGTTGTCGCCCGTCGCGTCGACGGTGAAGGTCGGGTTGTCGCCGTCGAAGTTGGCAAGGTCGCCCGAAGGTGCGGCTGTCTTCGCGGTGACGGTGAAGTTCGCTTCCTGCGCGGTGAAGTTGATGCCTTCGTCAAACTTCGTCATGTCCGCAGTGACTGCGACGGTGTAAGTGGCGGCAACGTCGATTGTGCCGGGAGCCGTGTCGTTGAGCGTGAAGTTAAACGTCGCGCCGTTGACGGTGAGCGTGCCGTAATTTTCGGTGACAGCCGCGTCGGTGACTTTGAGATCTTCGCCCGTGCCGCCGAGTACGACGGTTTCTTTCATCTTGTCGTAGCCGTCGGCTTCGGAAATTGTCGAGTCGTCGAGTTCAAAGGTGTCGTCCGTGACGATTGCTTGTTTCCAATCGGCATCCGAAAGTCCGTTGACGGTGATGTCGCCGTCGTCGAGGATTTTTGTCGCGAACTTGTAAAGCTTGCTGTCGGTTTCGTTGCTGATAAAGCCGACTTTCGTCTTGGTGTAAGTCGTGTCGTCGACGGTGACTTTTTCGCCCTCCTCAAAGTCGCCAATCTTCGCGTCGGCCGCGGTTGAAGTCGCGGTATCTTCGGCAATGGCGGTGACGGTGATTATGCCGTCGTTGGTGTAGCCGGTGACGGTGCCCGCGGTGATTGAGCCGCTGTTCGTGGTGTCGACGGTTTCATTCGTCGTCGCATTAAGTTTGACGGTGCCCGTCGTCAACGTGGAGTCGCCGTCTGCGGTCGCGGCAATGGTGAGCGCGTCGGCTCCCGTCGCGTTGTAAGTCTTGTCGTTGACGGTGAAGGTGCCTTCATCAGCTGCAGTTTCGACGTTGGTTGCAAAGTTGGTTGTCAACGTCGTGCCCGCCGCAGGCATTGTGACGGTCTTGATTTTTTCGCTGACGTCGTCGGTCGCGTCTTTGTCCGCGGTGAGTTCGTAGCCTTTCGCGTCGGTGAACTTGAGCGTCGCGTAAACTTTGCTCGGCGCGGTGACGGAGTCATAAATTGTGATTTCGTCGTTGTTTTCCATCGTGCCGAGAGCAAGCTTACCGTCTTCGTCGGGCGCGGTGATTTCGGTGAAAGCTTCGTCGTCAAGCGAATACGTGCCGTCGTCCGCGTCGAAGTTGTCGCACAGCGCGTCGACGGTGTCGCCTTCGGTCTTCATCCTCGCAAGCCCGACGTTTTCAATGTATTTGTACTTCGTGCCGTCGACGGTGAAGGTCTCGTTCGCCGAATCAATGCCGCCGATTGTGACGCCGGTGTCGTCGACGGTGATGTTGATCTTCTCGCTTGCGTCAGTGATTGTCTTGCCGCCCGCCGTGACAGCCGTCGTGCCTGTGATGTCGTTGAGCGTGCCTTTCGTCAAGGTGAGTGCAGTCGCGTTCTTGACGGTGGAGTTCGGCGCGTCGACGGTGTATCCGCTTGCCGCCTCGGTAACGGTGAAGGTCGTTTCAACTGCGCTGTCGCCCGTGCCTTTGACGGCGGTGACAGATGTGTTTTCGCTGACAAGGTCGGCATTGATTGTCGCGGTGACGCCGTCGAGTTCAATGCTTGCAAGTTCGCCGTCCGCCGTCGTCGGGAATTTGATGTCGTCGCCCAAAGCTTTCTCAAGGGTGACGCCGTCATTGCCGACAGTCAACAAGCCGTAAGCCGTCGCGGGAGCCGTCGCGTCGTCGACGACGATTCCGCCCGCCGTCGTGTTGCTGTTGATTGTGAGCGTGTTGTCCGCCGCTTCGATTGCTTTCGTCCAGTTGGTTTGCGTGGTAAGGTCGGCAACTTTGACGCCCGTCGTGTCAAGCGGGTTGCTCTTCGTCCAGATGTTCGTGCCGTCGGACAAGGTCAACTCGCCCGCCGTGTAAGTCTTGGTGTCGTCTGCGGTCGTGCCAATGGTGAAAGCGTCCGTCGCGGCAATGTCGGTCAAGGTGACTGCGCCGCCGTCCGTCGCCGTGGCAGTGAGCTTGCCTTTCGTGACGGTGACGGTCTTTGCGTCGGTCGTGCCCGTGACTTCTTTGGTCGCGGAGGTGTCGCCCGCAGTCAACGTGACGGTGCCCGTCGTCAAGGTCGAAGCGTTTTCGGTCGTCTTGAGTTCAAGCGCGTCCGTTGCCGCGTAAGCTTTGCCGTTGACGGTGTACGTGCCGCCGTCGGTCGGTGTGGTGACGGTGATTTCCGCGACGTTGACGGTGAGGTTGTCGACGCCCGTACCGTTTTCGCCCAAAATTATTTTGTTGATGTTGGTCGTCGTGATGCCTGTGCCTGTGTCTGTGCCTGCCAAGATGAACGCGCCGCCCGTCGTCGTCGGTGCGGTGAGGTTGCCGAGGACTTCCTTCGGAGCCGTCTTGCTGTCGAGGACTTTGGCGGTGGTCGTGCCCGTGCTCAAGTCGAGGACTTTGTCGGTGCCGCTGGTTTCGGGTGCAATGGCGCGAGTGAGTTTCTTGCCGAGTTCATACGAAGTCGACGTTTCTGTCGTCGTCTGCACGCCCGAAAGTTCGTTGAGGTTGTCGCCCGTGAACGAGACGAGCCCCGCGCTTGTCATCTGATATTTCGTTTTGGTCGTCGACGTTTCGACGGTGAAGTATTCGGTCGAGTCGATGCCGTCGACGGTGACGGTGCCGTTGTTGTTGGTGATGTTGACGGTGCTTGCCGACGTGCCGCTTATGCCGAGGTCTTTGACGGTGTAATCGCCCGCAGTCACGGGAACTTCATCAACCGACGAAGTCTTGCCGGTCATGGTGATTGTGCCGCTGTTGAGCTTGACGCCCGCCGCGCCCGTGATTGAAGCGTACTGTTTCGTGCCGTCGACGGTGAACGAAGTATTCGTGTCTTTCGGCGTGACTTCGAGCGTTGCGCTGTTCGCGGTGACGTTTTTGTAAGCCGGGTCGATTGTCGCTTGCACGCCGTCGACGGTGACGGAAGTCAATTCGCCGTCAACTTTGCTGAGTGCGCCGCCTTCGAGTTTGGCAAGACGAGTCGCCTTCGTGCTGTCGACAACGATAACGCTCTTTTCGACATTCGTGCTGTCGATTGTAAACGTGCCGTCTTCGGAAATCTCGAAGTATTTCCAGTTTGAAGCGTATGTTGTCGAAGCCGTGTCAAGTTCGTCAAGCGTGAAAGAAGTCTTTTGCGTGGTCGCGTCGTCCGTCCAAACTTTTTTGGAAGTGTCGTCGCCCGTCGTCAAGCCGATGCCGTTCATCTCGTAAGTCTGTGTGTTGCCTGCGCTGTCGGTGACGGTGAAGGCGTCGCTTGATTCGAGGTCGGCAACGGTGACGGTCGAAGTGTTGTTTTCGGTCGCAACGGCAACGGTCATGTCGCCCGCCGTCGCAGTGATTGTGTCTTCGCCGACGGTGACTGAAGCGGTGTCCGTGCTGTCCTTCGACAAGGTGACTTTGCCGTTCGAGAGCGTCGCGCTGTTGTCTGTCGCGTTAATGGTGAGTTCGCTGCCCGCCGCCGCGAAGGACACGCCGTTGACTTTGAACGTGTTCGAGCCGCTGGCAGTGGTGATTGCGGTCGCAAAGCCGGTGGTGACTTCCGCCGCCGTGTCGGGAAGCGTGACGGTTTTAATCGAGTCGATGTTGTCTTTGTCGTTGACGGTGAAGGCGTAAGTTGTCGAGTCGCCCGCAGTGACGGTGAGCGTCGCAAGATTTTTCGCTGTCGACGGATTGTTACTGCTGAGCACGGTGTAAGTGCTGCCTGCCGCCGTGGCGGTCAAGTCGAGCGTGCCGTCGCCCGTCAAGTACAGCGGCGTCGCGGTTTCAGCGTCGTCGAAATTGAACGTGCCCGCGTCTTTGTTAAAGCCCGAAGTGACAATTTTGTCGATTGTGTTTCCGTTAATGGTGACAAGCCCCACGTCTTTAATGTATTGGTAAGTCGTGCCGGAAGTCGCGTCTTTTTCGGTGACGGTGAACTTTTCGCCCGCGCCGAGTCCGCCGACGGTGACTTTTTTATCTTCGGCAACGTCGACGGTGATTCCGTCGGTCGTGGTGTCCGCCTTGATTGTCTGCGCGTCGGTGATTGTGACGTCGCCGCCCGCCTGAAGTGTGACGGTGCCTTTCGTGAGCGTCGCGTCTTTTGCCGTCGCGTGAAGCTCAAGTCCGGCGTCCGCAATGAAGACTTTATCGTTGACGGTGGCATTGCCGTTGGTCGTCACGTCGGTTTCAAAGCCCGTGGCAAGCGTCGCGTCTTTGGGGACGGTGACTGATGTAATCGCGTCGGCAATTCCGTCTGCATCGGTCGGCGTGAACGTGAAAGTGTTGTTTTCGACGGTGAGCGTGCCGAGCTTGGTGATGTTGTCGCCCGTCAAGCTGCTGAGTACGGTCGCCGATTTAACGTCCGTCGCCGACAAGTCAAGCAGCGCATTGTCCGTCGTCGGTGCGGTGACCGCGGTCGTGTCAATCGTCGTTGTGTAAGTGAACGTGTTGTTCGTGAAGTTCGCCGAAGTGACAATGCCGTCAACCGTGCCGTTTTTGATTTCGACAAGCCCGACGTCTTCCGAGATGTATTTGTAAGTCTTCGCGGTGCCTTCCTTCGGTGTGACGGTGAAGCTTTCGTTCAGCTCATCAAGTCCGCCGACAGTCTTCAGTTCGCCGTTTTCAACAGCAACGGTGATTGTCGTGCCTGCGCCCGCGTCAACTTTGGTGCCGTCGTCGCTGGTGACGGAGTTGCCCGCAGTCAATTCGGTTGTATCGAAGTTGGCGAGGTCGCCGCTTGCCGAAGCAGTGTTGCTGAGCGTGACGGTGCCCGTCGTAAGTGTCGCGCCTTCGTCCGTCGCCTTAATCGTGAGCGTGTCGCTTGCCGCGTCGAAGACATTGTTGTTGACTTGGTAAATGCCCGTGCCCGTGGTGACTTCGGTCGCGAAGGTATTCAAGACAGCGTTGTTGTCGCCGAGCGTGACGGAGGTAACGCCCGCGTCGCCCGTGTCTTTCGTAAGCGTGAAGGTCGAGCCGTCGACGGTGAGCGTCGCAAGTTTCTTCGCGGTCGACGGGACGAGGCTGTCAAGAACCGTGCCGCCTTTAACGTTCGTGCCCGAAAGGTTAAGCGCATTGCCCGTGGCTTGGACAACGCCCGTAACTTCGACGTCGCCGAGCGTGAAAGTGCCCGTCGTCGAATCGAAACCTTCTTCGCCGACAATGCCTCTGATGTTCGTGCCGTCCGTCGTGACAAGTCCCTTAAGATTCGTGGCGTATTGATATTTCGTTTCGCCGACGCTGAACTTGTCATCCGCCGTATCGATGCCGCCGACGGTGACTTTTTTGTTGTCGTCGACGCTGACGGTGATTGTCGCGCCTTCGTCTGCAGTGATTGTCGCGCCTTCGTCTGCGGTGACGGGAACGGTCGCCGTTGCCGAGATGGTGCCCGCCATCAAAGTGACAGCCTTCGCGCCGTCAAGTGAAACTGTGTTGTCGGTCGTCGAAGGCGTGATTGTAAGCGTGCCTTCTTTGAGTTCCGCGCTGAATGTCGTCTTGCCCGTGGTGATTGAAGTCAAATCCGCGTCGTTGGCAGTCTTCGTCAGCGTGAAGGTGCCGGCGGTGTCGTCCTTCGACAGCTTGCCGTAAGTGGTACCGTCGTTCATGTTGTAAAGGTCAATCTTTTTGTCGGTCGCGTCTTTGAAGAGATCGTCGGTGATTGTAAGGTTACCGTCGGTCGTCACAATCTTGAGCCAGTTGTTCGCGTCGTTGAGGTCGTCGAGCGTGACGCCTGAGGCGAAGTTTTCGCCCTTCCAAATCTTTGCGTTGGTTTCGTCGGTCGTGTTAATCAGCGATACAGCACCGGTCGAAGAAGTCATAACCGAGTATGTGGTTTCGCCGACGGTGAAGGTGTCGCCGTTGTTGAGGCCGTTGAGCGTGACGCCTGAGTTGTCGGCTTTGACTTTCATATCGCCCGCCGTGACTTCGATTGTTTTGCCGTCGACGGTAACCGAATCCGTGTCACCGCCCGGTGTCAAAGCAACGGTGCCGCTTGTGAGCGTTGCGCCCTTGTCGGTTTCGGATGCGTAAGTCGCCGAAATTTCAAGCGCGCTGTCCGAAGCCTTGAAAGACTTGCCGTTGACGGTGAACGTCGCCGAGCCGCTTTCTGCGGTGACTTTGGTTGCAAAGTCCGTCGTCAACGTCGCGCCCGTCGCGGGAAGCTTGACGGTCGAAATTGCGTTGTCGGTCGTCTTCTTGAGCGTGAAGCCGCCGTTATCGTCGACGGTGAGATCTGCATACTTCTTGATGTCCGTGCCCGTCAATGCGTTGAGGACAACCGCCGATTCGGTTTGCTCCGTCAAGTCAAGCGTGCCGTCCTTCGTCGCCGCGATAGCTTTGTCGGGGTCATTGCCGAGCGTGTACGTGTTTTCCGCGAAGTCCGCCGCTTTGACAATGTCCGTGATTTTGCCGCTACTGTCCGTGGTGACGAGTCCGACGTCCGCCGAGATGTATTTGTAAATCGTGCCGTTGACGGTGAAAGATTCGCCCGCGTCAATGCCGCCGATTTTGACGGTCGTGCCGTCGACGTTGACGGTCATGCCCGCCTTCGCAGTGATTGTGTATTTGTCCGCGACGATCGGAATGCCCGAAGTTGCAAGCGTGCCCGAAGTAAGCGCAACACTTGAAGCGCCCGTGACTGAAGCGTTCTTGCTCGTGCCGTCGACGATAAAATCATCCGTGCCGTTTGCGGTGACGTTGAGCACTGCGCCGTTTGCAGTAATGGAAGAATAAGCACCTTGAGCAACGGTCGCTTTGACGTCCGTGACGGTAACGGAGTTCAAGCCGTTGTTACTCTTGGTCAAGGTGAAGCCCTTATCTTTGTCGCCCTCAAGTTTGGCAAGACGCGTGATTTCGCCTTTGTCGACGATGATGCCCGCCTTCGATTCGGTGTCAATCTTGAGCGCGCCGTCGACGGTCGCATAATCGCTCCAGTTGTCGGTTGAAGTAGTCGCGGCAAGGTCGTTCGCCGTGAAAGAAGTCGTCGAGGTTACTTCCTCCGTCCAAAGTTTGTTGACTGCCTCGTCGCCCGTGCCGGTCGTCGTCGTCAAGCCGATGCCCTTCATTGCATATGAGCTGTCGCCGATTGTGAAAGTTTCGTTCTCGTCAATGCCGGTGAGTGTAAGCGCGCCCGAAGTTGCCGAAACGTTGATTGCGCCCTTCGTCGCGGTAACGGTCAACTTTTCTTCCGAGCCGCTGACGAGGCTTGCGTTCTTCGTCGAATCGATGACAACTTTGCCCGCCTTCAACGCGGAAGTCGGCGTTTTGGCCGAATCCGTGCCGATTTGTGCGGCAATGGTGAGTTCAACGGCGGTGTCGTCCTCTCCGTTGTTCTTGTCGGGCTGATAAACCACGTCGTTAATCGTGTAAACGGGCGAGCCATTGCTTGCCGACGACGTCTGAATCGTGGTGGCGAAGTCGGTCTTCAAGGTGGTGTCCGCCGCGTCAACGGACACGGTGGATATTGCAGCCGTCGCGTCGATGTCACCGTTCTTGTTGAGTGTCCAGCCGTTTTCGCCGACGGTGAGCGTCGCGTACTTGACGGTCGGATTGCTGTCGCTGTCGACGATGATTGAAGTCTTGGAGTCGTAGGGCAATGTAAGCTTTCCGCCCGTCGCGGCGATAACCGGGTCTTCGGTCAACTTCGCGTCGACGGTAAACTTGCCGTTCGCAAAGCTTGATTCGTTGACAATCGCCTTGTCTTTGTAGTTGAACAAGCCGACGTTGTTAATCATGCCGTAAGTTTCGCCGTCGAGCGTGAAGTTGCTGCTGTCCGCAGTAATGGTGTCGATTGTAATGCCGTCGTCCGTCTTGGTGACGGTGAGATTCGCGGCGGTGACTGTGTGGTCGCCCGCAGTGATTGTCTGACCGTTTGAGCTTGCAGTCAACGCGCCCGAAGTCAAGCTGAGTTTCGTGGCGGTCGCGACGACGGGAGCTTTCCTGCTGTCGTAAGTGATTGTGTAACCGCTTTCCGCTTCGGTGACGGTGAATTGATTCTTGCCCGCCGTGACGGGAATGCTGATGAATTCGCTTGCGTCGCCGAAGGTGACGGCTTGAGCCGATTGGTTGCCCACCGCGCCCGCAAGAATCGGTTCGACGACGATTGACTTCAAGCTTGCGTCGGTGCTTGCGCCCGCCGACGACATGGAGTAGCCGCCGTCGACGGTTTCGAGCGTGCCGTAAATGACATCGCCGTCCATGACGTAAGCACTGCCCGCCGTCGACAGAATCGAAACGTTGCCGGAGCTGAGCGTGAGCACACCGTCCTCCGCAGGAATGACCGCCATCCAGTTCGTGTCGCTGTCGAGTGACGAAGCGTTGACTGCTTCGTTGGTGAAGTCGGTACCTTTGTAAACGCGTCCGTCGTCGCGAGTGATTGAACTTGATGTGACGGTGTATTGATGTGTGCCGAGTTTGAATTGGTCGCCTTTGTCGAGTTCGCCAATCGAAAGCGTGCCGTTGTCAAACGCAACCTTAATCGTGCCGTCGCCGTTGACGTAAGAAATTTCTTTGTTGTCCGCGCTGACTGAAAGGATTGTGTCGGTGATAAGAATCGTGCCGGTCGTCTGCGTGAGTTTGGTGACGCCCGTGACCTGCGCGCCGTCTGCGGAGTCGGTGACCGCGTAAGTTGCGCCCGTCGTTGAATCGGCGGTGAACTCTGCGGTGGATTTAATCGCGTGAATTTGATTGAACGCCGCGGGCAATGTGAGCGTCGTGTTGTCAATCGAAACGGTTGCGCTGCCTGACCAATCGGCGTGACCGTCGCCCTGCGTGAAGGAGAATCCTTTGGTCGAATCGCCTTCGAGTGTCGCGTAAATCTTCGTCTTCGCGCTGTCGATAACGAGACCTTCAGGCGAATTCGCATGAATCGACAAGCCGTTGTCTGCGGTGAGCAAGTTGCGCCACGTGCCGCCCGTCAAGCTTGTGAGCGGAACAACCGCGTCGACGCTGTCGGAAGGTTTACTGCCGTCCAAAAGTTTGTTGTCGCCGTTGGTGACGCCGAGCGCAGTCATTGTGTATTGACCGCTGCCGACGATAAAGCCTTCGTCTTGACCGAGGCCGCCGACAGAAACGTTGTTGCCGTTGCGAATGACGACAACACCCGCCTCATCCTGCGCGGAGACGACCGAGCCGTTCACGGTGACGGAAAGGTCACCTGCCGCCGCAAGAGAGCCGCTGACCAGTGAAGCCGCCGTTGCACCGCTGATACCCGCGACGCCGCCTGAAAGCGTGACGACGAATTGATTATCCGCGTCCGTGACGAGGAAGTCCGAGACGCCCGCGTCAAGCGACGTGTGGAGCGACGTGTTGACGAAGTCCTTGCCGAGTGTGACGTTGCCCGCTGCGGAGCCGATTGAAACAATCTTCAGCTTGCCGTAGTCGGTTGCCGCCTTCGTGAGCGAATAACCGCCGCCGTCGACGGATTCAAGCGCGCCGTAAGTCGTGGCAAACGAACTGTCAATCAGCGTGACGGGAGACAAGCTGCTTGCCGGCGGAATCGACACGCCCTGATCGGTGGTGACGGTGACAAGTCCTGTCCAGCCGTCGCCGTCGAGAGCTGACGCCGCGACGGAGCTGCCGGTGAACGTCATGAGTTTGTACGAGTCGCCGTCCGCCGCAACGAGCCCCGCGCTCTTGAGCGAGTAAGTTGTGCCTTCGTAAGTGAAGACTTCGTTCTCGAACACGTTGCCGATTGTGACTGCGCCGCTACTGTTAATCGTGAAGGTGATGTCGCCGCTGTTGACTTTGTAAGTCTTGTTGCCGAGTTTGAATTCGGAAGCGTCGGTCGCCGTGCCCGTGACGAGCCAGTTGCTATCGCCGCTCTTCGCGACGGTGACGGCATTGCCCGTGACGTCGAGAACTTGACCGCCTTCGCCGAGGGTGATTTTCTGTCCCTTCGTCGCGGTGATTTTGCCGGAGGTCAAAGTCAATTCCGTCGCGCCTTCGACTTTCGGAGCGGTGTCCGCGCCGCTGACTTTGAAGTAATCGCTGCTTGTCGCGGTGACTTTGAACGTCGCCTTCGAGGTGTCCGCGTAAATCGTCACGCCGCTTGCGTTGAGGTCGGTGAAGTTGTTGACTTGAAGAGCCGTCTTGCTGTCCGTGGCGATTGTAAGGTTGTTTGCGTTTGCAAAGCCGCCCGCCGCAGTGGCGTTCTTCGAGATGGTGACCAAGCTGGCGTTGTTCGTCAAGTCCGCGTAAACGGCTTTCGGATCGGACGCGTTGTCAACGACAATCGCGCTTGCCGGCAAAGTTTCACCGGCGAGCAAAGTGCCGTTGGTGGGTGCTGCAACCATGCCTTTGAAATTGGAGGCGAGTGCAAGTTGACCAATGTTGACGGAAATGGCGTCGCCCGTCACCACGGAGGCACCTGTATAAACGCTGTCTCCGTTCGTGAGCCCGACAACCGAGTTGCGCGTGTATTCGTTTTCATTGAGGGTGAAGCCTTCGCCGACTTCGATGTCGCCGATGTCGCTTGTGCTTATGACGATGCCGTCCGAAGCACTGCCCGAACTTTCGTAACCCGAAACGGTGAAACTGCTGCTCGCGACAATAGTCTGGTCTGCGTCGGCTGTCTTCAAGCTGCCGCCGTTAATCGTGACTTCATTCGCGCCGCTGACCGAAGCAATCGAGTCCGTGCCGCCGCCGACAACGTAAGTGTCGTTCGAGATACCTCCGAGTGAGCTTATCGTCGTGCCGCCGACTACTATCGGCATGGTGAAGACTTTGTTGAACGTAACGGAGACGCCGCTGTTGCCCATTGCTTGAGGTATATCAACTCTTGTGGGCACGGCGTAATCCATCTGCAGTTTCTTGTCGTTGTCGGTCGGCTGAGTGAGCGTGTAATTTTCGGCGCTTTTGCGGGTGAGCACGCCGTATTGAACGCTGTAATCACTGCTGACCAAAATGGCATCTTTGCCCGTTGTCGCGACGGTGTTCGTGTCGATTGTGACAATGCCGGCGAAAGTCTTCACTTCGACGAATTTGCTCTCGTCGTCAAAGTTGAGGTCTGCAACGGGAACTTCGCCGCCGCTTGTCATTGCCGCGCCCGTGTAAACTTTGGTCGTCTTGTTGTCGCTCGCCGTCAAGTAGCCCGAAGGCTGAACGGTGTATTCGACGGTCGTGGTGCCCGTCTTGATTGTGAACTTTTCGCCCGCGTCAACGTCGGTGAGTTTATCTCCGTCGAAGGTGATGCCGTCGGTCGATGCTGTGAGCGTGAACGTTTTCTTCGTGTCGTAAGTGAACGAGTTGCCCAGTTTCGCGGTGACGGTGATCGTTTCGTCCTTCTTCGCGACGGTGATGGCGTTGTTTGAGCCCGCCGTGTACGTTTGACCGCCGAGGGTGAAAGCCGGTTGCCCCGCCGTTGCAGTGATTGTCGCGGTTTCTTCTTTGTAAGACACGTTCAAGACGCCCGCCGCTTTGACGGTGTCGGTGCCGCTTTCGCCGAACTTGACGGTCTGTCCGCTTGCAAGCGTAAAGTCGCCATCAAGCAGAGTTATCGTCGGCGTGCCGCCAATGCTCGTGGTTGCAAGCGAAGAAGATCCGTTGACTTGGAAGTTGGCGGTCGTTATGCCGTCGAGTTTGAAAGTCGCGACAGGCGTCTTAATCTTCGGAGCCGTCGCCTTCACGCCGTAAGACTTATCGAAGGTGACAATGTAATTGTCGATTGTGATTGTGACGTCTTTCAAAGTGTCGGTCGCGCCGCTGACGGGTGCCAAGGTCTTGTAACCGTATTTGCTGTCGTCCGTGATTGTGGCAATGCGCGCCGTGCTGTCCGAATTGACGATAACCGACGTTGCGGTCGATTTGTCGATTGTGAGCGTCGGGCTGCTTGAAGCAAGAGTAATAACGTTGCTCCAGTTGGTGGTTT
Source organism: uncultured Selenomonadales bacterium (assembly GCA_947165295.1). Taxonomy (GTDB): domain Bacteria; phylum Bacillota; class Negativicutes; order Selenomonadales; family Selenomonadaceae; genus Quinella. The sequence goes on along the minus strand of CAMUZU010000007.1, from coordinate 43,112 downwards.
CGGTGTCTTCGTCCTCGAGTCCGGCAAGAGTGAAAGATGTCGCGTCCGCCTTCGTCCAAACTTTTTGAGAAGTGCCCGTGCCCGTCGTCAAACCGATGCCCGACATTGTGTAAGCGGTTTCGCCGACGGTGAATGCGTCGTTTGTTTCCGAAGAAAGGTCGGCAATCGTGACGGTGGTCGTCGTCGTGCCGCCCGACGTCGTGCTTGAAACATTAACGGTCATTGTGCCCGTCGTCGCAGTAATCTCTTCGCCGTCCGTGACAGTGACGGAATTTGTTGCGGGGTCGGTGCCGCCCGAAGCCGTTGCAGTCAAAGTAACCTTGCCCGAAGTGAGCGTTGCGCCCTTGTCGCTGTCGGATGTATACGTCGCGGCAATGGTGAGAGGAGAGCTTGACGCCGCGAACTTGTTGCCGTTGATTGTGTAAGTGCCCGTGCCCGAAGCCGTGGTGACTTTGGTGTCGAACGTCGAAGTCAAAGTTGTGTCCGACGCGGGAAGGTTGACGGTGGTGACGCCGCCGTTCTCTTCGTTGTCGAGCGCAAAGCCGTTTTCCGAAGAGTAAGTGAGCGTGGCAAGTTTGGTCGCGCTTGACGGGTTGGAATTGCTGAGCACGGTCGCCGACTTAAAGCTTTCCGTGTCGACGTTTGTCAAGTCGAGCGTGCCGTCCGTCGCCACAAGGACAGTCGAAGTGACGTTGTCGCTGAGCGTGAACGTGCCGTTCTTGAAGGCGGTATCGTTGACAATGCCGTTGATGTTCGAGCCGTTGAGTGTGACAAGTCCGAGCCCGTCAACGTATTGATAAGTCGTCGTGGTTTCGCCCGATTTGACGGTGAACGATTCGCCGTTCGTGTCGATGCCGCCGACAGTGACGGTTTCGCCGCCCGTGACGGTAAGCTCGGTGTCTTCGCCCGCAGTGATTGTGTAAGTGCCCGCAGTAATCGGAATGTTCTCCGTCGCCGCAAGCGTGCCCGAAGTGAGCGCAATGCCCGTCGCGCCCGTGATTGAAGCTTTTGTGCTTGTGCCTGTCGGAGCGTCGACGGTGAAATCGTCCGTCGCGGTGACGGTGAAAGTCGCGTTCTTTGCGGTGATTATCGGAGCAGTCGTCGACGCGCCGTAAGACTTATCGAAGGTGACGGTCTTGCCGTTCGGGACGCTGATTGTGACGCCGCTCAATGAACCGTTGCCGACGGGCGTCAACTTGAATTCGTTGGACAGCGTGGCGACAACTTTAGTACCACTGATGACAGCGTAATTATCCGCAGTCGAGCTGAGTGTGAGCTTGTTGTCTGTGACGGTGAGCGGCTTGTATTCGGCGGCGGCGTCGAAAACAGATGCGTCGATGTTGCCGCTGTCGTCGGCGGCGATTGTCGCGCTGTTCGACAGGATTATTCTGCTGCCGCCGCTGTTGTAAACTACGGTCGAACTGCCGAGCGTCTTCATCTGGTAAGTCGCGTCGTTGACCTCGAATTTTTCGCCCGTTGCAAGGCCGCCGATTTTGGCATTGCCGCTGCTGTCGACGGTGACGGTCAAAGCTCCGTTTTGCGGACTGCTGCCCTTCGCGCCGATAGCATAACCGCCCGCCGTGATTGTCTTCGTGCCGTAAGAGCCGAGCGTGCCTTCGGTGAGCGTGACGTTTTGGTTGACGTAGCAGTTAGCTGCTTCATTGGCGACGGTGACGGTAAATGCCGCAGTCGACGGCGTGAACGCGGCAAGCGCTTCTTTCGTCGTCGAGTCGAGGATTGACACGGACGAGTCTGTCGAAAAGCCGCTGAACGCAACTGTGCCTTCGATGTCGTTGGTAACCGTGACTTCGTGTATGGTCGCAGTTGCCGCGACGGTGTAAGCTGCTTCTGAGCCCGACAGCGTGGCGTATTTCGTCTTGCCGTCGTAATCCATGACGACAATGCCCGCGTAATCGCCTGCCGTGCTGAAGCCGTCGTTGGTGTCTGCGGTCGTGCTGAAGCTGTCGGCGGTGAGGTCGAGAGCAACTTTTTCGTTACTGTCGACGTCGGCATAAACGACTTTGTTCCATTCGGCAGGGTTACTCAACTGACCGTCGGCGCTGAGGCTGATTGACGTCTTGCTTAAAACGAACATGTTTTCGCCGACGAGAGCCGACAATCCGCCGTCCGTCGTGGCGAAGCTAAGTTCGTCGCCGTTGACGGTAAATGCCGCGTCTTTGGATATACTGCCGACGGAGATGCCGTCCTCTGTGAAATTGAGCGTGACTGAACCCGCCGTGCCCGTGTATTCAACGTCGCCGATTGTGAACGTGTCACCTTTTTCAAGCTTGACGGTAAAGCCGTCGGTCGTAAGCGTGACTTCCGCGTCGCCCGTCGTCACTGCAAGTGCAGTCGATTCGTTTTCGCCGATTGAAACTTCGCTGCCTTGAGCAAGCGTGACTTCGCCCGTGCCGCTGAGCGTGACGTCATTGGCAGTGACGGTTGTCGTGTCGCTGCTTTTGTTGTAAGTGTATGTGCCGCCGGTGTACGTGATTGTGCCCGCAGTGTACGAGGCACCGTTTTCGAGGTTGACGGTGAGCGAAGTGATGTCGAAGTTGCCGCTCGAAGTTTTGGCGGTGAGTCCGTTGACGTTGAGTCCTGCGGGAACTTCCATGTTAACTGAACCGTCGGCTGCAACCGTGACCGTCGCTTTAAGGTCGGTCGTTTCGTCCGTCGAAGAACTTTCGTCGCTCGTCGTGAGCGTGTAGTCAAGGTAGTTGTTCGTCGCGGAAGTGATGCCTTTGACGCGGAAGGTCGTGCCGTCGGTCGACGGAGTGACGGTGAAGGCACTGCCTGCAGTCGTCGTGGGAACGAGCTTGGAACCGGTCGCCGCGTTGCCGGTAACAAGACTTTCGGGCGTGTATGTTCCGAGTTCTTTGTTGTTTGAGTCAATGAACGTAAGCATGACGTCGTAATACTGGACAACGTTTGCGCTGAACAATTTAACCGTAATGCCCGAAACGTTGACATTTTCGCCGAGCGTGACTGTCGCGGTGCTGTCTGTGCCCGTAATGTTTGTGATGTCATTTTCCGAGTTTGCAATCACGGTGACAGAGTTTAAGGTACCGGTGTTGTAGTTCCAGGTCTTGCCGTCCGTCGACGATTTTGACCAGCCGGCGAAGCGTTGCAAGTCAAAGGTGAATTCATCCATAAGTATCGGTCTCCTTTCCTTGAGCGTAGAGGTCAAGGCCTCCTGAGTTGAATTTGTCTGAGCCGTGTTTCCGTGCATGAAAAGCATTCCGCAAGTTCGCTCATGAGCCCCACCTCCCGAAAAAATTCAGTGCGCAATTAAACGCGTGTTCTTCCGTAAATAAATCGAACGAACGTCGACGATACTTAATTCTTATACGCGATTATAGCAACCGCCGCGTCGAAGTTTTGTTATGCTTTCGTTAAAAAACAGGGGTCAAGGACAGCGCGTCCCCGACTCCCGAAAAGTCAGCCTTTTAGCATGGCAAGCATTGTGCCCGCAGCGACCGCCGTGCCGATAACGCCCGCGACGTTCGGACCCATTGCGTGCATCAAAAGGTAGTTGCCGGGTTTTGCCTTCATGCCGACGAGTTGGCTGACGCGAGCCGCCATCGGGACAGCCGAGACGCCCGCCGAGCCGATAAGCGGATTGATTGCGCCGCCAGTGAATTTGCACATGATCTTGCCGAAGAGGACGCCGCCCGCCGTGCCGCCGATAAACGCGACAAGTCCGAGTCCGATAATCAACAGCGTGTCGGCACGCAGGAAGTCATGCGCGTTCATTGTCATGCCCGTGCCCGTGCCCAGGAAGATTGTCACGATATTAATCAGCGAATTCTGCGCGGTGTCACTCAAACGGTCGGTAACGCCCGATTCGCGGAACAGGTTGCCCAACATCAAACAGCCGAGCAGTGCGGCTATCGGCGGCAACAACAAGCTGATAAAAATCGTCGCGACAATCGGGAAGACGATTCGCTCAAACTTCGTGACGGGGCGCAGTTCCTGCATAACGATTTCGCGTTCCGCCTGAGTTGTCATGAGTTTCATAATCGGCGGTTGAATCATCGGTACCAGCGACATATACGAATACGCCGCGACAGCGATTGCGCCGAGCAAATGCGGGGCAAGTTTTGTCGACAGGTAAATTGACGTCGGGCCGTCCGCGCCGCCGATAATGCCGATTGCCGCCGCCTCATGCACGTTGAAGCCGACGACCATTGCGCCGCCGAGTGCAACGAACACGCCGATTTGTGCCGCCGCGCCGAGAAGCAACGTCGACGGGCGGGCAAGCAGCGGGCTGAAGTCCGTCATTGCTCCGATACCCAAGAAGATTAACGGCGGGAAAATTTCGTTCGTGATACCGAAGTTTATCGCCTTCATGACGTTCATTTCTTCGCCGAAAAAGCCCGTGTTCGGGAAGTTCGCCAAGATACATCCGAAAGCTATCGGACCGAGCAGAAGCGGTTCAAACTCTTTGACGAATGCCATGTAAATCAGCACAAGCCCGACAAGAATCATGATGCCGTTGCCCGGTGTGAAGGCCGAAAAGCCGCTGTCGTTCCACACCGCCTGAAGCGACACGACAAATGCGTTGACAAATTCCAAAGTCAATCACTCTCCTTTCTACTTGCGCGACAAGTTATTAAAGCGAGCCGAAGCGCGCCACGGTGTGCCTTCGTGATTGACGATTCGCACGGCCTTGACTTGACCGGAAAAGCCGTAAGCCGAAATTGCCGCAGAGATTGCCGCGATTACTTCGGGATTTATGCCTTCGTCGACGGGTTCGGGTTCTGCGACGGCAGGCGGACTTGAAGATTTCACCGCAACGAGCGGCGGTTCTCCCGGTGCAACGCCGTCTTCGGGCTTTTGGTCAGGCTCTTTGGTCGGGTCGATAAAGTGAATCAACTTTATCAAATAAATCAGCGACACGAGCACGATGAACACGACGGTCATGTTGATTACCATGATTATCAACGGATTCGTCGTTACCGGTGCATGTTCCATAAAAAAAATCACCTCGAATATGTTTTGCAAAGCTTAGCGCATTATAATTGCCGCGTCAAAAAAAATAAAGACCGTTTGTTGCTTTACCGTAAAGATTATTCAACTTGCGGGCGCAAAATCCTTTAACGGCGAAATTTTTTTATCGGCGTTGACGATTGTGACGTTGCGGCTTATCGGTTGCGTTGACGGTCGCGGCTTGTCGGTTGCGGCTGTCGGGGTTACGTTGTCGGTTGCGTTGACGGTGCGGCTTGTCGGTTGCGGCGCGTCGCTTCGATTCGGCTGATTCGTGAAGTTTGATTTTCAGGATCTACTTTTTCTTTGCTTGTCCAAAGAAAAAGTAGCAAAAAGAAAAGACCCCTCGCGGGGGCGTTGGTCATTCGTCGCCAAAATGTTGTCGGTACCTCGTGCCGTGTGTGCCCGCAGGTGATACATCCTGTATCAACTGCGGGCGGCGGCCGTCATCCATGACGGCCGGTTACCTTCGCTGTCGGAGATGTCGTGAAGTCAGTTCGTCGCGGTTTCGGCACGTCAAACAATGTTGCCCGCAGGTCGCTTGCAAGCACGTCCGTCCGCAAAATTTTTTGGCACGGCTCAAGCGGGCGCGTCCCCTCCGTCAAGTCGCGGCGATTCAAATGCTTTGTGAGTTTGGTGACCACGGGCGCAGATATTTTTTTCAGCAAGCGGCGGCCTCGTTCGCTGAACGCCAAAACTTTCGCGCAGGTTGACGCGTCAACTTCGGCAATCAATTCGCCCGTCACGTCAAGCAACGTGTGCAAGATTAATCGTCGCACGCGGCTTGCGGTAAATCTTCGTCCGACGACAAGCGTCACCAGCTCCGACAAACTTTCGGCTTGCGTCGCGGCGTCGAGCAATCTGAATTCGAGTCCCTCCGTCATGCCGTAAATTTTTCGCAGGTCGGCGGCGGTCGCAGTCAACAACTGGGTCAACAGCGGGCGAAACAAAAATTCTTCGTCGACGAGCCCCGAAAGTTTTTCGTCGCGAAGTGCCGTCAAAGTTTGTGCGTCCACCTGCGCGGAAATTTTTTGCCACGGCGGTGACGGTTCGCGAATTGCCGTCCGAATTGCCGACGCAGACGAAAATTCTTCGTGCAACGTCGAATCGTCGTAAGCGGCTCCGCGTCGAGCGATTAACAGCGGCGAAATTTTTTCGGGCAACGTTCGCAAATATTCGACGGCAAGTATCGTGTTCGGTTGACGCAAAAACTTTTCGTCGAGGTCGGTGACTGTCGCCAAAATTTTCGTGACGGCTGCCGCGTAACTTGTGCCCGTCGACATGAGCGCGTGAAGTTCGTCTGCGAAAAATTTTTCGTTGAACGTCGAAGCCGCAAGTTTCAATTTCGGCAAGTCCGTCACCTCCGCGCCGAATGCCAACGTATCGACGACGCCCAAACTTTCGAGCAGACGAATTCCGCCGCGTGCGAAGTCCTGCGCGCTCCTGACCGCCGACACGAACGGAAGTTCAAACACCAGATCGACGCCGTTTGCAACAGCGAGCCGTGCGCGTGTGTGCTTGTCGAGAATTGCAGGTTCGCCGCGCTGAGTGAAGTTGCCGCTCATTACCGCGACAATCTCCGCGTCCGAAAAATTTTTAATCTGCGCGATTTGATATGCGTGTCCCGCGTGGAACGGGTTGTACTCCGCGATTATTCCGACTGCCAACGTGTTCGCCTCAAAACTGCAATTAGGAATTTGTAATTAGGAATTTGGAATGACGCCGCGAATATTTTTTTCGACATCACGCCAACAACGCACCGTGCCGATTGAAAAGTCGTCTCCGACCGCTGCGGGATTTTTCTTAACGACAAGCACGCCGTCTTCAACGCACCAGAAAACATTTTTGCCACCGTTGACGTTGAAATCGCCGCAGAACGAAAACGGAAACGCCATGTCGCCGATTGTCTTCACGCTGTCGGGCAAGGTCACCACTTCAAGTCGCGGGCAGTTGTCGAAGGCGTGCGCGGAAATTTTTTCGACACCGTCACCGACGACAAGCTTTTGAATTCTTTCGCAACGGTCAAGCCACGGCGGTTCTTCGTCGACAAAGTTCAATTCGCGCACACCGCCGACAGTCAACGTGCCGTCGTCGAATTGCCAAGTCAAACTGCACGGAATAATTTTCGCGCTGTTGCCGTAAGACAAAAGCCCCGTGAAGCGAAAGTTCGCCGCGCAGTAAATCGTTTTAAGGTTCGTGCAACGGTCGAAGACGTAATCGCCGAATTCAACGACGCCTGCGGGAATCGTGACGCTTGTCAAACTCGTGCAACAGCTGAAGACGCCGCGCCCGAATGTCTTTACGGTGTCGGGGATTGTGACGCGTGTTAAGCCCGTGCAAGTGTCGAACGTCCAATCGTCAAGCTCGGTGACGCTTTCGGGGATTATTATGCTCGTCAAGCCGCCGCAACATTTGAACGCGCTTTGACCAATCTTCGTGACGCCGTCGGGAATATTCACGTCGCGCAAGCTTGTGCAAAAGTTGAACGCGAAATTGCCGATGTGCCTCAAACTGTTCGGGAGTGCCACGCTTACAATTTCGTGACAATCTTCAAAAGCCATTTTACCGATTGAAGTCACGCCGCTTTCGACGATGACTTTCTTGACGCGTGCGCTTTTGTACCACGGCGAATCGTACCAGTAATTGTTCATGTCGCCTTCGCCGCCGATTGTAAGCGTGCCGTCGTCGTCGAGAGTCCAGCGCAAATTGTTGCCGCATGAGCCGCTTTGCATGTCGTTCGCCTCCAAAGTTCACGATTTTATTTCCAGATCGCGTATAAGAGTATAACCGCGTTTTTCGCCGATAGTTCCTGCCCAAATCCAGATTGTGCACTCTTTAGAGTTTTCACTGAACGCGGTTTTGCCCGCAATCGGAATGTCAACGTCAACCGTCTGCCCCGCTTTGACGGTCGGAATGTCGATGTAAAATCTGTCTTTGCCGCTGCCGAAAGATACACTGATTCGCGGGTTGACAAAATCTTCAGCCGTGATGTTGTCAATCGTCAGCCGTGCCGTCCAATTCGACGGGAACAATGAATAACGTCCGCGGGCGTCGAGTTGCCAATTTTGACATTCGGCGGCGTTTAATGTCACATCGCCCGCAGTCGTGTGTTCGCCGCGGTTTTCGGTGAGTTTGCCGTTAAGGTACAAATACAACTTCACGCGGTCGGCTAATCGGCTTCGTTTCGGTTCGGGTTCTTTAACCGGCTCAACTTTAAGCGGCGGGCGAGTAGGCAACGGCGCAACTTGAACGTCGGGCACGGTGACAATCTGCGCGGCGGTCGAGGTGTTGGCGAAGTCGATTAAACTTTTGGCGGTGTCGTCGCTCAATGCAGCGGGCGATTGAACTTCGACAACTTCGGGCGCGTCGGTGACGGTGTCGACGGTCGGCAATTCAACTTCGGCAACGGTAACAACTTGTCCCGTGTCCCTTGTCTCTTGTCCCTTATAACTGTCAATCGTCTTTGCCGCAAAAGAAATCACGCCGAGCATTGCAACGGTCAAAGTCACGCGCTTAAGCAGATACAACTTGCGGGCGCGTTTGACGGCGCGAATCACTTCGTCGGCACTTTGGTAACGGTTCGTCGGATTTAAATCGGTGCAACGGTTCATCACGTCGACGAGTTTGCCGCGATAATCTTTGCCGAGCAAACGTTTGACGGTCGAGCCGAGGACGAAAATATCCGTACGAGCGTCTGTCTGCCCCAAGTCGAAGACGCCGAACTGTTCGGGTGCCGCGTAGCCGCGTGTGCCGAGAAATTCCGTGTCGCTTGAACTTTCGGGCTTGAAAATCCGCGCAATGCCGAAGTCAATCAGCTTGACGGCGTGGCTTTCGGTCAACATGATGTTCGACGGCGTCAAGTCACGGTGAATTATGTCCGCCTTGTGCAACTCAATCAGCGTGCCGCACACCTGCAACAGGACGTTCGTCGCAAGTTCTTCCGTCAACGTGTCGGGACGGTACGTCAAAAGTTCGTCGAGCGTTTGCCCGTCGATGTGTTCTTCGATGACGACAAGTTTTCCGTCGCGGTCGAACGTGCGATAAATCTTCGGGACGGTCGGCAAGTCCAATTCGCGCAGAATCCGATAAACTTCCGTCAAGCGAGCGTCGCGCTCTTTCATGACGCAGAGACGTTTGGCTTGCTTGTCGTAGACGACGGCGACGAAACTTTTATCGTCAGCTTTGATGGTGTCGACGATGTCATAAGCCGCGCCGAAAAATTTATCGAAATCCGTCACGAGACCGCCACCCTTGCAAAAAATTTCTGTTTGGCTATCATAACACAAAAAGGAGTGATTAACTTGCCGACTTTCGCAAAAAACACCTGCGATTTATTTGCGGAATTAAAAACCGAACGCGACCCGCAAAATTTTCGCCAACGCAATCAAGATGAATTCGTCGTGCCGCTCCACGAGTACTTGACGAGCTTGCTTGCCGAAAAAAATTTGTCGAAGCCCGAAGTTATCGCCGCGTCACAACTCAACCGCGAATACGCTTACCACATCTTTTCGGGCACAAGAAAAAACCCGTCGCGTCCGAAGCTGTTGGCTTTGGCAATCGCAATGGGTTTGAATTTGGATGAGATACAATACTTGCTCAGGTACGCAAAACAAAGCCCGCTTTATCCGCGCAACCCGTGGGACTCGACAATAATTTTCGCCGTCGAACATAAGTTGTCGGTCATGGAGACGAACGAACTTTTGCATCAACTGGGCGAAACGGAGCTGCTGACTTGAGCGGCTCACAGAAATTTCTTGACGATGGCACTGTAAAGTTCTTCGACGTCGGGATTGTTGATTGAATCGCCGACTTCGACGCCGTCAATGTACATGACGACAATGCCGCGAGCTCTGAATTCGCAACTTTGCCGAGTGCCGTCCTCACCGACCAAAACGCATTTAAATTCGGGTGCAACGTCTTCGTTAGTGTTGTTCGTCCGAACCAAAGTGTTGAGGTCAATGAAAATGTTTTCGCTGTTCAAAGTCGTGACGTATTCGGCTTGAACCTGTTGATTGACGGCGGGAACGTTTCGAGTTGAGTCGGCTTGCATGTCGAGCGCGTAATCCGCAAAAATCATCAACGCCCACGACAAAATCACAAGACCCATGAACGCTTTCTTGCAACGTGCGTAAAGATCTTCTTTGTCGACGCCCGCCGCGCCCAAAACTCCGTAGCAGACGAAAAACACCAAGATATTCATTGCGACGTTGACGACGGTGGAAATTACGGCGTCGGTTGCGTCCAAAGTTTTTGCCGCCGCGAATTGCCCATAAAGTTCCGCGCAGAACAGTCCCGCATACCAGCCGCCGTGAATTTCTTTTGGAGGCTCTTGTTTGTCGAAGCCGTCGGCGGGCGGCAATTTTTTTTTCGCGTATTTCTCGAAGAAAACCACCGTCAAAGCCGTCGTGCCTATCACGCTTGCGGCGGCGAAGAAATTTAACTGGTCGAACATTCGCCCGATTGACGACATTGTCGACAACTCCTTTCAGCGTGCAACAAATTCAAGACTTTTTGGCCGACGAAATTATCGTGATGAAACTAATCACCGCGATAAGCAGATATTCCCAAGAGTCCATAACGGTGCCGACAGCCACAAAAACTTTATCGTTCGGAAACAGTTCGGCAAGGTCGTTGTATCCGTCGTAAAACAACCATACCCAAAAGCCCGCAGTCACGACGGCGGTTATCACGGCGTTTACAAGTCGTTCCTGTTCGTCGAGGGAGTTGTCTTCGATGTTTTTGCACGCCGACGCCGACGCGAAAAATGCCGTCAAAACGGGTATCAAAATGTCGTGTTCTTGCGGTTTGTCAAAAAACCACACTAAAAACGCGAAGAATAAACCAAACGTCAAAATATACGCTCCGACAGCTTTAAGCACGGTCATTTTAAGCCGACACCTCCGCAGTCACTGCTTGTTCGTCAGCAGGTAGTGAATCACGGCGATTGGAATTGTCGCCCAGCCGAGAATTGCGCTCCAAATGAACCGCGACATGATGTAATTGCCCGTGTCGCCGTAAACTTCGGCGCGCACGCCCAACAGATGATACTTCAAGTAGTAATTTGCCTTGTCGCCCGCGTAAATGTACGCGAGAGTCAAGATTATGCCGATAAGTTCCATGTCGAATCCCTCCGCGTGTAAAATCGTTAAGCAGATTTTACCTGCGCGGATTTTTTTTTGGTGAACTGCCGGCACACACGTCCGCTTCGTCGCACAAAAAAAGACGGCCGCCGTCGCCCGCCCGAAGTTTCGTCACTCGAAAGAAATTTGTTTGCCGCTTGCCGCAAGCCACTCGAAAAATTTTTCCGTCGGTTTGATGCCGCGTTCGACTTTGACGCCGCGAATGTTTTTCTCGATGAATCGCCACGTCACTTCGCCTGTCGAAAAGTCCGCGTCACTCTTCGCGTAAGGATTTTTCTTCAGGACAAGCACGCCGTCTTCAAGGCACCAGATAACATTTCCGCCGTCGAAGATTGTCGGGTTGCCGCAATCGCAAAACGGGAACGCCCAATTGTCGATGTTCTTTATGCCGTCGCCGATTGTCAAATTTTTTAACTGCGTGCAACCGAAGAAAGCAAACCTGCCGATTGTTTCGACGCCGTGGCCGATTGTCACGCTCTTGAGATTTTCACAGTCGGCAAAAGCACACTCGCCGATTGTTTTGACGGAATCGGGAATTGTTACCTCCGTCAAACTTTTGCAATTGGCAAAAGCAGCTTCACCGATTGTCTCGACGGAGTCGGAAATCGTCAAGTCGTGCGCGTTTTCGCAGCCGTTGAAGGCACCGTCGCCAATTACCTTGACGTTGTCGCCGATTATGATGTTCGACAAATTGTTGCAAAGGATGAACGCTTTTGAGCCAATCGTCTCGACACCTTTGCCGATGTCCAAGCGTCGCAAATTTTTGCACGTGTTGAAGGCACTTTCGCCAATCAGCGTAACGGCATTGGGAATCGTGACCCACGTCAACTTACTGCAACATTGAAAAGCTTCCGTGCCAATCGTCGCGACATTCTTGCCGATGACCACTCTTTGAATTGACCTCATGCAAGCGCGCCACGGTGGATTGTGCTTGTAGAAGTAATTTTCCATGTCGCCCGTGCCGCTGATTGTGAGTACTTCGTCGTCGAGTTTCCAGCGCAGATTTTCGCCGCATGAACCGCTTTGCATGTCGTTCGCCTCCCGAAAAATTTTATCCGAAAGAAATTGCCGCGCCGTCGTGACTTGAGAGCCACGCGAAGAAATTTTCCGTCGGCTTGATACCCGGCTCAAGTTTGACGCCGCGAATGTTTTTGTCCGCGAATATCCACGACGCAAAGCCCGTCGAAAAATCGTCACCGACTGCGGCGGGATTTTTCTTCAGGACAAGCACACCGTCTTCAAGGCACCAAAAAACATTTCGCCCGCCGTTGACGAATCTGTCGCCGCAGAACGAAACGCTTGCAAACATGTCGCCGATTGTCTTCACGCTTGCGGGCAACGTCACAAGCTCAAGGCGTTTGCACTCCTCGAAGGCTTGCGCGGCAATTTTTTCGACGCCGTCACCGACAACAATCCGCTGAATGTCATGCAGATGTTTGAGCCACGGAATCTGCCCGTACGGGAAAAATTTTATCTCGCGCACACCGCCGACGGTCAAGGTCTTGCCCGCGAAACTCCACGTCAACTTTTCGGCGACGGGTTGAGCTGTCGGTTTCGGTTGCGTGACGGGTTGAGCTGTCGGTTTCGGTCGTGTGACGGTTTGAACTGTCGGTTTCGTGACGGGCGGCGTGACGTTGTACGGAATCAGTTTGGCGTTGTTGCCATCACGTAATTTGCTTTTAAAGCTAGTTCCTCGTTTACAGTAAATTCTTTCAAGACTATCGCAACCGAGGAAAATCCCTTTTCCAATTGACGTGACGCTGTTGGGGATTGTTATTGTCTTAAAGCTACTGCAACCGCAGAAAGCATAATCACCAATGAACGTGATGCTGTCGGATAGCATTATTTCCTTTAAGCTCTTGCAAAAGCTGAAAGCCTTTTCGCCAATGAACGTGATGCTGTCGGGTAGCATTATTTCCTTCAAGCTCTCACACAAGCCGAAAGAATAAACACTAATCTTCGTAACACCATTGGGAATTTTTATTGCTGTCAGGCTTTTGCAATTAAGAAAAGTTCCTTCGCCAATGAACGTGATGCTGTCGGGTAGCCTTATTTCCTTCAAGTTCTCACACAAGCCGAAAGCCCAACTGCCAATGGTCGTGACGGAGTTTGGAATTGTCACGCTAGTTAAACTTTCGCAACCCTCGAAAGCACAGCCGCCGATAGAAGTCGCACCGTACTCGATGATAACTTTTTTGATTGAAGGTTGCGATATGTATCGCTCATCGTAATATGGAGCTTTTTGTTTGCCAGAGTAATTTTCCATGTTGCCCGTGCCTCTGATTGTCAAAGTGCCGTTGTCTTCAAGCCGCCACATCAAATTTTTGCCGCACATGCCGAATTCCATGTTTGTTCGCCTCCTTCGCAGAAAAGTTCGCCGCGCAGATTATAACACGTCGTCGCACAAAAAAATCGCCGCCCGTTGGTGAGCGACGAAAATTTTTTCTTACAGGATGAACTGCGACAAGTCGCGGTTCTTGGCGATGTCCTTCAAGCGTTCGTCGACATAAGCCGCGTCGATTGTGACTTCAGTCTTGCCGTCCTTGACCATGTCGGGCGCCTCGAAGGAAATTTGCTCAAGCAGTTTCTCAAGCAGCGTGTGAAGTCTGCGTGCGCCGATGTCTTCGGATTGTTCGTTGACGTGTTCGGCAAGGTCGGCAATGCGTTCAATCGCGCTCGCCTGGAAGTCCAACGCAAGGCCTTCAGTCTGCAGAAGTGCCTTGTACTGTTTCAAAAGCGCGTTCTGCGGCTCGGTCAAAATCTTTTCAAAGTCCGCCTTGAGCAGTGACTTCAACTCGACGCGAATCGGGAAACGTCCCTGCAGTTCGGGAATCAAGTCCGACGGCTTGGCTGTGTGGAACGCGCCCGCCGCAATGAACAAGATGTGATCCGTCTTGACGGGGCCGTACTTCGTCATGACGGTGGAGCCTTCGACAATCGGCAAAATGTCGCGCTGAACACCTTCGCGACTGACGTCGGGGCCGGAACTTGAACCTTTGACGGCAACCTTATCAATCTCGTCGAGGAAAACAATTCCGCTGCGTTCGGCAAGTTCAACGGCGGTTTCGGAAACTTCTTCCATGTCGATAAGCTTTTCGGCTTCTTCCTGCTCAAGAATCTTGCGGGCGGTGGCGACGGTGACTTTGCGTTTGCGCATGCGTTTGGGAATGAGACTGCTGACCATGTCTTGAAGGTTGTCGCCCATGCCTTCGAGACTGGAGCCGCTGAACATGCCGACCATTGGTTTACCGCGGTCTGCAACTTCGAGTTCGATAACTTGTTCTTCGAGTTTGCCGGACATCAAACGTTTGCGGACGAATTCGCGGCCGGGCTTCTTCGACGTGTCTTCGGTTTCTTCGGGCTGAGTTTCGGGCTCTGCGTTGCCGAAGAGTTTGCCGAGCGGATTTTGCGAACGTTTCGGCTCCGGAACAAGCACGTCAAGCAAACGTTCAATCGCGTTGGCGGCGGCTTTCTCCTTGACTTCTTCGGTGCGTTGCTTGCGAACCATGCGCACGGCGGTTTGAGCCAAGTCGCGGATGATTGATTCGACGTCGCGCCCGACGTAGCCGACTTCGGTGAACTTCGTCGCTTCGACTTTGATAAACGGTGCCTTGACGAGTTTTGCCAAGCGGCGGGCAATTTCGGTCTTGCCGACACCCGTCGAACCGATCATCAAAATATTTTTCGGAATGACGTCGTCGCGCATGTCGTCGGGGAGTTTGTGACTGCGCCAACGGTTGCGAAGGGCGATTGCCACGGACTTTTTGGCGTCGTCCTGCCCGACGATAAATTTGTTCAGTTCCTCGACGATTTCGCGGGGCGTCTGGTCGTTGATGCCGAGTTCTTGGGTAACAACTTTTTTCTTTGTCGCCATGAAAGTGTTCCTCCGTTAAAGTTCTTCGACGATGATATTTTGATTCGTGAAGACGCAAATGTCCGCCGCGATTGACAGCGACTCTTTGGCAATTTCGGCAGCGGTCATGTCGGTGTGAGCCGTCAAAGCACGTGCCGCCGCCAAAGCGTAAAAGCCGCCCGAACCGATAGCCGCAACGTCGCCGTCGGGCTCAATGACTTCACCGTTGCCCGAAAGCAAAAGTATCGTGTCTTTGTCCGCGACGAGAAGCAAGGCCTCAAGTCTGCGTAAGATTTTGTCCGTGCGCCAATCTTTGGCAAGAGCAACTGCGGCGCGCATCAAGTGTCCGTGCGTGGATTCAAGTTTCTCCTCGAACTTTTCAAACAGCGTGAAGGCGTCGGCGACGGAACCCGCGAAGCCCGCGATAATTTTGTCGTGGTAAAGTCGGCGAACTTTTTTGGCGGTTGACTTCATGACGGTTGAGTTGCCGAAGGTGACTTGCCCGTCGCCCGCGATTGCAACTTTGCCGTCGCGCTTGACTGCCACGATTGTTGTCGAATGAAATTCCATGCGTGATTCTCCGTTCAAAGTCGTGTTTTTTACGTTACTTTCTTTCCGCGTGGAAAGAAAGTAACCAAAGAAAGACGCGCTTGCTACGATACATCCTGTATCGTGCGACAAGCGGTTGCGGCCGTCATCCATGACGGCCGATTAGCGTTTCGCAGAAAGTTTTCAAGTCTTCAAGTGCACGCGTTAACAATTTTTCTTTGCGGAACTTTTTGCGTGTGCGTTCGTCCAACGGCGGCAACAATCCGAACGTTACGTTCATGGGCTGGAAAGTTTTCGCGTCCGCCGTGGTGATGTAATTCGCCAAAGCTCCGTGACAGGTTGTCGGCGGGAAGACAAGCGCGTCCAAACCTTTGGCAAGCCGTGCCGCATTGACGCCCGCGACAAGTCCCGAAGCCGCAGATTCGACGTAACCTTCAACGCCCGTGATTTGTCCCGCGAATAAAATTTTCGGCGACGCTTTAAGTTGAAACGTCGGCAATAACAGTTTCGGCGAATTGATGAACGTGTTTCTGTGCATAACACCGTAACGCACGAATTCGGCCGACTCAAGCCCCGGTATCATGCGGAAGACGCGGCGTTGTTCAGGCCACGTCAAATGCGTTTGGAAGCCGACCAAATTATAAAGCGTCGCGGCACGGTTGTCCTGCCTCAACTGAACGACGGCATAAGGACGTTCGCCCGTGCGCGGGTCACGCAGACCGATTGGTTTCAAGTTCCCGAAACGCATCGTGTCTTCGCCGCGTGACGCAAGCACTTCGACGGGCAGGCAACCCTCGAAGAAAATTTCGCGCTCGAAATCGTGCGGCTTAGTCTTTTCGGCGGCAATCAATTCAGCGCGGAAAGTCAAATATTCGTCGCGGGTCATGGGGCAGTTGACGTAAGAATCGTCGTCGCCCTTGCCGTAGCGTGACGCCTTGAACGCCTTGCTGAAGTCAATCGAATCGACGGTGACAATCGGAGCCGCCGCGTCGTAGAAATAAAAATCGTCGCCGCCCGTGAGCCGCTTAATTTCGTCGGCAAGCGCGCCTTCGGTCAACGGACCGCTCGCGACAATCAAAACGTCGTCGGCAAAGTCGTCAAGGCGGGTGACTTCTTCGGTGACAATTTCGGCGACGCTCGAAACTTTTTCGGTGACAAGGCGACCGAATTCGGCACGGTCAACTGCCAAAGCACCGCCCGCAGGAATTTTCGCCGCGTCCGCCGCAGACATAATCGCCGAATCAAGCCGCCGCATTTCTTCTTTGAGGACGCCGACTGCGTTTGTCAAGCCCGCCGCACGGAGCGAATTACTGCAGACAAGTTCGGCGAAGTTTGCGGTTTTGTGTGCAGGTGAAAATTTTTTGGGACGCATCTCGTGCAAGACGACTTCGACGCCGCGTTTTGCGACTTGCCACGCCGCCTCGGAGCCTGCCAATCCCGCGCCGACAATGTGAACTTTCAAGTTGTCGCCTCCAAAGCTTGACGAAATCACAGGCCGTCATGGATGACGGCCGTCCGCCTGCGCGTGATACAGGATGTATCACAGCAGGCGCGAGTTTCTTTGGTTACTTTCTTTGCTCGGTCAAAGAAAGTAACACAACACACGCGTGAACTTTCAAGTCGTTTCCCTCGACTCATTGACGGGTTTGACCGACGCTTTTTCGACGGCTTTGGCGGCGAGTTGTTCTTTGTGTTCGCGACGGAGCCGGGCTCGTTCCCGCGTGTCCGACAAAATTTTGTTGACGGGGTGGTCTTTGCGCGTCGAACAGTTTTCGTTGCCGCAATAAAACATCGGCGCACGTCCGCGGAACCTGTGCACGAACATTGTCGCGCCGCAAAATTGACACTTAATCGACTGCGGCTCGTCCCACGTCATGAAGTCGCATTCGGGCGAACGCGAACAGCAATAAAACTTCCGCCCGCGAGGCAACGACCTGAGCAAAAGTTTCGCGCCGCATTTCGGGCAAGGTTGTTCCAGCGGCTCGAAGAACGGCTTTGTGTTTTTGCATTCGGGGTAACCCGGGCACGCCAAAAAGACGCCGTAACGCCCGTGCCGAATCATCATCTTTCGCCCGCACTTTTCGCAAACGACGTCCGATTCGACGGCAGGCTCATCAATCGGCGCGGAGTCTTCGCCCAAAGAATTCATCGCCTCGGCGAAGGCAACATTGAACTTGCCGCAGTAACTTTCAATCACGGAGAGTTTGGTGACTTCACCTGCCGCGACGGATTTAACCAACGTGTTGACTGCATTGTAAGTTTCGACCGAAAAAACTTCGTCGAAGAAACCGTTCAACGCGTCCAACACGCGACGGCCAAGTTCGGTGACTTTGTAGCGGGAATTTTCGGCGACAATGTACTTGCGCTTAATCAAGCTTGAGATGCCGCCCGCGTAAAACCGTGCCCAATCGACACCGAGAGAGTCCAAAGCCGCCATCAACTTCGCGTCGTCGCCGTCGTTTGAACCGGTGAACTTTTTGCCGTCGGCGTGCGCGTAAATCAACTCGTACAACTTGAACTGGTAATCGGTCAAAAATTCTTTGACGGCTTCGGGCTCGCGTCGTTCGCTCGACAAAGAAATTTCGTCGCCGTCGGGGTAAGTCACAAGTCCCGCGCAGGTTTCGTCGTCAAGCTTCATGCCTTCGTACAGTTGCCCGGCGACAAGGCGCGTGCGTCCCGCCGAAAACTTCAGCTCGTTGAAAGCAAGCTCCTGCAGAGTTTCGGGCGTCAACTTGTCATACGTCGACAAAAGTTTTTCCGTCGGCGATTGAGCGATTAACTTGAGCAACATTGCGCGGAAACGACCGACCTTCGTGCCGCGATAAATCTTGCGCTCGAAATATTCGCCGATGCGGTGGCTGACGAACTTGTCGATAATTTGTTTTGCCTCGAACGCGTCGGCAAGCCCGGCGTCAATCGGGCGTGCGTTCTCCAAAGCTTGATTGAAGGCCTCTCGCGTCAATTCGGTCAACCACAAGCGACAGAAAGACTTCGGGTTGACGCCGAAAATTTCGCAACACTGCCGCGCCAAAAATTCACCGCGCCCGTCGGGATTCGTCGCCAAAAAGATTCGGCGTGCGTTGAGCGTCTCTTTTTTGAGTTGCGAAAGAAGCGTCCCTTGCCCGCGGACGGTGATGTAATCGGGGGCGTAATTGTTTTCGGCGTCGACACCGATTCGGCTTTTGGGCAAGTCTTTCAGAAAGCCTTCAGTGGACAAGACGGCGAAACTGCGGCTGACGAATTTGCGCAACGTTCGTGCTTTGGCCGCAGACTCGACCAGTATCACCGACTTCAACAAAGTTTTCTTTGCCACGCGTTCAACCTCCAAACTTGCGGGCGTAGCGTCCCGCGTCCTCGACAATGCAACCTTTTATATCAAGTTCAATCATAATCTCCGGCAATTCATAAGGCTCGACGTCGTCGACCATGTCCAAAAGCTCGTCGTCGGTGACGAAGTCGCCTTGCGGGATGTGTTCAAGAATTTTCGCCGCCTTGTCGCTCAGCTCGACCGTCGGCGCGGAATTTTTCTTCGGCACGGCGTCAAGGTTGTAAAACTCCAAAACGTCACGTGCGTCACGAATTAATTTTGCGCCCTCGTAAATAAGTTTGTTGCAACCTGCACTTTTTTTCCAATAGACGCTGCCGGGCACAACAAAAACTTCGCGACCGTTTTCAACTGCCCAAGTGCCGGTGTTGAGCGCGCCGCTTTTTTCGCCCGCTTCGACGACGATGACACCGCGACAAAGCCCGGCAATGATTCTGTTGCGCGGAATGAAGGTGCCTTCGTTCGGTTCGGTCTTCAAAGAAAATTCGCTCATGACAAGTCCGCCCTCGGCAATTTGATCGAGCAACTTTTTCTTTTCACGCGAACAACGAGCCGCAAGTCCCTGACCCAAAACGGCGACCGTGCGACCCGTTTCAAGTGCGCCGCGGTGAGCGAAACTGTCAATGCCGCGTGCCGCTCCGCTTACGACCGTCAAGCCGGCGGACGCAAGTTCCCTGCCGAGTTCGCGGGCGACGCTTTGACCGTAAGGCGTATTGTCACGCGTGCCGACAATGCCGACTCGTTCGACGTCGGGCTGAAGTTTTCCGCGATAATAAAAAATCACCGGCGGCACGGAAATTTCTTTGAGTATCGGCGGATAATCTTCGTCGACGAAACTGCACAAGCCGAAGCCGTTTCGTTGACAATAATCGGCAAGTTGAGCGGGCGCGTCGGGATGAGTTTGCCGAAATTCAATCAAAGACTCAAACGCGTTTCTCGGCAAGCCCGCCCGGTTGAGTTCGGCATTTGTCGCAGTCCAAATTGCCTGCCCGCTGCCGAAGATTTCAAGCAGATGTTGAATTCGTCTGTTGCCCAATTCTTTCGCTGCGGCAATTGATGCGACAAAGTATTTATCCATGACCCGCCGCCTCCCGCGCCGTATAATACCACAAAAAATTTTTCGTGCAAATTTTTCGCCGTCAAGTGACAAACTTTTTTGCGCGTGCTAAACTTACTAAAAAATTCTCGCGGAGGCACTTCATGAAGAAAAAGTTTCTGTACTTTCAGCCGTGTTACGTCGACAAATTCAAATGCGACGGTTCCAAATGCGACGCCCGCTGTTGCAAAGGCTGGAATATTTTTATCGACGAGAAGACTTACAAGCAGTATTCGCGCATCAAGCCCAAGGCCGCCGCCGAAGAAATTCTGTCGCACATGACCTTCAACGACGAACGCAAAGAATATCTCGTGACCATGGACGAGCGCAAGTTTTGCCCGTTCCTGACCGAAAACAATCTTTGCCGACTGCAACGCACCTACGGCGAAAAGTTTCTGTCGGTGACGTGTTCATCGTACCCGCGACGCACGTTGAACTTCGGAAACTTTTTTGAACGCTCGCTGGTTTTAACGTGCCCCGTGGCGGCTCAAATGATTTTGTTCAACGAAAAGCCGATGGAATTTGAGTTCGTCGAAGTGCCCGAAAAAATTCACTCCAACGGCGGCAAGATTGGCATTGCGCCCGTCAACACCGTTGCGGGTTTCGCCGAACACATGCTCGAAATTCAAATCGCAATGATTTCAATTTTGCAGGAACGCACGCTGACGATTGACCAACGCTTAATCGTGCTGGGCTTCTTCCTCGACAGGTTCGACGAAATAATTTCCGACAAGCTTGGTCGCGACGCTCTGACGCAATTAATCGCCGCGTACGAGTCGAAAAGTTTTCTGTCGGAGCAAGTGCCGCTCATGTTGGCAAGCGTGAGCTTCGACGTGAAAAAATTTTTCCGCGTAATGTTGAAGGTGCTCGAAAGTTTTTACGCCAACATCACTTCCGACGACGACCGAAAGTTGTTCGACGCTTTTGCCAAAACGTTCGACATTGTCACCGACGCCAACGAAATTCCCGCCGCCAAAGTCATCGGCAACTACGAACGCCTTGCCGACGCACGCAAAGCTTTTTTGGCGCAACGGTCGACGGTTTTAGAAAATTATCTCGTCAACGAACTGTTTTTGAATTGTTACCCGTGGCGGCACGCGACAAGCATCGCGAAGAATTACGGCATCTTCGTTGCGCAGTACAAGTTCTTCGAGTTGCTTGTCTTCGCGGCGGAACAGCAGGGTTTCACCGACAACAAATACTTAATTCGGTTCACGGACTGCTTCTTGAGTTTGGCAGATCACAACAACGACTTCATCAAAAAAATTTTGGAGCTTGTGCCCGACGACATCTTGACGGCGATTGAAACGCTGCTTAACTCACGATAAAAACTTTCGGCGGCTAAGCCGGATTTAATGTGTCAATGATAAATTTTTTTCAAAGGAGAGTGATTGAGATGAAACTGTCGAAGATTCTTGGAGCGTTTGCGGCGGCGGCGATTTTGTTTGCCGGTGTCAACGTTTCTGCCGCGCCTCAAGCGACGAGTTACGTCGACGGCGTGAACTGGTCGCAAAAAGTCATCACTGTCACGGGCGAAGGCATTGCTCCGCGTGACGCCGTCAACATGACGCAGGCGAAAGGTCTTGCCTTGCAAGCCGCCAAAGCCGACGCACTTCGCAAGATGGCAGAGGTTGTCAACGGTGTGCGCGTCGACTCCGAGACGACCGTCGAAAAAATGTTGACGACCCGCGACGTGATTAAAACTCGCGTTTCGGCGACGATTAAAGGCGCAAAGATTATCGATGAACAATTCACAAGCGACGGCTCCTGCCGCGTCGTCATGCAAGTTCCGATTTTCGGCGTGAAGGATTCGCTTGCCGGTGCCGTGTTTGAGCCGAACGAGACGATTGAGCCGTTCCCCGAACCGGATTATGAAATTGACCCGTCCGTTCAGCAATACGACCCGAACACGCCCGTCAAGCGTCGAATCGAAATCACTGCTCGCGGCGTGACCGTCGAAGAAACTTACGTGCCGAACGTCCCGAACGTGACGAAGCCGAACTTTCCGACGCAAAGAATAGATCCGTCGAAGCCGCCTCTTTCGCGCCTGTCGACGAACTTTGACGACCTGCAAACGTTTACCGTCGGTGAAGCGTGGTCAAGTGCCTCCGCGCCGACGCCTTACGAAGAGCAAATCGGTCAGAGAGTTCGCAGGACGGTTTCCGAATACGCGTCTTTGGCGAAGGGCAATTACACCGGTCTTGTCGTCGACTGCCGCGGCATGGACTTGCAACCCGTCATGAGCCCCGTCGTCAAGAACGTCAACGGCACGAAGATTTACGGTCACAAGAACCTTGACATCGACAAGATTATCGAAATGGGCATGGCCGATTACACCAGCGACATTGACAGCGTTCAACGTGCGGGCGACAATCCGCTTGTCATAAAAGCCGCCGCCGTTGAGAATTTCAACAGCAACCCGGTCTTGCAGGTGCCCGACTCGAATCGCGTCTTGATTGAAAATCACGCGACGAAGTTCCTGGCGGACTTGAAGGTCGTCTTCTTGTTCGACAAATAAAACTTGCCCGAAGACTCGACAACCCCGTCACACACGCGGCGGGGATTTTTTTTGTCACGGCGGCTGTCGATTGACGGGTGACTTTGCGGCGGCGTCGCTTCGATTGAACGCGTTTGTGATCTACTTTCTTTCGGCAGCGAAAGAAAGTAGCAAAGAAAGCTGCGCCCGCTACGATACATCCTGTATCGTGCGACGGGCGACGGCGGCCGTCATCCATGACGGCCGGTGACTTGCGTGTCGGCCGCTTACCGTCGCTGCGTTTTTTTGGTTGCGGGAACGATTTACAATCTGCTACAATATTTTTAAAGGAGGTGTCGGCATGGGATTCTTTGACCGACTCAAAGCGGGCTTGACCAAGACTCGCGAAAAATTCATTGACAAGATTGACGAAATTCTTCACGGCTCCACCAAGATTGACGACGAACTTCTCGACGAGCTGGAAGAAACTTTGATAACTTCTGATGTTGGCATGGCGACGACCGAAAAACTTATCGCCGGGCTTCGCAAGGGCGTTCGTCGCGCCGAAATAAATTCGCCCGCCGACGTGAAGGCTTTCCTGTCCAACCAGATTCGCGACATCTTAACCGAAGAGCAGGGCACTCAAGTCGACGTCAACCCGCCGCACGTCATTTTGATGATTGGCGTAAACGGCGCGGGCAAGACGACCACAATCGGCAAACTTGCTTCGTATTACTCCGCGCAAGGCAAATCCGTCATGATGGCAGCGGCGGATACCTTCCGTGCGGGCGCGATTGACCAACTCGAAATTTGGGCACAGCGAACGGGTGCGGCTTTCGTCAAACACTCCGAAGGCTCCAACCCGTCAAGTGTCGCTTTGGACGCCGCACGCTCCGCCGTCGCCAAAAACATCGACGTGTTGATTGTCGACACCGCCGGCCGACTGCAGAACAAATTCAACTTGATGGAAGAACTCAAGAAAATCAACCGCATTCTCGGCAAAGGCATTCACGGCGCGCCGCATGAAGTTTTGCTTGTGCTTGACGCGACGACGGGACAAAACGCTCTTCGACAAGCCGAACTCTTTTCGCAGACGGCAAACATCACGGGCATTGTCTTGACCAAGCTTGACGGCACGGCGAAAGGCGGCATGATTATCGGCATCAAAGAACAGCTCAACATCCCCGTCAAGTGGATTGGTGTCGGCGAACGGCTCGACGACTTGCGACCGTTCAACGCGAAAGAATTCGCCGACGCGCTGTTCGGCTTATGACGGAAACTTTTTTGAGGTGATACAGTTTGAACATTTTGTTGACCAACGACGACGGAATTCAAGGCGCGGGACTTTTGGCTCTCGTTCGTGCGTTCAAAGACCGCGGGCATTGCGTGACGGTTGCGGCTCCGCTCCGCCAACAAAGCGGCATGGCTCACGCGTTAAGTGTCCTGCGCGAAGTCGAATACAAACGCGTCGACGACATTGACTGCGAGGCGTGGGCTTTCGACGGGACGCCGACCGACTGCGTAAAAATTTATCTCGAAGGCATGAGCGACGGCCGTCACTTCGACGCGCTGGTTTCGGGCATCAACGACGGCGCGAACCTTGCCACGGACGTTTTGTATTCGGGCACCGTCGGCGCGGCGTTGGAAGGTTTCCTGCACGCAATTCCGTCGCTTGCCGTGTCACGTGACAGAGAATCCGAAATACCCTTCGACACGGCGGCGGGCGCGACCGTCGATTATCTGGAAAAGATTTTGACCGTAAAGCACGAACCGTTTCTGCACAACTTGAACTTCCCGAAAAATTTCCGCACGGGCAAAGCCGAATTCATGAGCACGCGACTTGGACAGCGCGATTACATCAACGCGTTCACGAGCCGCACGGACTCCGACGGGCGCGCTTACTTCCGAATCGGCGGGACGATTTACGACGTGGACGCGGGCGAAGGCACCGACATTCACGCCGTCAACTGCGGTTTCGTCTCCGTCACGCCGCTGACATGCGACACAGCCGACTACGACGCGCTGGTTGAGTTGCGCCACATCTTCCGAGGCTGAACATGGACGATTACACTTGGCGAAAACGACTTGAGGCACGCCGCCGCCGCCGTCAACGCGAACGATTAATCGCGCTGGGAATTTTCGGGCTGATACTTTTGGGCATCTTCGGCTACTTTTCCGTGTACACCAAAACGCCCGAATACGCTGTGCGCGAAATGTTCGAGGCGTACAAGGCGGGCGACATGAAAACTTTCCGCCGACACGTCGACTTGAATTCGATAACGCTTGCCGGTTACGACGACTTGACGGGCGACTTGTTCAAGTACGACACGCAACTTTCCGACCGCGAACGAAGTTTGTTCGAGAATTTTTACGTGCTGATTCGTCGGCAAATGTGTCAAGGCGCGGTCAAAGTCATCAACACTTACCTTGACACGGGGCAGTGGACTTTGCCGGGCGAAATTCTCAAAGGCCGTCAACTGGGCATTGACTACGACATTTTGCTTGACCGCAGTTTGATTCGTCACACGTCGCTTATCGGCTTTGACGACGTCGACCATCACGGCGAAGAGGCGACCGCAAGTTTCACCGTCGTCGAAGATTATTCCCAGGCTCCGTTCACGCTGAAAGTCACGCTCAAAGATTTGGCGAATGAAAGCTACAACGTCGGCGGGCAGGAAGTTGACATCTTCGGGCACAAGTTCAAGTTCCCCGGCTTCAGCTTCAATCTGGGCGGCTCCGATTGGAAAGTCGTCAAGGTTGACAATTACAAAGAATATCTTGACGCGGTGAGCCCGCTGTTGCGCACGAATTTGGCAACTTACATCGACGACACCGCCGAAATTGTCTATCGCTACAACGGGACGTTCGAGGCCGAGCAAAGCGAATTTATTTCACTGCAACGCACGCCGTCGGGAATCATGACCGACAGCCAACGCGTCAACGTTTCGGCTTACATCAACGACGTAATCATTCCGTCGCTTGAAAATCGTCAGGCGGAATTGGACGCCGTGCCCGTGCCGCAGGGCGCGCAGTTTCTTGCTCAACTTCGGCAAGAGGCAACCCGCGTAACAATCATGGCGTGGCAGGCTTACGACCGCGGCATCTCGGTGAATTCGTCAATCGCGCTCGACGAAGCGGCAAGCTTGCACAAACAAGAACTCGTCCTTGACCAACGAATCGAAGAAATCATCCACAATTCTGCCGTCGCGAAAAATATTCCGTCATTGCCGTGACGCGCAACACAGGAGGAACCATGAGCTACTTTATCAAACGCACGGAAAACAATCTTTGGCACGGGAAGTTTTCGACTTTCCCCGATGACTTGGTCACGCACGCCGTGTCGACTCGTCAAGGCGGAGTGAGTCCCGCGCCGTTCGACAGCTTGAATCTTGCGCTTCACGTCGGCGACGAAAATTCAAACGTCCTTGCCAACCGAAAGAAATTCGCTCGTTCGCTCGGCTTCGACATCAGCGACATCGTCGAACCGAATCAAGTTCACGGCGAAAATATTTTCCGCGTCGACGAAACTTGTCGCGGGCGCGGCTCGACCAATTACGCCGAAACAATTCCCGAAACCGACGCGCTGATAACCGACGTGCCCGAATTGCCGTTGATGCTTTGTTTTGCGGACTGCGTGCCGATTTTTTTTGTCGACGTCGATAATCGCGCAATCGGTCTGGCTCACGGCGGACGTCGCGGCACGTTCAAAAAAATCGCGGCGAAGACTTTGCTCAAGATGAACGCAGAATTCGGCACGCGACCCGAAACTTGCCTGATTGGTGTCGCCCCGTCAATCGGCGCGTGTTGCTACGAAGTCGGCAGCGAAGTTGTCGACGAATGCAAAAAAAGTTTCCCCGCGAATTTCGGCGAACTGTTGACCGAACGCGACGGGAAAATTTTTCTCGACCTGTGGCGTGCGAACGTCGTTCAGCTGCTTGAAGTCGGCGCGCTTGCCGAAAACATCGACGTTGCGGGCGAATGCACCTGTTGCAATGACGGCTGGTATTTTTCGTACCGTTCGGCGCACAAAAAAAATCTTGACCGCACGGGACGAATCGCCGCACTTATCGCGCTTAAGCCCGACGTTTGAACCGACGACAACAACCGCGAACGTAAATCCGGCCGACATGGATGTCGGCCGCGCCGCTTGCGCGTGATACACGATGTATCACAGCAAGCGCAGTTTCTTTGGTTACTTTCTTTGCTGCCAAAGAAAGTAACATTTAACGCAACACGGGACGAATCGCCGCACTTATCGCGCTTAAAGCTTGACACAAAAAAATTTCCCGCCGCTCCGACGAGTGACGGGATTTTTTTATTTGACGTAATGACTGAAGTTGCCGACGGTCAAATTCGGGAACGTCGCTTTAAGTTCGTGAAGAAATTTCTTCGTGCCCGAAAAGTTTTCGTCGCGCTCCATTGCCGCAAAGAACGCGTCGGGGTCGTAATTGAGGTTGCGCACCTGAATCATCTGCACGGGCAATTCAGTCAAAAAATCTTTCCACGCGGCAAACTCTTCGTCGCGGTCGTTAAAGCCGGGCATGTACAGCAAGTTCAGCGACACGTGAACATTGTTCGCCAACGCATAAGCAATCGAAGCTTTCACGGCGGCAAGCGTGTAACCTGCGCGATAATAACGTTGATAACTTTCGTCGCGTGCGCTGATAATCGAAACGCGCATCGAGTCAAGCCCGGCGTCGACGATTTTTTTTATGCCCGCCGTGAAGCCCGCGTTCGTGTTGATGTTAATTTGCCCGCGTGAAGTTGACGCACGAATTTTTTTAATCGCCGCGCTGATGTTTTCCGCCTGCAAACTTGGTTCGCCTTCGCAACCTTGCCCGAAGCTGACAATTCCGTCGACCGCGTGCGACAGGTGAAAAATCCCGACGTCGGCAATTTCGTCGACCGTCGGCTTGAAAGTGATTCGACTCTGCGGGCTCGGACAACATTCGGCGGCTTGCAGTGAAATACAGCCCAAACAGTTCGCGTTGCACGTCGGCGAAGTCGGCACGCCGCATTCCCAGCGACGGTAAAACAAATTCTGCGCGGTCAAGCAGTGCCACTTGAGCGAACAGTTCGCCACCTGCGCGACGATTCGGTTGTCGGGCAAAGACTTCTTCACGCGGCGAATCAACTTCGGCAAGTCGTGCGTGTTGTAATTGACGGGATCCCACTTGTGATTTTCGTCGGTGTAAAGCGCGGCGGCATAAAGTTCGTCCTTGTACAGCGCAACGGCCGTGTAACCGTACAGCGGCAAAATTTGCGCGTGTTTGGACTTTCGGAACGCGGGCAGGTGAGTTCGCGTGAAACCTTGCGGCAATATCGCCGAGACCGCCCGTCCGTTGAGTTCGACGAATTCACCGCGCTTGAAGCCGACGGCTCTCCGTTGCGGCAAGAACATTAAATCTGCGCTGTCGGGCAACTTGATTAAATCTTCGGGCTTGAGCTTGAAAAATTTTTCGCCGACACGACCGACGGCCTGCGCGCCCGGCACGTCGAAAATATTGCCCGCGTCGTCAGCAATCAACGCCGTTATCGGATTCGTCATGAGCGGTCACCAAAACTTTCTCGAAACGACGGAGTTGTCGAAACGTCGCGGGTTACACCAACTGTTCCGTCGCTTCTAAAGCGACCGCCGACACGACCGACCGCCTGCGCATTCGGCACGTCGAAAATATTTCCGTGTTCGTCAGCAATCAACGCTGTTATCGGATTCGTCATGAGCGGTCACCAAAACTTTCTTGAAACGTTAGAGTTGTCGAAACGTCGCGGGTCACACCAACTGTTCCGTCGCTTCTAAAGCGACCGCCGACACGACCGACCGCCTGCGCATTCGGCACGTCGAAAATATTTCCGTGTTCGTCAGCAATCAACGCTGTTATCGGATTCGTCATGAGCGGTCACCAAAGCTTTCTCGAAACGTTCGTTCGCGATTAATATTACTTTCTTTGTGCGGACAAAGAAAGTAACCAAAGAAAACCGCGCCCGCTACGATACATCCTGTATCGTGCGACGGGCGGAGCGGCCGACATCCATGTCGGCCGGATTTTCTTCGACGTCGGGCTTCACAACTTTTGCCTTGCGCGGGTTGAACTTGTTCATTGCAATGTCAATGCCTTCGCGGAAAATGCACAGCACGGCGGGCACGAGTTCATCAAGCGCGGCGGAAATTTTGTCGGCGTCGTCTTGTGTGAACGGGCTTAGGACGTGGCTATTGACCGACCAATTCCGTGGCGGACGACCGACACCGATTCGCACACGCGGGAAATTTTGTTCGCCGCCGAGGTGTTGGATAATCGACTCAACGCCATGGTGACCGCCGCCCGAACCTTTCGGACGCAAGCGGATTGTTCCGAGCGGCAAGTCCATGTCGTCATGCGCAACGGTTAAATCGGACGCGTCGAGTTTGTAAAAATTCATCAGCGGCGCGACGGCCTCACCGCTCAAGTTCATGAACGTCTGCGGCTTGACTAGTAAAATTTTTTCGCCGTCAAGGAAAGTTTCAGCGACCAGCGCGTTGAATTTGTTTCGCCAATCGTGAACGGAAAGTTCGTCGGCAAGCCTGTCCGCGAGCATGAAACCGACGTTGTGTTTCGTCGCGGCGTATTCGGGCGTCGGATTTCCCAGCCCGACAAAAATTTTCATTGCGCAACCTCCAGGAACTTAAAGACTTTGTCGAAGTAAGCTGTCGGATTCGTGCTCTTGCAATCGGCGTGACCCGCGCCCGCGACGATGAATTTATCTTTGGGCGACGTGCACGCGTCGAAAAGTCTATCGCACATCTCGAACGGGACGAGCTTGTCCGCGTCGCCGTGAATGAAAAGCACGGGCACTTTGATTTTGTCGACGACATCAAGCGGCGCGGCGTCGGAAATTTTCACGCCCGTCCGAAAGCGGCAAACCCAGTTCGCGCAAGGCATCACGGGATATTCGGGCAGTCCGAAAATCTTTTCCAACTGCGCGGCGAACATTTCGTAAGCCGAAGTGTAACCGCAATCCTCGACGACGGCGACAAGATTCGACGGCTCCTGCGCGGCAGTCATCAAAGCGGTCGCGGCACCCATCGACACGCCGTGCAGAACAATCTTCGCGTCGGGATTCGCGTCGACAATCTTCTTCGCCCAAGCGCAAACGTCGCGGCTTTCAAGTGCGCCCATGGTTATGAACTTGCCGGAACTTTTGCCCGCGGCGCGCAGGTCGGGAATCAAAACGTTCCAACCGCGTTTGAGATATTCGTCGGCGTAATCATAAGCAAACGTCCCGTCGCGCCCGTAACCGTGAATCAAAATCGCCCAGTTCGTCGAAGCAGTTGCGGGCGAAAATTTTTCCGCGTGAAGTTCAAGCCCGTCGAAGCTGTCAAGCGTCCAATCTTCGTGAGGGAAGTTCGGCGCGGGCGGAGCTTTCAAATTCGGGTCTGCAATGTTCGCGCAGGCTTTGGGCGGCGACAAGTCTTCCCCGCGTTCAAGCGCAAATTTGACGAAGTAATCGCCCGCCGCGTAACCGACACAGCAGAGCCAAACAATCAAAACCAAAACTTTTCGCATAACCAAAACTCCTCACAACGCAAAAGGCGGAAGTTTGCAACTCCCGCCTGTAATTTACAATGTTGGTCGGGTTGACAGGATTTGAACCTGCGACCCCCGCGTCCCGAACACGGTGCTCTACCAAACTGAGCCACAACCCGAAAACGTTTGTGATTGTAGCAGATTGATTTTCAAATTGCAAGCCCGCGCCGCGAAAATTTTTTACTTGAACGAGTGAAGCAGTGCGACGACGCCGTCAATGATTGAATTCGACTGCAAGCCTTTGACGAAGTTCAAAAGCTTGTCAATCAGCGCGTTGACCGTCGTGGAAGTGTCCGCCTCCTGTGCAAGGGTGTCGATTTTGTGTTCGAGTTGCTCCGCCGTCAAATCGATGCCGAAAACTTTTTCGTCGAGCGTGCGGCAGTGGTTGACCAGCGCGTTGTAATGAATGTTGTAACGGTTTTCGTACAGCACGTGCGCCAAATATTTCGACAGCCCGACTTGCAACGGCGACGATTCGTCAAACTTAACGACGACGCGCCACTCGGCCTCGTTCAATTCGTGCAAAGCCCAATCGACCAGCGCGGCTTCGTTCGGGAAAACTTTTTCGTGATCAAGTTCGGCGACGGCTTTTAAGGCAACGGCGCGCATGACTTCGACGAACGGCAGGTTGAAATAATTCGTCGCCGCCTCGTCACAAAGCTTGCGTTCAAAGCCCGTCAGTTCGCCGCAAGGGTTGTATTCCTTGAGCCGCAGATGTTTAACAATTTCGTGCATATAAATAATCCTCCAATCGTAATCGCAACGGTAACCGGCCGTCACGGATGACGGCCGCTCCGCTTGCGCGTGATACAGGATGTATCACAGCAAGCGCGGCTTTCTTTGGTTACTTTCTTTCGCCGCCGAAAGAAAGTAACACAATCCGCCGAAAGAAAGTAACGCTTAGTCCTTCAAGTCGGTTTCGTAAATTTCGTTGAGCAACTTTTCTTGCTTGTCCTTGCTCATGCGCGACAACGACCGATTCGCGAAAATTGCCGGAGCCGCCGCGCCAATGGCAATCGCCAAGATTATCAACGCCGCGTTGACGCCGAATTGAATTGCCTCCAACAAGTCTTCGGGCGAAAGCAAGTGAACGTTGATTGTCGCGTACAGCGAATAGTAAATCGGCACGCCCGGCACAAGCGGAATGACTGCCGGCACGACCAAAACCAGCGACGGTGCATGAAGCCAATGTATCGCTTTGACGGCAAGGACGCTGACCAAAGTTGCGCCCGCGAGCGTCCCGACGGCCGAGCCCATGCCAAGTTCAAACGTGAAGAAATTTCTTGTGCAAACGCAAATCGCCCCGCCAATCGCCGCCGCAATCAAAAGACGTTTCGGCACGTTGAAGAATATCGCGAAACTTGCCGCGCCCGTAGCCGCCGCCAACGCAAACAGCAAGTAGTTGCTCTCCGGCACAAGCGGAATATCCTCGAACGGATTGAAAGTCGACATGCCGATGGCGAAAACAATTCCGAAAGCCGACGCGCCGATAATTATCAACGTGTGCAAGATTCGCGCCGTGCCGCTGATTAAGTACGTGTTGAGCATGTCGCTGAACGCGTTGATTATCGGCACGCCCGGAACCAAAAACAACGACGCCGCAATCATCGGGTGCCATGGTGTCGCCGTCGGCAACAGGTGCATCAAGTCCGCGACGGTCAACGCCGAAAATGCCGCAATCATCATCGACACGTACGGATTAATTCCGAAACGTTCCGCGCATTGCATTTGGACGAACTTGCCGACCATTGCGCTTATCGCCGTATAAATTGCCGCAGGGAAGTCGCAACCGAGCAGCGTGCAGAATGAGCCGCAACCCGTGCCCGCCGCCAAAATCGTCAACCAGTGTGGATAGCGCGGACGTTTGGCAACGGCTTCGAGTTCGCTTTTGAATTCGTCAAGCGTGTAATGTTCGCGCATTGCCCGCCACGTCAAACGACTGACTGCGGAAATTGTCTTCATGTTGACGCCGTGCTTGGGACATTTGCGAAACGACGTGTGCGAATGATGTTCGTCGCTGATATTCAGCATTATCGTCGTGAACATGATGTGCAGGTGAACTTTTGCCTCGTCGATGCCCATGAACGCGGCAACTCGTTTCATGTCGCGCACGATTTGCGTTGTGTCCGCGCCGTTTTCCATGAGCAGTTGCCCGACCGTCAAAATCAGTTCGGCTTTGCGCCCGATTTCGGCAAAGGCGTCGCGCAGGAGTTCGCGTTGTTCGGCGTAATAAGTTTTTTCGTCTTGCATGTGAAGCCTCCGTAAAAAATTCTTGCGCCGATTATAGCACAAGCAGGAAGATTTTCCGCCGCCGCGAAAAATTTTTCAACGGAGGTGACGACATGAAGAAATTTCTTGCGTTGATTGTCGCGGCAGTGTGCTTGTTGACGGCAACTTTTGTTTACGCGGCGATTCAGGTTTTCGACGGCACGGGTCAATACATCATGAGCGACTTTGAAAACCACGACATCGCCAAACAACGCGCTCAACAGCGTGCCGAACGTGACGCTCAAAAGCGAGCCGGCGTCGCGATAAAAACTTTTTCGCGCACGATTGACAGCGAACTTGCCGACGACGAAGTTTCAGCCGTCATGAACGACATCATCAGCGTTTTCGACGTGAAGATTGTTCCCGTGCCCTTTGAGGCTGACGGCGAAGCAGGTTTAATGTACCGTGCGACGCTCAAGGCCTCAATCGACACCGACGGCATTTACGATTGGCTAAAGCGCGACGACACCGACAAAGTCAATGTCATTCGGCGGAACGCGCAGTTGCAGGACGCCATCGACAAGAACGACGAGCAAGTCGACGCGTTGAAGGAGCAGTATACACGCGCCGCGACGCAGGCCGAACGCGATCAAATTCGTCAACAGATGAATCAGGCCGACCGCGATTTTTTGGCGAACAGGAAAGTCGACGAGGGCAACAAACTTGCTTACGCCAAAGATTACAACGGCGCGATTCGGCTGTACAACGAAGCTTTGCAACTCAAGCCGAATTTTGTTATGGCGTACAACAATCGCGGCACGGCTTACAACAATCTCAGTCAATACGACCGTGCGCTTGCCGACCTTGACGCGGCGATTGAACTCAAGCCCGATTTCGCGGAGGCGTACAACAACCGCGGTTTCGCTTACAATCACTTGAATCAAAACGAGCGGGCAATTGCCGATTACTCGACGGCGATTGAACTCAAGCCCGATTTCGCGGACGCATACAACAATCGCGGTTTCGCTTACTTCAGTCAACAACAATGCGAACGGGCAATTCAAGATTACACGACGGCGATTGAACTCAACCCGAACAACGCGACGACGTACATTAATCGCAGTGCCGCTTACTTCCTGTTGGAGCAATATGACCGTGCGCTTGCCGACCTTGACGCGGCGATTGAACTTAAGCCCGATGATGCCGGAGTGTATGTCGGACGCGGCGTGTGTTGGCAACGGCTCGGCGACGAAGCCAAAGCCCGCGCAGACTTCGCACGTGCCCGACAGCTCGGTTGGAAAGGCTGAACCGTCGACAAACGAAAACCCCTGCATGTCAAACACGACGGCAGGGAATTTTTTTGTTGCGAAATATTTCAACGCTCAAGTGCGGCGACACCGCCGGATTTGTGATAACGTCGCGGGTGACACCAATTGGATGCAACGTCACGTTGCTTTTTTCGTTGCGGACATGTTAAAGCGGTCGCAGTGAAATTTTGTCCGCAGTGGACACGGACGCCGCAAAAGTTGTTTTGCTTGCCACGCGGTGACTTGTCGTCTACAATTCGACGCAGGATTTAGCGTAATCATTCCTAATTCCACATTCCACATTCCTAATTGCTTTTTGGAGGTGTTACTCATGCAAGAGGCCATGCAAAAATTCGGTCGCTTCTTGAGCGCAATGGTCATGCCGAACATCGGCGCGTTCATTGCGTGGGGCTTCATCACGGCCTTGTTCATTCCCGCAGGTTGGATACCCAACGAAGGACTTGCGGAACTTGTCGGGCCGATGGCGAAGTGGTTGCTCCCGCTGTTAATCGGCTTCACGGGCGGCGAAGTCGTCTACGGTCACCGCGGCGGCGTCGTCGGCGCAATCGCAACGGCGGGCATAATCGTCGGCACGGATATTCCGATGTTTATGGGCGCAATGATTATGGGTCCGATTGGCGGCGTCGCGATTAAAAAATTCGACGAGGCGGCGCAAGACTCAATCCCCGGCGGCTTCGAGATGCTCGTCAACAACTTTTCGGCCGGTATCCTCGGCGGCGTGCTTGCCTGCGCGGCGTACAGCTTCGTCGGACCGATTGTGTCGAGTATCACGGACGGGCTTGCCTCGGCTGTCGGCGCAATCGTCAGCGCGGGACTTCTTCCGCTCGTGTCGATTTTGGTTGAACCCGCGAAGATTCTGTTCCTGAACAACGCGATTAACCACGGCGTCTTCACACCGCTCGGCATGCAACAGGCGCAGGAAGTCGGCAAGTCGGTTTTCTTCATGATTGAATCGAACCCCGGCCCCGGTCTCGGCGTGTTGCTTGCGTATTCGCTGTTCGGCGTCGGCAACGCTCGCGGCTCGGCACCCGGCGCGGTTATCATTCACTTCTTCGGCGGCATTCACGAAATTTATTTCCCGTATGTCCTCATGAAACCTGCGCTGATTCTCGCGGTTATGGCGGGCGGCATTACGGGCGTGTTCACGTTGACTTTGCTTAACGGCGGTCTCGTGGCTCCTGCGGCTCCCGGCTCGTTTATCGCGATTATGGCAATGACGGCACCCGGCGCATACTTCGCGAACGTCGCGGCGGTCGCTGCTGCGGCAGGCGTGAGTTTCGCGGTCAGCTCAATTTTCATCAAAGCTACGGCGGCGGCGGACGCTGAAAAAGAAGACGCACTCGAAGCGGCACAGGCGAACATGAAGGCAATGAAAGCTGCCTCCAAAGGTCAGTCGGGCGAAAAACAAGTTGCCGGCAAAGACATCAAGTTCATTGCTTACGCTTGCGATGCGGGCATGGGCTCCTCGGCACTCGGCGCGGCGGCTCTCCGCAAAAAACTCCAGAAAGACGGTTACAAAAACATCACCGTCAAGAACTTCGCAATCGGCAACATCCCCAAGGACGCGCAGATTGTTGTTTCGCACGAAAAACTTGCCGAACGTGCGGCGGCGGACTCTCCGCAAGCCGAACACATTTGGGTTAAAGACTTCACCAACAACAACGTTTACGACATCATCAGCGAACGTCTCAAAGGCGGCGGCGTTGAAGCTCCCGCAGACGACGGCTCGGCAGACGACGCGGGCGGCACCGCGCTTAAAGAAGGCGTCCTGCTTAAAGAAAACGTCAAAGTCGGCTTGAAGTCCGTTTCCAAAGAAGAAGCCATCAAAGCGGCGGGCGAACTCCTGTTCAAGAGCGGCTACGTCGAGAAACCGTATATCGAAGGCATGTTGGCTCGCGAACGCGACATCTCAACTTACATCGGTCAAGGTATCGCAATTCCGCACGGCGAAAACGCTGTTAAGCAACACGTCATCAAAACCGGTCTCGTCGTCATGCAATATCCGCAAGGCGTCAAGTTCTCCGACGAAAACACCGCACACTTAATCGTTGGTATCGCGGGCAAGGGCGACGACCATCTC
The DNA here is from genome assembly GCA_947165295.1 of uncultured Selenomonadales bacterium. Classification (GTDB taxonomy): domain Bacteria; phylum Bacillota; class Negativicutes; order Selenomonadales; family Selenomonadaceae; genus Quinella. The sequence continues at coordinate 7,506 of CAMUZU010000007.1, read as the reverse complement.
GCGATTATCGCAAACTTGGCGACAATCACAATGGAATATTCCGAAGAAGATCTGCAGAAAGCTTACACGACCAAAGACCCGCAAGTTCTCTTCGACATGTTCACGAAAGGCTGAGCCATGAAAAAATTCTTCGCAGCATTAATCGCGGCAACGTGTTTGACATTCGGCGCACAAACTCAGGCGGCCGATTATCCCTCGGCGGACGAAGTCGCGGTGAAAGTCGCCAATTCGGGCGGAACAGTCTTCCCCGTCGGTCAACCGAACGTCAACTACGAAAAATACTTCACGGGACGCACGTACCTTTGTCCGCTGTCGACGAAAGACTCAATCAATGTCGCCAACGTTACTTTCATTGACGGCGCGCACACTTACTGGCACATTCACCGTAGCACCTGTCAAATTCTCGTCGCGGAGTCGGGCGCGGGTTACGTTCAAATTTGGGGACAAGACCCCGTCGAGTTGAAACCCGGCGTGGTGTTCACCGTTCCCGAAGGCGTCAAACATTGGCACGGCGCGGCTCCCGGCAAAATGATGCAACACCTGTCAATCATGCAGTCAAGCAAAGAAGTTTCGACGGATTGGCTTGAACCCGTCGACGAAAAGTTTTTTGAATCACTTCGCAAGTAACGGCGAACTTTGAGGCCGTCATGGATGACGGCCGTCCCGCCTGCGCGTGATACAGGATGTATCACAGCAGGCGCGGCTTTCTTTGCTACTTTCTTTCGCCGCCGAAAGAAAGTAGACGACACACACAAATAAACTTTGAAAACACGACGGGAGGTCACACCATGAAAAAAGCTGTACACTTCGGCGCGGGCAACATCGGACGCGGCTTTATCGGCTTGCTGTTGTCGCAGGCGGGCTATCACGTGACGTTCGTGGACGTTGCGGCTCCGCTCGTCGACGACATCAACACGCTCGGCAAGTACAACGTTCAGATTTTCGGCGAGGCGGACAAAACGCTCGTCACCAACGTCAGCGCAATCAACAGCAACGAAAATCTCGACGCACTGCTTGACGCCATTGTCGACGCGGACATCGTCACAACCGCTATCGGCCCGAACATCTTGAAGTTCATCGCGCCGAACATTGCAAAAGGTCTCGTCAAGCGCGTGGCGGTCAACAAAACTCCGCTCAACATCATCGCTTGCGAAAACATGGTCGGCGGCTCAACCGTGCTGAAAAATTTCGTTTACGAAAATTTGCCCGACGAAGTCAAGCCCGAAGTCCAAAAGCTTATCGGCTTCCCCGACGCGGCGGTTGACAGGATTGTTCCGCTCCAGAAGAACGACGAAAAACTTTTGGTTAAGGTCGAACCTTACGCCGAATGGGACGTTGACTCGAAAGGCGTCGTCGGCGAAATTCCCGCGATTAAAGGCATGACGCTTGTCGACAATCTCGGCGCGTACATCGAACGCAAACTTTTCACCGTCAACACCGGCCACGCGTCGATTGCTTATCTTGCGTATCAAAAAGGTTACACCGACATGAGCACCGCAATGCGCGACGACGAAATTGTCGAGGCGGCTCGCAACGTGTGGGCTGAAACTTCCGCGTTGCTCATCGACAAATACGGCTTCGATCCCGAAGTTCACGGCAAATACGTCGCCACGACCGAAACGCGCTTCAAGAACCCGAATCTCTCCGACGAAGTCACACGCGTTGCCCGCGGCCCCAAGCGCAAACTTTCCGCCGCAGACAGATTGGTCAGCCCCGCGACGCAACTTCTTGAACGCGGAAAAACTCCAGTCGCTTTGGCGAAAGTCATTGCCGCCGCGCTCAAGTTCGATTACGCCGAAGATAAAGAGGCCGTCGAAGTTCAAGACTTCATCAAGGCAAACGGCATTGACGCCGCGATAACGCATTTCACGGGCGCAACCGCCGATTCAAAGCTGTTTGCGCTCGTTAAAGAAAACCTCTGATACCTCACCGCAGACCCCGAAAAAAAATTTACCCGACGGTCACGAAGACTGCCGGGGAATTTTTTTGTGCACAACCGCAACAAAAGAGGCCGTCACGGATGACGGCCTCAGCCGACGTGTTTGCGTGATGCAAACTCCGTCGGCCACGCGAGTCGCGGACGTCGACAACACAAGAGTCAGCGACACTGTGCTCCACGCAGTGGCGAGTTTCTTTGCTACTTTCTTTGCTCGGTCAAAGAAAGTAGATGCTACAACGCCCGTCGTGCGCAACGACAAAAAATTTCTGTCGCGTGTCAGAAACTGCCGCCGCCGCGTGGACGACGTTTAATGTTTCGGAACAGGAACGTGTCGCGTGACTCGTTTATCTCGACGGAATTGCGCTGAAGATAATCGGTCGCGGTCAACGCGTGACATATTGATTGACGCGCCGTCAGAAACTTCCGCCGCCTCCGCCGCCCGAAGACGAACCGCCGCCGCCGCGAGAACTTCCGCCGCCGCCGCGTGGACGACGTTTAATGTTTCGGAACAAGAACGTGTCGCGGGACTCGTTTATCTCGACGGAATTGCGTTGAAGATAATCGGTCGCGGTCAACGCGTGGCATATTGATTGACGCGCCGTCAGAAACTGCCGCCGCCGCCGCCGCCCGAAGACGAACCGCCGCCTCCGCGAGAACTTCCGCCTCCGCCGCGTGGACGACGTTTAATGTTTCGGAACAGGAACGTGTCGCGTGACTCGTTTATCTCGACGGAATTGCGTTGAAGGTAATCGGTCGCGGTCAACGCGTGGTGAACGTTGCTCATCGAACTTATCAACACGGATCGGAAGAACATGCCGCCGCCCAACGCAATGACAATCGCACAAATTGCAAGCGTCGGGTCAAAGCCGTCGCTGTCCGACGAATAAGCCGCACCGTTTGTCTCGTAGAAAGTCACAAGCTCATTGACGCCGTCGACGAAACTGTTGCACGCGCCCGCCCAGTCGCCCGCTTTCAACGCTGGCTGAAACTTCTGCTTAAGGAACGGAATTCCGTCAATGTCGGTGATTCGTTCGCTCATGCGCGCATCGGTGGCAATTTCGTACTTGTGCGCCTTCATGTCGACAAGCAGGACAATCGAGCCGTTCGAGCTGTTGGCGAACCCTTGACGCAAAAGTTCCCGCGTGACTTGAGCAATGTCGTTGTTGCCCGTCGACTTGACGAAGGCGATACCGATTTTGATTTTGTGCGCGCTCTGCACGGTGTGAATCTTTTCGTCGAGCGATTTAATCTGCGCGGCGTTGAGCGAACCGGTTTGGTCGGTGACGGCGGGAACCTGCGCGGCACTCGTCACGGAAAAGTTCACCGCGACAATCAACGCGAGCAATGCGAAAAATTTTTTCATGACGTCACCTCATTACACCAACATGTTCAGCACGATATAAGCCACGGGCAACAACACCAGCGACAACAGCGCGGGATACAGGAACGACTTGAACGCGTCGTAAGGCAAGCTACCGACGACTTTGCCGGTTTGCCCGTTCATCATGAAAGTATACGGCTTGTCGTTGTAGCGCGTCGTCAAAATCCACACGGGCACCATTGCGTAGCTGACCTTGCCGACTTCCTTAACGACTGCGGCGTTCTCTAAGTTGACTTCGTCGTAATTTTGAACGGTGTTGCGCAAAACTTCGACGGCACTTGACTCGACGCGTTTGTCGGCGCGGGGCACGCAAGCTTCGGCGTCCACGTCGTATTTGTCGGCAAGATAACCCGTCAAGTAAGCCGCGCTGAAGTCGACAAGCTCGTCGTAATTGAACGGCTCAATGCTCTCCATGTACGCATCGTCCATCTTTTTGGAACCGTCGACGGGAATTCGGGCGAACTTCATCTTGCCTGCGCGTCGGCAGTTGTAAACCTGCGTTTCGGTGACGACGTCATTGCCCGAATTGTACGTGCGAATCTTCGCGCCTCGGAATTCCGCTTGAGCGTCAATCTCCGAATCGAACAGCCAAAACGGAACGTACATCGGTTGAATCGCTTCGACGCGGTTGTTCGCCGTGAAGTTGCTCGGCAAAAGCAAACGACCTTCGTAAAACTTTTTCAGCGCGGCGACGGCGTCCGCTTTCGTCTTCTTGAACGGAATCACAAAGTCGGGCTTCAACATTCCGTCAAAACGTTTGGGAATCATCGTCGGGTTGCCGCAGTAAACGCATTCGGTCGCCATTGTGTTTTCGTCGCAGACAAGTTCGGCTCCGCAACTCGAACAGGTGAACGCGTGCAGAGTTTTCGCTTCGTCGTCGGTGAATTCGGAACCCGCGTCTTCGGTCGCCCAACGAGCCTCCTGAGCCTGCGCGGCTTGCACGGCAAGTTCCTGTTTGTCGCGGAAAAGTTCTTCAATCGCGCTGACTTCAAACTCCGTGCCGCAGTATTCGCAGGTGACAGTTTTCTTGCCCGGCAGAAAACTTAGCGGCGCACCGCAGTTCGGACATTTATAACTTACAGATGAGTTTGCCACGTTGACACCTCCAGTTTTTTTAGCTGTTAGCTGTTAGCTTATAGCTTTTAGGGTTGACGCTCCTGAAAGCTGACAGCTGACAACTTAAAGCTTTTCCGTCGATTATAACACGTCGCGCAAAAAATTTCGTCGACGGTTTTTGAATTGCAACAAACCTTTATGTTAGACTTCGCGCCGAAGGGAAGTGATTTTATGTTTCAAGACTTGACACGCAGAGAATTCCTCAAGACGACCTCAATGGCGGCACTTGCGTTCGCGACGGGACTTCCGTTCGGCAACAAAGTTTTCGCGGCGGACGATTTAAGCGTCAAAACTCGTTACGGCACGTTTAACGGCTTTGTCGACAAGCAAGGCGTTCGCACGTGGCTGGGCATTCCGTTTGCTCAACCGCCCGTCGGCAAACTTCGTTGGCAGGCACCGCAACCGTTGAAGCCGTCAAATAAAACTCGTGACGCGAAAAAAATCGGCTTCGCGGCAATGCAAGTGGTTGACGAAAACGAACTTGCGTCCAAAAATCCGCAAAGCGAAGACTGCTTAACGCTCAACATTTGGACACGCGGTCAAAAAAAGAATTTGCCCGTCATGGTGTGGATTCACGGCGGCGCCTTTCAAGCCGGCGGCAGCAGTGACCCGCTCTACAACGGCAGCAACTTCGCGGCGACGCAAGATGTCGTTATCGTCACGATTAACTATCGGCTGAACGTTTTCGGCTTCGTGAACTTCGGCGCGATTGATTCTTCGTTCGAGGACTGCGCTTATCTCGGCTTGAAAGACCAAGTCGCGGCGTTGGCGTGGGTCAAAGAAAATATTTCGGCGTTCGGCGGCGACCCCGACAACGTGACGATTTTCGGCGAAAGCGCGGGCGCAATTTCCTGCATGATGCAAATGGTTATTCCCGCCGCGAAAGGTTTGTTCGGCAAAGCAATTCCGCAGTCCGCGAATTCTTACATGTACAACACGCCCGAATATTCCGCCGAACTTGCGCAAGTGTACATGGACACGGCGGGCGCGAAGACCATGCGCGACATGATGAAAAAATCTTCCGCCGAACTCGAACAGCTGTACGAAACGGTCATGCACGCTCGCATTAAGCAAACCGTCAAAGATTATCTGCCGACCGCCGACGGAAAGTTTTTGCCGCGTGACCCGTTCAAGGCACTCAAAACCGGCGACGCTCGCGGAATCAAAATGTTGACGGGCACGACTGCCGACGAGTGGCGTTACTGGTTCTTTTACTTCGACAACTTGTTCGAGGTGTTCCGCGACAATCCGAAAAATCTTTCGCCCATCATGCTGAAATACACGGCGAAAACTCCGCAGGAAATTTACGGCGCGTGGCTCAACGGTCGCCTCGACACGTTGGAAAACTTTGAAGTTTTCGTGGAGAATGTTGACTGGCGCGTCGGTCAAGAGTTGGCGACGGAATATCAATCGGCGTTCGACGACGCTTATTTGTATCTGTTCAGTGAGCCGTCGCCCGATGAAAAATTGCGTTCGTGTCACGCGGTTGACTTGCCGTTTACGTTCAACAATCCCGACGAACTTCACCCGAATCCGCCGCAGAATCTTGTTAAGCAAGTTCAAACGACGTGGACGGCTTTTGCGACGACGGGAAATCCCGACAACGAAACCATTCCGCACTGGGAAAAATATTCCGCCGCCAATCGTCAAACCATGGAGCTGAACTCAAAAACTTGCGCCTGTCACAAAGACTTGAACACACAAAACTTGGAAGCCTTGCGTTACCTTTACGAAGATTGATTCGCGATACGCAAAAAAAATTTCCCGTCGAAATTAATCGGCGGGATTTTTTTGTGCGTCAAAAGTTGCCTTTGTTCGGGTCGTCGGAAGTTTCTTTAACCGAACCGTTCGCGTAACTTTTGTAAATGACAAACTCGTCGCGGCTCGCGGTTACGTTGACGGAATTTTTCTCCAGGTAGTCGACGGCCTGCGTCGCGTGACCGATACTCTTCATCAACTTGCCAAACTCGACATGACAGACAAAGCCCGTGCCAATCGACAACGGCACCGCCAATATCAACGCAAGCGCGTTAAGGTTTGGGAACCACTGCGCCACAATATCCGCGAAAAAGAACAGGGCGGCAAGAATCAACGCCACGAGCATAAAATATTTCCACCACACTTGTCGTTCGGCGGCGTCGCTTTTGTTGAGCAACTCTTTTCGTCGGTCGGACATTTCGGGCATGTGGTTTCGATTGAATAAGCCCATGTTCAAAACTCCTTTCGCGCAGTCAACTCAAGGCTTCGGCAAGCAGGGCGACGAGATACCAAATCGGCAACGCGGCAACCGTCGCAAGCACGGGATACAAAATTTTTTTAATCGAACTCGACGGCAAGTCACCGACGACTTTGCCCGTTTGCCCGTTCATCATGAAAGTATACGGCTTGTCGTTGTAGCGCGTCGTCAAAATCCACACGGGCACCATTGCATAGCTGACGTTGTCGAATTTCTTTTCAATGGCGGAAGTCTCAACGTCAATTTCTTCGTAGCCGCGGAGAGTTTGTGACTTCAAGCTGTCAATCGTGCTGTTCTCGACGCGTTCGACGGCGCGAGTCTTGCATTCGCCCGCGTCCACGTCGAATTTGTCGGCAAGATAACCCGCGAAGTAAGCCGCGCTGAATTCGACAAGCTCCGAATAATCGAACGGCTCGATGCTGTCCATGTAATCATCATCCATCTTGCGTGAACCGTCGACGGGAATTTTCGCAAAGCTCATTGTAACGACGCGGTGACAGCTGAAAAATTTTTTCTCGATCAGCTCGTACTTGCCGAAGAAACCGCGTCGGTTGCTCCTGCGAATTTTGGCGGCAAGGAAATTGACGTTGGCGGAAACTTTTGCGTCGAACAGCCAAAACGGCACGTACATTGCTTGAATCGCCTCGACGCGGTTGTTCGCGGTGAAGTCGTTCGGCAACAGGTACTTGCCCTTGTAAAATTCTTTGAGCGCGTTGACGGCGTCCGCTTTCGTCTTCTTGAACGGGATAACGAAGTCGGGCTTCAACATGCCGTCAAACCGTTTCGGAATCATCGTCGGGTTGCCGCAGTAAACGCATTCGGTCGCCATTGTGT
>CAMUZU010000006.1 GCA_947165295.1 uncultured Selenomonadales bacterium | reverse complement strand
GATTATGCTATATTAACTGCCGGTTATCGGCGGTTGAGGAAGCAGTTCGCCGAAAATCAATCGGACGGGTGGTCAAAATGGAAGTAATCTTATCGGAGTGTTTGGGATTTTGCTACGGCGTCAAAAGGGCGATAAAAATTGCCGAAGAACACGCGGATGGGAAAAGTTGCACATTGGGGCCTATAATCCATAATCCGCAAATGGTTGAGCGACTCAAAGCCAAAGGCGTTGGCACGGTCGAAGATTTGAAGGCGATGGAGGAGGGCACGATAATTATTCGCTCGCACGGCGTGGGTCCGCAGGTCTACGAAGAGGCCAAAGCACGGGGACTAAATCTGGTCGACGCAACATGCCCGCACGTCAAAAAAGCGCAAATGTCCGCAAAAGACTTGGCGCAAGACGGACGAACGGTCGTAATAATCGGCGAAAAAAATCATCCCGAAGTAAAAGGCATCTTTGAATGGTCAAACAACCGAGCGATTATCGTGGAATCGGAACAGGACGCGCAGAACCTGCCGCCGTGTCCGAAACTGGGAATCGTCTCTCAAACAACCGTCAGCGGCGAAAATTTCGTTAAGATGGTGGCGCACCTGCTCGGAAAGTCAAACGACATACGAATCTTGCGAACGATATGCACGGCAACGGATCAAAGACAAAAAGCAGCTCTTGAACTTGCGGGCAAAGTCGACGTTATGCTTGTTATCGGCGGACGAAACAGCGCAAACACCACGCGCCTTGCTCAGCTTTGCCAAAGCAAATGCACAACTTACCACATCGAAACCGCGCAGGAACTCAAGCCCGTTTGGTTAGAAAAAGCCGACAAAGTCGGGATAACAGCCGGAGCCTCAACGCCGGACTGGATTATCGGGGAGGTTTACAAAAAGTGTCAGAGGATTTGAAAACTGTAGAAGATATGGGCGCCTTGCTTGAAGAGTCGGGCAGCATCCAAAACATTCGCGAACATGAAGTGGTCGAAGGCACCGTCGTTTTGGTCAATCGCGACGAAGCCTACGTCGACATAGGTTACAAACAGGAAATCGCCATTCCGAAAAAAGAACTCGCTTATCCCGAACCCGAAACGGCCGGCGACGTTGTCAAGGAAGGCGACCGAATCAAAGTTTACATCCAAAGCCTCGGCGGCGAAAACGGCGGCGTGCTCAGCAAAGTCAAAGCCGACAACGAAGTCATTTGGGACGAACTGCGCCGCGTCAAAGCGCACAACGACGAATCCGACGACCTTGAAACCGTCGACGCAAATGTTACCCAAGTCGTCAAAGGCGGTCTCACCGCGACCGTCAACGGACTGCGCGGCTTTATTCCCGCGTCGCAAATGGAACTTCATTTCGTCAAAGATCTCAGCGTCTACGTCGGGCAAACCGTCAAGGCAATTCCGATTGAAATTGAATCGCACAAACGCCGTCTCGTGTTGAGCCGTCGCCCGATTTTGGAACGCGAACGCGAAGCCAAACAGCAGGAAGTTTTCAGCTCGCTTGCCGAAGGCGACATTCGTAAAGGCGTCGTCAAACGTTTGGTTGACTACGGCGCGTTCATTGACATTGGCGGCGTCGACGGTCTTGCGCACATCTCCGATCTTTCGTGGGAACGCGTCAGTCACCCGTCGGACGTGTTGCAAGTCGGTCAGGAACTCGACGTTTATGTCAAAAACGTTGACCCCGAAGCGCATCGTATTTCGCTGTCCGTCAAACAAACTCAGCGCGACCCGTGGCTTGACCGTGCCGAAAAATATTCCGAAGGCGAAATTATCGAAGGCAAAATCGTTAAGCTTGCCAAGTTCGGCGCGTTCATGGAAATTGAACCCGGTTTCGACGGTTTGATTCCCATGGGCGAACTCAGCGACCGCCGAATCGAAAACGCCGACGAAGCCGTTCAAGTCAACGACGTTGTCAAAGTCAAAATCATGCGCATTGACCTCAAGCGCAAACGTATTTCGCTGTCGATTAATCGTGCTAAACGCGAAGGCGCAGGCAATTCCCGCCGCCGCCAATACGACCAGCCCGAAGAATAATCGACAATCCGGACAGACTCCCGCAAATTTAAAAGGCGAGCGACCAAAAGTTGTTCGTCTTTTTTCGTGCATAATTCGTAATGCGAAATGGCGACGTTGCCCGCGTCAATGACCGTTCGCGACGATTGAACTGCAATGCGAAATGGCGACGTTTCGACGACGACGGTAATATTTTTTGCGTAATTTGTCGTGCGAGCAATTGACAAAAAAAAAAAACAATTATAATGACACGCAGGAGGTGGTTTGACATGTTCAAAAAATTTTTTGCGTCATTTCTTATCGTTGCCGCGTTGCTTACCGTCGGCGCACAAACCAATCAGGTCGAGGCTTCCTGGTACGCACGAGTGTCTTACTGCAATGAATGGATTTCGTTGTGGGCAGATGCCAGTTATGACTCCAGGCGTCTTGCCACAATTCCGCTTGGTGCGGTGATTTTGATTACCGACGACTACGATGATGGCGAATTTGTGTCGACTCGATACAACGGCGTGTACGGTTACGTTTTGAAAAAATACCTCGACGACGCCGAAAAATGAACGCTCGGAGATGAATTGAGTTGCACGGATTGAAATTTACCTTTGCCGTGATGTTTGCGGCGATTTTTTTTTGCATGGGTTGCACGTCCGACGGCGCGACGGAGGCAGAAAAACTTCCGCCCGAAAATTTTTCCGACACGACGACATTGCCGCGACAAAAGTTGATTGTGTATTCAAGTCCCGAAAAGTATTCGTACGAAAATCTTTTGCATGACGTGGAAATTCTGCGCGAAGCTTATCCGTCACAAGTTCAAGTCGTCAAATTGTGCGACACTGCCGACGGGCGCGGCGTCTTCGACATTGTTTTGGGCGACATCAGCGGCGACAAACAAATTTTGATTTTCGGCGCGATGCACGCCCGCGAATATATCACCGCGCAGGTTGTCATGCGTCAACTGTGCGAAAGTCTCGACGCGCTCAACGGCAACGGGCAAAATTATCGCGGCGTTTCTGCGGCTGAACTGTTGCAGGGCTTGACGATTCATTTCGTCCCGAACAGCAACCCCGACGGCGTCGCGATAAGTCAATTCGGCTTGCAGGGCGTCAACAATCCGACGTTGCGCGAAAAAGTTGCGGCTTTGAGCGACGACCTCGAACAGTGGAAGGCCAACGCGAACGGCGTCGACCTGAACAGGAATTTCGACGCGGACTGGTATGAATTCGTCGGCAGTCCCGCGCCGTCGCCCGAAAGGTACAAGGGCACCTTCCCCGGCAGCGAGCCCGAAACCGCCGCGTTGATTCGGTTGACGCAGGATTGTCACGTCAAGCGGGCGATAAGTTATCACACGACGGGCGCGTTGATTTATTGGTACTTCAAGCAGAGCGGCGCGGTTTTGGCGGAGTCCGAAAAGTTCGCGAACGAAATTTCCCGCGTGACGAGATACCCGCTTGACGACGATTACACGGCCGTTGACGCGGCGGGTTACAAAGATTGGGCGGTTTACAAACTTGGTGTGCCGAGCCTGACAATCGAAGTCGGCGCGGAAAACGGCGATTATTTCTGTCCCGTGCCGCAAAGCCGGTTCAATGCGATTTGGGCGCGCAACAAAGATGTCGTTTATGCAACGGCTTACAACTTGAAGTTTCAGTGACGACAAGTTTTGCGAATTCGCTTCGCCCGAAAAAGTGCAACCAAAATGCCAAAAGTGATTATTGAGTTTGTCGCCCGAAAGCAATTATAATCACTGCACGAGGTGATTAACATGTTCAAAAAATTTCTTGCGTCGTTTCTGCTGATTGCGGCGGTGCTCATTGTCGGCGCGCAAGACAACACTGCGGAAGCTTCTTGGTACGCCAAAGTGTCTTACTGCAATGAGTATATTTCGTTGTGGGTATCTCCTGATTATGACGCCAGGCGTATCGCTACAATTCCGCTCGGTGCGGTGATTTTGATTACCGACGACTACGATGATGGCGAGTTTGTGTCGACTCGATACAACGGCGTGTACGGCTACGTTTTGAAAAAGTACCTCGACGACGCCGAAAAATGAACTTTTCGACAGACTCCCGGCCACTTTAAAAGGCGAGCAACCAAAAGTTGCCCGTCTTTTTGATTGCCGAAGTTCGGCGAATTTGCTTCGGCAGTGGAAACGTCGCGGATAACATCAAGTGTTCCGTCGCTTTTAAAGCGACCCCGTCTTTTTGATTGCCGTCGCAGTTCAGCGATGTGTCCGCTTGAAGTGGAAAACGTATTGCTGAAGAATTCCCGCGTTGTCGCCGAACGTGTCGAAAATATTTTCGCCGCCGAAGTCCCGCTCAATCGCACGCTTAATCCACACGTCCACGGGCGCACGGTCGACGCGGTGATACGCGAACAGCGCGACGCAGTTGGCAATTTTGTCGCCGACACCGTGAATTTTTTTGAGCGTGTCGACAAGCTCCGTGTCCGAAAAATTTTCAAGCGCGGTCAAGTCAAGTTCGCCCGAAGAAACTTTTTTCACCGCGTCCAAAATGTAAGCTTTGCGGTAAGCCAGACCGAGTCCCGTCAAGTCGTCGAGCGTCGCGGCAGAAATGTCGTCGACGGTCGGGAACAGATGAACTTCGCCGAAATTCGTATCGACGCTCCGCCCGAATCGCGCACAAATTTTTTCGACGCTTGAACGAATCGCGGGAATATTTTTGCGTTGGCTGATGATGTAGCTTATGAGCATCTCGAACGGGGCTTGCCGCAGAATCCGAATGCCCGCGCCGAAATTCACCGCGTCGCGCAGAAATTTTTCGCAAGTCCTGCCGTGAGCAAAAGTTTCAATGTCGCGCCGAATGTCCGCGTAATTCGTCGTCAAGTCAAAGTAAGTCGTCCAGACGCGTTGCCAATCGTCCGCCGTGCAGTCAACCTCGAAGACATTTTCGCCGCGCTTACGGATGTGCAAAATTTTTTCGCCGACGACGAAGCGATACCAACCGTCGCGAATTTCCGTCGGGCGAAAACATTGCCCGCTGTTGACGATTTTTTTCAAGTCGAAGTCGTCACGAATCTCAATGTCCACCGCAAAGACCTCCGAATATTTTTTTGACGACGGAAGCGGGCACGTCGCCGCAAATTTCAACGTCGCCGAAATTTTTCATGAGCACCCAGTTGACCTTGCCGCCGACGGTTTTTTTGTCGCGGAAGGTGACGGCGTACAAATTCTCCGCGTCAAGCCCGTCGCACGTGGTGACCATGTCCAAACGCCGCAAAAGATTTTCGAGCCGCGTGACGTTGGCCGCAGAAGTTTTGCCGAGTTCGCAACTGATTCGTGCCGCAGCAACCATGCCGATTGCGACAGCCTCACCGTGCCGAAATTTCGCGTAAGCGGTTTGCTCTTCGACGGCGTGTGCCAACGTGTGACCGAAATTCAAAATCCGCCGCAGGTTTGATTCGCGTTCGTCCGCCGCGACAACTTCGGCCTTGAGTTCGCAGGAACGCTTGACGACGTGCGCCAAAGTTTGAACGTCGCCGCGCAGAATTTTATCGGCGTTGACTTCCAGGTACGCGAAAAAATTTTCGTCGCTGATGACGCCGTACTTGACGACTTCGCCGAGCCCGGATTTAATTTCGCGGGCGTCGAGCGTCGCCAAACAATTCAAGTCCGCGAAAACCGCACGCGGCTGGTGAAACGCGCCGATTAAATTTTTGCCGAGCGGGTGATTGACAGCCGTCTTGCCGCCGACGCTTGAGTCAACTTGAGCAAGCAACGTCGTGGGAATTTGAATCAGCCCGACGCCGCGCAGAAATGTCGCCGCAACGAAGCCCGCCAAGTCACCGACAACGCCGCCGCCGAACGCAATCACGACGGATTTTCTGTCGAGCCCGAATTCAATCGCCCGCGTGTAAAGTTTTTCCGCCTCGCGCAGACTTTTGGAAGTTTCGCCGTCGGGAATTGTGGCGACCGTGTAAGAAACTTTCGCCGCGTCAAGCCCGTCAAGCAAAGTCCGCCCGTGCAAGTCGAAAATGTTTTGTTGCGTGACGAGCAGAGCTTTGGTGAACTTGTTCGCGACGAAATTTCCGACGTTGCCCAAGATGTCCGCGCCGATAAAAATTTCGTAAGCGTTCGCGCCGAGATTAACTTTAACCGTGTCCATGTCGTCAACTCCTGAACTGTCGCAGATGTTTGCAGATGTCGTCGACAATTTGCAGCGGCGACCAATTCGTTGTATCGACTTGATAATCTGCGCGGTCATAAAATTCTTTGCGTTCGGCAAGCAAGCGTTTAATCGTCTCCAAGCGCTCCGAGCCGCCGCCGTCAAGCACGGGACGTTCGCCGCGCCGTTGTGTCCGCGAAAGAATTTCTTCGGGCGAACATGTCAAGCAGATGACGACGCCCGAATTTTTCAGCAGCCGAAGATTTTCCGCGTCTTTGACGGTGCCGCCGCCCGTGGCAATGACAAGCCCGCGACGTTCGCTGAGTTCACGAACTGCCGCACGCTCAAGTTCACGGAAATGTTCTTCGCCGAATTGCTCAAAAATTTTCGGGATGGAAAGTTTCTGTTCGGCCTCAATCTTGCGGTCAATGTCGACGAACGGGCGACCGAGTTTCGACGCCAAAACTTTGCCGAGACTGGTCTTGCCAGTGCCCATGAAGCCGGTCAAAATCACGTTGTCTTTCATAAGCCGAAGTCCTCCGCCAAACGTTTGCGATAAGTTTGCAGGTTCGCCAACGTGTCACAAAGCGCGTCGCCGCCGAATTTTTCGACGAACGCATCAGCCGTGACGATAGCCGCCATCGCCTCGCCGACGACCGCAGCCGCCCAAATCGCGCAGGTGTCGGAACGTTCTTTGCTGGCCGTCGTCGGTTGACGCGTGGCAATGTCGACGGTGCGAAGCGGAGTCATCAACGTCGGAATCGGTTTCATTGCGGCGCGGATAATTAAATCTTCGCCGTTGGACATGCCGCCTTCAAAGCCGCCCGCACGATTCGTTTCGCGAAAAATCTTGCCGTCGCGCAGAAAAATTTCGTCGTGAACTTGACTGCCGAATTTTGACGCGTTGGCAAAACCGTCGCCGAGTTCAACAGCTTTGACCGCCTGAATCGACATGAACGCCGCCGCAAATTTCGCGTCGAGTTTTCTGTCCCATTGAATGTGACTGCCGAGACCTGCGGGCACGCCTTTGACGGTGACTTCAAAAATGCCGCCGACGGTGTCGCCGCGTGACTTCGCCTCGTCAATGCGCGATTTAATTTCGTCGTCACCCGACACGCCGCCGACAGTCAAAACTTTGCTTGAAATTTCGACGCCGCACGTTTGCAGAAACATTTTGCACAAGGCACCCGCCGCAACGCGCATTGTCGTTTCGCGGGCACTGGAGCGTTCCAAAATGTCGCGCACGTCACGTCGGGCAAATTTCGCCGCGCCCGTCAAGTCCGCGTGACCGGGTCGGGCATTGGTGACGCGTTCGCCGAATTCGTGACCTTCCGCGCTCATACGCTGTGACCAATTCGCCCAATCGCGATTGATGACGCTTAAAGTTATCGGTGAACCAATCGTTTCGCCGAAACGCACGCCCGACAGAAATTCGACGGTGTCGCTTTCGATTTTCATGCGCCCGCCGCGTCCGTAGCCGCCTTGCCGACGTTTGAGTTCGCCGTTGACGAAATCGCTTGAAACTTTGACGCCCGCAGGCAGACCTTCCAAAATGCAAACGAGCCGCGAACCGTGACTTTCGCCGCCGCTTGTGAATCTAATCATACAGCTGTCCTCCAAAAAAAAATTGACCGCGAATTTGACGCGGTCATTATAACACGTGGAACTTGTTTGTCACGAACCCGAATCCGAAAGATTACGAGACGCGATCTGCTGAAACGGGGGGGGTTATGAAACTTCGTTCAACCGGCACGGCGTAGAACAGCAACTCATGAACTTTTTTGAGACTGCCGACATACGGCGTGTACTTTCGCATGTACCAAACATAATCGGTGCAAATCGACTGCAGGAACTGCGGCACGGTCAACAAGTCTTCCTTGAGGTGATACAGACAAATCGCAATGACGGGGCGGTCGGCACGAATGATTCTTTCCGTAGCGTGCAGGAACGGCAACTCCGCGCCTTCGATGTCGGCGTTGAGCAACGTACATTTGTTGCCCGCCAAAATTTTCTTGAAGTTGGTCGACTCGTCAACGAATTTGTTAATCGGCTCGACAAGCGCACGTTTGTCCGACGGCAGAAGTTTAAGGTTGTTCAACATGCGGCCGTAAATTTCCGTGTCGCCCTCGAAAGCGTAAATCTTTTTCGGCTTGAAGTCGAAGCTCAAGTACTGAAAAACCGTGTCGCCCGTATTCGCGCCGCAATTAATCCAGACTTCGCCGTCAAGGTGCTTGTAAAGTTGCTCGTTTTTGCTGCCGAAGAAGTATTTGCACATCGTCGGATTTTGTTCGCCGCGATAAACGCAGTTGCGCACGTAACTTTCGACGTAATGAAACAGCGCACGTTTGGAAGTTTCGTCGGCAAGCGAATCAAACAACTCCATAAGTTCGCGTTTGTGCGACTGATAGTAAAACATGCTGTTCGCATCGAATTTTTCAACCGAATTTAAATTCAGCCTTTGTGCGTTGTATGGCGTGACGAAAAAATTCAAGTTCGGAATATCGGCGGCGGGAATATCGGCGGCTTGTGTCTCGAAAAATTTTCCGTCGGCGGCGTCGGGGAAGACGAAGAAAAATTTTCGCGGCGTCATGTCCGTCAGCAAATCTTCGGGCGAAACAATGTCCACGTCGTCGACGCGTTGAAACTCTTTCGACCGGGCGCAAACGACGCGGTGAACGTTGAGACCGTAGCTTTTGAACAGTCTAACGTAAGTGTGCAAGTCGTTTTCGGCGACGATGTAAACGTTTGAGCGATTCATCTTGCACAGCGAAAAGGCAACCGTCAAATCGCCGCTGATTTCGCAAACTTCTTCTTCGACGCAGGTTGAGTAGAGCATCTCAAGCATTTCTTCACGTAAAGCCAAGGTAACACCTCCAAAAAATTTGACCGCGAACTGTCGCGGCCTTGCGTTCAATCGTGTTGTCGAACGTTTAAATTTCTTCGACGTCTTCGGGGTGCTTTTTGATATAATCGCGGTACTTGTTGTATTCGTCCTCGAAAGATTTTTCTTCGGACGCGGCAAGCTGGAAGGACATCATTGCGACCGCCATGATTCGGGCGATTTCGTGAGCCTCGAAAGTTTCAACCAGTCGGGAAATTGTGCGTGCCGTTTCGTCAAGCAATTCCTGATCGTCGGCGGCGAAACGATTCAACAGCAACATGTCGAACATCTGCTGTTCAAGAGCCGACCAACCGAGCGCGACACCCGCATTGGAATGCGGAACTCTGTCGTGAACGCTGTTAAAGTCGGAATTGTCGTCGCCTATCTCCGGAATATAAACTTCGTCTTCGTCTTCAAAACGCGGCCTGAGCATAAGAAAACTCCCCCCGAAAAAATTATTGAAAAATACACCGCGTGTATTGTACTATAAGAACGCTCAAAATGTAAAGCACAAGCGGAGGTCGGTTATGCAAAAAATTTTGTTCGGCGTGGGCGTTTCGCTGATTGTGCTGGGCATTTTCGGCGCAAGTTACACTTGGCACCACGACCACCGCGAAGCCGAAACTTTGGACAGGTACGCGGCGACGGAGTTTCAGGTTGCACGCGACGGCGACGGCAACTGGGAGAGCGCGACGCTGAGCCTGTGGGATTATCGTTACGACAATGCGCGGCTTTTGAACAAGGCGATTCTTTTCACCGACGGCGCGCCCTGGGAGCTGGACATCATCACGAAGCAGACATCGAAGGGTTTGCGCAACGAGAATAAATTTTTTACGCATCTGCCGCGTTCGAGTTTGAAAGATTTGCTTGTCGCCAAAGAAGTGCGCGTGAAATTTTATTATGACAACGGGCAGTCGATTGATTTGCCGCTGAGCAAGAAAGATTTGCTTGCCTGGCAACGCAAGTTACGTTGGTAGCGGTTTATCTACTTTTCTTTTGGCGCAAAAGAAAAGTAGCAAAAGAAAACAGCCCGACGGACTCCGCGTCACGCGTCGTACGTCGGGCGGCCGCACGTCCTGTGCGGCCTCGTTGCCGAAATGTTGTCGCTAAGATTTGCTCGTTAGTGTGTTTGACGTTTGACGGTCGGTTACCGTCGCGGCGTCAGTCGCGAATAAGTTCTTGCAAGGTTTTGTAAAGTTGTTCGGGGTCGACGGGCTTTGTCAAGTGCGCGTTCATGCCGGCCTTGAGTGAGCGTTGAACATCTTCGTCGAAGGCGTTGGCAGTCATTGCGATAATCGGCACGGTTTTTGCGTCGGGGTGGTCAAGTTCGCGAATCGCGGCGGCGGCTGCCAATCCGTCCATGACGGGCATTCGGATGTCCATCAAAATCGCGTCGTAAAGTTTCGGCGGCGAGGCGGCAAATTTGTCGACGGCGATTTTCCCGTTTTCGGCAACGTCGGAGATCATCCCGCGCATTTCAAGAATCATCATCATGATTTCGGCATTGACGGGCATGTCTTCGACGACGAGAATTTTTCTGCCTTCAAGCGCGGCAAGTTTCTTTTCGGGCTGAATTTGTTTCTTGCGGTGGAAAGCCTGTTGGAATTCGTACAGGACGTTGTTGGCGTCAAGCGGTTTTGCCATGAAGGTATCGACGCCGGCTTTAATCGCGTCGGCTTCGACTTCAAACCAGTCGTAAGCGGTCAACACGATAACCGCCATGTCGTTGCCGATAACTTTTCGGATTTCGCGGGTCAACTCAATGCCGTCCTGTTCGGGCATGAGCCAATCGACGAGAATCAAGTTGTAGTCTTCGCGGCGGGCGTGGCGCAGTTGAATCAGTTCGAGAGCTTCCTTGCCGCTCGCGCAGGTTTCGGACGCAATGCCGACTTCCTCCAGCACGGATTGCGCGTGTTGACGGGCAAGCGGTTCGTCGTCGACAATCAGCACGGAAAAATCTTGCGGGCGCATTTCTTCGGAATTGTCGTCGTCGCTGCGGCTTGAATCTTTCAGCGGGACATTGACGACAAACTCCGTGCCAACGCCTTTTTCGGACTCAACGATTATCGAGCCGTTCATCATCTGGACAATGTTGCGCGTTATCGCCATGCCGAGACCGGAGCCGCCGTAGCGCGAAGTCGTCGTGTCGTCCTCCTGCGTGAACGGTTCAAAAATTTTCGGCAGATAATCTTTGCTCATGCCGATGCCGGTGTCTTTGACGGTGAAACGGAAGTTCGATTGCCCGTCGTATTGCGCGGTGCATTCAATCAACAGCGAAACTTTGCCGCCCGCGTCCGTGAATTTGACCGCGTTGCCCAAGATGTTAATCAAAACTTGCTCAAGTTTCGTGTCGTCGCCGATGTAATATTTGCCGATTGCGCCGCGTGTTTCACAAGCAAACGTCAAACCTTTGTCGCGGCATTGACCTTCGACGAGCGTCGTAATTTGTTCGACGAACGACGGAAACGAAAATTCTTCGTTGCGGAAAGTCATTCGACCGCTTTCAATGCGGCTCATGTCCAAAATGTCGTTGATGATTGACAGCAGATAACGTGCGCTTGAGCCGATTTTTTCGAGGTGGTCTTTCAACGTCGGCGAAAGATTTTCTTCGTGCAAGGCAATGTTGTCCAGCCCGATTATCGCGTTCATCGGCGTGCGGATTTCGTGGCTCATGCGCGACAAAAATGCCGTTTTCGCGACGTTGGCTTGTTTGGCTTCGGTCAACGCGGCCTTCAATCGGGCATTCTGTTCAATCTGCTTGCGCTGAATTTCCGTCGTGTCGCTCTTGAGCAGAATAAAAAAATCCGCTCGCGGGTCAATCGAATAAAAATCCAGCCGCTTGTAAAACGTTTCGCCGCCGATATTGCAGGCAATATTGACGACATACGGCTCAGATTGCGCAAGATTTTTCTTAATCGTGTCCACGGACAACGCTTCGCGGATATTTTTTTTGACTTCGTGGTCGCCTTCAAGCACCGGATACACCTGGTCGCGCAAATATTCTTCGTAAATGCCTTCGCGAGTGAGCGGAAATATCGAACCTTTGCCGATTAACGCCGAATCACCGACGACAACGCTGTATTTTTCGTTCGCAATGTACGCAACCATGTCAAATTGCCGCGCCAAAATCTTGTCAAGCAGCGCACCTTCGACTTTTTCCTTGCCGGCCTCCTGTTCAGCGATAAAAATGATGATTTCATTCGAGATCGGGTGGCGTGTGAACACCGCACGATAGCGAACGTAGCAATATCGGCCGTCTTTTCGCCGCGAAAACAGATAAATTGCCGTTCCCGTGTCGCCGCGAAGGAATTTTTCAATGATTTTTTCGCGATTGAACGTCTCAAGGAAGGTTTTTTGCTCTTCAACTATCGGATAATTCGTCGCACGCAGGTTAATCAGCTCAGAATACGGGCGAATCACCGAATCTGTGCCGAAAAGGTCGCGTCCTTGGATGTCTTCGACTTTATTTCGGGTCAAATTCACTCGAAACAGCGATAAAGTTCGCTCATTTGCGCGATAAAAGTTGTCTCCGATGGCCATATACGTCGTTTGAAGGCGTTGAGCGTAAATTTTCAGGCTCGTAACGTCAAAAAACGTGCAGTAAACGTAATGTTCGCCGAAATCGTCGATGAAAACGTAATTTACATTGCACCAAACGACATTTTCGCGCAAAGTTACCTGCCGAATCGTCAAATCTCGCGTGTTTTCCTCCGAAATGCGGCGTCGAAGCATTCTTTTGACCGCAATTCGGTCGTCGGGATGCGTAAAAGCAATAATTCCGTGGTTTTCGAGGTGTTTTAACGCGTTTTCAACCGAACATTCCATCATTCGGGCGAAATTTTTGCTCACAAAGACAATTTCGAGGCGTCCGGCGGAATTTTCGCGCATGAGAACCGCCGATCCTTCGATTTTGCGGACTGAATTTAAAAAATCTTCGCGTGCAGACGTTTTTTCGCCGTCAGACACGTCTAAAACGTAAAATCCGACGTAAGGCGCGGGCAAATCGTCAATTTTTTGCATGTGAACGCTGATTTTATCGCAAAATCTCTTCGTAAACGTGTTTGAAGTCAAATTTTCCTCGCTCGACAGGCCGTTTTCGATTAAAAACGCGCCGTTAAAGTCATTTTCGCGCCCAAATGCGTGCCAAAGCCGCGAAAAAGCTTCATTGCCGAAGATAATTCGATAGTCGCGCAGTGTTTTGCCCGAAAAAACAGGCTCGCAGATGATTATGCCGATTGTAAGTTCGTCAAACTTCGACGTATCGAGCGGCAAATGGCTTTTCATGGCGGTTTCCTCGCTCTCGGAAAAAAATTTGGCCGAAACTCGTTGAGTTTCAGCCCGGATTATAGCATTTATTTGCAATTTGTGCATGATTTTTTTTGTCGACGACGTAAAAATCGCCTTGAAATTCGTTTCGCAAGCTTATTTCGTCGCAAAAACCGCGAATAACGGCACAGAATCGTAATTACAGCGCGAATCTCGTTGCACAACGCCCGAAATGTCTTCGTCAAGCGTCACGGAGGCGAAATTTAAGCCTTCGAGAAAGCCCGCGTCCCAAAATGGCCGCCTTTTCGTGCTGATCGTCAACGAATCTTTGATAAAATCGCATTCAGAGACCATTTCGGCCGAAATTTTCGTTCGCGAACACGCTGAAAAGCTTTTTTCGCCGTAATCGGAGTCGAAATTCATCAAAATTCCGCCGTTACGCTTCAAAACTCGGTGCCATTCGCGATATGCCGCCTTCACGTCGGGCAAAGTCCACGTTAAATTGCGTGTGACGACCGCATCGAACGTTTCCGACGCAAAATCCAGCGTTTGAGCGTTCATTTTGCGAAAATCCGCCGCCAAATTCATTTTGCGCAGGTTTTTTTCCGCTTCACGCAACATTTTCGCCGACATATCAATTCCCGTGACTTCGTGACCCATTTTTGACAAAATCGCCGCGAAAAATCCTGCGCCCGTGCCCACATCGAGGATTTTTAAGCGTCCGACCGGCAAATTTCGACGAAAAATCGCCTCCCAAGCGTCAGAATCGACGCCCGACAGCTCCAAACGCCGCGTTTTGCTTAAATTTTCGCTTCGTGAGTCCCAATACGCCTCAATTCGTCGATTTAATTGCTCCATTTACGTTGCCTCCCGTAAAAATTTTTGCTCAAACGGAGGTTTCGCTAAGTTTTCTCCCAAAATTTGACGCCGAAAACGTTTTTAGCTCGCCATTTTCGAGTACAAGCACCCGATTGGCGATTTTTTTTGCGATTTTTAGGTCGTGCGTGATGAAAATGCATGAAATTCGCCGCTCAACGCACAAATTTTTAATCAACGCAATGATTTTCGCTTGAATCGTCACGTCAAGCGCGCTTGTTGCCTCGTCGCAGATTAAAATCTTCGGATTTATCGAAATTGCACGTGCGATCGCCGCCCGTTGACACTCTCCGCCCGAAATTTCATGCGGAAAACGCTCAGAATACTCGATTTTAAGCCCGACACGCGTCAATAATTCGCTCACGGACGCTTTTACGCCGAAATTTTTAATCGGTTCGGCTATACTCGCGCCCAAAGTGCGTCGCGGGTCGAAAGATTCTTCCGGATTTTGAAAAATCATCTGCATTTCGCGATAAAATTCGTTTCCAACCGCGTTTGAAATGTCTTTTCCGCACAAAATCACCTTTCCGCCGTCAAAATCGGTCAATCGCGCAATGATTTTCGCCAAAGTTGACTTGCCACAGCCGCTTAAACCGATTATCGCAAGAATTTCGCCCGATTCAACCGAAAAATTCACGTCCGACAGCAAAATTCGGCTTCCAAAACGTTTTTTAACGTGTTGAACGTCTAAAATCGTCATAAATTCGCCGCCTCAATCAATTCTCGCGTGTAAATCGCCTTCGGAGCATCAAAAATTTGCTCTCGCGTGCCAAATTCAATCGTTTTGCCGCGTTTCAAGACTAAAATTTTGTCCGCAAGCCGTTTTGCGACGCTTAAATCGTGCGTGACAAGGATTATTGCAAGATTTTCGCGCTTTCGCAGGCTCAAAAGCTCGTTTACAACGTCATTTCGCGTGATTTGGTCGAGTGCGCTCGTCGGTTCGTCCGCCAAAAGCAATTTCGGCCGCAAAATCGTCGCCGCAAGTATCCCGACGCGCTGTGACATGCCGCCCGACAGTCGAAACGGGTATTCGTCAAGCGTTTTTGCGTCTAAATTTAGCTTTCGCATGAGTTTTTCGGCTCGTTCGCGGAAAAATTCATAATTCCAAGCCCGATGTGCCGTCACAGACTCAAAAATTTGCTCTCCGACAGTGCGTATCGGACAAAAACTCGCGCCTGCGTTCTGAAAAATGTATCCGATTGCCTCTCCCGCAAGTTTTCGACGCTCAAAATCGCTTAAATTCGTAATTTCAAGCCCGTCAAACAGAATTTTGCCGCTTAAAGACGCATTTTTGTCGAGTAAACCGCCGATTGACTTCAAAATCGTCGATTTTCCGCTGCCGGACTCGCCCGCAACGATTAAAATTTCTCCTGCGGCGACCGAAAAGCTGATTTCGTGCAAAATCTCCCGTTCAAAGTACGAAACGCGCAATTTTTCGACGCTCAAAAGACTTTCAGCCATAAAATCACCTGTAAATCAATTATAAATCGTCGTAAACGAAAATTTAAGCCCCGTTCGGGGATAAAATCGCACAAAAAAACCCTCCGACACGCTGTCGAAGGGCTTTTTTTGCTTGTGACGCGACGTTTTTAAGCTGTGACGTGAATTATCTTGTTTTCCGGCTCATTTTTCGTGTCAGAATCCGGCATTTGCCTCACTAATATTCCGCCCGCGACCTTTTCGAGTTCCTCATCGTCGAGTTTTTCGAGTTCGGCATTGATTTTTTTAAGATTTTCTTCGCGTGTTGCCATTTTTATCAGTCTCCTTTCGGTTTTCTGTCAATTATACGTTCAAAAATCGATTTCGTTACAGATTTTAGTTGATTTTTTGGCTTTCGTCAATTAAAATGGCGTTGAGGTGATGAATATGGCTTACGAATTCACGAATGCGAAGGTCGGAAGCGTCATTTTGCAACATTTCAACGGTTCATACGGCACGACGCTCAAATTCGACGGCGTAAACGCGCAAATTTCCGATGCAAACGTCATAATCGGCGCGATGAATCAACTTCTCGGTATTGTGAACTTCCAAAACAAGTACGAACCAACAAATTTGGTCAGAAAGGTGAATCAAAATGTCGTCAGTCAGCAATAATGTCGTCATAACGCTGCTTTACGAAGACGATTCGACGCGAAAATACACTTTTGAAAACGTTTCGAGCGAAGATGCGGCCGCTGTGAAGGCAAAAATCCTCAAAATCAACGCGAATGCCAACGATGAGTACGCAAATTTCTATCAAACGTTCGTTTCCGACGACGGAGCCGCCGTTTTGCGCATTGATGACGCGAAAATCGTCTCGATTGAGGAGGAAATTATCTATGGCAGCTGATGTTATCACGATTTCAATCACTTCGACCGACCAAAGCGACAAAAAACAGGTCACGAACGTCAGTTATATCAATCCGGCAACGCCAAACGCGATTTTGCGCGAGTTCGCAGAGAAATTAATCGCTTTGACGGACGATACATACGTTTCGACGAAGAAAATCACAAAAGGAGACGTGATTTAATGCCCGACAAGGTCAAATATGAGCACGTTTTGAACATCGAATGCCTGTTTTTGGACGGCGACACGCGAACAATCACGCTGAAAAACCCGCGATACGATATTTCGACGTCAAAAATCACCGAATTGGAGACTTTCATACGCGAAAACAACATTTTAATAGGCGATCGCGACGGTTCGGACTTTCGGCGGATAAAAAAAGTCGTCAAACGCAACTCAACGACCGTTTATCTTGATTTGGAGTCGGTTTGAAACGAAAATTCAGCCTCGGAAGCGCGTCGGGGCAATTTTTTTTGCAAAAATCGCTGTGAGGTGACGTTTTTGAAGCTCAGCAACCAAAATATCGCGCACGTCATGGAAAAAATCGAGAAATTCTTCGATTCAACGGGCGTTCCGCACAAAGATAAGCTCAAAATTTGTCTTTTGCTTGAAGAATCGCTGCTTCGTTGTCAAGAAAAGTTCGGTGAGACGCAAGAATTCGAGTTTTTAACGCGAAAATGGTTCGGAACGCCGCGTGTGTCGATAAAAATCAAAGGCAAACCGTTCAATCCGCTTGAATATGACGACGACGAACAGATTTTTTCGGAAAATATCATTCACGACCTGCTGAATTACGAAAAAGCGCGTGTGATTTACCGTTACGAAGGCGGTTTCAACGAAATTTGAGCGTTTTCGCCGCGTGAAATTAAAAATTTGAAGATTCCGGGCGGCTCAAGTACGATTTCGATACTGTTTGCGATTGTTTTTGCGGCGATTGCGGGCAATTTTTCGCCTGAAACGCAAGATTTAATCGTGAAAATCATAAATCCGATACTGAATACGCTTTTCGGCGCGATTATCGCGATAAATATCCCGTTTGTGTTCGTTTCGATAGTCGCAAGCATCTGCGCAATGGAAAATGTTGTGACTTTGAACACGATTGGCACGACGGTTTTGCTCAGATTCGCCAAAATTCTGCTGTTTATCGTCGTCGTGACGATTTTTATCGGCGAAATGTTCTTTCCGGTGGTGAATTTCAGCTTCGACGGGCAAATTTCGGCTTCAAACGCGAACGAAACGGCGAAAATTTTCAATTTACTGCTGTCAATCGTGCCTCAAAACGTTATTGAGCCGTTTTTGAAAGGAAATATCCTGCAAATCGTCGTTTTGGCGTTGCTGACGGGCATTTGCATAACGATTTTGGGCGATCGCGTCACCGATTTAAAGAAATTTGTCGTCGAGAGCAAGCAAATCGTCTTCAAAATGATTTCGATCGTTCTGAAATTGATTCCGACGGTGATTTTCTTGAGCATGGTGAAGACTTTGCTGGTTTATTCGTTCGCGGAGTTCGTTTCGCTGTGGAAAATCGTTTTGGCGAACTATTTGGCGTTCACAATCGTTCCTGCGGCGATGATTTTGCGAATTTCGGTCAAACACGGCCTAAAAATCGCCGATTTCATGCGAAAAATCTATCCTGCGTGCCTGATTACGTTCACAACGGGCAGCGGAAGCGCGTCTATGCCCAAAAATCTCGAAATTTGCAAGCAAAAACTCGGCGTCAAGGAGAATTTATGCGATTTTTACATCCCGTTATCGCACGCGCTGTGCCCGATACCGTCGACAATCGGAATAATCATCTGTATTTTCTTCGCGGCGGAGTTTTCTGGCGTCGAAATAACGATTTTGCAGCTGATAATCGTCGCATTGCTGTCAATTCAGTTCGCAATAGCCACACCGCCTGAAAACGGCGGAATGATCGCGACGATGACGCTTTTGTTGACGCAATTTGGCTTTTCAATGGACTCAATCGGCCTGATGATGGCGTCAAACGTGTTTATCGTGAACATTTCGGGCGTTATCGGAATAATTGTGCGCGATTCTGACCTGTTTGACCTGTCGCGAACGAAAATTTGACTTGTCGGAGCTAATTTTTCGTGTTAAAATCGGCCGCGAGGTGAATTTTATGGGCGAATACAGCATTGAAGGCGTGAATTTTGAGTGGGACGACGAAAAATATCAGCTCAATGTCAAAAAACACGGCATAAGGTTTGAAACGGCAGCGCGAATTTTCTTTGACGACAATGCGATTTACTATTTCGACGACGAACACAGCGATGACGAGGACAGAATTAAAGTCATCGGCATGATTGAAAATGTTTTGACCGTGATTTATACTGAACGCGGCGAAAAAAATCGCATAATTTCCGCTCGACACGCCGATAAACACGAAAGGAATGATTATTATGGGCAGTTTGGTGATTTTTAAGGGACAAATTCCCGAATTGACGCCCGAACAAAAGGCAGAACTCGCGAAATTGGGCGAAATGCGTGACGAAGACATCGATTACAGCGATATTCCGCCTCTCAGAGAAGACGAACGCGGAAAATACAAGCGTTTGCGCGACAAACCCAATTTTTGGAAGAAAATTCGAGTCAAAGTCATTGAAGATTGACAAAAAAAGCCTCGACGACGTGTCGGGGCGATTTTTTTTGCTATTTTTTGTCGAGAGCGGCCGTAATTTCGTAATAATCGGACGGATGAGCGTTAAAACCTTCGATATTCGGCTTCATAACGAACGACATCTTCAAATGCGACGCATAAATCAGCGCGTAGTCGTCTAAAATCAATTTTGACATCTGAATCGCGAGTTTTGAGCGTTTTTCGGCTCCAAAAGTGTTGTGAAGTTCGTTTTCAAGCGCAAAAATCGTCGGATTGTCGTAAAAACCGGCATTATCGACGGCATTTGCGACGATATGGCTCGTGAAATAATATTCGGGGTCGCCGGTGGGCGCGGTGACAATCGCTTTCGCGAAAATATCGTATTCGCCGCTCTTGAGGAAGTTTTTGTAGTTGTCGGTGGCGTTTACGTCGAGTTTTATGCCGATTTTTTTCAAATTTGCCTGCGCAGACTCGGCCAAAAGCGGTAATTCTTGCCGTGAAGTGTAAGTTAGCCAGCGTAATTCGAGATTTTGACCGTTTTTGTCAACAAAACCGTCGCCGTCAGTGTCAATCCAGCCCGAATCGGCTAAAATTTGCTTCGCGGCGTCCAAATCGAACGGAATTGGCTTAAAATTCGCGTCTCCGAACGTCAAATTTGCAGGAAACGGGCTAATCGCAGGCGTTCCGTTGCCGTTGAGCAAGATTTTGCAGAAATTTTCCTTGTCAATCGCCATCGAAATGGCTTTGCGAACGTTTTTGTCTTGCAAAATCGGATTTTTGAAGTTAAACGCCGCCTGATAGACGCGTGAAGTGTTCGTTTGAGAGATTTTGAAGTCATTTCCGCCGAAAAGTTTCAAATTTGAGTACGGAAGGCCTTGCGCAGCGTCCAATTCGCCGTTTTGCATCGCCATCGTGAGCGTATCGCCGTCAGAAATGCTTTTTACGACGATTTTATCGAGTTTTGGCTTGTCGGAACCCCAAAAATTATCATTTTTGACGAGTTCGAGGCCGGTTTCGGTGACTTTTACGGCTTTGTAAGCCCCGGTGCCGACGACAATTCCGTTTTTGACGCCCGAATCAACGTCAATAATGCATCCGTAAGGGTCGGACAGGTAATTTAGCAGCGCGGGAACCTTTTCGGCTGATTTAATCGTCACAAATTGCCCGTCAGAATCGATTGAAACGATTTTTAAGTCGTTCGGAGCGCGATCGTGCGTCGAAATTAATGCTTCAAGGCACTTTTTGACGGCTAAACCATCGACTTTCTTGCCATTTGAGAACTTTGCGGAGTCGTTAATCTTGATTTTGACGGTGAAATCGTCAATTTGCTCGAAATTTTCGGCCAACCACGGCTTCAACTGCATGTTTTCATCGAATTTGAAGAGCGTTTCGCCAATTCCGTAGCGCAAAGTCGACCATCCGCTGTAATTTTCGTGCGGATTCGTGCCGACATTCTCCATTGCGACGCCGTAAGCGACAGTTCCGTAAGTAAAAGTCTTTTCGACGGCTGAATTTTGCGTTTGAGAGCCGCATCCGCCGAAAAAAAGTCCCGCTGAACATAAAATCGCAAGAAATTTCTTCATAAAACCACCTCGAACGCGATTTTAATCGATTTTCGACGCGATTTTAAGCCCCAATCGGGGATAAAATTTTTTTCAAGTGACAAAAAACGTTTCGCATGCTATACTTGCACGAAAAATTTTCGCTTGAAGGAGTGATTTTGTTGATAACGCCCGAACTTTTGGCCAGAATCAACGAATTAGCGCGCAAAAAACGCACAATCGGGCTTTCTGAAGACGAATTGGCCGAACAAAAACGACTTTACGCGATTTATTTGGCCGAAATTCGCGGTCAGGTGACGAATTTGCTTGAGAGCATCGAATTTGTGGACGGAGGAACGAAAAAATGACTTACAAACTCGGAATTATCGGCGGCGGAGCGTTGGCTGAAGCGATTATTCGCGGAATTTGCGGAAAAACGTTCGCGGCGAGTGATATTTTCGTCGCGGAATGCCGAAAATCACGTTGCGAAGAACTTTCGGAGCGTTTTGGCGTAAAAACTTCGCTTGAGGCGGATTTTTTGAACGAAATCGGGCTTTTAATCGTCGCAGTCAAGCCGAAAGACGCTAAAAATGTGTTTTCGTCGCTGAAAAATCGAATTTCGCCGTTTACAATCGTCAGTTACACGGTTGCGGGGCTGAAATTGGCCGAAGTCGAACAATTTTTGCCCGAAAACGCGATTGTGCGGCTCATGCCGAACGTTGCGGTGTCCGTCGGCGAAAGTATGACGGCTTTTGCGCCGAATTCGCGTGTTTTTGACGGTGCGAAGGACATTATCAGGCAATTTTGGTCGAATTTGGGGCGCGTAATCGAAATTGACGAAGTTTTTATGGACGCAGTGACCGGTTTGAGCGGTTCGAGCCCCGCTTTTGCGTTTTTAGTCATCGATTCGCTTGCTGATGGCGGCGTTGCGGCGGGTTTACCGCGAAAAATGGCGATTGAATTGGCCGCGCAGACGATTTTTGGTGCCGCGAAGATGGTTTTGGCTGGCGAACACCCCGATATTTTGCGCGACAAGGTCACAAGTCCCGCCGGAACGACGATTGAAGGCATTCGAGTGCTTGAACGCGGCGCGATTCGCAGTCATTTTATCGAAGCGGTACTTGCGGCGGCCGAAAAATCCAAATCCATGTAAAAAAATTCGCTTTGGAGGACGTTTATGAGGCTTTTTGACGAGATTTTTACGACAAACGGGCGTTTAAATCGCCTTCGGTACCTAAAATACATGATTTTGCTTGCGATAATCGCGGGTTTGTCGACATTTGTGATGTCATCAATGGCAACTTTCTTCACGGGCGACCCAAATGCGCCGATAATCAAGCTGATAACGCTGATGTGGGCGTTAATTGCGGGCGCGGGCAACGTAATGTTGATGATTCGCCGCCTTCACGACCTCGGAAAGCACGGAATTTTCTGGTTGGTGGCATTAATTCCGTTCGTCGGGCTGATTTTTTCGATTTATTTGTTCTGCGCGCCCGGTCAAGTCGGTTGGAATCAATTTGGAAGCGATCCTTTGGACGAAAATTGACTTTTCGGGGTGATTTTTGTGGTTGAATTGCTTGCGCCGGCCGGAAATTTCGATGCATTGCGTGCTGCGGTCGAATCGGGAGCCGATGCGGTCTATTTGGCGGGCGAAAAGTTCGGTGCGCGGGCTTTTGCGGATAATTTTTCACGCGAAACGCTGATTGAGGCGGTAAAATTCGCTCATTTGCGCGGAACTGCGGTTCATGTGACCGTAAACACGATAATTTCGGACGCGGAACTCGAAAATCTGGCCGAATATCTCAAATTTTTGCGTTTGGCGAACGTGGACGCGCTTTTAATTCAAGATTTGGGCGTTTTTTCGGTCGCGAAAGCCGTTGTGCCCGAAATTCCGTTGCACGCGTCGACGCAAATGTCGATTCACAACCTCGCAGGCGTAAAAATGCTCGCAAAACTCGGATTTTCACGCGTAGTTTTGAGTCGAGAGCTTACTTTGGACGAAATTTCGACGATTTGTCACGCATCACCGATAGAAACGGAGATTTTTATCCACGGTGCGCTGTGTATTTGCTGGTCGGGACAGTGTTTGATGAGTTCTTTAATCGGCGGACGCTCCGGAAATCGCGGAAAATGCGCTCAGCCGTGCCGTTTGCCTTACGAATTGGTCGATGAACGCGGAAAAATCGTCTTAAACGACGCAGGAAAGTTCATTTTGAGCCCGAAAGACTTAAATACGCTTGAAATATTGCCGAAACTCGTTGAAACGGGCGTGAATTCGCTGAAAATCGAAGGTCGAATGAAGCGCGCAGAATATGTGGCGACTGTCGTGAAGGTTTATCGGGACTTTTTGGACAAAAAATCGGC
Source organism: uncultured Selenomonadales bacterium (assembly GCA_947165295.1). Taxonomy (GTDB): domain Bacteria; phylum Bacillota; class Negativicutes; order Selenomonadales; family Selenomonadaceae; genus Quinella. The sequence continues at coordinate 63,325 of CAMUZU010000006.1, read as the reverse complement.
GATTTTGGGCGACGGACAGCAAAAATTGGCTCAAATTTTTAATCGAGACTTCACAACGGCCTATTTGGAACGAAATCCGGGCAAAAATTTAATCAGCGACATGCGTCCGAACAATCGCGGCGTGTTAATCGGGCGTGTGACTGAAGTTTTTCGCGATAAAATCGTCATGAAGCTTGCAAAATCACTTCAAATGGGCGATCAAATTGAAATTTGGGTTAAAATCGGCGGTCGAATGACGTTCACGGCGGAAAATTTCACGTTTAACGGCGACAAATGCACGTTGCAAGTCCAAAATACTCGCGGAATTCGCGTTCATGACAGAGTTTTTAAGATTTTCGACGCTGAATTGACATCCGAAGCGCGAAAATACTTCACGGGAACGCCTGTACGCAAGATTTTTGTTGATGCAAGCGTTTTTGCACGCGTCGGAGAGCCTTTGACGTTGAATTTCACTGATTCGGACGGCAATTCGGCGACTGCAAGCACGAAATTTCTTTGCGAAGCGGCAAAAAATCGCCCGTTGACGCTTGAAATGCTCGAAAATCAATTCGGACGGCTCGGAAATTCGATTTTTGCGCTCCGAAACGGAATTTCGGCGGACATCGACGCGAATTTGATGGTTCCGATAAGCGAAATGAACGATTTACGCCGAAAAGTCGTCGCTGAGCTTGAAAATCTGCGTTTGAAGCGATTTTCGCGGAAAATTTTGCCGTCAAACGCGTTAAAAACGTTTTCGCCGTGCAAAATCGACGAAACTAAGCTTGTTGCGCAAGTTGACACGCTCGAAAAAGCAAAAATCGCCCTCGAAAGCGGCGCGGATGAAATTTTATTCGGCGGAGAGACGTTTACGCACAAAAAAATCACGTCGAAGCAAATTTCGGAAGCAATTTCGCTGATTCACGGCCGCGGAAAGCAAATTTCGCTCGGAACGCCGCGTTTAGTCCGCGAAAATGAATTTTTTGAGCTCGAAAAGCTGTTGACGAACGAAGTTGACGCGATTTATGTTCACAATTTGGGCACGATGAGCCTTGCGAAGAAATTTTCGCCCGAAATTCGCACGGATTTTTCGTTAATCGTGTTCAACGCGGCGACAATCAACTTTTTGCGCGAAATTGGCGTGCGTGGAGTGACTTTATCGCCCGAATTGAGCCTTTCGCAGGTCAAAATGCTTGCAAAAGCGTCGAGTTTGCCCGTTGAATGCATAATTCACGGCCGACAAGAGCTTATGATTTCGTCTTACTGCGTTTTGGGCAGTTTTTTGGGCAATTTGGGCGAAAAAACGTGTCCGAACGTCTGTCAAACGGGAAATTTTTACTTGCGCGACCGTTTGAACGCGAATTTTCCCGTTGTGACCGACCAATTTTGCCGAATGCACATCTTAAACGCTAAAATTCTTTCGATGATTGACCATCGCGGCGAATTTGAAGGAATTTCGCGCCTTCGCATTGATTGTCGGGCGTTAAATGACGCTGAAACGGCGAAAATCGTTCGTTCGTACAAATTTGGCGGCTCCGAAATTGAAAATTTCACTCGCGGACACTATTTTAGAGGCGTAACGGACGTTTAAATTGCATTTTCGACACGAAAAAACCCCGTCGATTGATTGACGGGGCTATTTTTTTGCTCAAAATCGATTTACAAGTCGAGTTCGGCGGCATTTTCGGCCATTCCGCGTATGCAAAGCTCCATTAACGTGCCCAAATCGACTCCGAGGTCGTCTGCGCCGCGCTGAATCACGTCGCGATTGCATTTTGCGGCAAATCGGCGGTCTTTGAACTTCTTTTTGAGACTTTTGACGGACATTCCGGCCATTTTTTCGGGTCGCATGAGCGCGTAAGCGTGAATTATGCCCGTAAGCTCGTCGACGGCGAATAAACTCTTCTGACAAACGGTTTCGGGCTTAATTTCCGCGCCCGTGAGGCCAAAACCGTGCGAAATTATGGTTTTGATGTCGTTTTCGTCGATATTTTCGGGTTCAAGCAGCTCTCTGACGTGTTGACAGTGCTCATTTGGGAATTTTTCAAAGTCAACGTCGTGCAAATAGCCGATTGCAGCCCAATGATCCTTATTTTCGCCGAAAAAATCGGCTAACGCGCCCATTGACGCGCTTACGGCGGCCGCGTGAACGAAAAGATGCGGTTCGGTGACGTGTTTGCGAAGAATTTCCTTCGCACGAGCCAAAGTCAAAGTACTCAAGTTTAAAACCTCCAAAAATTTATCGTGCGCCCAATTCGACGCGAAGTAAATCGTATTCGTTGAGCAGTTCGCGCAACTTCAAAACGTCGTCGGCAACCTGCGCGGTCTCGGATTTTCGTGCGGCGATTTCGGCTTTGAACGGCTCCTCGTACATTGCCAAAGTTTCGGCGATGCCCAAATCTGCGGCGGATTTCAAGTCGTCGGCAAGTTCTTCGGCAAGGTAACGGCATTTCTGATTGAGTTCCTGCCGCGCTTGCATTTCGGCCTCGACGCGTCGACGTTCCGCCTCGTTTTTTGCGTCGACTTGCGCGTTGAGTTCCTTGCCGTCGTCGCCGCCGAAAAGTTTTTTGAGCAAAAGAATTCCGCCGACAATCACGGTGATTGGCACGAACGGCGCGGGCACGACCGAAGTTAAAATTTTTCCGAGCGCGGAATTGGTTATCGCCTTGCCGAGCGCGGTTTTGGCGACTTCTTTGGCGATTATCGCGCCGCCGTCTGCCAAAAATGTCGTCGTCAAGCCCGTTGTCAGCGGGTCAACTTTCGATTCGCCGTCACGTGCGACAAGTGCTTGAGTTGACGAGGCGTTGACTTCGTTGAGCCGCGACAAAATTTTTCCGAAACTTGCGGTGTCGACGGTTGACGCGTCGAGTTTCACTTCGGTGAAGGATTTAAGTTCAAGTTCCAAAATCGTCGCCGCGTCTTGAATTTGACGTTGAATTTCCTGTTGAACGCGTGAGTTGAAACGTTCGATTTCCGCGCCGAAAACTTCGTTGATGCGGTCTTGACTGTCGCGGTTGTCCCAAATTTTCTGCGGCAACGTCGCGCCGAAAGTGTCCGCCTGCCGGTCGATAAACGCGTTGATGTCGCGGCGCATGGAAATTTTTTGTCGGTTGAAGGTTTCGAGTACGCGATTCATTTCACGCAGCAGAGCGGAACTTTCCCGTGATTCGAGTTGGTCGACGAATTCGGTCAAAATTTCTTCGAGTTGCGTGATTCCGTTGCGCAACAGGACGAACGAAGTCGTGCGTTTGAGTTCGCTGAGGATGACGCTTTTGAGTTCATCAAGCCCGCTGTCGGCGACAAACAACGGTTCGTTTTCCAGGCGACCTTGATGCGCAAGATCCGCGTTCACCGTGACGATACAATATTTTTCGTCGACGTTTTCAATGCCGACCGTTTTCATGTTCACGGCGATTTTCCGCTTAACGTCTTGAAGCGCGTCATTGCGTTCGCCCAACATGCCGTCTTTGTCGTTGAGCACGATGATAACTTTTTTGCCCGCGTCGGCGATGTCTTTCATGCGCAGGTAATTTTCTTTGCGCTCGTATTGACCGTCGTTGCTCATGACGAACAGGACGATGTCGGCTTTTTTGAGATGTTCCTGCGTAACGTTCTGGTGAGCGATTGGCGCGAAAATGCCGGGCGTGTCGGCGATTCGGTAGCCGTTCCACTCGTAATAAGTCACCGTGTCGGTCGTCGGCACGTCCGCGACTTTTGCCTTGTCCGCGCCGATAACTTCGTTCAAAATGCTGGACTTGCCCGCGTTGTAAATGCCGTAAACCATGATTTCGGGCTCGACTTTGCGAATTTTGCCCGCGTTGATGTCGGCGAAATTTTTGGCAAGCGCGTCGGCGTCGGGATATTTCGCGAAAAAAGTTTCGGCACGCGTCGCCTTGTCGGACAAGATCTGTTGATAATCTTTCAGCTCGTTCATAACGTGTGACCTCCTCAATGCAAAGTGTATACGATTAGGTGTCGACGTTCAAGCCGCGCCAAAATTTTCAGCACGTCGGAAATTGTTCGGTTGACGCGACGGGAAATTTCTTCGACGCTGAGTTTGCCCGTCGTGAGCAATAAAATTTCAAGTTCGTCGCCCGAAAAAGTTTCGCCGCAAATTTGAGCCGTCGACGCGTCGATTCGCCGCAGATGTTTGACCAGTTCGACAACGCGCAACGGGTGTGCCGTCGACAAATTTTCGACCTGTGCGGAGTGAAATCCTTCGCCGCGTTCGAGCATTTCATAGTAGGCGAACAAAATTTCCCGTCGCAAAAGTTCGGTGAACCACGCGCTGTAATTTTTTCGGAGCCGAGCTTCACGCAACCACGACAAAATTTTTTCCGTCGGCACGCGCCAATTTTCAAGCATATCGACCATCTGCGCGGAAATTTCGTCGGTGAGTTCGCGGCGCATTTCCAAAATCGTCAAGCGGTCAAGTTCGAAAGTTTCGACTTGCGGAAAGTCGCCGACCGAAGTCAAAAAGTCCGCGTCGCAAATTTTTATCCCGAATTCGTCGGGGCAACGAGTCATTTTCGTTTCGGCAAGCGGCCAAAAAGTCACAACGCCGAGTTCGACGACGCCTTGACCTTCGGCAATGAGTTCGTGCGCAAATTTTTTGTCCGCCGCAAAAGTTTCGCGTGAAAAATTCGCGCCGCCCAAAATGATGTTGCCGTAAACTTGCTCAATGCCCGCGTCACGACAAAGCCGCACGACAGCGAAAATTTCTTCGGGCGTCGACTGCTTGACGTAAGCGCGCAAAACTTTTTCGGTGCCGGCCTCAATGCCGAGCTGAAGTCGCACGCAACCACCCGCGGCAAGGCAGCGAATCATTTTGGGATTTTTGTACAGCGTGTGCACGTGACCTTCGCAAAAAAATTTGAATCTGCGCGACTTGCGGCGTTCGGCAAGCCCGTCGCAGATTTTTTTGACGCGTGCACCGTCGAGCGTAAACGTGTCGTCCGTGAACAAAATGTAAAGTTCGTCGTCGGGCGGAAAATTTTTCAGCCGTTCGTCAATCTCGGCAAGCACGTTTTCAGCCGACCGAAAACGCACGCCGCGTCCGATGCCTTCGTGACAAAACGCGCAGTTGAACGGACAGCCGCGACCCGTCATCAAGCTGAAGTCGCGTGAAAAATCTTCCGGCTCAAGGTAACAATCCTCGTCGACGAAAGGCAAGGCGTCCAAATTTTTTATCGGCGGGCGAGCGGGATTAATCGCAAACTTGTCGCCGCGCAGGTAAGCAATGCCCGAAATTTTTTCGAGCGAGCCGACATCTTCCAGAAAAAAATTCATCAGCTCAAGCACGGTCAATTCGCCTTCGCCGCGAACAACGGCATAACATTTCGATTCGCGCAGAAATTTTTCGTCGAGTGCCGTCGCTTGAGGACCGCCGACAATCACGGGCAAGTTGTACGTTTGCTTGACGTGTCGGCTCAAAAAAATATTTTCGGTGACGTTCTCGTAATCGCAATACAGCCCGATCATGTCGACTTCGCCCGCCGCGCAAAGTTCGTCGACGTGTTGAAGTCCCGCCGTCAATGTGCCCGAAAAACTTTTCGACTCGTAGCCTTCGCGACGCACAAACGCCGACAGCAGGTAAATGCCCAGAAAGCCGCCGTGCGAAGGCGCAGAATTCAGATACCGGCGGTGTATGTTCAGAAATAGAATGTCAAGCATCGTTGCAAACCTCAATCGTCAAGAAAACGTCACGGATAACTCCAGTTGTTCCGCCGCTTTTAAAGCGGGCAAGCATCGTCAACACCAAGATTTTCAATTTCGTCGCGCAGTTGCTTTTTGACGCGAATCGACTGCCGAAGCCGTTTCTTTTCGCGGACAAGTGCGGTCTTCAAAAGTTTCAAGCCGTCACCATGCAGCCACGACAGAAAATTTTTTCGCGCCGAACAATGCGGATATTTCGCCTCAAGCGTGCCCGAAAAGTTGACCGCCTCGAAAGCACAGCCGCCGTGACAAAGTTGCCAATCCGAACAATTTTTGCAGTCGTGCGTTTGAAGATAATCTTGTCGCGCCCGAATTTTTTCCGCGTTCGTCGACGTGTACAGCTCAAGCAACGTTTTTTCGCGCAGGTTGCCGTAAGTCAAGCAACGTGCAAGGTTGTCACGTCCGCAGAAACCGACTTCGCCGTCGGGATAAACGCTGACGAAATTTTTCCCGCAGGTGCCGTTGAACGAACACTCGCGGAGCGGCGAAATACCCAAAATCGCGTCGACAAGTTCATCAAGCGGCTCAATGACTTTTGAACTTTCGCGGGCAAGCGACAACTCGAACAGTTTTTTCATGAGCGCAACCCACGCGTCGTAAATTTCGGCGGAATTTTTCACGTCGGCAGCACGTCCGCACGGCACGACCGAATGAATTTTCGGGTGCAGTTCGTTCGCCTGAATGAAGTCGAAAAGCTTTTCGGCGTCGACGGTTGCGGCGGAATTGAAAACCATCAGCGTCCCGACACTCAAGCCCGCGTCGCGCATTTTCCGCAGGTTGGAAAGAATTTTTTCGGCGGTCGGCTCGTTTGACTTCGTGCGGCGATTTTTGTCGTGAAGTTCGGGATAACCGTCCAGCGACACGCCGACGGAGATTTTTTCGTCGCGGAAAAAATTTATCCACGCGTCGTCAATCAACGTGCCGTTCGTCTGCATTAAAAATCGCAGGTCGTAACCGTCGAGATTTTCACGCGCATAATCGATCAGCGTCCGCAAATTTTGTTGCCCGTAAAGCATGGGTTCGCCGCCGTGAAACAAAAATTCCGCGTCCCGTTGACCGAAATTGTCAAGGAGCGCGGGCAGTTCGTCAACCAGCTTGAAGAAAATTTCTTGCAGCAAAGTTTCGGCGGGCAAGTCGCCTTCGCTGCAGTAGACGCAGTTCAGGTTACAAGCCGTCGTCAATTTCAAAATGATTTGCATGTCGTTGCCTCAAAACTTCAACGCAAGCAATTCGCCGCGAAGTTTGTCAATCGCGCCGCGCATCCGACGGGCAAAATTTTCGCGTTCGACGAAATATTTTTCGCGCAACTCGGCAAGAGTCGTTTCGGCTTGACTTTTGGCGTATCGTTCAACCTGCGGCGTCAAGCTGTCCAAAAACTCGTCGAGGTTCGTGCCCAAGTCAATCGTCTGCGTTTTCGTGCGCGTCTCGTCTTCGCGGCGGTAATATTTCTTGCCGAAAAAGCCGCGAATGTTTTCGATGATGCCTTCGGGTTCGCGTTCGACGGTGTAGCTTTCGGTGTACGTGTGCGAAATTTCGACGGTTTTCTTTTCGAGCGCGGCGGCGGAAATGTTCGCCTTGACGGTTTTGAGTTCGTTGCTCTGAAAATCTTCGATGACGCGGCGCATCTGCGAATTGATTTCGGCGTTAAGTTTGTCGCGCAAAATTTCGGTGACGGCGGCGGCGATTGTCTCGTTGTCGACTTTCCCGCCGCGGTTGACTTGACGGTTCCAATCAATGGCGCGTGATGAAATTTCCGACCGAACTTCACGGCTCACATTGCTGACAATCAGCGTCGTCAAGCGTTTCATGTCGGCTTTGTATTTTTCGACGGCGGCGGTCATTTCGTCAAGGTCGCTGTCGAAATTTTTCAGGTCGTCAACAATGGTGTCGACGAAACCGTTGAGCAACCTGCGCGGATTTTCCTGCTTACGGGCAATGGCATTGTCGCTGACTTTGTCGCCCAAAATCTGCATGAGCTTATCGAGACCGCTGTCACGAAATTTTTCGTCGCTCTGTTCGTTGACGGCTTCACATGCCAACGCGGTCGACGTGCTGATTGCGCGGAACTTTTGCACGTCGACTTCGGGATATTCTTCCTTGACGCGCTTGCAGATGTCGTCCTCTTGAAGTTTGCGGGTCGCGTCGTCTTTCGGGACAAGCACGGAACCGCGTTGCTTGTTGCCGTTTTCGTCGCGCAAAATTACGGCTTTGTTTTTGTCGGAGCGCGTGATGACAATCAAGGCGTCCTGCCCGTCGCGGCTGAGTTTTTGAATATATCGCATGTCGTCTTGCAGTCCGGGCGAGCCGCTGTTCATCAGGAAAATGCACATGTCGGTATATCGCAAATATTCTTCGACGAGCGCGGTCATGTCTTTGCTGTCGCCCGACTTGCCGACGGCTCCCGTGCCGGGCGAATCAATCCAGCGCAGTCCGCTGAGCGTGAAAAATTGAATCGCGCCCGTCGTGTCGACGTGACCTTCTTTAAACCAGGTGTCGCCGCTTGAATCGGTTTCAATTCCGCCCGTGTCGCGGCCGCTCTCTTCGGTCTCGAAAATCGGCTTGGAAATTTGTTTGTAACGGTTATCGAACGGCGCGTTGAGAAAATTTTTGCCCGCGAAGAAATTTCCGAGTGTCGACTTGCCGGCTTTGACTGCACCGAAAACCATCACGACGAGAAATTTTTCGTTCTTCGCGATAAACTGTTTGCCTTTGCGGTCGGCTTCGATTTTGTCACGCCAACTTTCGACGACGGCGCGCATGTTGTCCAACGATTTTTGAGCGGCGCGTTCGACGGCGTTATTGCCCGAAATTTTTTTGCCGCTCGCAGTGAAAACGGTCTGCTCAAAAGTTTTCAACAGCGACGGAATTTGTTCGCTGCGACGGTCAAGGTTCTGCGAAAATTTGTCAAGGTCGCGTTGCATCTTGTCGAGCTTGATAAAAAATTCGTCGACGGTCTGCGTAATGTAGCTCATAAAATCACCTTGTGCTTTGAAGTTCCAATTCGTTAATCCGACTAATCATATCGTCAATGGCGGCAAGTTCGTCGCGGTCGTGCTTGAGTTCGTTGTCAAGTTCGCGGCGCATGTCGGCTTTGATGTTCGTCAACAAATTCGCGGTCGTCGAGTAGTTAAACGCGGGATAAAATTTTTCGCGACGAAGTTCGTTGATTCGTGTCGAAAAATTTTCGTCGACGCAACGCCGAAGATTTTCAACGTCGAATTCTTTGCGGCGAATCAATTTTTCTTTGTCTTCAATCGCCCAACGAATTTCGGCGAGTTTGTCGTTGACACCTTTGACGGCAAGACCCGTAGCTCCCGCAATTGAACGAAATATTGTACGCGCTACATTTTCACAATTAAAAGCTTCTGCAAACCTTTCGTAGTAATAATCTTCAAGGTCGCTCATTTGCGCTTCACCTGCAATTCAAGTTCGTTAATTCGGCTAATCATATCGTCAATGGCGGCAAGTTCGTCGCGGTCGTGCTTGAGTTCGTTGTCAAGTTCGCGGCGCATGTTGTCTTTGACTTCGGAAACCATCATGTTCGGCACGTAATTCAAGCCCGAATAATTTCGTTCGCGCTTAAGTTCATTGACACGCGAATTGAAATTGTCTTCCATGCGTCGACGCGCAGTTTCAACGTCGGATTCTTTGCGGCTGATGTCGGTCTCCTTGCGACGAATTTGTTCACGCAAAGCCGAATCGCCGTATTCGTGATACCTGCTGTGTCTGCTGTGGTCGGAATAATCGCCGTGAGCGGCTTTGTAAACGAGCGCGCCCGCAGGTACAGCCCAAATGAACGCCATAAAATCACCTCCGAAAATTTCAGTAACGTTCGCGGTTCCAACGGTCACGCAGATTTTGCAGTTCGCGACGCATTTCGTCAAGCCGCCGTGATTCGGAATTGTAACGTGATTCGTCGTCGCGCCGCTGACTTAACGCCGTTTCGACTTTGTGCAAAAAATTTTGTTGACGCTGCCGAATTCGTTCGCTTTTCGACTGAATACGCGCTTGAACGTCGGAACGCTCCCGTTGCAGTCGCGAAATGAAGTCGTCTTTTTCGCGGGCAATTCGGGCGTTGCGGACGGCTTGATTTTCTCCGCGCCACTTGTCGAAATTTCGTTCGAGATATTCGCGCAGTTCAAGGACGCCGCTGTCCTCGACGAATAAATCTTCGTGTTCGTCTTTGCCCTGCCTGTACAGCGAATTCGACACGCAAAAATTTCTGAAGCCCGACAGTCCGCAGTGATTTTTGATGTCGGCAAGCGATTTGTCGCAAATGACTTTGAGATCTTCGGGCGTTTCCTTTGAATCGGTGACAGTAAAAATCAAGCAAAAATGTTCGACGAAGTTTCCGCCTGCGAAAATGTTTTTGATTCGATTGAGACCGTCGATTTCGTCCCTGTGCAATTCGCCCGTGTCGACGCGGTGGACGAACAAAATAACGTTGGCGCGTCGATAGGCCTCGTAAGCGGCGGTGTCGTCTTCGGATTTCGCGTCAAGACCGGGCGTGTCAATTAAATAAACGTTGTCGCGCCAATGTTCGGCTTGAACTGCAATCGTCGTGCGCACGTCTTGTTCGGCGAAAACAACTTTGTCGAGCAACGAATTAAGCAGCGAACTTTTGCCGTGATTCATGATGCCGGCGTTGATGATGTTGACCCGTTGCGCGTCGGCGTCAATGGCGGCGACGGCTTGTCGGAATTCAGCGACATAATCTTTCATGGACGTGCCTCCTTTCGTCGCAAGTGTAACACAATTTTTTCGGGCGCGTAACCGTCTGTCGAGTACAGTTTTCACGTCGTGACGTTGTCGCAAAAAAAATTCCCGTCACGGTTGACGGGGTGAAAATTTACAGCAGTTCCTTCAGGCGCGTTCGATAGAAGTCCTCAAAAATCTTCAAAATCTCGCTGCGAATCTCATTTCCGTCGCCTTCGTGAAGAATTTCGATAAATCCCCAGCGATCCAAGAGCACGGAAGCGATATGACCGATAGTTTCGAGCGCGCATTCGTCGGAATCGGCCGGCGCAAGCAAAACAATCGCAGTTTTTACGACTTCAGAGCCCGCAGGATAGCAAAAACCGTCGCCGAGTTGCAAAATTCCGAACGAAGCGGCCTTCACGGCGGCACTTTTGCAGTGTAAAAGTATCATATGCCGCCCGACAATCAAAGTTGAGCCTTCATCTTCGCGCAAAAGCAACGATTTGGCAATTTCTTGGCGATTTTCGGGGTTTTCGCCCGCCAAATTGCCCGCAAGTTCGCACGCGGCGTTGATTGAGTCGATTTTTTCGCGTACAAAGAAGAAATTCGTCATCAATTCGGCGATTGTGCGGCCGTAAGCGGTGATTTTCGTCATTGCATCGAAAAATTGCGGCCTCCATTCGGGTTCTTCGGCACTTGCGAGGAAATTTTTGTTCTGTCGGGACAGTTCGGCGTCGATTTTTTGCTTATCTGAGTCGATTAACGCGGCACTGACGACGATAACGGGTCGTTTTGCCCGCGAAATCGGCACAGTCGAGACGATAAAGTCGAAATCTTTGCTTGAAATGTAGTCGGAAGTCAATTCAAGCACGGGAATTTCGTCTACAATCTTGATCGTGGGGAAATTTGCGCGCAAACGGCTTGCCAAAAGCCTTGAAGTGCCCATTCCGGTCGGACAAACGACAACAACGCGGTGAATTGCGTGCAAAAACTTCTCACTGTCGGACAAAGCCGCGCCCAAATGCATTGCAATGTAGGCAATTTCGGCTTCGGGGAGCGTTTTTCCGACTTCAGACTCAATTTCTGCGACGCAACGGCGCGTTAAACTCATTAATTCGGGGTAATGCGTGCGAATTTCGTTCAAAAGTGGGTTGCGGATGTCCATATTGAGCTTTAAACGGCTGATTGTGGGCGCAAGATGGTTCACGAGACCCGCCAAAAGGCTCTGATTCTTATCAATATCGCGTCCGGTGATGTTCGCGGCGTGTTTCATGACCTTTTTTGCCAACGTAACGAGCCGAAAATTGTCCATCATGGAGATATTTCCCAAATTTGCGGAGCTGAAACGGCTTCGTGCGCCCAAAATGTGCATTGTGATGTAAAAAATTTCGCTTTCGGGCATTTCGACGCCGAAAATCTCCGAAATTTTGCTTGAAAGTTTCTTCGCGGCGGCAAATTCGCGAGTTTCACGCAGTCGAACGGTGATTTCGTTGTCCAAAGTGATAGATTCGTGGTGTTTTATGCGTCGAAGTGCCAACGAAAGGTGCACAACAAGCCCGATAAAGGCATTATCGGACAATCTGCAGCCCAAATCGGCCTCCGTGACGCGAATAAGTTGCTCCAAACGCCGCCATTCGCCCGCATCAATGAGTTCAAGCAGGAATTTTGACACTTGAGCGACCGATGCGTCGTCATTTTCGGGCAAATTGTCCTGCAAAAGGCCGAGCAAACGCTCTTCGCCGACGTGATTATAGATATAACGCACGATTGCGCGTCGAAAATCGCGTTCATCGCCGAGCAAACTGACTCCGAGACCCGGTTTTCGCAAAAGTTTAAGGCTTTGTTCGCGAAACCAGGGCTCCAACTTGTCCAAATCGTTGCTAATCGTCGAATCAGTGACGTGAACTGCGCTTGAAAGCACGAAAAGTTTAATCGGTTCGCGGCTTGAAAGCAATTTACTGATGATAATCGACCGTCTTTCGCTCGGAGTGTACTCTTTTTTGTCGATTGACTTCAAATGAGCGGCCAAAGCGTAGCGTTTGACCTCACTTCCGACGATTAAGAGGCCTGCGCCGGACTTTTTTTCGAGTTTTAGGCCTGCGGAGTTCAAAACTTGCTCAACTTTGGGCAGTTGACGCGAAATAGTCTTTGCGCTGACGGAAATTTGAGCCGCAACCTCGGCTGTTGTGCGAAAATCTTGTTCGCGAAGCAGAAATTTCAAGATTTCACGCGTTCGTTGCTCCATGAAGGTCGCCTCCTCAGCAAATTCGCGGCACAAGTTCGCCTGCAGGCATGTCAACAATGCGTACACCGCCGATTAAAGTCTTCAAACCGACTTTTTCGGGCGAATTCGACGTGATTTCGCCGATAATGGCCGCGTTTTTGCCGTAAATGTGCTTGTGCATGACCGAAAGAACGTTTTCGGCGGAATTTTCGGGCACAATCGCGATAAATTTGCCTTCATTGGCGAGTTCAAGCACGTCGAAGCCCAAAATATCGCACACGCCGCGAATTTCATCATGCACGGGGATGTTTTTTTCGTCAATCAGTATGCCGACGTGCGCTGATTGGGCAATTTCGTTCAACACAGCGGCAATTCCGCCGCGAGTAGCGTCACGAAGCATAGAAATTTGCGGTTCGACGGTCAAAATTTCTTTAATCAGGCCGTTTAAGGGCGCACAATCGGATTTTACGCTGTCGGGAAGCTGTAAACCGTGTCTTCCTGCGAGAATTGTCGTTGCGTGGTCGCCGATTGTGCCCGAAATTAGAACTTTCATGCCTGCGCGAACGTTTTTTGCAGAAATATCGACGCCGTTAATCAGTTCGCCGACGCCTGCGGTGTTGATAAAAATTCCGTCCGCCTGACCTTTGCCGACAACTTTTGTGTCGCCGGTGACGATTTTGACGCCGGACTCACGCGCCGCATCTGCCATTGAGCCGACGATTTTTTTCAGCGCGGAGATGTCGAAGCCTTCTTCGATAATCAAGCCGACGGAAATAAATTTTGGAATTGCGCCCGTGACGGCCAAATCGTTGACCGTGCCGCAAATCGCGAGTTTGCCGATGTTTCCGCCGCGAAAAAAAATCGGCCGCACGACGTAACTGTCCGTCGTCATTGCAAGTCGACCGATTTTCGCGCCGTCGTGAAGCTCGTTTAAAATTTCGTTGTCGAAGGCGGGCAGAATCACTTCGTGCAACAGCTGCGAACTCAACTTGCCGCCCGCGCCGTGTGCCGCCAAAATTTTGTCGTCCATAAAAAGTTCTCCGTTAATTTTTTTGCGGAATTATATATCCCCGCCGTGAAAATATCAATGCGCAGTGACTTCGCCGCATTGAGTTTGTCGCCGTGATTTTAAAATAACTCTTGACACGGGGGGGGGGTTAATTTGTGTATAATCGCCGCAGGTTTTGAAGTTGTCTTTAACTTTCGGAAAGAGATGAGGCTTATGGCGTAACAAGTTTTGCGGCAGTTCGATTGTTGTTTTCGGAAGGAGAGAGTTTATGGACATTTACAACACGACGTTGAACACCGTCGAAGGTACCGCAGACGCCGACTATATCGAAAACTACGTCAACTCAGGATACGTCTACGGCTACGGTGGCAACGACACCATCTTTACAGCTGGCTTTCTTTCTTATACTGACGGCGGTATCGGCGATGATACAATGATGAATATTGTGCCCGCATTTTTAGCGGGAGGCGATGGCAATGATACGCTGAGCAATATGTCGAGTATGGGATTTTTATTCGGCGGCGCGGGAGACGACATTGTCGCTAACATATCCGATAACGCTTCTGCTGTTTATTTGAGCGGCGACGGTGGTTCAGATATCGTTGCAAATTTCGCTTCCGGCATGGCAACTTTAAACGGCGGCAGCATGGATTTTTCTTACGACAGACTGGTCAGCGGTGACGGTGTCGATATTTTTGAAATCGCTCCATACTGCGGTTATGATGAAATTCGTGACCACAAAGCTCAAGACGTCATTTACATCTACGGTTCCATTGCCGAATGGACGGGACAAGTCATCGAAAATCACGTAATGTTTTCAAGCATATACGGCGACGTTGTCATTGTGGAAAACGGCGCGCTTACGGGCGTCAACGTGTTCACCTCCAACGAATCGCAAGCCGCCTTTGAAGAACTTATCGCCAACTACAAGACGGCACTCGGAATTTCGACTTCATCTTACGACATGGCTTCAGACGAAACTTGGAGCAACGCGAACGAATTTTTCGGCACGGCGCAGGCGGATAACATTTTCGTCAGCCGAACCGACGGCAACGACCTGGTCTTCGACACCGACGGCGCGGACACTGTTCACTTTTACGACGCGGCCTTGAGCGACATTGTTTCGACGTCGGTAAGCGACAATTCAATCGCAATCGAATTCAACACGGGCGAAGTTGCAATGGTTTCCTTAAGCGACAACATTTCGCCGACTTTCAAACTTGCAAGCGGTCAAAGTTACGTCTACAACCGCGAAACTTCTTCGTGGCGGGAAGCGTAAAAATTTCTTTCAGCGAAAGGAGTCTTTGATTTGAACGAAAATCAAAATCTTCCTCCGAACGTGCAAGGCGAACAAAAATATATCATTGCCCGCTCGCCCAAAAGCATGGGTATCGGCTTGATGTTGACCTTGCTTTTCGGTCCGATCGGTTTGCTTTATGCCACTATTTCCGGCGGTATAATCATGATTGCCGTGGACTGCGTATTCGCCCTCATCGGACTTTTTACTTTCGGATTCAGCTTGTTTATAACAATTCCGACCGTAAACCTGATTTGCATGGCTTGGGCATACGTAAAAATCAACAAGTACAACGCAGAACTTTTGAGCGGCAAACTGAACACATACGATTGAATTGCGCACATGTGATTTGCGGTGCGATATAAAATTTCTTTCGACGAAGGGAGGTTGATAAAGTTTTCGGTTCAAGCGTTTATTGTGTTTTGGGAGGTTGATAATTCATGAAAGATGTTGAGCAGAAAGTTGAAGTCAAAAAAGTCGTCCCTGTGACGATTCCCGAAGGCAAGTTCGCTCGGTTTTGTTGCGCCGACTGCAGTTACCGCGGCGAATACAACAGCAGCCGAAACCAATATTACTGCGGTCATTACGGCCGTTGGGTGGACGGCAACGATTCCTGCGACTATGGCAGAAGAAATTCCGACTGAAAAATCGGTGCTCGATGAGATCAAAAAAACTTTGTGCCTCCGGGAAACAGGCGGTATCCTTGGTGTTGACGGCAGAGGCGTCGTGACGAAATTTTATCCCGATATTACGGGAACCACGACGGAAAACAATTACATTCCCGACGTTCGCAAGCTCAACGAAGTAATTCGCGAGTGGGCGGCGGAAGGAATTGCCTTCGTCGGCTTCGTGCATACTCATCCGAAAGGTGACGCTCGGTTGTCTTCCTGTGACGTGAGTTACGCGAAAAAAATCAAAGAAACTTGCGCGTTGCCCGAAATTTTGATGTTGCTCTACCTGCCCGACGAAGACAAATTTTTTCAATACGTCCTGTGACAAACAAAAAGCACGCCTCCGAGTTTGGAGACGCGCTTTTTTGTTGTCGAGAATTGAAACGATGTCGCCGAATCAAAAATTAAATTTCCCGCCGCCGTACTTGAACCAGGTCGCGCAGACGCCTTCGACGGAAACCATGCACGCGCCGATGGCGTGAAGCGGCTGACAGACCTTGCCGAACAGCGGACAATCCGTCGGCTTGACGATGCCGCGCAGAACTTCACCGCAACGACAGGCGGACTTCTTTTCGACGCGTTCAACTTCAATCGGCTCGACGCGTTCAATGTCGAAGTCGGCAAATTCGTCGCGCAACTTCAGACCCGAATTCGCAATCATGCCCATGCCGCGCCACGAAGCGTCCGTGACCTCGTAAACCTGCGCGAGAATTTTTTTCGCGGTGACGTTGCCTTGAGCTGTGACGACCTTGCGATAATCGTTGGCGACGCGAACTTGACCCGTGTCGACCTGTTCAAGCAGACTCGTCAACGCCGTCAAAATTTCGTCCGCCTCGAAGCCGCTGACAGCCGACGGGATTTTGAATTCGTCCGCAAGGAAGTTGAATTCGTCCGCGCCCGTGACAACCGCCACATGTCCCGGCAACAAAAATCCGTCGACGTTGACAGCCGCGTCGTCAAGCAAAAATTTCAACGCGGGCGGAACAAGTTTCTGCGCCGACAGCATGAACAAATTTTTCACGCCGTGAGCCCGTGCCGCCAAGACCGTCGCCGCTTGCGTCGGAGCCGTCGTCTCGAAACCGACCGCCAAAAAAATTACCGACTTGCGCGGATGTTTCTTCGCGATGTCCAGGCAGTCCAGCGGCGAATAAACGACCTCGACGCGTGCGCCGTTCGCTACTTCCCGTGCCAATGTCGAACGCGTGCCGGGAACTTTGAGCATGTCGCCGAACGTCGCCACGATGAAATTTTTCTTGCGTGCGTAAGCGATCGCCTTGTCGACAAAATCGTCGTCGGTGACGCAAACGGGACAGCCGGGCCCCGACACAAGCTCGACGTTTTCGGGAAGGATTTGCCGAATGCCCGAACGGAAAATCGCGACGGTGTGCGTGCCGCAAACTTCCATGAACCGCAGACGAGGCTTGCCCGCCGACAGCCGCGAAATTTTTTTGACGAGTTTCAACGTATCAGCCATTTGTCAAGCTCCCGTAAAAATTTTTGTGACGTCCGCACGCGGCAACAAACTTGAAAGTTGAACGACCGCAACGCGTCAACTGTTCCGTCGCTTTTAAAGCGACCGAAATTTTTTTGACCAACTTCAACGTGTCGGTCATCACGAGACCTCCGACAGACTTTCGACCGTGCGCGGTGCTCCGTTCATTTCGGCAACAAGTGCGTCGCGGATTTGAACTTCGCTCTCGTCAATCGTTTGCATTGCGAAACCCGCGTGAATCAGCACGAAGTCGCCGACTTTCGCTTCGGGCAACAGCATTAAGCTTGCCGAACGTTTCACGCCCGCACGCTCGACCGTCGCCAAGTCGCCGTCAATCGCCACGACCTTCGCGGGAAATGCCAAACACATTTTTATCACCTCGCGCAGATAATACACCACTTGCCCGCGCATTGCAAAGTTTCTTGACGTGTCGACGCGTTCGCAAAAAAATAACGCCGCCTTGAATTCGGGCGACGCAACTGCTATAATCGGTCTTGCTTGAAGCCTTCGCGGCAAGGGCGGTTTGAATCTCGAAGTCCCCCGAGAAAGGGGGCGACGACGATGCGTGTGATTAGAATCATAATCCGCGTGACATTGCTTACTGGAGCGATTCTGCTTCTGCTCAGCAAAACAGCCGCCTGAGTCCCCACTTTAGGCGACTGTCAAAAGGTTTAACCTGCGTTTCCTATATATCCGGGGGCAAAACCGCCTTCAAGCACTTCGCCTCGACTTCGGTCGGGGCATTTTTGTTTGTCGACGAAATTATACGCGACGGGCAAGCTTTTGGCAAGGATTATTTGCGTGCGGCAAGGCGATAACTTTGCTCAAGCCGCGAAAAAATTTCTTCGTCGGCAAGCGTATCGTCAAGCGTGAGCGTCAACCAATGCCGCTTGTTCATGTGCCAGCCGCGAAAATATTTCTCGCCGTCAATCAACGCGTCCAACTCGTCGGGCAAGGCGCGCAGATTCAAAATCTCAAGCTCGTCGGTGCCCGTCAACTGCAACTTGTTTCGCGGCAAAACCATAATCACGGCGTACCACTTGCGATTGTCCGCACGACGAAAGACCGCGAAGTTCGGGAACTTGTCCCAAAGAAATTCCGGCGCGTCCGAAAATTTTTCGCGGATGTGAGCGACGACCTTCAAAGCCTGCGCGCTCGAATAAATTTGTTCGTCGAAACAGTTCGCGGCGACTTCGGTCAAAAGTTTTTCGTGAGCAGCTTTGACACTGCCGACGAAACTTCCGCTTGCGCCTTCGACAAGGTGAAGCGTGTAAGGTTCGCCGTCCGCGTCGAAAATTTTTGTCGTGACAGAGCCGCCCGCGTCGATTATAATTTCCGCCGTGAAGCCGTTGACAATTTCGTCGCGGCGCACGAAAAGTTTACCGTCGCGCTTGAAGCCGCAGTTCAAAGTTTTGGCGACGTTAAATCGTTTGTTCGCGAAGTTCATGTGCGTTGCCTCCCAAAGAAAAAAGACGTTCGCGGTGAACGTCTAGCGGTGTGCGACGGCGGGCGCTTTTATCCGACGGTCAAGCGTGGACAGCCCGCGATAAACCGTGGTGATGTCAATCGTTTCGCCGCGGCTGGCAACGTAGCGTTCGAGTTTGCGTTTGACCCGTTGGAGCGCGTTGTCGATTGACTTGACGTGACGATTCAAGCTCGCCGCAATTTCCTGATACGACTTGCCGTCAAGGTAAGCCATTAAAACTTGCCACTCAAGTTCGCTGAGGATTTCGGACATTTTCTTTTCGATAGCCAGAAACTCTTCGCGGCTGATGATTAATTCTTCGGGGTCGGCAACTTTGACGCCGCTTATCACGTCCAAAAGCGTGCGGTCGGAGTCTTCGTCGTAAATCGGTTTGTTAAGCGAAATGTAGGAGTTCAGCGGGATGTGCTTTTGACGCGTGGCGGTTTTAATCGCCGTGATAATTTGGCGCGTGACGCACAGCTCGGCGAAGGCGTGAAAGCTCGACAGCTTGTCGCTCTTGAAGTCGCGCACCGCCTTGTAAAAACCGATCATGCCTTCCTGGATGATGTCTTCGCGGTCGGCGCCGATTAAAAAATACGAACGCGCCTTCGCCCGCACAAAACTTCGGTAGCGGTGAATCAGATAATCAAGCGCGGAAGTGTTTTCGTGTTCCTTGAACTCGACGATGAGTTGTTCGTCCGTGAGCGTCTCGTACTTGGCGTACTCGTTGGCGATTTCGGCTTCAAATGAATTTTCAACGTTCGATTTCATGTCGCGCCCTCCAATTTTTACGCGCTGATTATACTTCACGGCTTAATCTTAGTCAAATTTTTTCCGACGCGAAGTAGGGATTATCGCCACTCAAGTAGAATAAAACTTTTTTTTGGCGGTTGACATCGTGGGCAAAATTATTCTTGTGACGGGCGGCGCACGCAGCGGCACCCGCTTTAAAAGCGGGAGAACTCTTGGTGTAATCCGCAACGTTTTCGCAAGCCGCGATGTTACGGTTGAACGCGCCGACTTGAACGGAGGTTGACATCGTGGGCAAAATTATTCTTGTGACGGGCGGCGCACGCAGCGGCAAAAGTTCTTTCGCCGAAAAACTCGCGCTCAAAATCGGCAACGGTCGGGCGGCTTACATTGCCACCGCGCAAGTTTTTGATGACGAAATGATTTTCCGCGTCAAACTTCACCAAAGTCGTCGCGGCGTGAATTGGCGGACGTTCGAGGCTCCTTTCTGCGCGGAAGAAAAAATTTCCGAAGCCGCCGAAACTTTCGACGCGATCTTGTTCGACTGCGTGACGCTTTACGTGAGCAACTTTCTTTGCGCGGCAGTTGTCGACGACGAAAAAATTCTTTGCGACGAACTGCGCCGGCTGATTCAAAAGCTGATTGACGCGGCGAAGTCTTCCGACGCGACGACGATTTTCGTCACGAACGAAGTAGGCAACGGCATCGTCCCCGACAACAAACTTGCGCGCCGTTTCCGTGACTTGGCGGGAATTGCCAACCAAATGCTCGCCGCCGAAGCCGAAAAAGTTTTCTTGACCGTCGCGGGTCTTGCCGTCGACGTGCGCAAACTTGCAGAGGTGATTGAATGAAGATTGAACTTGTCCCGACGAGTGACGCCGAACGCGAAGATTTTATCGTCAATCTGCAGGCGTCGTTCCAAAAAGGTGCCGCCGGTTTCTGCGACGACGACGAAATTATTTCCCGCGAAGACATTTTGGAAAGTTTCAACGCGGACGGTGCGCAAGTTTTGAACATCGTTCGTGCGGGAAAAATCGTCGGCGGAGCTGTCGTCGTGATTCGCCCCGACAATCGCAATGAACTGCTGTTGTTCTTCGTGAACGTCGACTTGCTCGGCAAGGACATCGGCTTTGCGGCGTGGCAGGCGATTGAAGCGCGTTACCCCGATACTCAAGTTTGGGAGACCGCGACGCCTTACTTTGCCAAACGCAACCTGCATTTTTACATCAACAAATGCGGCTTTCACGCCGTGGAATTTTTCAACCCGCATCATCCCGCAGCGGACACGGGCGGCGATTATTTCTTCCGTTTTGAAAAGGTTATGAAGTCATGACGAAATATTTAATGTTTCAAGGCACAAGCTCGCACGTCGGCAAAAGTATCTTGACGGCGGCACTGTGCCGAATTTTTTTCCGCGAAGGTCGACGCGTCGCTCCGTTCAAGGCGCAAAACATGGCGTTGAATTCCTTCGTGACGGCGGACGGACTCGAAATGGGTCGCGCTCAAGTTGCTCAAGCCGAAGCCGCCGGACTTGCTCCGCGTGTCGAAATGAATCCCGTTTTGCTCAAGCCGACGGGCAACCAAACGTCGCAGGTCATCATCAACGGTCGGGCTGTCGGCGTCATGAGTGCGGCCGAATATCACACGGGTTACGCGCTCAAAGCTTTCGACGCGGTCAAAGTTGCGCTCGACAAGCTGTCCGCCGAATTCGACACGCTCATCATTGAAGGTGCCGGCTCGCCCGCCGAAGTCAACCTCAAGGCGAACGACATTGTCAACATGCGCGTCGCCAAACATCTCAATGCGCCCGTGATTCTCGTTGCCGACATCGACCGCGGCGGTTGTTTGGCGTCAATCGTCGGCACGCTCGAACTTTTGGACGACGACGAACGCGAACTGGTCAAAGGTTTGATTGTCAACAAGTTTCGCGGCGACGTGAATTTGTTTTTGCCCGCCGTCGAATTCCTTGAACGCAAAACTCAAAAACCCGTGCTTGGAATTGTCCCGTACATTGACAAGCTCGGCGTCGACGACGAAGACAGCGTGTCGCTCGACGATAAAATTTCTTCGGACGCGGGCGACGTTTCAATCGCGGTGATTCGCCTCGGCAAGCTGTCGAACTTCACGGACTTTGACAGTCTCGCGGGTGAGTCGGACGTCAAACTTTTTTACGCGACGACGCCCGACGAACTCGACGCGGCGGACGTCATCATCTTGCCGGGCAGCAAGAACACTTCCGAAGACCTGCTTGCCCTGCGACAAAATCACTTCGTCGACAAGATTTTGCAACGTCACTCAGGCGGCGCGGCGATTGTCGGAATTTGCGGCGGTTTCCAAATGTTGGGCGAAAAACTTTTCGATCCGCTCAAAACCGAATCGACGCACGTTGAACTTGACGGGCTGGGACTTTTGCCGCTCGAAACGACGTTCGCCGCAGAAAAGTTCACGCGACAAGTTCAGCTCGACGTTGACTTTAACTTTCTTGACAGCCGAATCGTCGGCAAAAATCTTGACGGCTACGAAATTCACAGCGGCACGACCAACCTGCGCGGACGTAAGATTATTTCGACGGGCGAGGTGTTCGGGACTTACGTGCACGGGATTTTCGACAACGACGACTTCCGCCGACAATTTATCAACGCCGTGCGTGCGAAGAAAAATTTGCCGCCGCTTGCCTCGACGCGCAATCTTCGTGCCGAAAGACAAAAAAATTACGACCGCCTTGCCGCAGTCGTTCGCAAAAGTTTAAATATGCAATTGCTTGCCGACATCATGTCGTGAAGTTGTCCCCGCCGATTGACGGGGATTTTTTGTGCGCAAAAAAATGGCTAATCATTTGTTTGCAACACGTCGAAATTTCGCGTCCAATCGCGGCTCAGGCGTTCGGCTTCGCGTGAAAGTTCGTCCGCTTTGGCAGGGTCAAGTTCGCGATAAATCGTCGCCGACTTGCGCAAAGCAATGATTTTGTCAACGATGCTGAAATCGTTGGCAATATCTTTCGCCAACAGCTCAAGTGCCCGCTCGTAATTTTGATTGACGCCAAATTTTCCGTCGCGAAAAATATCCGAAAGAATTCGCGTCGCTCGGTGACTGCCCGCCTCGGCTGCCGCGCTCAAAACTTCAACTTTTTCGACGTTCGGATCGGTTTCGTCGCTGCAAATTTCGGCAATGTAAATGAGCGACTCAGCCGAAATCGGTTTGTCGGCACATGCGGCAATTTTGAAACATTGGAGCGCGATTTTGTCGTTGCGTTCGATTATTTTGCCCGCGTGAAAAATTTTGCCGACTTCCAACGCCGCCGAATATCGCAAATCGTCGGGCAAAGTTTCGTCGTTAATTATCTGCGTGAAATGATACACGGCTTTTTCGCCCGAAGGAGCAAGCCCGCGTCCGTCACGATAAATTTCCGCGATTTTGAAACGCGCCGCCGGTTGACCGAGACGAATCAATCTTTTCAACCAACGCACGGCTTTGGCTCCGTTCGCCAAATCATTTTCGTAAGTATGCGCGATTCGACTTACGGCTTCTCGTCGCGCAAGGAGATTGACGCCGGAATTGTTCGCGACTTTTTTGTAACAATCCAAAGCTTTTTGCGGACTGCGGGGCGTGCCTTGCCCGAAACGGCACATGTCGCCGACAATCAGCAATGCCGACGCGTCGCCGAAATTTGCCGCTTTGATAAACCACTTGAACGCTTCAGAATAATTTCGTTCGGCCTCGTTGCGCAACTCAAAGCCAAGTTCACGCATGGCGGAAATGTCGCCGTGATTCGCCCGTTGTCGACAGTCAGTCAAATTCTCGTTCGTATTCATTGCGCCGCCAACTCCGAAAATTTTCATCAAGCAAATACTCGTGATCCAAGTAAGTTGCCAATTCGTAAAATTTTTCGGTTTTGCGCGGGTTGGGACGAATGCCCGCCTCACCGTTGCCATAAATGTTCGCAATGTCGCCAAGCGCACGTACGGCGTATTGATGACCGCGTTCACCGTCGGCGCGAATTCGTTTAAATTTTTCGGCGTCGTCAAGCGAATGAATGTCGAGCGTGCCGAAAATAATTTCGACGATTCGCTTGTAATATTTCAAAGCTTTGCGTCCGTCAGCGGGAACGCCGACAATGCCGAAACGAAAAATTTCCGCCTGCCCGCGCAGTGCCTCAAGATAAAATGTGGACGGATATTGCCGCTCAACAGGCCGTTCTTCTTCGCCGAAAATCTTCCGCAAAAGCTGTTCTTCAGGCGTGACGGTGAACGCCACAGACTCCGACAAACCACGAATTGCATAACGGTAAAGGTGCAGAGCCGCGTATCCGTCGGACAAAATATCGCAAAAAATTTTCGCCGCAGATACAAAGCCGTCGCCGTAGCCGGCACTCCAAAAACATTTCAGTGCAAGGCGAATTCTGCCGTTGCTTTGAAATTCTTCACCGCGACAAATTAATTCGTAAGTGTCTTTGAGCGCGGCAATTTCGTTTTCGATTTCGGCGTCGGCATCGTCAAGCGCGTCAACTTTTTTTTCAATGTCGGCAAGTTTCATGTCGCGTGCTCCTTTCGGAAAAAAGCAAGCGTGCCAAATTGTCCGCAAGAAATTCGACACGCTCAACCGAATATTTAACGCTCAGTCTTGATTGATAAACATCTTACTTTGATTGACAAGGTCGTTCGCTTTGTTGCGCCACCTGTCCGCTTCGATTTCGTCGCGGCAAACGCCTTCGCCAATGTCGTACATCCACATGAGTTTTTTTGCCGCTTCAATTCTGTAAGGAAAATTGCCTTCGATTGACGGTTGCCTCGTCCATGCCGGAAGTTTCTTCCATGATTTTTGCGACGTAATATCGGGCGACGCTGTTAAATCTGTAAACCATCGGAAACTTTTCGCGACGACCTTCAATGTTGCCGAACAACGAAAATGCTTCGTCAACATCGCGTTCGACGCCAAGCCCGCGATAAATCATCAGCGCACGTTTTGATCGCCGCCATGTTGTAATCGAGCGGCGTCTTTTTCGTCGAGTTGGGCAAGCCAATGTTCGGCGCGTTCAAGATTTACATCGGTGCCGCGTCCCGCCGCGTAATTTATGGCAGTTTCCTTGATTGAGTTCTGTTTATTCAAACCGGGCTTGTCGAGTTTGGCGTTGAGTTCGTACCACTTAAATTTTTCGACGGGGTCACCGGAACTGAACGCCACAACGCGCATTGCAACAGGGTCGCCCGCTTCGGCTCCGCGACGATACCACATTTCGTATTCTGCCGATTTTGTTCGGTACCGATATCGTCATAAATTCGACTCGCGGTCTCGGTCATTGATTCGGCGTCGCCTGCTTCGGCCGCCATGCGATAATATTTGTAAACCTTCGCTTCAAGTTCGGGCTTGCGTTTCGGCTCTTTAAAAATCGAATCAAAGGAAACAACGTCACCGACTTTGTCGTCGTTGCCGCCTCTTGATTGTTGCGCGTAAAATTTCGCAAGAGTTTTCATGGCGGAAACGTCGCCGTTTTCTGCCGCGTCAATCAGTTGCTGTTCGTTCATGATTCAAACCTCCGCAGTCGACAAAATTTTACGGATACGGCTTGCGATTCTTCGTCGTTCAATCGCTTCAAGATAACGCATCGTGCATTCGTCGTGTCGGCGTGTGTCGAATATCAGCGTTCGCATCAAAATATGACCGCGGTCAATCAGATAAATTTCGTTATAAATACCGTCGATAATTTTAAGCACAAAGTTGAGCGTGTCGGCGTCGTTTTTCGGAACGCCTTGACTTTGTGCGCACATGTCAACAATAATTTCCATTGATTCAACGTCGAGAAGATCTTTAGCAAGTTCTTTGTACAGCGCAAGAGCCGTCGCGTAGTCGGCTTTGTCGCGCAGAAGGTTTGCGAATTCTTTCATAGCGTCGAAGTGTTTGGCTTCGGCGGATTTTTCAAGCCAATGTTCGTACTGCGGAAAATTATTTTCGTCGCGCTCCATAACGGCAAGCTTATACATCGCGTGTCCGTCGCCCGCCTGCGCCCATTCGGTCAGTTTGTCAATCATAAGTTTTACCTCCAAAGTTTTTTGATTTCTTCAATCTCAGCGGTGAGTTTGTCAACTTTTGCGTGCAAACTTTTCAGCGACTCGATAACTTCGGCTGAGTCTTCGGGCTTGTCGACCGTGACGGGTTCGACTTCGGGTTGAAGTTCGTCGGTAGGTTTGAGTTCAAGCTCGATGTTCGGGGCAACGTGACTTGCGCGCATGTCGGTCAGCGTTGTCGACGAAATTTTATCCGATTCAGCTTTCCGGCTTTTGTCGCAAGCCATAACTGCCCAAAAAACCAGCCAGTTGGTGAACGCCTTTTTCGTCGGACGGATTTTGTCGTCGCTGAACCAATCGTTGGAAATGTAATACGTCACGCCTTCGCAAACGACCGCCAACTTGCTCGCGCCGCCGAAACTTTTTGCGGCAACCTCAATGTCGGAATCAAGTTTCAGCTCGTCACGCGGACAGTAATAGCGCAAGATTGACTTGTCGCACATCGGCAAATCTTCACGCCGCACGACGCCGCCCAACGGATTAATTTGACTGCAAGCTTTTTCGCCCGCAATTCGGATAAAGTCAATGTTTTCGTCGCACCACTCCTTGTCGTTCAAAAGTTCGAGATTGTCTCGGCTGATAAGCCCGCAGTCTTTGAACAGCTCAAAGGCCTTTGACGCGAAGATCATGTTGTTATCGCGCTGACGTTTTGGCGGTTGCGGAATCCACGCCCGAATTTCGTCAAGGCGACGCTTCAAGTCTTCGCTGTCACGCGGCGGATTTTGCTCGTTGGTGTCGCGGACAACAAAATAAAAAAACGCCACGAAAATTCCTCCTCTCGAAAATGAACGTTGACGTTTACGGCTCGGTCGTTTGACGACCACAATATTAAGTTTTTACGATTCGCAACCAGACTAATTGCGGCTTGCGCAGTATACAGCACGTCGAAACGCAAATCAAACCGCCCATCTGATTACTATCGGAAAATTTCGTTGGTCTTGGTTACAAACTCGACACGCTCAACGAAAATCCGGCCGTCATGGATGACGGCCGCACGCCCGCGGTTGAAACAGGATGTTTCACCTGCGGGCTGTTTTCTTTTGGTTACTTTTCTTTTGCGCCAAAAGAAAAGTAACGAAACGTCACTCGTAACGCAGCGCGTCAATCGGGTCAAGTCGTGCGGCCTTGCGTGCGGGCAACATCCCGAAGAATATCCCGACGAACAGCGAAAACCCGAAACTTGCCGCAATGCTCAGCCCGCTGATAACCGTCGTGAAGTTGCCGAACTTGGAAATTGCCTGCGCGACACCGACGCCAATCACAATGCCGATAAGTCCGCCGATTATGCTAATCATCGTCGATTCAATCAGGAATTGCATCATGATTGAGTTGTACGTCGCGCCAATCGCCTTGCGAATGCCAATCTCCCGCGTGCGTTCGGTTACCGAAACCATCATGATATTCATAATGCCGATACCGCCGACGATAAGCGAAATGCCCGCGATTGAGCCGAGCAAAAGCGTTATCATCGTCGTCGTCGAAGACATCGTTTCCATTATGCTGGTCAGGTTGCGAACGTTGAAGTCGTCTTCGGCACCTGCGCGGATTCGGTGACGTTGCCGCAAAAGTTTTTCAATGTTCGATTGAACTTCGTTCATCTTGTCCGCGTCGGTGACTTGAACGTTGATTGAGCGCACGTGAGTAATGCCGAGCAAGCGTTCCTGCGCGGTCGTCAAGGGAATCAAAACAACGTCGTCCTGGTCTTGTCCGCCGGCGGATTGACCTTTGCTTTTCAGCACGCCGATAATCGTGTACGGCGCGTTGCCGATACGAATTTTCTTGCCGACGGGATTAACGCTGTCGAACAAATTTGTCGCCACCGTCGCGCCGATAACTGCCACGCGGTTGCGAACGTCAACATCGTGTTCGCCGAAGAAAAGCCCGTTTTGGACTTCGAGCGACTGAACCGACACGTATTCGGGGATAACGCCCGTGACCGTCGTGTTCCAGTTCTCGTGGCCGTAGACAACTTGATAACTGCCCTGCACGGTCGGCGACACGTGGGCAACGTATTTGATTTTGTCTTTAATCGCTTCGGCGTCCGCGTAAGTCAAAGTCGTCACGGAGCCCGCCGCGCCTCTCATGCCGCCGCGATTGGAGCTGCCCGACATTATGACAAGCATGTTCGAGCCGAGCCGCGATATTGAGTCGACGACGTTTTTCTTGACGCCCATGCCGACGGAAACCATTGCGATAACCGCCGCGACGCCGATAATTATTCCGAGCATCGTCAACAGCGTGCGCATTTTGTTGGCGACGAGACTCAACGCCGCCATCTTCAGAAGTTCGGTAAAAAGCATGTCGACACCCCGTTAAACAATGTCGATAATTTCGTCGGAGCCGCGTGAAATGTCTTTGGTTATCTGCCCGTCCTTGACGAGAATTTGACGGTCGGCGGCCTGCGCAATGTCGGGTTCGTGCGTGACTAAAATTATCGTCGAGCCCGCCGCGTGCAGGTCGCGAAAGATCTGCATTATTTCGCCCGTGGACTTCGTGTCGAGGTTGCCCGTCGGTTCGTCCGCCATCAAAATCGCGGGGTGCATTGCGATTGCCCGCGCTATCGCCACGCGTTGACGTTGACCGCCCGACAGTTCGCTTGGCAAATGTTGTGCGCGGTCGTCGAGCGAAACTTTCTTGAGTGCCGCCATTGCCAATTCAAGCCGCTTGCTTGAGCCGATACCCGCGTACACGGCAGGCAACGCGACGTTTTCAAGGCTTGTCAATTTCGGCAACAGGTTGAAGTTCTGAAACACGAAACCGATTGTCTTGTTGCGAATGCGCGCAAGTTCGTCGTCGCCCAAACCGCTGACTTCCTGTCCGAGCAATTTATACGAGCCGACGGTCGGGCGGTCGAGGCAACCGAGGATGTTCATCAGCGTTGATTTACCGCTGCCCGAAGGACCCATGAGCGCGACGAATTCGCCCGCGTCAATCTTGAGGTCGACGCCATTGAGTGCCGCGACAGTTTCGGAACCCATCTTGTAGAGCTTTTTGACGCCCGTGATTGTGACGACGTTCGACATAACTTCACCGCCTTTAAATCGCGCAACAATCGTACAGCCGCCGGCAACGTGACGTTGCATCCAACGGGAGCGACCCGCAACGTTATCGCAAGTCAAACGTTGTCGACGCGGAAAAAATTTACACCGCGCAACAATCGTACAGCCGCCGCAGAAACTTGCCGAAACCTTTAACCGTCGAATCAAACTTCGCGGGCTCCGTCAACCGATACCAAACTTCGTGCACGGTCAACTTTGACTTGTTGCCGTCGATTGACGCGAAAAGTTTCTTGTCGACAAGCCGCGCAGGATTCGCATCGAACATCGACGGGTCAATCAAGAAGACTTCGCGCCCGTCGAGAGTTTCAAGTTGTTTGAGCCACGCCGCGAACGCCTCCGCGTAAAAGCTGAAGTTCACCGCGTCGGGAGCCGTCACGTCCACGCCGTCGAGATAATCGACGAACCACGGATATTTGTAAGCCTTCGCGTTGCCCGCCGACAAGTCGCTCAGCACAGGCTTAATCAAATGCACGAACGCGAAGATAAATCGGGCGAACTGCGCGAAACGTTCCCGCGAAGTCGGCAGGTCGTCCCACGAAAATTTGTTCGGCGCGTGACGGCAAATGTACTTGAAAGTTTTCGGCGAATGCAACGGTTGCGCGAAGAAATCAGCCGCCGCCAATGCCGCGTAAAGTTCGGCGACGTGAGCTTCATTGCGCTGATTCGCCGCGCCCACGGAAAATTCCGCGACGGGCGTCATGACCGAATCGCCGACGAAGTAAACCGCGTCGAAGAGATTTTCGCGTTCGGAATAGTAACGCAGAGCCGCCTTCGTGTTCGCCAAAAAGTTTTCACTGCGGGCAAAAAGTTCGTCGACGTTCGGGTCGGGCGTGAAGCTGAAGTACGGCAACATCAATACGCCGCCGACGGAAATCCTGTCCGCGTAATCGGCAAGATTGTTTTTGAGCAGTCGAGCAACGGTCGGAAGACCCGCCGCGCCCGTGCCGCCGAAGACCGAGCCTGCAAGAAAAATTTTGACGCTGTCGCCTTCGCCGAGAATTTTTTCAATCTGCGCGGTGAGTTTCGAGCCGTCGTCGAATTTCTTCGCCAAAACCGCCGCGCCAATCGACGGGTGTCCGCGAAAGCCTTCGTTGAGCGTCGTGTCGCGTTCGCGTCGCGTGTACAAAGTTTCGTACAGTTCACCGACGGGCGTATTGCTGTGATGATGAAATTCGATCAGGTCGTCAAGCGTCTTGTCGTGGCCGGTCGGGTTCCACGGAAACGGTCGCAGGATCGAAACTTTGTTCTTGAACAGCGCGGTGTCCATGCCGACGGAAAGATTTTGAAACACGGCGAAATTGTTTAGCGCGGTCGACGTGCGTTCCAAGTTGCCGTTGCCGACATCGGGGTCAATCGCCGCGATATAAAGTCGTTCGTCGCCCGACAAGCCGCCCGCGATACAAAGGTGCGTCAACGCCTCCATGACTTTCGCGCCCGTGCCGCCGATTGAAACGAAAAGATAACTCATGCGCGACGCCTCCCGAAAAGTTGTGCGCCGAGCGGTGTGTACTTGAACGCAAGCGGCGACGTGAAAATCGTCAACAGCCAGTAGCCCAAGCCCGTGAAGATGCCTGCGAACAGCGCGAAGACAATTCCGTTGAGTTTGATTCCGAGCATTGGCGCGTAAACGTGCGGCACACCCAAACTTATCGCAAGCGACGCCGTCAACAGTCCCGTCCAGAAGATTCGTTTGCCCGCGCTTGTCACGTCGTCAACCGCGAAAAAAAATCTTGCCGCAAGGAACCAGCTCAGTGCGCAAAGTCCGTTGAGCAAGCCCGTCGCCCGCGTCAAGACGAAATATTTTTCCAGCCACCGCGAATAGTTCATGTTGTCCGAGGCCGTCGCCAGCGCGTGCCCCGTCAAGTTCGAGCCGAGGTAATAAGCCGGCGCGATACAGGCGACAGTCACCGCCGCGATAAAAAAAATTTTTACAACCGTGCGTGTCGTTCGATTCATCAAGTCTCCGCCTTCCGAAAAAATCAAGCGAATCATACAGCAAACGTCGGCTTTGCGCAACAAAAAATCCCCGTCGTCGGTGACGGGGATTTTTTTACACGTCGGCAAGCTTGTTCAGGAATTCGGGCGTGAAGATGTTCGCGTAATCAGTGCGCATCAGGTCGACAAACCGCCGCCAATATTTTTTAGCGCGCTTGACTGCGAAGGCGTCAAACCAGTACGCAAGCGGCACGAACGTCGCAATGCCGATGTTGTCGATGATTCGGACGCGTCGCTCCGTCGGCGAAATTCGTTGCACAAGATAATTGTCGGGGTCGACGCCCGCAAGCAGAAACTTTTCGTCGAAGTAAGCGCGCTTGAAGTCAAGCAACAGTTCTTCCGTCGCGGGCAAGCGGTCGCGGTAAACGACGGTGTCCGCCAAAACGTTTAGCATTGTCGGCGAAGACTTGCCGTCGAAGTCAATCACGCGCTCGAACAAGTAACCGTCGCCGCGATTGGTTTCCACCTGCCCGAAATATTTCGTCAAGAGCGTCATTGAATTTGCGCGGTCGCCCAAAGCTTTTCGGTAGCGCATTTCTTTTGCAAAGTCGGGGTCGTCGGGCGTGCGAAGAAGTTTCACGCAAAGATTTTTGTCGGTCGGGTGCGCGTAAACGATTTTGTGGTTGCCGTCGCCAAGAAACAGTTCGTCGGTCAAAATGATTTTGTCCATGTCAATACCTCGTCTTCGGTGAGTTGTCGTTGCGTGACGGTTCGTCGAAAGTCGTTTCGGGAACAGTGCGCCGTTCAATCTGCGACGTGTCGGACATTCGCCCGATGTCGTCGGTTCGGTCGCGTTCGTCCTCGATTGAAGAGCGTCGGTCTTCGTGACGGGTTCGGTCGTCCTCGATTGAGGAGCGTCGATCTTCGTAGCGCGCACGTTCGTTGTCGTCGATTGAATTCGTGCGTTCGTCAACTGAAGTTCTGCGGTCGTCTGTACGCGTTCGGTCGTCGTCGGAAGTCCGGCGGCCGTTGACGGTCGTTCGCTCGTCGATTGAAGTTCTGCGGTCGTTTGTATGCGTGCGTTCGTCGATTGAAGTCCTGCGGTCTTCGTCGTAAGTTCGCCGTTCGTTGACGGTCGTGCGGTCTTCCAAACGTCGGCGGGTTTCGCGGCTGTCGCGCACGGGTCGCCCGATTGAGTCGTCGTCTTCGGGCACGTCGCGTGCGCCGTCGGGAATTGAATTGCTGTACTCACGCGCCGCCCGCTCGAAACGTTCACGAAGCAGCGGGTCAACGGTAATGCCCAGCGCGTCGGCAACGGAAATTCTCAGCTGTTCGACGTCGGGTATCCAATAGCTGATATCGTCGATGTACAGCGGGTAACCGGGCACCATGTCCGTTTCAAGTCCGTTCTGTTGAGCGGCTTTGAGCGCGCCGGCAACTTCCAACAGCTGACGCAGCGACATGTCCGTTTCGACGGCGTCAATCACTTCGCGCAGAATTTTCGGGATTCGCGGAACGATTTCGGGCGAGGTGACTTTGTCCAAACAAGCCGCCATGAACGCTTGCTGACGTTTGACGCGCCCGATGTCGCCTTCGGAGTCGCGGTAACGCACGTAAGTCACGGCGGTTTTGCCGTCCATGTGCTGTTGACCGGGGTACAAGTCAATCACAAGCCCGCCGTTGTCGTCCCAGGGGTCTTCGTAAAACATGCGCTTTTCAACGTCAATGTCCACGCCGCCAATCGCGTCGATGATTTTGACGAAACTGCCCGTGTCAATCAAAATATAATGGTCGATGTCGATGCCCAAAAAATTTTCAACGGTTGACTCCGCAAGCTCGACGCCGCCGTAAGCGAACGCCGCGTTGATTTTGTCGTAGCCGAGACCGTAAATCCTTACGCGAGTGTCACGCGGAATTGACAAGAGCGTCGCCCGATCAAGCCGCGGGTCAACGGTTGCAATCATGAGCGTATCGGAACGTCCGACGTCGTCTTCGCGCTTGTCCACGCCCATAATCAAAATTGTCGACTTGTCGCGTGCCTTTATGAGTTCCTCCGCGTTTTCGTTCGTGCTGACGATTCGTCGCGGCGGGTCGTTGCCGTCGAACAAAGTTGATTCGGCGAACATTGCGCCCGCGACGGCCGCTCCGATAAAGCACGCCACAAGGAGGATTATTGACCAGATGCTTGTTTTGGACTTCGGGTTGTCGTTGTTGTCCAACGCGCCACCTCCAACAAAGTTTTGACGAATTCTATCACGCAAGAATTTGACGCGCAATAAAAAGTTCCCGCGCACGACGACGCTTTACTTGCAACTGCCGATTCGTTATCATTGACGAAAAACTTTTCGGGACGGTGTCGGCATTGAAGATTGCAACTTTCTGCGCGGGAGATTTCAGAGACTTGTTGACTTATCGCGACGCGGCGGAACGTGCGGCTCAGCCCGAAGCCGTCATGCGCGACGTGTTGAACGGCGACTTCATTCAAGACTTTTTGTATCGCAAGTTGCACTTCTTCAGCGACCGCGACGAAGCTTTGACTGCGCCCGTTGTCGGCTTGACGGGCATTGACGGCTTGCGTTTGGATTTCAACTTCGGCTTGCGGCTCGACGTGCCCGAAGGAAATTTCCGCGTGAAGATTGGCGAAGTCGGCGGAAAAACTTTCCTCGACGAAGAGCTGTCCGACGTGCGGCTTGTGTCGTTTGAAAAAAGTTTCATACGTTGGTGCGTCGAAGTCTTCAGCGGCGGTGAAAAAATTTTTGCTCACGAGCTTGACCTTGAAGGCAAACCCGTGACGATTGCCGTGCGATTGAACGCGTTGGGCGACGTGATTTCGACATTGCCCGCCGTCGCCGAATTCCAAAGACTTCACCGTTGCAAGTTGTCGGTTCTGTTGCCCGAATATCTTCGCGAGTTCGCGGCTCACCTGTACCCCGAATTGACGTTCGTCGACGCGCTGACCTTCGACGCTTACGCGACGTACTTTGCGACAATGTGTATCGGCGAAAGTCCGAGCGTGCCCGCAGACATTCGCAACATGCCCATGGAACTTGTCGCGTGTAGGATTTTGGGCTTGACTTCGCGTGCGCCGAAGCCGACGTTCACACCGACAGCGGAGCCCGTCACAAGCGCGCCGTATGTTTGCGTTGCCGTTCAAGCTTCGCTCAATCGCAAAGCTTGGTTGTATCCGAACGGTTGGAACATTGTCGTCGACTACCTGCTAAGTTTGGGCTACCGCGTCTTTTGCATCGACAAAAATTCTTCGCAGACGAACGACGGCATGACGATTCGCAAGCCCGCCAACGCCGAAGACTTCACGGGCGACTTTTCAATCATGCACAGGGCGAACATGTTGCACCACGCGGAATTTTTTATCGGGCTTGGCAGCGGCTTGGCTTGGCTTGCCGACGCGGTGAACTGTCCCGTCGTGATGATTTGCGGTTTTTCGCAAGATTGGTTCGAGTTTGACACGCCGTGGCGCGTCGCCAATCGCCTGGTGTGCAACGGTTGCTTCAACGACGTGCGCGTCAATTTCGTCGAGCAATGTTGTCCGCGACACAACGGAACGTCACGCGAATTTGAGTGTCAGAAAAAAATCTCCCCGCGACGAGTCCTTGACGCGATTGAACGGTTGATTGTCGAACGAAACTTAATCCCGCCCGTGTTAAAAAATCTGTAGTGACTTCGGAGTCCACTGCAGGCAGGAAAATTGCCGTCGCCGTCAAAAGCTTACGTCGCGTATCGAAAGGAGAGTGTTAGCCGTGATTTATCGCGAACTTGGTTCAACCGGATTGAAAGTAAGCGAAATCGGCATGGGCTGCGAAGGTTTCGCCGAGGACAACTGCCGCATGACGAAGAAACTTTTTGACGCGGCGGAACTTGCGGGCGTGAATTACTTCGACTTGTACACGTCAAACCCCGACGTGCGAAAGGCCGTCGGTGAGGCTCTGCGCGGGCGTCGAGAAAAATTTATCGCGCAGTCGCACATCTGTTCCGTGTGGCAGGACGGGCAGTACAAACGTTCGCGCAAGTTGTCCGAGGTCAAAGCCGAATTTGAGCTGTCGCTTGAACAGTTGCAGACCGATTATATCGACGTGGGCACGATTCACTACTGCGACGCGCTTGACGATTGGCACACGATTGAAACGGGCGGCATTTTGGATTACGTGCGCGAGCTGAAGTCCGCCGGCAAGATTCGTCATATCGGCATGAGCAGCCACAATCCGCAAGTCGCGTTGAAGGCCGTCGAAAGCGGCGCGATTGAAGTTCTGATGTTCAGCGTCAACCCGTGCTACGATTTGCTTCCCGCGTCCGAAGACGTCAACGAACTTTGGAACGAGGCAAATTACGCGAGCAACTTGACCAACGTCGACCCCGACCGTCAAAAGCTTTACGAGACTTGTCAACGTCGCGGCGTGGGAATTACCGTCATGAAATGTTTTGGCGGCGGTGACTTGCTTGACGCGGAACTTTCACCTGCGGGCGTTGCGTTGACTGCGCACCAATGCATTCATTACGCGCTTAGCCGACCGGGTGTCGCTTGCGTGTTGGCGGGCGCGCACACCGTCGAACAGTTCAATCAGTCCGTCGCTTACGAGACCGCTTCCGACGACGAAAAAGATTTCGCGACGACGTTCGCCACGTTCCCGAAGATCAGCTGGCAAGGTCATTGCGTCTACTGCAGTCACTGCGCGCCGTGCGTCAAGAAGATTGACATTGCGTCCGTGACGAAGTTCCTGCATTTGACGGCGGCTCAAAAGTCCGTGCCCGAAACCGTGCGCGAACATTACGCGGCGTTGAAACATCACGCGGGCGAGTGCATTCAATGCGGCGCGTGCGAAAAGCGTTGTCCGTTCGGCGTCAAAATTCGCGACAACATGAAACATGCGGCCGAAGTCTTCGGCTACTGAATTTCTGCTACGGAGGTGTTTGCAATGTTTGAAGACGGCGCGAAACTCGACGACATCATCAATGTCCTTAAGCCGCCGACTTTGGACAAAGACGACGACAAAAAAAATCGTCCCGTGCCCGACGCGGCGATTCGCTACGAAGTCACGAAGAAATCTTTCGGCGACGACGCGGTTCATTTTGAATTCACACGACAAGGAAATTCGGAGGTATTACGATGAAAAATTTGGTTGCTTACTTTTCCGCCACGGGCACAACGCGCAGGATTGCGAACAACCTGGCAAAGTTCCTCGGCTCGGACATTGTCGAGATTAAGCCGCAGACGCCGTACACCGGCAAAGATTTGAACTGGAACGACTCACAGTCGCGCAGCTCCGTAGAGATGGCGAACAAGACTTCGCGCCCCGCTTTGGCGGAAAGTGCCGACGTCGCCGCTTACGACACGATCTTTTTGGGTTTTCCGATTTGGTGGTACGTCGCGCCGCATATTATCAACAGCTACCTTGAAAGCGCGGACTTCGCGGGCAAGACGATTGTTCTTTTCGCCACGTCGGGCGGTTCGGGCTTCGGCAACACGTTGGCTGAACTCAAGCCCAGTTGCGCGCCGTCGGTCACGTGGGTTGAAGGCAGAGTTTTCCGCGGGCACGTCGACAACGATTCGTTGAATCAGTGGGTCAAGCAATTGCCGCTGTGAGTTTGTTACTTTCTTTCGGCGCGAAAGACCCGCTTTAAAAGCGGGGGAACAGTTGGTTGACCGCCTCGCCAATCGAAGCGAACACGTCGGGCGCGGCCGTCATCCATGACGGCCGGAGTTTCCGTCGCGGTTGTGTTATTCGGTAAAGCACAGGTACACCGCAAGCTTGCCGACTTCGACGCCGATTGAAACTTTGTCGCCTTCGACGCGGTTGCTGATTGCGTTCGGGAAATTCTGCGTCAAAGTCGCGCCGTCAAGTTCCCAGCGAACATTTTTAATCGTTACGCCCGAACAAATTTCCATTGCGGTCGCGTTATTCGGTAAAGCACAGGTACACCGCGAGCTTGCCGACTTCGACGCCGATTGAAACTTTGTCGCCTTCGACGCGGTTGCTGATTGCGTTCGGGAAACTTTGCGTCAAAGTCGCGCCGTCAAGTTCCCAGCGAACATTTTTAATCGTCACGCCCGAACAAGTTTCACTCACGGGCAACAGCGACAACGCAAGCGGTCGGCGATTAAACATTACGTCAACTTGTTCGCCGCCAGTCACGAAGAAAATCACTTCGCGTTCGTCGGCAAGAAAAATTTTTCGACTCGACGCCGCGCAAGTAAAAATCGTGCTGTACAGGTGGTCGACGCGTCCGCCGAAACAGCCGGTCACAAGCGCGACGTGTTCGCCGAAAAGTTCAGCCGCACGATTAAGCGCAAGTTGCGTGTCGGTCAAGTCCTTGTCAACGGGGTGCCGTTCGACGAGGATTTTTTTTGTGCGCGCCCACTCGACGCAACTTTGATTCGCGCTGTCGAAGTCGCCGATTAAAATTTCGGGGACGAGTTCGCACGCCCGACAAACTTCGATGCCTTTGTCGACGCAGAAAATTTTTCGCCCGTCGGCAACGTCCGACAACCAATCGACGTTGGGAGCTTTGCCTCCGCTGACGAACAAAATTTCTTGCGCGTCCGTCGACGGAAGAATTTCACACTGCGGAAGTTTCACGTTGCTCACCTCAAAAATAAAACCCGCCACGCTTGTGACGGGGATTTTTAATTGCAATTCGTTGCGAGGCAACTCACCGCCGATTCACATAGCGACGATTGAAATGCCGTTGTCGTCGGCAAACTGAATCATGCGTTCGCGTTCGACGAGCAGAGTTTTGCCCGCCTCAATCGCCAGAGCCGACGCGCCAACTTTTGCCATGTTTTCAATCGTGCGATAACCGACGGTCGGCACGTCGAAGCGGTTGTCCTGTTGCGGCTTGGAAACTTTTGCGACGACGGCACCTCCGCAGGCCAACTTGCCGCCGCGTTCGATACAAGCGTCCGTGCCTTCGATTGCCTCAAGCGCCATGACCGCACGGCTTTTGACGACGACGGTTTGACCGATGTCAAGTCGTCCGAGTTCTTTGGCAATGCGGAAACCGAATTCCATATCTTGACGTTCGACTTCGGTCGGTTCACGTCTGGTGATTGTCCCGCGACGCGGCATGAGCTTGCGAATCAGCGCGGTTTGGTCGAAAGCCTGAATTCCCGCACGAGCCAGTTCACGCACGAACGCCATCATGATTGTATCGTCGCGGCGGTCGGGCAACGACATGATTAACTGCAACATGTGCGCGTCGGGCTGAACCGCGCCGTTGAAAAGCAACTCTTTGGTGACCTTGCCGATCATGGTGACCTTTTGCACTTGATTGGTCGTCAGGTAATTCAAAATCGCGTCAAGCTGTGCGACGCTGATAAATTGATAATCTTTGGCGAACTGAGCAATTGCCGGGTCGGAGTCCGCAAGCAAACCGACGGCGTAAATTTCGTAACCGAGCTGTTTGGCGGCGCGTGCGCACTCGACGGGCAGCTTTCCCGTTCCGGCCAAAATACCGAGCTTTTCCATTAAGATAACCTCCGATAAAATTTTTCGTTCAAACTTTGATTGCGGGCAAAGTCGCGGCGATTCGTGCGGCTTCGGCGTCGCGGGCGCGTTGTTCTTCTTCGACGAAGGCGGGAAACTTCGCGCCGAAAATGACGATTGCGTTCATGACTTCCGTTTGAGTTTGCGTTTCGTGTTGACGGCGGTTGAAAAGTTCCGTTGCCAATTTCGCGCACAGTTCCGCCGAAATTTTGTCGCCGCGATTTTGACTGACGAGACACGAGCGCACGTATTCGCAAAGAATGTCTTCGCCGGGCGCGTCGAAAGTTCTGCCTTCCTGCAAGACGGTGTTGCGGATTTCGCGGGCAGTCCACGCGGCAAGTTCGTTGATTTCTTTCGTGGTCATGAAGACACCTCAAGTTCAGTTGCTTTCAAAGTCGCGGCGTTCGCGGCAAATGCCCCGTTCGGCGTTGCGTAAAAAGCGCAGGAAGTGTTCGACCTCTTCGCACGAATCAACTTCCTGTTCGATGACGGCGATTGCTTCGGCAAGGTTCAAGCCCGAACGATACAAAATCCGATACGCCTTCTTGATTAAGCGGCGCGATTCAAGCGGAATGCCCGCCCGCGAAATGCCGACGTTGTTCAAGCCGACGACCTTTGCCGGGTGACCGTCGACGATTGTGTACGGCACGACGTCTTGAACAAGTTTGCTCATGCCGCCGACCATTGCGTTGCGCCCGATTTTAACGAACTGGTGAACGCCCGCCATGCCGCCGATAACCACGCGGTCTTCAACAATCGCGTGACCCGCGCAGCTTGCCAGGTTGCTCATTATGACATGGTTGCCAAGCGTGCAGTTGTGAGCGACGTGAATGTACGCCATAAGCAGGCAGTCGTTGCCGATTCGCGTTTCGTTGCCTTCGCCCGTGGCACGGTGAATTGTCGCGCCTTCGCGGATTGTCGTCCTGTCGCCAATGAAAGTGTAACTGCGCTCGCCTTTGAACTTCAAATCCTGCGGCGCGGCACCGACGGAGGCGAATTGATAAACGCGGCAGTCTTTGCCCAAAGAAGTCCACTTTTCGATAACGGCGTGCGGGCCGATAACTGAGCCGTCGCCGATTTCAACTTCGTCGCCGATTATGCAATAAGGACCGATTGTGACGTTCGTGCCCAATCGTGCGCTCGGCGAAACAATTGCGCTGGGGTGAATGTCGGCGTTTGTCGACGGGTCGCCTGTGTTATCTAATTTAATCATCTGCTCCACTCCCGAAGACATTACAGCTCGTCGTGTCCTTTGAGTACGAAAGTAAAATCGGCCATTGCGACAAGTTTGTCGTCAACGTAACCGTCGGTGTGCAACACGCCGATAAGCCCGCGAACTTTGACGATTTCCGCTTTGGTAATGAGAGTGTCGCCCGGCACGACCATCTTTTTGAACTTGATGTTGTTCATGCCGCCGAACAGCGCGATTTTGCCGCGGTGTTCTTCGGGGTACAGCATTGCCACGCCGCCGACTTGCGCCATTGCTTCGAGTTGCAACACGCCCGGCATAATCGGATGGTTCGGGAAATGTCCCGCGAATTGCGGTTCGTTCATGGTGATGTTTTTGAGCCCCGTGGCGGACTTGAACGGATCGATCTCCAAAATCCTGTCAACCAAAAGCATGGGCGGGCGGTGCGGCAAAATCTTCATGATGTCTTCGATTTCCAAAATCATCGGTATCTCTCCTTTGTAGGGAATAGGCAATAGGTTATTGCCTGATGTCCGCGTAAATTTTTTTCGCGAGTTGAGTGTTGAGCGCGTGTCCCGACGCCGCCGCCACGACATGACAATTAAAAATGCCCGCAAGCCGCAGATCGCCTATGACGTCCAAAATTTTGTGGCGGACAAGTTCGTCGGGATAAATGAGTTTGTTAAGCCAACCTGAGTCGTTGTAAACAATGACGTTTTCGAGCGTGCCGCCGAGACCGAGACCCATCTTGTGCAAGGCGTCAACTTCCTTTTCGTAAGCGATCGTCCGCGCAGGGGCAATTTCGGCAGCGTAAATTTCTTCGGTTATCTCGAAGTCGGCGTATTGAATGCCAATCAGCGGGTGCGGATTGACCGACACGAAGCTGACGCGAAAACCGTCGTAAGGCAGAGCCATTACAAAACGTTTGTCGTCGGCGTCCACGCGATAAATTTTTTTCAGACGCGTGAAGTTGCGTGCGGCATTTTGTTCGACGACGCCCGCCGATTTAATCATGCGAAAGAAATCAATTGAATTGCCGTTTAAGACGGGCGGTTCTTCGGCGTCCAAAACAATTTCGCAGTTGTCGACACCGCAGACGTTTAGCGCGCTCATCAGGTGTTCAATCGTGAAAACTTTCGCGCCGTTCTGTGACAGAGTCGTCGCCCGAATCGTCGCGCTGACTTTGTCGGCGGTTGCGTGAATCTTCGGCTTGTCGGGCAAATCCGTTCGCAAAAAAATTATCCCGCTGTCTACGTCGGCCGGCCTCAATTCAAGGTGAACTTTTTGACCCGAATGCAAGCCGACGCCCGCGCAGGAAACTTTATTTCGTAAAGTTCGCTGTTTCAGCAACGCGCAAGCCTCCTTTTGAAAAAATTCGTGTGCATTATAGCATTAATGATTTTTAACGTCGACAGTTACTTTCGTCGCGTGTGTGTTCGTTACTTTCTTTTGGCAGCAAAAGAAAGTAACCAAAGAAAACTGCGCCTGCTACGATACATCCTGTATCGTGCGACAGGCGACTGCGGCCGTCATCCGTGACGGCCGGAATTTCGCGTGTTCATGACGGTCGGTTACCGTCGCGATTGCGTTTACGTCAACAAAAAATCCCCGCCAACAGTCGACGAGGAATTTTTTCGTGCCGCGTAAAGTTCAGTTCATGGTCTTGCCGAAGATGAGTTTGTCGAGCAAGCCGATAAGTTGTCCGATTTCCGGCTTTGAAATTTGCGCGCTGGCACCGAGTGATTCGCCCTTTAAGCGCATTTCGTCGTTGATGAGCGACGAGAACAAAACGAGCGGCACTTCGGCGAGCCTGTCGTTGGCGCGCACAAGTTTAAGCAGGCGGTGACCGTCCATTTTGGGCATCTCGACGTCCGAAACGATAATGCCGACGTGGTCGGAAATGT
Source organism: uncultured Selenomonadales bacterium (assembly GCA_947165295.1). Classification (GTDB taxonomy): domain Bacteria; phylum Bacillota; class Negativicutes; order Selenomonadales; family Selenomonadaceae; genus Quinella. Next base: position 22,380 of record CAMUZU010000006.1, on the reverse strand, counting down.
CGCCTTCTTTGGCGGCAAGTCCGCGCAGATATTCCCAAGCGTCCGCGCCGTTGCCGAAGTCGCGAACGAATCTGTAACCCGAATCGTGCAACGTGGTGACCAGCAAGTCGCGAAGCATTGGCGAATCTTCCGCAACGACGACATGCACGTCCGAACGCAAAGCGCGAACGTCAGCGGCGGCGTCTTCGACGGTTGTGAGTTTGGCGTTAATTTCGGGGTTGATTTCCGCGATGATTGTCTCGAAGTCCAAAAGCAGAACAATTCGGTCGGGCATTTTGATTATGCCGACGACGCGGCTTTGGTCGCCAACTTCGGGCGAAGGCTCCATGTCTTTCCACGAGATGCGGTGAATGCGCGACACGTTTTCGACAAGAAAGCCGATGTCGTAATTGTTGATTTCCGTGACGATGATATTCTTCGCGTCGTCGCCGTTGGCAACGTTCAAACACCGCGGCAGATTGACCAGCGGAATTGCCTTGCCGCGCAAAGTGAACAGTCCGTCGATGTACGGGTGCGCCTGCGGCATTGCCGTGACGGGTGCGCGCTGAATGACTTCGCGAACTTTGGCGACGTTTATCCCGTAATTAACCTTGCCGATACTGAACTCGACTATTTCAAATTCGTTTGTGCCGGTTTCAAGCAGAATACCTTTCTTGTCGCCGATAGTTTCGTCGCCCTTTCGAGCTTTGTCGTTTGCCATTAAATCCGCCTCCAAAAGTCAATGCGTAATTTTTCATGCGTAAACTTTCGACGAAAAATTTTTCAATCCTTCAACGTGCGGCGGGCGCGACAAAAATTTTCATGTCGGCGCGTCAACCTTTGTAGCCGAGTTCTTTGGCTTTGGCAATGTCGGCTTGAGCGCGTGCGCCATCGCCGAGTTCCTGATAACAAAGCCCGCGTACGTAATAAGCAGCGGCATTGTTTGGAACAAGTCGGATGACCCTGTCGAAGTCGGCAACTGCCTGCGCGTAATTTTTCTTCAGGACAAGAGCAATTCCGCGCTGATTGTACGCGTCGGCAAAATCGGGCTTGAGTTCAATGACTTTGCTGAAATTTGCAATCGCACGGTCGTATTGCTGCCGGTTCAAGTAAGCGTTGCCGCGATTGTAGTACGCGTCGGCAAAATCGGGTTTGAGTTCAATCGCTTTGTTATAGTCGTCAAAGGCGGAGTCAAAAATTTGCAATTTGATGTAAGCGTTACCGCGATTGTTGTAAGCTTCAGCATAATTCGGGTTGAAATCCAAAGCTCTGTTGTAGTCGGCAAGCGCAAGGTCATACTTTTTCAAGTTGAAGTAAGCGTTGCCGCGTTCGTTATACGCATCCGCTAAATTCGGCACGAGTGAAATTATCCCGCTGTAAGCGTCAATGTAATTCGGATTGAGTTCGACGGTTTTAAGGAAGTCGTCCAGAGCTTTGGACTTGTCACCCAGTCGCAGGAAACAAACGCCGCGATTGTAATGTGCCTCCGCATTGTTCGGATTGAGCGCAATGACTTTGTTGTAATCAGCAAGCGCGGATTCGTAATTTTTCATGTAGAAATGCGCTCCGGCGCGCCCGTTGTACGCGTTGACATAATTCGGGTCGAGTTCGACGGCTTTGTTGAAGTCGGCAAGCGCGGTCTCGTAATTCTTCAAGTAGAAACAAGCCCAACCGCGCCCGTTGTACGCGTTGACATAATCGGGTTTGAGTTCGACGGCTTTGTTAATAAGCGTTGCCGCGATTGTTGTACGCGTAAGTGAAATTCGGATTGAGCGCAACGGCTTCGTCGTAAAGTTTCAGCGCGTCGTCAAACCGATTGTGCGAAAAAAATTCGTTGGCGGAAATGTATTTTTGCAGCGCAAGATAATTGTCGTTGAGTTGCTTGAACTCCGCTTTGATCTGCGCAATTTCTTCGGGCGAAGAGGCGTTTTGAGCGCGCCGTTGCAAGTCGGCAATTTTTTGACGGTCTTGGTCGGTCAAGCTTTGTTGAGTTTTGTTTTGGTCGAGGAGCATGTCTTTGCGGCTTTGTTCCATCTTGAGCCAATTTGAAAGTTCGTCGGTGTCGACGCTGATTTTCACGCGTGCCTTGAAGATTATCACGGTCGTTTTGTCGGAGTGTTCGATTGTGTCGTCGTCGAAAATCGGTTCGTCGACAAGTTTGGCGTTGTTGTTGAGTATGGTGAAAACTTCGTCTTCGGTGAGCAACAAATTCTTCGACAGCGCAAGAGCCATCAAATCGACAACCGCCTTGTTTTTGGCGTCATTGACGGCGGCGTCTCGTGCGCGCATTTTTGCGAAGTCGGGTTCTTCCGCCGCGCCCAAATAAGTTTCGCCGTAGCCTTCGTAGATTTTTATTTCGGCGTGAGCGGCGGACGTCAACAGAATCATTGCCGCGAAAAAAATTGCCGTAAGCAGTCGAGTCATGCGAAAGCCTCCTTTCAACCGTCGTAGCCCAATTGTTTTGCTTTGGCAAAGTCGGCTTGAGCTTTTTGTTCGTCGCCGAGTTCGTGCCACGCACGGCCGCGCCAATAATATGCGAAAGCGTAATCCGCCTGAAGTTCAAGGGCTTTTGTGTAATCCGAAATCGCCCGGTCAAAGTTTTTCAACCAATAGAAGCTGCCTGCGCGATTGACATACGCCCAAAAATTATTCGGGTCAAGTTCAATGACTTTGGAATAATCGGCAAGTGCGGCCTCGTAATTTTTCAAGCTGTAGTAAGCATCTCCGCGATTTTTGCGGGCTTTGACATAATTCGGCGCAAGTTCAATCGCCTTGTTGTAGTCGGCAAGCGCGGCTTCGTAATTTTTCAAGCTGTTGTAAGCATCTCCGCGATTGTTGTACGCTTCGGCATAATCGGGCTTGAGTTCAATGGCTTTGTTGTAGTCGGCAAGCGCGGCTTCGTAATTTTCCATGTTGTTGTAAGCGTTGCCGCGATTGTTGTACGCCGTCGCATAATTCGGGTCGAGTTCAATTGCCTTGTTGAAGTCGGCAACTGCGGCGTCGTAATTTTCCATGTTGCTGTAAGTGTTGCCGCGATTGTTGTACGTGACGGCATTGTTCGGTTCAAGTTCAATCGCCTTGTTGAAGTCGGCAATGGCTTCGTCGTATTTTCCCAGCTCGTCCAAAACCCAAGCGCGATAAAAGTAACCGTCGGGGTCGTCGGGCGCATAGAGGATGAATTTCCCGAAGTCGGCGGCCGCCCGGTCGAATTCTCCCGTATCTTTGTAAACCAGCCCGCGATTGTAGCAAGCATTGCCGTTTCTCGCGTTGAGTTCGATGGCCTTGTTGAAGTCGGCAAGCGCGGCGTCGTAATTTTCGGCGTGATAATGAATCAATCCGCGGCCGTTGTAAGAATAGTCATCGTACGGATTGAGTTCAATTGCTTTGCTGTAATCGGCAAGAGCCAAATCACTTTTGCCCTGCTCGTCGTAAATGTCGGCGCGACCGGCATAACCGGCATAAAGATACGGGTCAAGTTCCAGAACTTTATTGATCTCGTCGAGAGCTTTGGCGTAATTTTTTTCGGAGAGGTAAACGAAAGCACGGACGGCATATGCGGCTGAAAAATACGGATCCATTTGCAAAGCTTTGTCGACGTTTTCCAAAGCCTGATTGTAATCGCCGCGTTTTAGGTAAATCCCTCCGATACCGACGTAAGCCCCGGCGAAATGCGGGTCGATTTTGAGCGCGAAGTTGAATTCCTCAAGACCAAGTTGAGTATCCTCGCCAATCACGGAATAAACAAAGCCTCGTCCGTAATGCGGCTGAGCAAGTCGCGGGTTCAGCTCAAGGGCTTTGTCCAAGTCCGCAATGGCTTGCCGAAAGTTTTTCAACGCAAAGTGCCCCATAGCGCGATTGTTGTACGCCAAGGCAAGATTCGGATTTATTTCGAGAGCCTTGTTGCAGTCGTCAAAGATCTTTTGGAATTCACTTGTCGCGTAATAAATTGCGGCACGGTTGACGTACGGAAAGACTTCGTTGGGATTTTGCTTTTCGACGGCGTCAAGGTCGGCAAGCGCAAGATCGTATTTGCGCAAGCAGAAATAAATCATGCCGCGATTGTTGAGCGCGTAACAATTTTTCGGGTCAAGCTTGAGAGCTTTGTTCGTGTCGGCAAGTGCAAGGTCGTATTTGTGCAAGCACACGTAAGAGGCACCTCGATTGTTGTAAAAGTCGGCGTCGTCGGGCATCAACTTCAACGCCTTGTCGTAATTTTCAACAGCGCGTTCGTGTTGCTTGAGTTCGTCGTAACAAATGCCGCGAGAGTTGTAAAAATCCGCGTCGTCGGGATTGAGCTTTATGGCGTCGTCGTAACAGAGAATCGCCTCGGAAAATCTGCCTTGGTCGTAAAGCGCGTTGCCTTCCTTGTACTTCTGCAGGGCAAGATAATTGTTGTTGAGCTTGTCAAACTCCGCCTGAATCGCGTCTTTGTCGGCTTGAGTGGTTGCAGTTTCTGCGCGGCGGCGAAGTTCGGCGACTTTTTTTCTGTCTTCGGCGGTCAAGCGGCTTTCGACTTTGGCTTGACGGATGACGGCTTGTCGGCTTTTCTGTTCGAGCTTAAGGAAATTCAAAACGCCGTCGGTGTCAACGTTGACTTTGACGCGTGCTTTGTAAAGCGTGATTGACAGCGTCGAGGCGGTAATTTTTTCCTGCTCAAATTGCGTTTCGCCGACTTCTTTAACGTCGCTGTTGGTTATTGCCAAAATGTCATCGTCGGTGAGGAAGGAATTGACCGAACGCGAATAACTGCGCACGTAAACGCCGGCTTTGTCTTTGGCGTCGGCAAAGGCGTCTTCGCGGGCGCGCATTTTGGCGAACTCGGCCTTTTCAAGCGGGCTTGAATGACTTTCGCCGTAGCCGTCATAAATTTTGTCTTCGGCGTGAACGGTTGAAGTCAAAAGCCCCGCGACAATCAACACGGCCGTCAACGTTCGTCGGAAAAATGTTTTCATGTGAGCACCTCCCGAAGCGGTTCACTGCTTGGCGGTGAGTTCTTTGACTTTGGCAATGTCGGCGCGCATTTTTTCTTCGTCGCCCAAACGTTTGTAGCAAAGAGCGCGGCCTTTGTAAGCGTCGACGCTGTCGGGCGCAAGTTCGATGACTTTGTTGTAGTCGGCAAGCGCAGCCTCGTAGTTCTGCAAGAGGAAATACGAAAATCCGCGGAACGAATAACCTTGCACAAATGTCGGGGCAAGTTCAACGCTCTTCGTGTAATTTTCGATGGCGCGATTTTCATCCTTCATGTTGTGATAAGCAAAACCGCGTTTAAGGAAAGTAACTTCGTTGCTCGGATTAATTTCGATAGCTTTGGTGTAATCGGCAATTGCGTCGTCGTAACGTTTCAGTCCGTCGTAAGCTTCGCCGCGTCCGACAAAAGTACTTTCTTTGTCGGAGCCAAGTTCGATCGCACGCGTAAAGTCGTTGACGGCCTGTTGATATTCGCCCGTTTCGCAATAGATGTTGCCGAGACTTTCATAGGCGGAAAGATGATTCGGATCGAGTTCCAAAGCTTTGCTGTAACTGCGAATTGCAAATTCAGTCTTGCCCGTCAGATAATAGGAGTACCCGAGATTGACATAAGCAGACACGAAAGTCGGTTCCAGGGCAACGGCCTGCAGACAGTCGGCAATAGCCTTATCATGTTCTCCCAAGGCGGCGTAAAGACTGCCGCGATTGCTCAGCGTGAAAATGTTGTCGGGCATAATTTCAAGAGCCTTGTTGTAATTTTCCAAAGCCTTTTGCGTGTCGTCTCTGTCGGCATAAAAGACGCCCAGATTGTTGAATGCGGCGAAGTTGTCCGGTTCGATTTCAAGTGCCTTGTTGAAGTACTCCAAAGCTTTGTCGTCTTTTTTCAGCGCGGAATAAGCTTGCCCCAGATTGTTGAACACGGTCGAAGATTTCGGGTTGAGCTTGAGAGCTTTGTTGTAGTCTTTAATCGCCTCGACGTAATTTCCCATGTCGGCGTAAACCGTACCGCGTCCGTTGACCGCCAAAGCATTTTTCGGGTTGAGTTTGATGGCTTTGTTGAAGTCGGCAAGTGCCGCGTCAAAATTTTTCATGTCTTTGTACACGGCGGCGCGGTTGTTATAAATCATCGAATCGTTGGGCTTGAGCGCAATGGCCTTCTTGAAGTCGGCAAAGGCGTCGTCGTATCTGTTCAACACGGCATAAGTGCCCGCACGATTGTTGTAAGCCGTGAATGTCGGGTTGAGTTCGATTGATTGACTGTAAAGGTCGATTGCCGCACGAAAGTCGCGATTGAAATAAGATTTGTTCGCCTCGCGCAGTTTTTGAATCGCCAGAAACTCTTTGTCGAGCGAATTGATTTCCGTCTTGATTTTGTCGCGTTCGGCTTGCGAATCGGTTTCTTTGTAGCGGCGTTTCAAGTTTTCAACTTGCTTGTCGTTGTCGTCGGCTGCCTTTTTGAGGCGGTTGCTGTCTTCGACGATTTTGACGCGGTCTTTTTCGTCGAGTTTAAGGAAATTCGTAATGACGTCCGTGTCGACTTTGGCTGTCAACTTCGCGGCGACGATTGTTGCGGTTGATTGTTCCGTCAGTTGAAAGAGTTTCTCCGAATAGTTCACGTCGCCGACAATTTCGGTGATTGTGTTGGTGACGGCGGTAATTTCGTCGGCGGTCAACTTCGCGGCATTCAACTTTGAAAAACTCGTGACGTAAACGCCGGCTTTGTCGAGTGCGTTTTCTTCGGCGCGATTTTTGGCGCGTTCTTTGGCGACGGGCATTGCTTCAAAGTCGCTCATCAAATATTCGCCGTTGCCTTCGTAAGTTTGAATTTCCGCGTCGGCGGTCGGTGTGAAAAGCAAAATTGTCGCCGCGCAGATTGACGCAAAAAATTTTTTCATGTCGGAGACTCCTCGTCAGTTGTTGTGAAGTCGCCGATTCTTTTCGCGTTCGACGGCTTCGGGAATTTCGTCGGGGTCAATTTCGGCAATGACGGTCGCCGTGACGACAAAAAATCCGTCTTCTTTCTTGACGTCGAACTTGGTCTTAAGGACGTTCATCAAACCCGCCGCGATGGTGACAATTTCGTCTTTGGTCAGCCGGGAATTCTTCGACGACGATTGAGCTTTGACGTAAAGATAAATCTGTTCGAGTGCGTCGCGTTCGGCTTCGAGTTTGGCGCGTTTCTTCGCGACGTTTTGCGTTTCGCTTTGCGTGATTGTGAAAACGCCCGTGCCTTCGTAAGTTTGCGTTTCGGCTTCGGCGGGCGACACGCTCAACAAAATCGCCGCAACCAGAGCCGTCAAAAAATTTTTCATGGGCTCACCTCCCGTGACAAAGTTTTTCTGCGCGTGTGAAAGTTTTCCTGCGAACAAAAAAAATCGGGAACGTTAAGTCCCCGAAAGAATTTTCGTGTCGGCAAGTCAAGCGTCGTCGAGTTCGGCGGCACTGTCGAAGTCGGCTTGCGCAAGTTCGGTGTCGCCCAAAGCTTCGTAACATTCGCCGCGTAACTTGTAAGCTTGAGCGTCGTCGGGTTTAAGTTCAATGTAAGCGGTGAAGTCGTCGACGGCGGCTTCGTAGTCCTTCAGAATTTTGTAAGACAACCCGCGATTGAAATACGCCGCCGCGTAAGTCGAATCAAGTTCGATGGCCTTGGTGAAGTCGCGAATCGCCGCGTCGAAGTCGTCCTTTTCCATGTAAGTGTTGCCGCGATTGTAAAGAATTTCCCCGTCGTCGGGATTCAACTGAACAGCCGCGTCGAAATCTTTAAGTGCCGCGTCGAAGTTCTCCAGCGCAAAGTAAACGTTGCCGCGATTGTTGTAAGCGTCGGTGTAATTCGCGTCGAGTTCGATTGACTTGTTGAAGTCGGCAAGTGCGCGTTCGTGCTGTTTGAGTTCGGAATAAACGGTGCCGCGCCCGAAATAAGCCAACGCGTTGTTCGGGTTGAGCCGAATCGCTTCGTCGAAAAGTTCAATCGCGCCGTTGAAGTTGTCGTCCGATTCAAGTTCCCAAGCGGCTTCGACATTTTGATTCGACATGAACTTGTTTTCTTCGGAGGCAAAACTCTGCGCGATTTGTTGACGTTCGCTTTCGGATTGAGCCTGCGCGAGTTGAGCTTTGAGTTCGGCAATTTGACGCGCCTGTTCGTCGTTGGACTTGCGCAAAGCTTCCATTTGGCTGACGAGTTGCGCACGTTCGCCCGAAGTTTTATTGAGCCACTTGAGCACGTCTTCCGAGTCGATTGAAACTTTAACCGTCACGTGAATCAAGACGCCTTCGAGATTGTCGAGTTCTTTGAGCGGCGCATACTGCGGGTCTTCGAGCAACTTGACGATGCCGCCCGTCATGGTGATGATTTCGTCTTTGGTGACCATCAGGTTGGCGACCTGCGTGGTTGATTCGACGAAAGTGCCGGCCTGTTCGCAAGCGTTGCGCATGGCGTCGGCTTTGGCGCGTTCTTTGGCGACACCGAGATTTTCGCCTTCGCTCATGATGTAAGTGCCTTCGCCCGTGTAAGTTTGAATTTCGGCGTCGGCGGTTGACGAGGCGAACAAAATCGTTCCCGCGAACAAAATCGGCGACAAGCGTCGAAAAATTTTTGTGACGTTCATGGTGACTCACTCCTTTGCGGCGAGCTTTCGTTGCGTGTGAAGGTTTTCCTGTGTGCACAAAAAAACTGCAGTCAAAATCCGAAAACTGCAGTTGCGAGCGTCGACGTTCAGAAAAGTTTTTCGCGCACGACGAGTATCAGTTCAATCACCGCCAACGAAAAAGTTTCGCGGTTGACTTCACGCGGCGGCAAAAATCTTTCGACGAAAAGTTTCGCGTCCGTCCCGACGAAGAATTGTCGTCCAAGCGCAATGAAGCCGATTGTCAACGCGACGACGGCGGAAATTATCCACGGCACGGCTCCGAACAATTTCTTCGCAACGAACCGAATCAACATGCCGACGGCGACAAGCGCGTACAAAAAAATTTTCGGCGTCACCCGCACGGCGAACACGAAAATCGCGGCGACGAGCACGACGGAAATTATTGCGGCGAACATGTCAACCGACCTCCTTTATCTGCGTTTGAGTTGCAGGAACAAAATCGCGGAGAAAATTGCGATACCCGCAACGTCCGTGACGACGCCCGGCTTAATCATCATCAATCCGCCGAACGCCAAAATTATTCGTTGCCACGTCACAAGCGGCGCGGCAAGATAACCGATAAGCGACGAACTCAGCGCGACCATGCCGACAATCGCCGTCACAAGCGAAATTATCAAGCCGAACGTCACGCCGTTAAGCAAAAGCAATTCGGGACTCAGCACGAACATGTACGGGATTATGAACGCCGCAATTGCCAGCTTCGACGCGTTTATTCCCGTGCGCAATGCGTTGCCGCCCGCAATGCCCGAACCCGCGTAAGCCGCAAGTGCAACCGGAGGCGTCACGTCCGCGATTATTCCGAAGTAAAAAACGAACATGTGCGCGGCAAGAATCGGCACGCCCATTTGAATCAGCGCGGGTGCGGCGATTGTCGACGTGATTACGTAATTCGCCGTCGTCGGGACGCCCATGCCCAAAAGTATCGCGGTTATCATCGTCAAGAACATGCTCGGCAAAATCATTCCGCCCGACAAGTCAAGCAGAGCCGACGCCAATTTCAAACCGACGCCCGTTTTCGTCACGACGCCGATTATTATTCCCGCAGCGGCACAGGCAACCAATACGCCCAGGACGTTTCGTGCGCCCGTTTCAAGACCGTGAACGATTTCGGCGGGTGACATGCGCGTCGACGCCTTCAAGCTCGACACGACGATTGACAAAATTATCGCGACCAAAGCCGCACGCATCGGAGTATATCCGCTCACAAGCAACCACACGATTACCAAAAGCGGTATCGCCAAATGTCCGCGTGTCTTCAACAGTTCGCCAAGCTTCGGCAATTCGGAACGCGGCAGACCTTGCAAGTTGTTTCGTTTCGCCTCGAAGTGCACGCCCAGCCACACGCCCGCGAAGTACAGGAACGCGGGAATTATCGCCGCTTTGACGATTTCGACGTAAGGCACGCCGACGAATTCCGCCATCAAAAAAGCCGCCGCGCCCATGACAGGTGGCATCAACTGCCCGCCCGTCGATGCCGCCGCTTCGACCGCGCCCGCAAAGTCTTTGTGATAGCCAAGTTTTTTCATCATCGGAATTGTGAGTGAACCCGTGCCGACGACGTTTGCGACGCTTGAGCCGCTGACGGTGCCCATTAAGCCGCTCGACAGCACGGAGACTTTCGCGGGACCGCCGCTCGCCCAACCGGCAACGGAGTTCGCCACGTCGATAAAAAATTTGCCCAAGCCCGTGCCTTCAAGGTACGCGCCGAACAAGATAAACAGAAATATGAACGTCGACGACACGCCCAGCGGTATGCCGAAAATTCCTTCCGTTGTGAAGAAAACGTGGCTGACGAAATAATCGACGCTCAAGCCGCGGTGAGCCAAAATGCCCGGCATGTATTGTCCCGCGAAGGCGTACGCGATAAAAAACAACACGACGCAAACCATCGGTAAGCCGACGACACGCCGCGCCGCTTCGATAACCAAGACAATTCCCAGTGCGCCGATTAAAACATCCGTCGACGTCGGAAGTGCCGCACGCAAAATCAGTTCGCGGAAGTTGACGACAATGTACAGCGGAGCCGCCGCGCCCAAAATCGCAAGCACGCCGTCAAGCGGGTGAAGTTTGTCGCGACGCCAAGATTTCTTCGTCGGGTACAGCAGGAACACCAGGCACAGTCCGAAACTCAAATGTATTGCGCGGTGAATTTGTGCGTCGAGCAGCCCGAAACTTGCCGTGTATATTTGGTAGACGGAAAAACTTATCGCCAGCGCGGAGACAATTTTCGCCGTGACGCCCGTATATTCCATTGTGTTCGATTCGGCGTCGTATTTCTTCAAGACTTCATCTGCGGACATTTCTTTTCGTTCGGTCAATGTTACCAACTCCCCGAAAATTTGTTCGCGTGAAAACTTCGCGGGCACGTGTCAAAATCCTGCCGCGTGTCAAAGTGCGACACTTTTCAAATGACGTGCGCAACGCGTGTGTGTTGTGTTACTTTTCTTTGGCGGCAAAGAAAAGTAACCAAAAGAAACCGCGCCTGCTGTGATACATCCTGTATCACGCGCAGGCGGAGCGGCCGTCATCCATGACGGCCGGATATTCGGTCACGTTTTGGCGGACACTTTTCAAATGACGTGCGACGCGGTATAATCGAGTCACTTCAAGCCGAAAGGAGATTTAAACCATGGGATTGATTCAAGCGGCGTTGGCGTCTGCGGGCGGCGTGCTCGGCGACCAGTGGAAAGAGTTCTTTTACTGCGACAGCCTGTCGTCGGACATTTTGGTTGCCAAAGGTCACCGGCGCAAGTCAAGCAGCTGGTCTTCCAATGACGGCAGCGACAACATCATAACGAACGGCTCGAAAATTGCGGTCAACGACGGTCAATGCATGATGATTGTCACGCAGGGCAAAGTTGTCGACTTCTGCGCGGACGCGGGCGAATACATTTACGACCGTTCGACCGAACCCAGCATGTTCAACAGCAAAAAGACGCTTGCCGAAGACATTCAGGACATCTTCTTCGCAATGAAAGAACGCTTCGGTTACGGCGGTGACGCGCCTCGCGACGAACGAATTTACTACTTCAACACCAAAGAGATCGTCGGCAACAAGTACGGCACGCCCACGCCGATTCCGTTCCGCGTCGTCGACTACAACATCGGGCTCGACGTGGACATTGCGATTAAATGTTTCGGCTCGTACAGCTATCGCATCGTCAATCCGATTCTGTTCTACAAAAACGTTTGCGGCAACGTCAGCGACGTTTACAACCGCTCCGAAATTGACGCGCAGTTGAAGACCGAACTCATGACGGCATTGCAACCCGCGTTCGCCAAAATTTCCGAAGCCGGCATTCGTTACAGCGCATTGCCCGCACACACGCAGGAAATTGCCGACGCGCTCAACGAAATTTTAAGCCGCAAGTGGGGCGAAACTCGCGGCCTGCAAATCGTGTCGTTCGGCGTTTCCAACGTCAGTGCCAACGAAGAAGATGCGCAGATGATTAAGGAGATGCAACGCAACGGCGCACTTCGCAACCCGGCAATGGCGGCGGCTCACTTGACGGGCGCACAAGCTCAAGCAATGCAAACGGCGGCAGGCAACTCCGCGGGCGCAATGACCGGCTTCATGGGACTTGGCATGGCTCAACAGGCGGGCGGCATTAACGCGGGCAACCTCTTCGCAATGGCGCAACAAAATCAGCAACCGCAACAAAATCAACCGCCAACGTGGAAGTGTTCCAAATGCGGACACGACGGCAATCGCGGCAACTTCTGCGCGAACTGCGGCGAACGCAAGCCTGTCGACTCCGACGGCTGGAAATGTCCCGAATGCGGCGCGGTCAACAAAGGCAAGTTCTGCTCCGAGTGCGGCAAACCCAAACCCGCTTCAAACGAGTGGACGTGCGAATGCGGCGCGGTCAACAAAGGTCGTTTCTGCGCAGAATGCGGCAAACCGAAGCCGTAAAACTTATCTCGACGCAAACGAAAAACTCCCCGACACGTTGTCGAGGAGTTTTTTTGTTGACGTTGATGTCGTCAGAAAGTCTTCAGGCGTTCGCAAGCCTCGATTGTGTTTTCGCGGCTGTTGAACGAAGTCAATCGCAGGTAACCTTCACCGCAAGGCCCGAAGCCCGCGCCGGGTGTCCCGATGATGTGTTTTTCGCGCAGGAGTTTGTCGAAGAAATCCCAGCTCGACGGAATGTCTTCGGGCGTCTTCAGCCAAATGTAAGGCGCGTTGACTCCGCCGTAAGTCGTCAAGCCCGCCGCGCTCAAACTTTCGCGGATAATGCGTGCGTTCTCCAAGTAGTAGCTGATGAGTTCACGAACCTGCGCTTGACCTTCGTCGCTGTAAATCGCTTCCGCGCCGCGTTGGGTGATGTAACTGGTGCCGTTGAATTTCGTCGTGTGACGGCGTGCCCAAAGTTTTTTCAGCGGAACGCGTTCGCCCGTCGACGTGGTGCCCGTCAAGCCTTCGGGAATGACAATGTAACCGCAACGCGTGCCCGTGAATCCCGCCGTCTTGCTGAAGGAGCGGAACTCAATCGCCACGTCGCGTGCGCCGTCAATTTCGTAAATCGAACGCGGAACGTTTTCTTCGGTGATGTACGCGGCATAAGCGGCGTCGAACAGAATAACCGCGTCGAACTTCTTCGCGTAAGCCACCCAAGCTTCAAGTGCCGCCTTGTCAAGCGTGGTGCCCGTCGGGTTGTTCGGCGAACACAGATAAACCAAGTCAACTTTTTCTGCGGGCGGTTTCGGCGAAAAATTATTCTCCGCCGTGCACGTCAAGTAAGTCACGCCCGCGAAGTGTCCGTCGGACTGCAAGTCGCCCGTGCGTCCCGCCATGACGTTCGTGTCAAGGTACACGGGATAAACGGGGTCGGCAACGGCAACGCGGCTGTCGAGCGAAAAAATTTCCTGGATGTTCCCGCAGTCGCATTTGGATCCGTCGCTGATAAAAATTTCTTCCGCGCTGACGTTCAAGCCGCGACGTTTGTAATTGAAGTCGGCAATCTTTTCGCGCAGGAATTCGTAGCCTTGTTCGGGTCCGTAGCCGCGGAAAGTTTCGACGTGACCCATTTCGTCGGCGGCACGTTTCATCGCGTCGATACACACCTGCGGAAGCGGGCGCGTCACGTCGCCGATACCGAGCCGAATTATTTTCGCGTCGGGGTTTTCGCGCAGGAACTTCGCCGCACGCTTGCCGACTTCCGAGAACAGATAGCTGCCGGGGAGCTTGAGATAATTTTCGTTGACCTTCGCCATGTACAAACCTCCTTGAAACTCAAAATCGCCGCCCGAACAATCGAACGACGATTTCATAACCGCCCGTCAACGAGCGAATGATTTTCTTCTGGCGGAGCGTAGAGGATTCGAACCTCCGCGTCCTGTTACAGACCTGGCCGGTTAGCAACCGGCTGCCTTACCTCTTGGCTAACGCTCCGGGTAGGGGTATTATTTTGTTTGCCCTCAAAAACTTTGCGTAGGTTAGCACACAGTTTGCCGTTTGTCAACAGAAATTTTTTTCGGCGGCGATTGTTGACGAAAAAAGCTCCGCAGTGCTAGAATCAGTTTGAAACAACTACACAGCACGCCGAGCCAAAATAGCATTTTGAATTCTAACACGCCCGCGACGCGCTGTCAAACGAAAGGAGCACGATATTATGTCAGCCGGAGAAATTTACAGAATCATTCGCATTAAAACCGGCAAGTGTTACGTCGGTCAAACCACGCGCACGGCGGCGGAACGCTTTGAAGATCACAAGCACTGCAAGACGTCGTATATCGGCAGGGCGATTCGCAAGCACGGCGTCGAAAGTTTCACTCTCGAAGTCCTCGAAGTATGCGAGACCCGCGAACAGCTCAACGAGCGCGAACGTTTTTGGATTGCGTTTTTCAACTGTCGATGGCCTTTGGGCTATAACATGACCGAAGGCGGCGAAGGCAACTGGGAACGCACGCCCGAAAGCATCGCCAAAATGTCGCGCAAGGGCAAACGTCACGCCAATTCTTCACGAAAACAAATCGCGCTTTCTTTGACGGGCGAAAACAATCCGCAATACGGCAAACCGCTCAGCGACGAGACAAAAGCCAAACTTTCAGCGGCGGTACCGAATAAGCGTGCTGTCATTTGTGTCGAAACGAGCGAAGTATTCGACAGCATAACAGCGGCGGCGCAGTGCAAGCAACTCTGTCTTCAAGATGTTTCGCGTGCGTGCAGAAATCCCGGTCGGACGGCGGGCGGCTTTCATTGGCGTTACAAAGACGCGTCGACAGCTGAAAATCCCGCGTCGTCATCAAAAAAACGCCCCGTCATTTGCGTTGAAACGAACGAGACGTTTGAATCGATTCGAGCCGCGTCACGCAGTCAACAAATCGGTCAAAAGTACATTTCAAAAGCGTGCAGAGATTCTTCGCTGACGGCGGGCGGTTTTCATTGGCGTTTTAAAGATGCGTAACCGAGCGAGCCTCAACCGTCGGCGGTGACACCTGCGGGCACGCGCACGCCCAAACGTCCCGTTGTTTGCGTCGAGACCAACGAAGTTTTCGAGTCAATTTCTGCGGCGGCGCGAAGTAAAAATCTGCGCGTCACGAATATTACGCGAGCCTGCCAAATGCTCAATCGAACGGCGGGCGGTTTTCATTGGCGGCTTGTCGACGAGCCGACAACTTAATTCGATGCGCCGAAGAACATTACGACGTTGCCTTGTTGATCGAGGACAACGCGCAGGATTTTACGTCCCGCGTTTTGGCAATACGTTTCGGCGGTTTGCGTTTGAGTGTTGAGCAAAGTCTGCATTTCTTGCTGATTGAGACCGAGAGCTTCCATTGCCATGACGAGCACCATGCCTGCAAGTTGCGGGTTGCCCGTATTGACGATTCGCACGGCGTAAATGCTGTTGTCAGACGCAACGAAGAAGTGAATTTCGCCGTTGGGAGCTTCGGTACCTTGAATGCCGAACAGCGCTCTGTACGCTTCCAGTCCGCCGAGATTTTGCGGGTCGTCAAGTTCGGCGTGACGAGCGGGAGCCGTGAACGCGACGGTCGTGCCCTGTTGCCGCAGATTTTGGTAGACGGAGCCGTTGCCCATTGCGTCGACGAAACCTTGAGGACACAAGTCCGACACGGCGACGAAGTTCGGTTGCGCGCCCGCGACGGAGCCGATCGCCATCAAGCAGACAGCCAACGCGGTCAGAAAAATTTTCTTCATGACAGGTCACCTCTTACAAGCAGTCGAGAAATTTTTGGAAATGTTTGCCGCCGACAATGTACAACGAAAAAAACGTGCAGTCAACGCCGCACGTCTTTTTTTATGCAATGTTTAATTCGCTGCGCCGAAGAACGTCAGAACTTTGCCTTCGCGGTCGGAAATTTGTCGGATGATTCGTCGGCGGGTGTTCGCGCAAAAAACTTCGGCGGTCGATGAGACGGTGTTAATCAGCGTGTCAACTTCGCCTTCGTTGAGTCCGAGTGCTTCCATGACCATCAGCAAGACCATGCCGGAAATTTCTTCGTTGCCCGCGCCGATAAACTGCACGATAAAAACTTGTCCGTTAGTGTCGACGAAGAAACGAACTTCGCCGTCGGGCAGCGGGTCGCCGTCGAGACCGAAGAGCGTCCCGACAACCGTCATGCCGGAGAACTCTTCCGTGTCGTAAAACTGCGGGCGATTCTTCAGCTGAGTGAAGGCGACGAGCTTGCCTTGTTTGCGCAAAGTTTGGTAGACAACGCCGTTGCCCATGCGGTCGATAAATTCTTTCGGGGCAAAGTCCGACACGCGCACAAGTTTTAAATCCGCCGCGTGAGCCGTGCAAGTCAACGCGAACAAAATCGTCAGCGCGCAGAAAAATTTTTTCAACGTTTTTCGTCAACTCCCCAAGCGTGAATGCCTTCGCGATTCGGAATGATGTTCGGGTCGAAAGTCGGTTCGTCGACGCCGCGATTCTTCTGCGCAACATAATCGTCCAGAGCAATGAACGCGTACTTGCCGAGGCGAGCGACGGCGTACAGGTTCGTCAAGCACAAAAAGCCCATGAACAAATCCGCGCTGTCCCAAACAAGACCGAGTTCCGCGAAGGAGCCGAACAAAACCATCGCGACGACGCCGAGTCGAAACAGATTTATCGCGTGGCGGGCAATGACGCTGGGCATAACGCCCGTTTCGTCGCCCTCGAAAAACGCAATGTTAATTTCGCCGTAGTAGTAGTTGCCGACGATTGAGCTGAACGCGAACAGGAAAACGATTATCGCCAAAACCGACGGCGCGTAGCTTCCATAAACACTTGCCAACGAATGCTGAACGAGTGCCACGCCCGTCAATTCGCCGCCGATTGAGTATTCGCCCGTCAACAGCACGGAAAAAGCCGTCGCCGTGCAGACAAGCCATGTGTCGACATACACGCCGAAAGATTGAATCAGACCTTGCCGCGCAGGATGTTTGCCGCTTGCCGTTGCCGCCGCGTTCGGAACGGAACCTTCGCCCGCTTCGTTTGAGAATAAACCGCGACGAACGCCCGTCATAAAGACCGTGCCGAAACCGCCGCCGACAGCCGCTTGAGGACTGAACGCGTCGTGAATTATCAGCGCGAACATTGCGGGCACCTGGTCAATGTGCATGACGACGATAATCAGCGCGCTCACGAGGTAAAGCCCCGCCATTGACGGCACGAGCATTTCGGTAAATTTCGCAATTCGTGTCGCGCCGCCGAAGATAACCAAAGCCGTCAATGCCGCGACGGCAACCGCAGTTATCATGTGGTCAACGCCGAAAGCCGTTTCAACAGCGCCGACGATTGTGTTCGCCTGAACCGAAACGTAAATCAAGCCGAACGTCACGGAAATCAAAATCGCGAACCATTTCGCCAAGCCCGTCATGTGCAAGGCGTTTTTCATGTAATACGCGGGGCCGCCGTGAAACGCGCCGTCGCCTTTGGGCAACTTGTAAATCTGCGCGAGCGTGCTCTCGACGAAACCGGTAGCGCAACCGATGAAGGCAATCAGCCACATCCAAAAGACTGCGCCGGGGCCGCCCGTGACAATGGCAATCGCGACGCCCGCAATGTTGCCGACACCGACACGCGACGCCGTCGACACGCAAAACGCCTGAAAGCCGCTGATCTCTTTGCCGCCGGTTTTCTGTCCCGCGCTGGAAAAAATCAGCTTGACCATTTCGCCGAGCAAGCGAAGTTGAACGAACTTCGTCTTGAGCGTGTAAATGATGCCCGAACCGATTAGCGCAATGATGATAATGTACGTCCACAGAAACGAATTGATGTCGTTTATGACGCCGTGCAAAGCTTCCATAAAATCTCCTCCTTCGCGGGGCATTATAGCACACATTGCGGCGGCAACGAAATTGCGCACGCGGCTTGCAAAAAAATTTTCGCCGTGATACACTGCCAAAACCGTGCGGTTGTAGCTCAGCAGGATAGAGCAACTGCCTCCTAAGCAGTAGGTCGTGCGTTCGAATCGCACCAATCGCACCATCCAAAACTTGTCGGCTCTTCGCAACGGTGAAGGGCTTTTGTCGTTTATGGAGGCGATTTTCTTGTCACGCGGAAAAATTCTGTTGAGCTTGTTGGCGTTGACTGCGGCGGGCGCGCTGGGCTGTTGGTTTACTTCGCCGTCAACCGCGACACGTGACCCGTCCGTTCCGCTGCCGAAAGAAATTGTTCAGGCGAATCATGTTGCCGACGGCGAGCGCGAAATTTATCTTGCGGGCGGCTGCTTCTGGGGCACCGAAGAACTTTTGCGTCACGTGCGCGGCGTCGAAAGCGTCGAAGTCGGTTACGCAAACGGCGCGACGAAAAATCCGACGTATCGCGACGTGTGCAACGGATCTGGTCACGCGGAAACAGTTCACGTCGTTTATCGCCCCGAAGAAATTTCGTTGAGCGAACTGCTGGACATTTTCTTTCAGTCGATTGACGCGACGAGCTTAAATCGTCAGGGCAACGACTGCGGCGTTCAATATCGCACGGGAATTTACTTCAGCAACTCAAGCGACGCGCCGACCGTCGAAGAATCTTTGCAACGTCTTCAGCAGAAATATTCAAAGCCCGTCGTCGTCGAACACGCGCCGATTGAAAACTTTTACCGCGCCGAAGACGAACATCAAGCGTATCTGATCAAAAATCCCAACGGCTATTGTCACGTGCCGCGTTGGTTGATTGACGAAAATCGAAAAGCTTCGGTTGTCGACGAAAAAAATTTCCCGCGTGACAAAAAATATTCCAAGCCCGACGCCGCGACGCTTCAACGGCTCAGCAAACTTCAATTCGCCGTGACGCAGGAGGCCGCCACGGAGCCGCCGTTCAAAAACGAATACGACCGCGAGTTTCGCGAAGGAATTTATATCGACGTGACGACGGGTCAGCCGCTGTTCGTGTCGACGGACAAGTTTGATTCGGGTTGCGGTTGGCCGGCCTTCAGCAAGCCGATTGACAAAAATTTGCTCGACGAACGCATCGATAAAAGTTTCGGCATGACGCGCACGGAAGTTCGTTCGCGTGCAAGCGGCGCACATCTCGGACACGTGTTCGACGACGGCTTAAAGGAACGCGGCGGGCTTCGTTACTGCATTAACAGCGCGTCGCTTCGGTTCGTGCCTCGACAGCAAATGGCGGCTCAAGGTTACGGCGAGTGGCTGAATTTGTTTGCCGATTGAATCTGAAAAATTTTTGGTGTATATTGATTGTTGTGAAGTGACGCCGACTTGAACGCCACGGAAGGAGGACTGCTTGTGGCAATAGATTTCAACTTCCCCGAAAGACTGCGCGGCCTCGTTTCGACGATAAGCCTGCTTGACTACTTGGACATTTTAATCGTCACGATTTTGTTTTATCAGCTGTATCAACAAATCCACGACACCCGCGCCGTGACGCTCGTCAAAGGACTGATCGTCATCGTTTTGATTAAGATGGTGTGCGACGGGATAAATCTTCACGCAATGTCGTGGCTGCTGGAGAAAAGCACCGATTGGCTGTTGGTCGCGTTGCCGATTTTGTTTCAGCCGGAACTGCGTCGCGCACTCGAACACATCGGTCAAGGTCAATTCTTCAAGAGTGCCCCGCTGCTCAAAAAAGAAGACGCAGAAGCCGCCGTCGGTGAAATTGTCAAGACCGCAAAGAAACTTTCGGCCACGAAGACCGGCGCGCTCATGGTCATTGAACGCGAAATGAAGTTAAACGACATCAGCTCGACGGGCATTCATATCGACGGAATTATTTCATCGGAATTCTTGCTTAACGTCTTTATCGTCAACACGCCCCTGCACGACGGCGCGGCGATTATCCGCGGCAACCGTTTGATTTCGGCGGCGTGTGTCTTGCCGCTCACCGAAAACCACGGACTTTCAACCGAATTGGGCACGCGTCACCGGGCGGCTTTGGGCTTGTCCGAACAATGCGACGCGCTTGTTGTCGTCGTCAGCGAAGAGACCGGCACAATCTCCGTCGCGGAAAACGGCCGCATGGTTCGTCACCTTGACGGCTCAACTTTGGCGGCGAAGATTCGTCCCGCATTCGTCGGCTCGGACAATTACTCGTTCAAAAAACTTTGGTCGAAGTGGGGTGGCGGCAAATGATTGACCGCGTGAAAAATTTTTTCGAGCGCAACGTCCCGAAAAAAATCCTCACGCCGATTAAACTTGTGGCGGGTTTGTTCGCGCATAACTTTTTGCCGAAGAGCATTTCGTTGATTGCGGCGTTCATGTGCTGGTTCTTCGTCATGGAAGCGCAAGACCCGACGATTGAAGGCAGCTACGAAGTTCCGGTGACGACCTCGA
Organism: uncultured Selenomonadales bacterium; assembly: GCA_947165295.1. Taxonomy (GTDB): domain Bacteria; phylum Bacillota; class Negativicutes; order Selenomonadales; family Selenomonadaceae; genus Quinella. The sequence goes on along the minus strand of CAMUZU010000006.1, from coordinate 2,052 downwards.
ACGCGTCATATGAATATCTGGTCACCTGTCAAGAGAAAACCGTTACGCTCAACACTTTGGCTCCGCGCTCATATTTCGTCAAGTACGACGCCAACGCTTTCCGCATTTATGCAAACCTCGAAGGTTTGGGCGAAGGCTCTTACGAATTGTCGCCGCAAATTGTCATGCCGCAAGGTTTTGAACTTGTAAACAGTGACCCGCCCGCCGTGCACGTGATGATTGATTCGCTTTCCGAACGTCAAATGCCCTTCGATCTCGTCACGAAAGGAAACGTTTCGTCGGAGACCGCGATTAAGTCGTTGACAAAGTCAATGGACATCGTCACCGTCATGGGTGCCAAGTCGCTGGTCAATCGCGTGACGCGCATTTACGGCACGTTGACTTTCGCGGGCAACACGGAGAGTTTCGAGTCGCAAATTCCCATGAAGGCCGTCGACGCAAACGACAATTTAGTCGTCGGCGTGCGCGTGGTGCCTTCGGTTGTGACGGTCAGCGTCGAACTTGAAAGCGGCGTTGCGAAAAAGATTGTCCCCGTCGTCGCCGAACTCACCGCCGCCGAAGGTTGGGAAGTCACCAAAGTCACCGTCGAACCCGCGCAGGTTGAAATCACCGGTGCCGAAAGTTTAATCGCGTCAATCGTCACGCTTAAAACGGAGCCGATAACCGTTCAGACCGGTCAGCGCGCCTTCCGCAACAAGATTCGCCTTGACGTGCCCGACGGTATCAGCGTCAAAGATCGCGAAGTCAACGTTTCGGCCGAAGTCGTGCGAAAGACGTTTGTGCGCGAGCCGTTCACCAACGAAGTTGTGACGGACGACGCTTCGACGAACGACACTTCGACGGACAACACGAATTGACAGTTCGGAGGTCTTTGCTTTGGACATCGTAAAAAAAATTTCCGCCTTGACGCAACAATATCCGCGCCCCGTCGTCGCGTTGGGCATGTTCGACGGCGTTCACCTTGGGCACGCACGAGTTATCCGTCACGCGGTCGACAAGGCGCACGAAATCGCGGGCACGGCGGTTGTCTTCACGTTCGCGAATCACCCGCTCAACGTCTTAAATCCCGACGCCGCGCCGCTGATGATTGGAAGTCGTTCACTTCGCCGCGAAATTTTTAAATCGCTCGGCGTGGACGTGCTGATTGAAATTCCGTTCACGAAAGAGTTCAGCCGCAAGTCACCCGAAGAGTTTCTTGAACTTCTGCGCGAAAAAATTGCGCCGGTCTTCGTCGTCACGGGACCCAATTACACTTTCGGGCGATTCGGGCGCGGCAACGGGCGCGTGCTCCTTCGCGAAGGCGACGCTTACGGCTTTAAGGCGCAAGTTTGTCAGGCGTTGACCGTCGACAGAAAAATCGTCAGCTCGACGCGGATTCGTGCGTTGATTGCTTCGGGCGACTTGAGCGGTGCCAACGAACTTTTGGGCAGGAACTTCACGTTTTCGGGCACGGTCGTCAACGGCGACAGACGCGGCCGCAAGCTCGGCTTCCCGACGGCGAATTTGGAAATTCCCGACGGACGCGCAATGTTGCCCAACGGTGCTTACGTCGTGCACGTGAACGTTCGCGGCGAAAACTTCAACGGCATTGCCAACGTCGGAGACAATCCCACGTTCAAGGCGGTCAAGCGGCGGCTGGAAGTTTTTATCGACGAATTTGACGCGGACATCTACGGCGAAGAAATTTTCGTTGCCTTCGTCAGCAAACTGCGCGACGAGAAAAAATTTTCTTCGGCGGACGAACTTAAAGCTCAGCTTGCCGAAGATTTGAGGACGATGCGAAATGCGACAGTCGATTAAGATTCACGGTCTAGGTTCAAGCGGCGAAGGCGTCGGCAAACTCGACGGACTCGCCGTTTTTGTCGAAGGCGCGCTGCCCGGCGAAGAAGTTGCCGTTGAACTCGTGACCGTCAAAAAAAATTACGCGGTCGGCAAGTTGATTGAAGTCGTCAAGCCGTCGCCCGAACGCGTTAAACCCGTTTGCCCGCTGTACGAAAGTTGCGGCGGCTGTCAACTGCAACACATGAGTTATCCCGCGCAGTTGAAGTGGAA